>NZ_LANI01000027.1 GCF_000982415.1 Kiloniella litopenaei
ATCCGGAGTGAGGTTTATTCTTCCTCTTTTGCTTTTGCAAGTAAAAAAAACAGAAATTTCCATACAGGAATAAAATGAAAGGCTTGGTCTCAATCTTTATAGGTCAAGATCGCATGTTTTCTGGTTATTTAGAGGTTGTATCGAAGAATTCCCGGACTTGAGCAACAGTATCTGCCAAACCCGTTTTTTGTATGGATACACCTTCGGGAAAGGCATTTTGGAGTCTCGTTGGCATCATGGGATCCAGAAGGACAAATATGCCTCGATCATTTTCACGTCTGATGAGGCGTCCATATGCCTGCTTCAGCTTTAGCCTTGTCTGGCTGTCATTGTATCGATTACCGCCAAAATGCTCTTTACGGGCACGGTGTTGAATGGTTGGCCGTGGCCAGGGAACGCGGTCAAACACAATCAGACGCAGGGAATCGCCGGGAACATCCACGCCATCACGGACAGCATCGGTTCCCAGCAGTGACGAATTTCTCTCAGCCCTGAAAATATCGATGAGGGTAGAGGTGTCGAGGTTATCGACATGTTGGCTGTAAAGGGTCAAGCCCGCACGATCAAGTTCTGGTCCCATTTTCTGATGAACAGCTTTGAGACGTGATATGGCAGTAAAAAGGCCCAAGGCCCCGCCTTGTGATGCCAGAAAAAGTTCTCGGTAGGCGGCTGAAACCTGATCCATATCGTCTTTACGGACGTCGTTGACGATAAAAACACGCGTCTGGCTTACGTAATCATAGGGTGATTTGAACCGCGCGCGTGTTGGTATGCCGGGGACAAAGGATGCACCGCTTCGTCGTTCTGCCCCAATCCAGTCCCCTTCTTCATTACCACTCCCCTCTGTGAGTGTCGCGGATGTGATGACTGTACCGTGGGCTTGAGACAACAGAGTGTTTGCCAGTGGTTTTGTTGGATCTATCCAATGTCTGTGAAGACCGACATCAAGATCTTTGCCCCCCGCACGTTCAACGGAAAACCAGTCGGTGAAATCTTCCGGGATTTCTTCTTCCAGAGCACTTAGCATGGCAATCCAGGCTTGCACCTGATTACTACCACGCTGTTCCAAACTTTTACAGGCGGCCTCAATCCGCCGTCGAGTGTCGCTGTCTAGTTCGTCCGCTTCATTATCAAGCCGTTGTTCCAGACGGCGGCGTAAGTTTTTAATGGGTTCCAGAAGTTCTTCTAGTGCAGAGCGCAGTTCAGCCGCAGATTCTATGAGACCGGGAATAGCTGGTTTGGTTTCAGCTTCCAGACTGTAGGGAGAATTTTCATGGTCAGTGCGTGCATAAACCTGTTCTCGCAGATGACAAAGAAAAGTTTCCATCGGACCTGTGGGCTGGTTGTCTTCCATGCGATTTACCCAGCCGTCTCCGGTAAGGTGTCTTGCGGCTTGCACGGTTTCATTGACCAGATCACGGGTTCTGTCATCCGTTGCAATCAAATCGTCTAGTCGTTTTTTTAGGCCTCTAGCACGACTGGCAGAACGGGTTGAGCCCGTTTCCACCCCGGAAATCCACCGGCGTAATTCCTGGCTTTCCTGTGCAGTCAGATGGGCAGAGAAGGCACTGTCTGCAGCATCAAACAGGTGATGGCCTTCGTCGAATACATAATGGCTGGGGAGAGAGCCTTCATCGCGTCCACCACCCATCGCAGCTTGGATCATGACCAGCGCATGGTTTGCGACAACGATATTGGCTCGTTTGGCTTTGCGGATATTGCGTTCGATATAACAGCGGCTGTAATGGGGGCAGCCGGAATAGATGCATTCTCCGCGCCTGTCTGTAAGGCCGAGGGTTCTATTTTTTCCAACTAGATCTGCCAACCAGCCTGGGAAGTCTCCACCGACCATATCCCCGTTTCTACTTCGTGAGGCCCATCTGGCCATCAAGCCGATGGCAACGGCATCATGGGGTTTGGTCATCAGAGCCTGAGTGGCTTCTTCAAGGTTTAGAAGGCAAAGATAATTTTCACGGCCTTTGCGTATAACCACGCGTTTCGATTTTTCACGCCGTTCCGGGAAAAGCCTGTTGAGTTCGCTATCTATTTGAGTTTGCAGGTTTCGGGTAAAGGTTGATATCCAGATCGGTGCGCCATTTTTTTCGGACCAAATACTTGCGGGTGCAATGTAACCCAGGGTTTTGCCGACACCGGTCCCGGCTTCAGCCAGGACAATATTGGGTTCTCCTGATACATCTCTGGGGGCAAAGGCACTGGAAACGGCGGCTGAATAATCAACTTGCTGTGGTCGAACTTCGGCATCGTCACCAAGCAACTCAGAGAGACGGCGTCTTGCCTCTTCTGGTTTAACAGACTGATGCCTTGGCGGGTCCTCGGGGGCGTGATCACTCCATTCTTCTAGACGTTCCCAAATACGCATCCCTCGGCCGGGTTTCAGGGTCGGTGAATGGAGGTTTTCTTCCTGCATGGCAGATAGAATCGCCGGCCCCCAAAGCCAGCCTGCCATCATCATTGTTCTGGCTATGTCAGCGGCGTACGGATCGTATTGTCTGCCTTTGGAGGCCTGTTCACGCAACAGGAGTTCGGATGTTTGATGAAGAAGTATTGCTGCTGCTTCGATAGATGTGGGCTCTGGTGCACCAATAAAAGCGGCAAGCCCCCGTGGTGTTGGGGTACAGGCAGCTGCGGGGCGTACAAAAGCGATTAGCTCAAGAACATCATAGGACTGAAAAGGATCTATTCCCAGTCTTTGTGCTGTGGATTTGGCATGGCAAACCATTGGCGGTTCAAGAGTAACACGGCGAGCTGCTTCACTATTTGGCAATCTTTCGACTTCGCCGTCGGGGCTAATCCATACGGAAAAACGTAATCCAGACAATAGCAGAGGGGCCTTGGGCATCATAATCGCATTGCCCTGGTCGTTTGTGGCCTGTTCTGCTGTTGGAAGTTCCGGTGTCATATCTTGGGTGTCATATACTCTAGTGTTTTATCTCGTCTTTTGTATTTCGTTAGATTTATAGGTCTTATAAATCGTTTGAGCCAAACACATGGCTTAGTTCTAGGCTCGCTTAGTCTTCTTATAAAAGCGGGCGTCGATTATGGCTATTGAAAAAGAACAAGCGGCGAACATTTGTTGTTATTTATAAAATATCGGTAGCTTCAATGCGTCTTCGCGCATTGAGTAGAAATTAAGTTAAGCGACTATAGTTGACGCGGGGCTTTCCTGCGCCTAATTTCCACATCACTGGCGTGTTATTGAAGAGCGTCAGAAAGACTTTCATTAAATCAACATTACACCCTTGAGGGATTAAAACGATGTCTAACCACCAGGAACTCGCTATGCAGGCAAAAGCATGGCCGTTTGAAGAAGCGCGCAAAGTATTGGCTCGTATCGGTGGGAAGACGCCCGAGAAGGGCTATGTTCTTTTCCAGACGGGCTATGGTCCATCAGGATTGCCACACATTGGAACTTTTGGTGAAGTTGCCCGTACAACAATGGTGCGGAATGCTTTTGAACAGCTAAGCGATATTCCAACCAAGCTTTTTTGCTTTTCTGATGACCTAGATGGTTTCCGTAAAGTACCAGATAATCTACCAAACAAAGAGATGTTAGCTGCAAACATCGGACAGCCGCTGTCAAAAGTCCCGGATCCTTTTGGGGAATACGAGAGCTTGGGGCACCATAATAATGCCCGTCTTAGACAGTTTTTGGACAGTTTTGGTTTTCAGTATGATTTTCTGTCCGCCACAGAAGTTTACCAGTCAGGCCAGTTTGATAAGGCGCTTTTGGAAATTCTGGCTAACTACGACAAGATCATGAATGTGATGTTGCCGACGCTGGGTAAAGAGCGTCAGGCGACTTATAGCCCTTTCATGCCCATTTGTCCGAAAACTGGAAAAGTTCTTCAGGTGCCTGTTGAGGAAACGAATGTTGATGCAGGGACAATCTCTTTCCGGGATGAAGATGGTGATCTTGTCGAAGTTCCCGTAACGGGCGGGCACTGCAAGCTTCAGTGGAAGCCAGACTGGGCAATGCGTCAGTACGCATTGGATGTCGATTATGAGATGTCGGGAAAAGACCTGATTGATTCTGTTAAGTTGGGTAAAAAGATTCAGAAAGTTTTGGGATGCAAAGGACCTGAGACTTTTACCTACGAGCTTTTCCTGGATGAGCAGGGGCAAAAAATCTCTAAATCAAAAGGTAACGGCCTTTCCATGGAAGAGTGGCTGACCTATGCGCCGCAGGAAAGTTTGGCTTTGTTTATGTATAACAAGCCACGGACGGCGAAGAAGCTCTACTTTGATGTTATTCCACGTACTGTTGATGATTATATTACATTTAAAGGAAAAGTGGGTGAGCAGGACGAAAGCAAGCTTTTTGAAAACCCTGCCTGGCATATCCACACTGGAAATGTGCCGTCTGAACAGACGTCTTTGTCGTTTGGTATTCTCTTGAATTTGGCAAGCGTTTGTAATGCGAATGACGCGGATCGCTTGTGGGGCTTTATCAAGCAGTATGCCCCTGAAGCATCACCTGAAAGTGCACCATTCCTTGATAAGTTGGTTGGTTTTGCGGTTCGCTATTATCAGGATTTTGTAAAACCAAAGCTTCAGTATCGTGCGCCGGAAGGTAAAGAAGTTGAAGCCTTGAAAGACCTTTTGTCTGTTCTTAAGGGTCTGCCAGACGGAACAAGTGCAGAAGATATTCAAACGGAAGTTTATACCATTGGTAAGAAACACGAGTTTGATAATCTGCGCGATTGGTTCAAATGTTTATACGAAGTTCTACTTGGTCAGTCCCAAGGACCTAGGATGGGGACGTTCTTTGCCCTTTATGGTTTGGGTGAAAGTATCAAGTTGATTGAAAAAGCTTTGGCCGGCGAAGATCTCTCTGCTTAACGTCTAATTGACGAAAATGGCGATAACAAGTGTGCAGATTAAAGAAAACCCCGGACATTGACCGGGGTTTTTTTTATTGGTTGTTATTAAAAGCTAGCCAGCTTTGATTTTGAAGTTGGCTGACAATTCTTCAGTGCATTTGTTGCACGCCCAGTCAGAACCTTTGGGCGGCGCAGGATGATTTTTGTTGTTTAGCTTTTTTGAGCCGCCAAAGTCGTGGAAATTTTTACATGTCTTCTGAAAGCAGGCTTCAAGTGAGTTCGCATAGCTGTATTTAAAGGCATTGATTTGGTTTTTGCCTGTTAGCTTGTCCATTAAACCGCCTTGTCCAACACGTTTTTTCAGGCAGTAGAGCAGAGTTTCCTGAACGGTTTTTTCGGCATACCCAACATACAAGACTTCAAAGCTTCGATCTGAACCAAGGTGTCCGAGCGCAAATGAACCAGGCATAGGTTGGATTATTTCCTTGAGAATAACCTTCTCTTCCAGCTTAAGGGGACCATCCATGTCCAGTTTAGCCATGCGTCAGTGCCTCTTTAATTAAATTTAATTTATGTCTTAGACGACAGGTTAGTGTGTCGTTTGTTACTTAAATATGACGCTAAAGCCTTTAAAAAGAGTAAAAATTATGATTTACACATGGTTAAGATGGGTTGTTTTGTTTGTGTGTTTCCGCAACCACGTTCTGTTAGGCAGCTTTATTGGCTGGCCCATAACACACGGGCAATCCAGATGATATCCTGTGTTTGTATCGCTATATCTTGATGCGATGGGGCCAAGCCTTTCAGTTCGGCTTTCAATGGACTGTTTCTGATGAGCTCTTTGATAATGATTTCATAATTGGTTGTCATTAAAGCAATGCGATCCCCCCTTCTCAAATCCGCATTGGGGGAGATAATTAACAGGTGCCCATCGCTGTAAACGGGTTCATAGTCATTACCCGTTATTTCTAAACCGAAGGCATTCGTATCATTTACTCGGGCAAAAAGTGCTTCATCCCAGCTATCGCCTATGGGGTGACCATTATGATCGAATTGACCAAAAGATGATGCTTGGCCGAGATCTTGAACGGGAATTCGTTTTGCCAACAAGCCAGCACTTTCTTCCCCAACAAGATTAACAAATTCGGCGAGTGTTGAATTTGTTGCGTCGAGTATTTTGGAAATTGACTCTGTGCTTGGCCATCTAGGTTTATTTTTCTGGGTTATGCGCTTGCTTTTATTAAAGGTAGTAGGATCCAGCCCGGCTTTTTTGGCTAGACCAGACGGGGATAGAGAATTTTGCGCGGCTAAACTATCTATGGCGTTCCATATATCTGCATGTTTAAGCATTGTACGGTCACCTATTCAGTTGTTGTTATGCAACGTGACACGAGTACTCTTTGGGAATGATACCTCAATTTGATAAAAAATAGGACCAAAAACTTATTGTATGTAGAAGTTGTCCATTGCATGAACGTCCCGCCAGGCGGGATAGGTCGGTAATTAGAGGGTATTTGTACGTAGCATACAGTTGAAACGTGACTGTAAGCCATTGTTGCAGTAGAAAACTGTAATGATTGAAAGAAAAGATAAAAAACCAATTAGAAAGAGGCAGGCCAACAAAACTGTCGCTAAAACCAAGGTGAAAGCGGCTGTAAGGAAGCGCGGTTTTGCTAGTGCGCCATCTCGATTATTATATGTTGCATTGTATAAGCCTTACGATGTCTTGAGCCAGTTTACGGGTGAGGCGGGGCAGCGTACCCTGGCCGAGATAGATTTACCGCTGGGCGTTTATGCTGCAGGCCGTTTAGATAAGGATAGCGAAGGGTTGTTGTTGTTAAGTAACGACGGGCCTTTTATTGATCGGTTGATACACCCTAAAAATGGGCATCCAAGAAGCTATCTTGTTCAAGTGGAAAGAGTCCCTGACGATGGTGCTTTAGATCAGCTTAGGTCGGGAGTAATAATCAAAGGGTATCAGACGAAACCATGTACTGTAGAGCTCTTGACGTCAGAGCCTGACCTTCCATCCAGGACACCGCCTATACGAGAGAGAAAAAATATCCCTACGGCATGGTTAAAGATTACCTTAAGTGAAGGGAAAAATCGCCAGGTCCGAAGGATGACGGCTGCCGTAGGCTTTCCCACTTTGCGTTTGGTGCGGGAATCAATTGGTAATTTAAAATTGGATGGTTTGCAGCCCGGTGAATGGAAAATTGTGTCCACAGACGATATTTTGTGAATCGGTTTTGTGGGAAAAGCGATATCATTGACTGCGGAGTTGAAAAAGAAATGGCGGGAAGTTACCTTCCCGCCATTAGGCTGTCTTTCACAGGCTAAAGACAGTCTTTAGCGACTTAGATGGCCGAGAACGTGAGGGGGTTACTGTTCTGTCTCAGCCATAGAAACGAAGAGTTGCCGAATATTTTCTTCGCCTAAGTCGTTTTGTGGCGATTCTACATTGAAAATCGCTGTTTCTGGAGAAGCCGATATCATTGACTGATTCGATTGACCCATGGCTGATACGGCGTCAAGAGCAGTTGCCAATGCTCTGCTGCCGATGGTGCTCGCTGTCATGTTTTGATGTGCCATGGTGTTCTCCTTTGTATTAGGTCGTCTAGCTCGCAATAGACTTCCTGAAAGGGTACTTTGCAGGGAGTGTGCCAGTTTTTATTATTTTTGTAATCATTTGCATTAAGCGACTGATATAAAACAAAAATAAAAATTGTTCCAACTCTGAAATAATTGATATTTTTGTGGAAATTTAAATAAAACTGAGTGTTTCTGCCAGTTCGCGTTCTTTTTGGTGGTGTTTCTTGTTTTGTTTGCGACTTAAGATTGATGTCAATCCCTTTGAAACTGCGGACTTGCGGCGGAGGGGAATGAAATTATAAGTTGTTATTGTTGAATGGGTGTTGCATTTTGCATCACAATAAAATGATGAATATTTGCAAATTGCAACGCATTTTGCGATTTAAGGAGTGTTTTGGGATGGCAAGTCGATTTATATACCATGTCTGTAAGCGACAAGAGTGGAACTTTGCAAAAGAAAAGGGAAGCTATGCTGGGTCCTCACAAGACCAGGCTGATGGCTTTATACATTTTTCTGGATCTGATCAGGTTCGTGGTTCGGTTGCAAAACATCGTGCTGGTCAAGATAACCTTATTTTAATCGAAGTTGATGCTGAACTCCTTGGGGACGATTTGAAATGGGAACCTTCAAAGGGGGGAGCCTTGTTTCCTCATCTATATGCTGATTTATCTCTGGCTACAGTTGTGCGAACTGCTGATTTAAATCTTGGTGAGGGTGGTAAGCACCAGTTTCCAGACTGGCTTGATTAGATTTTCACTGGTTTCGTTGCAAACTACGGAATTAAAAGAAATCCGAGGTTATGTGTTAAATTGTATCTGGATTAGCTTAGGGGTGGTGATGGGGGTATGCCTATGGTAAGTCCATCTTGATTTGCCTTTAATACCGCCTTGCTCTGACCCTCAGGAGAGTTTTTGTGAACAGTTTTGATATTATCGGCCCGTGCATCCGGCTTTTACCGGCTGAGACGGCACACAATTTTACCTTGTGGTGTCTTAAACATGGTCTTGCCACATCACAAAAAACGATTGCTGATCCTGCTCTGAAGACATCTGTTTGGGGGCTAGATTTTCCTAATCCTTTGGGGCTGGCCGCAGGTTTTGATAAGAATGCAGAAGCTGTGGAGCCGATGCTTGAGTTCGGTCTGGGTTTTACCGAGGTCGGCTCTATTACGCCTCTGGCTCAGCCGGGAAATCCTAAACCCAGAGTGTTCCGCTTAACTGATGATAAGGCTGTTATTAACCGAATGGGTTTTAATAATGGCGGAATGGAAGCTGCTGAGGACAAGCTGATCCGACTTCGTCAGAAAAAGCTTTCAGGTTTGCTTGGTGTTAATCTGGGGAAAAATAAAAACACCGAGACTGCTCTTGAGGATTACCAGAAGGGTGCAAGAAAACTCGCACGCTATGCAGACTATATGGTGATCAATGTATCGTCGCCAAATACTCCGGGCTTGCGAGCTCTACAGGGGCGTGAAGAGCTGGAGATATTGATTTCTGGCGTACAGGATGTATTGGCCACGACATTGGGCGATAAAGCACCGCCATTGGTGTTAAAGATCGCCCCGGACCTGACCGAAGAAGACAAGCGAGACATCGCAGGGGTCGCGTTGGATCTTTCGCTAGATGGTTTAACGGTAACAAACACAACAATTGAACGCCCTGAAAGCCTCAAAAGTTTACATCGTACCGAAGTTGGCGGCTTGAGTGGTGCGCCTCTTTTTGAAGCCTCAACAGAAGTTTTGAGGGATATGTACCAATTAACAGGCGGCAAAATTCCATTGATTGGTGTTGGCGGTGTCGCCAATGGTCGTCAAGCCTATGCAAAAATAAGAGCAGGAGCTTCATTGGTGCAGCTATATTCTGCGCTTGTTTATGGTGGACCGCCTCTTATTCCCCAGATTCTCAAAGAACTGATTACCTTGCTTCAGCAGGATGGTTTTAGTTCAGTTGCCGAAGCCGTGGGGGCGGATCACAAATAAATTTCCCGCCTTATAGGATTTCCAATACTGATTCTGGTGGTCTGCCAATTCTAGCACCCTTGGAGCTGATGACAATCGGACGTTCGATTAGGATCGGATGTTCTATCATGGCCTTGATAAGGTTTTCATCATTTAAGCCGGTGTCCGAGAGGTTGAGTTCTTTATAAATTTTTTCCCCTTTTCTCAGCAGATCGCGTGGGGCCATTTCTAACTGCTGTAGAATATCTTTGAGCTGGCTTTCAGTGATTGCGCCTTTTAGGTATTCTATAATTGTTACTTCGCAGCCTTGATCTTCGAGAATGTTAAGAGTTTGACGAGATTTACTACAACGAGAATTGTGAAGAATTTTAACCATCATGTCAGGCCGGCCATCTTATATAGTTGGAAAAGATAATTGAAATCTGTCAGATTATGAGTGTTTTGTTAAGTCTCTCTCAAGAACCTTGTGTCATTGATTATCTTATTCGTTAGATTTAGTCGAAATAAAATTTATGCCTCTGTTACATCATCTATTCTTTATTACAATCTATTGTGGCCTTGCGCTTATTGCCGTCCTTTTTGGGCCTAGCTACATTCCCGATCTACAGACAGGTGGTGCCATGTTGCTGGGATTGTGGATATTTCTGGCAGGTGTTGTGCTCCATGAAATTATAACGCGTCGGGCAAATGATGAAGAAACAACAGCAAAGCTTGAAACGCTTCACCATAATCAGGCTGTTTTACGCGATCGTATTTCCTGGACCCGTCGAGAGATAAAAGGGATGGCCGAAGCTTTTGAGGCGGCAGGTCAATCCAGCAAATTGAGTGAAGAACAGAATATCATTAATGATGCCTTGTCCGAGGTTAACCTGCTCAAGACACTTATGCCCAGATTGACAGACCCTTATCTTGGGTTATTCGATGATGAAGAAAGCTCTCAGTTTAAAGAACCTGAGAGACCAGAAGTTGTTGGGCAAAAGAGACAGGCGACCAAAAGTGATTTTCTGGACGATTTCAGAAATGAACGATCGTTGAGGGCCAGACAAAAGACAGTAGCTACAAACGCGACAAAAGAAGAAGTTTCGGTATTAAGTGACCTGAGCGAGACAGAAGTCCTTTCAATTGTAAGGCGTTCATTACGCGATGATCGCATTGATATGTTTTTACAGCCGGTTGTTGCTTTGCCTCAGCGTAAAAGAAAGTTTTATGAGTGCTTTTCCCGCTTGAGAACGACAAACGGACAGGTCATTGAGCCCGGACAGTATGTATCTATCGCCACACGAGCAGGATTAATAACAGCAATAGATAATATGTTGTTATTCCGTTGTGTGCAGATTATCCGAAAGATTCTCCGTTCTGGGGAAGATGTCTCTTTCTTTGTAAACTTGTCATCTCATACCTTGAAGGATCAGGACTTTTTTGATGATTTTGTCGATTTTGTCCGGGGGAATATCGAAATTGCACCCCATCTGATCATTGAAGTTGGGCAAGATGAATTTTTGGATTTAAAAGCCAGTGAACTATTAAGCCTTGAAAGGCTGATAGGTCATGGTTGTCGCTTGTCCCTTGATCGAATGAAAACCCTGGATATGGATCTGAAGGCCTTGGCAGCTGGCCGTATTAGATTTCTAAAAATAGAAGGCTGGCTCTTTTCGCAGGATAGAAACAAGACAAAGAAATTTTTACACGATGTGAGAAGTCTGCCTATAGAATTGGTCGTTGAAAAAATTGAAACAGAAGATGCCCTTGTTCAGGTTCTCGATCAGGATGTCGCCTATGGTCAAGGATACCTTTTTGGAGAACCACGACCTGCAAAGCCATAAATTGATTAAACCGTAATCAAGAGATGCCTATCTGTAAAAGATGCCTGCGTATAAAATGTGATGATATATAAGACCATTTTGACGAAGCGGTGACTAATGCTTTGCAAGTCATAGAGCTTGTGGCACAAGAAGTCTCTCTTTTTTTATCCGTTACATTTGCAGGAACTTCTTATGTCAGCCACACCTCGTACAATCCCGCTTTTATCAGGGGTTTCCGAAATCATTGATAATTACGATGGATTTGTTGTCGATTTGTGGGGGGTGATGCATGACGGGTTAGAAGCTTTTCCCGATGCAGTGACTGCACTTCAGAAAATAAGAAAAGCTGGAAAAAGGATCGTTATTCTGTCCAATGCACCCAGACGTGCTGAATCCGTCACTGTTAGAAATGAAGAGTTGGGGATTGCCCGTGATCTTGCGGATGCGGTTCTTTCATCTGGTGAAGTCACATGGCGTAATCTGAAAGAACGGACACTTCCTTTTTACCAAAAGCTTGGAAAGAATGCCTTTCTGATTGGCCCCGAAAGAGATCTTGGCATGAAAGAAGGCTTGGATTTTAATTTTGTTGATGACATTGGTGGCGCTGATTTCATTATGCTGACCGGTATTTGGGATCCCGAGGATAAGGTCGAGCGTTATGATTACTTGTTAAAGCCCGCGCTCGAACGCAAGTTACCAATGGTTTGCGCCAATCCTGATCTGGAAGTTATCCGGGGGGGCAAGCGCGAACTTTGTGCCGGTGCTGTGGCTCATCATTACGAAGATATGGGTGGGGAAGTACAGTATCACGGCAAACCCTATCAGGATATTTACAAGGAATGCATGAAGCTGGTTGGCATCAAGGACGGCTCACGTGTTCTTGCTGTGGGGGATTCATTGCGTACAGATATTACAGGTGCAAATGCGGCAGGTATCCATGGTTTGTTCATCGCCGGCGGGATTCATTCGGATGACCTCAATGGTCTAAACTCTCCGACAGATATGTTAAAGCTTGTTAGCTTATGCAATCGTTATGATCAGTACCCGGTTGCTGCCATGCCTATTTTCAAATGGTAAGATGACGAATTAATTCTTGTTCAGGGTCTGGGTGGTCTTTCGCCCGGCTTTGGTCTCGAATGATTTTTTTGGTGGTGGTTTCTGGGACCACTACCCCTTCTTTTCTGGAAGCTTTTATCGGGAATGCCGCGGAACTTGCGTGGTATAAAGGGGTATTCACTGGTGAGGAAGTATGCATATGTGCCTTCGGGGTATTCCGGTGTCACACAAAAGCGCCCGTTGCATTCGTCAAGATCTCCAAAGCCCCGTCGGTATTCATAGTCTTGAATAAAACTGCCATCATGTCGTCCACCGGGGCCTCCGTTCCGTGTGCCAGTTTTCAGTTTGTAACTGGATGCCAGTGGCATAATGGGACTCTGAGTTTGAGTCGGATCTTTGTAACCGTACAGGACATATATGGGAAAGCCATCCGCAGCATATCCGATCACAGATGAATGCTGATTGTCTGACCAGTTACGTATCAAGCCAGTGGGCAAGCCGTGATAATGATAGGCACCATTTGGCTGGACATGAGCATTATTTTTATCCAGCCCCAAATCTATTTTCCCAGACATCGCTTCATATTGCCATCCAGAGTGCCGGTCCCGTTGCCAAAACTCATTTGCAGCTGGATCGAAAGGGATACCATTTATGGCGACGCCGAAACTGTTAAACCCAACATCTGTTATGTGTGAAGCTTCTTTGGGGTGCATTGGAACCCGAAACAGATGGTTCTGTGATTGAATGGTGTTGGGATTCCTGCGATTGGGGAAGTTACCTGTACGATGATCAGGAATGCCATTTGCTGAAATGTAACGATATTTCCCGCGTATGTTAATGTCGACCTGATTGTGAACGGCCCAAGCACTTTGTGTCCTTAATCCTATAAAACCCGCGGCAGGTAAAACGCCCATCAATGTCATAAATCGTCGTCGTTCTTGCCTTTTATCTTCGGAAATATTTGTGGCAGAGCTTTTTGGGCTTTTGTACATTTTATTGTTCCTGGGGTTCGGGGCCCGTAATTACCTGTGGGTGCAAGTATAACGTTACAACACGTGATTTCTGTCGAAAATTCTTTGTAAAAAAATTCACATCTGCAATTTTGCTGAATTGGCTCTGCTTTATTAGGCTTTTCACAGAGCATAGACTCGTTTCGAAAAAGCTGGTTATATTGCGCTGCAAAAATATTCTGTTTTAGGATCGTCCATTATTTCGGGGATATCCGATAACAAGAACAGTTATAATAATAAAGCCGGGGCGAGATCCTGAAAGCTAGGAGGGACGTTGAATGTCTGATTTTCCCAAAAAAACAATCGCGGACTGGGAAGGGCTTGTTGAAAAAGAACTTCGTGGGAAGAAAAGCGATAGCCTGAATTGGGAAACTCCCGAAGGTATTGTGGTAAAGCCGATCTATACAGAAGAAGATCTTGAAGATCTGGATACCATGGGAACCTTGCCGGGCTTTGCACCGTTTTTGCGTGGTCCTCGGGGCAGTATGTATGCTGCGCGCCCCTGGACCGTACGCCAATACGCAGGTTTTTCAACAGCTGAAGAATCCAATGCTTTCTATCGCCGGAACCTTGCCGCAGGGCAAAAGGGGCTTTCAGTCGCTTTCGATCTTGCAACGCACAGAGGATATGATTCTGATCACCCGCGTGTGGTTGGGGATGTGGGTAAAGCGGGGGTTGCGATCGACTCTGTCGAGGATATGAAAGTTCTTTTTGATGGCATTCCGCTGGATCAAATGTCTGTTTCCATGACAATGAACGGTGCTGTGTTGCCTGTGCTTGCTGGCTATATTGTTGCCGCTGAAGAACAGGGGGTGAAACCAGAACAACTGTCTGGAACAATCCAGAATGATGTGCTCAAGGAGTTCATGGTGCGGAATACCTATATTTTCCCGCCAACCCCTTCGATGCGGATTGTGTCTGATATTATCGGTTATACAGCCAAAAATATGCCGCGCTTTAACTCTATTTCGATTTCGGGTTACCATATGCAGGAAGCTGGCTCTACCTGTGTGCAAGAGCTTGCATTTACCATTGCTGACGGCCTTGAATATGTACGCACCGCGATTTCTAAAGGTCTGGACGTAGATGCGTTTGCGCCACGGCTTAGTTTCTTCTTCGCAATCGGCATGAACTTTTTTATGGAAGCATCAAAGCTTCGGGCTGCACGTTTTCTGTGGTCTCATTATATGAAAAAGATGTTTGACCCGAAAGATACGAAGTCCTTGATGCTTCGGACCCATTGCCAGACATCTGGTGTTTCTTTGACCGAGCAGGACCCCTATAACAATGTCATTCGGACAACTGTAGAGGCAATGGCTGCAGCTTTGGGAGGGACCCAGTCTCTGCATACCAATGCCTTGGATGAGGCTGTGGCTTTGCCAACGGATTTTTCCGCCCGGATAGCACGGAATACACAGCTGATCTTGCAAGAAGAAACAGGTATTACAAAGGTCGTTGATCCGCTCGCCGGAAGTTATTATGTGGAAAGTCTGACCGCGAGCTTGATTGAAGAAGCGCGGAAAATAATCGATGAAGTCGAAGAAATGGGCGGCATGACCAAGGCTGTTGAATCCGGCATGCCAAAACTTAGAATTGAAGAGTCTGCGGCGAAAAAGCAGGCACGTATTGATCGCGGTGAAGAAACTGTGGTTGGCGTTAATAAATATCGTCTCGAAAAAGAAGACGACATCGAGATCCTTGATATTGATAATACTGTCGTTAGAGAACAGCAGATTGCGCGATTGAATGAAATTCGCAAGACCCGTGATAGCAAAGCCTGTGACGAAGCTCTTGCTGCTTTAACAAAGGCGGCAGAAGACGGTTCAGGTAATTTGCTTGATCTTGCTGTTCAGGCGACGCGGTTACGCGCTACGGTTGGTGAAATTTCGGATGCGCTGGAAAAGGTGTATGGTCGTCACCGTGCTGTAAACAGGAGTATTTCCGGCGTGTATGGATCTGCATATGATGGCGATGATGATTTCGCTCGCATTCAGGGAGAAGTCGAAGCTTTTGCTGAACAAGAAGGTCGCCGTCCAAGAATGCTTGTGGTGAAGTTAGGGCAGGACGGTCATGACCGCGGCGCGAAAGTCATTGCAACGGCCTTTGCTGACATCGGTTTTGATGTTGATGTCGGCCCGCTGTTCCAAACGCCGGAAGAGGGGGCGCAGCAGGCGATTGAAAATGATGTTCATGTTGTTGGCATTTCAACACAAGCCGCCGGTCACAAGACGCTGGTTCCACAGCTGATTGCAGAGCTTAAGCGTCAGAAGGCTGATGATATTCTTGTCATTTGCGGGGGGGTGATACCTGCGCAGGATTATGATGCTCTTAAAAAAGCAGGCGTTTCTGCTGTGTACGGGCCAGGGAGTAATATTCCCTTGGCGGCACAGGAAATAATCGGCCTGTTGAACAAAAGAAGCTGATTCGTAAAAAATATCTCAAAAAAATGTCCAAGAAGGCCCTGATCTTAATGGTCTTTCTTGGACTATGGGACTTTCCTGCCCTATTATCTCTCTCAGGCGATCGTAAATCGTGATTAAACAGGGAGTGAGGGGATGTCAGGTCATACCTGGATCACAAGAATTTTGGCGCTGTTCGGGGTGGCAGCATCAGGGGCATGGCTGTGGGTTTGTTACCAGTATTTAAAAAATCAGGTCGGTCTGGATGTCATTGAAAGTATGGTCCCTCAGGAACAGGGGCAATTGCTTGCCGGAATTACACTGCCGCTTGTTCTTTTGTGGGCCATATTGCTTTTCATTCTAAGAGGTGCAGCGCTTTCCAATGAAACGCGCAGGCTGCTTGTGAAACTGGACAAGCTTACCTACCCCGATGATGAAGAGAATACCCGCGTCAAAGATATTACGCGCCAGCTACAGGAACAGGCCGAAAGTCTGAATAGTGCGTCGGGTGAAGTTGAAAAGCGTCTGACGGGACTGATTAACGCCTTCAAAGAACAAACAAAGCAGCTCACCGGTGCTGCTATTCGGGCATCTTCGCAAACAGAACAGATTCAGGAAACACTGGCCACCCAACAAAGTTCACTCGAAGACGTTCATAATTCAATCCATTCCAGTCTGGAAAACGCACGTGAAGCGGTTAAGGAGCAGGTGACGGCGCTTGAAAGCTCTGGCGTGCGCAGTGAGGTTATGGCCGAGACGATTAGCAAGACATTGCGAGATTCTGTCGATGTTCTGGACGAGGCCGTGGAACGCACAATTGGGCGAACCGAAGATGCCAGCGAAATGTTGAAGCAGCAGGCCGAGGACATGGCTGCGGCTGGTACGACAGCAGAAGTGTGCAGTGAAACCATGCGCGAGAGTCTCAAGCAAGACCTCGAAACTTTGAAGTTGGTTCAGGATACGATTGATGCCGAGGGCGAAAAATTCAAGGGCTTGATAAAAGATCGTATCGGGGATGTAGAACAGCTTCTTGAAGGGGCGGGTGCTAAGGTTTCAGAACTTGGCGAAAGACTGTCCGGCGAAAATCAGGCGATGGAGCAACTGGTTGCTGAAATAGGGTACAAAGCCGTTTCACTGTCTGATGCGATGCGGAAAGATGCGGAAGAAGTTCGAGAGCTTTTTGCCGATGTGGCCTTGCGTGCGGGGGAAATGAACGAACGTTTCCGAGTACAGGCGGGTGAGTTGGATAAAAGCGGCAAGGAAGTTGCTGATAATCTGGCACAGGTAACCAAAGATCTGGGCGAAGCTGTTTCAATGGCTGGCCGGGAAGAAGCGTCTCGATTGACGGAAGCGACGGCACAGGCACAGGATACTTTGATTGCAGCCGCAGAAAAAATTCGTCCGGGGATTACCAGTCTGGAAGAATCATCTGAACGGCTCAGCGATCTTGCCGATGTTGTTATGGGCGGCTTGAGCGAGCATACCCGGGAGATTGGGCAAGTCAGCAAAAGTGCTCAGGAGAATGTCGAAGAGGCATCCAGAGCACTTAAAGACCAAACACGGCTTATGGAACTTGCCGCAGATAAGGCCGTGCGCCACACAACAGAAGTCGCCAAGGTGTTCCAGCTTCAGACACTGGCACTTGCTGATGGATCAAGTGCCGCTAATCAGGCTGTGCAGGACCTTCGCCACGGTGTACACGAAGAATTGGATGCCTTTAAAACACTTTCTGATGATTTTAGTACTCTTTTGGAAGACGTTCGGACATCACTTGATGCCCGTACCGAAGCATTGAGCAAGGCATCGGATGAATCCCGTCAAACAGCTGATACCTTGAAGGATCATGTTGATCAGCAAAGGGAGAAGCTTGCTGCTCTGGCAGAAGAATCCCTGAAACAGGTTGAGGATATTGGTGCTCGTGCCGAAAAGGCTGCATCAAGCTTGAAAGGTTCAGCGGACGGTGCTCTTAGAAGTGCGGAAAAACTGAGTGAGACCTTTGCGAAAGATAGCAATAAAGTCACGGAATTGCATGGCAAGGTATCATCCCTTGCGGATGCCTTTGGGCAACAGGCACGTGATTTGGCCCATGCGTCAGAGGAAGCCACACGCCAGGCCTTGAAATTAAGGGAAGACCGCTCGGCAAATAAACGCGATGCTTTCTTGCGCGGGGCAACGATACTTATTGATGATCTCAATTCTTCGGCCATTGATTTAAATAAAATTTTGGACGAGGACTTGCCTGAAGAATATTGGAAACGATATCACAAGGGGGACCGCTCGATTTTTGCGCGGTCCATTCTAAAGAAAAAAGACCTTTACGATACACGTGAAGTGAAACGTTATTTTGAGACAAATCAGACCTTCAGAAATCAGGTGAACCGTTATCTTGATCAGTTTGATAACCTGATGTCTCAGGCCCGTGAATGTGATAGCGAAGATGTTCTTTCTGCAACCTTTATGACTGCAGATGTTGGAAAGCTCTATGTCTTGCTCGCACGTTCTATTGGCCGCATGGAGTGATGATATATGCGCCGGATGCGTGAAGATGTGCCCAAACCAGAAGGCGAAAATAGCCAGCTGGATACTTTAAAGACACTGCTCCCTTATTTCTGGCCAGAAGGTCGCTTTGATCTAAAGGCGCGGATTATCTTTTGTTTTGCTCTTCTTATTTTTGCAAAGCTCACAAACGTATCCGTGCCTTATATTCTAAAGGGGGCGGTTGATGCCCTGAGTATCGACGATCCAACGTTGTTGGTTGTTCCGCTTGGCCTATTGATTGCCTATGGAGTGGCCAGAGTTGGGGCGATTGCCTTTGATAACATTCGCGAGGGTCTGTTTGCCAAGGTTGTGCAGAATGCCATTCGAAGTGTGGCGCTGGTTACCTTCCGACATTTACATTCGCTTTCGCTGCGGTTTCATATCGAACGAAGAACGGGGGGCGTAACCCGCGCCATTGATCGGGGAACCAAGGGGATTGAGTTTATGCTCACCTTCTTGATGTTCAATGTCATCCCGACCCTTATTGAGATCACAGTCGTCTGTATTTTGTTGTGGGTTTTGTTTGATTGGCGCTTTGCGGTTGTCCCGCTTGTGACAATCCTTGCCTATATTTTCCTGACGCTTCGAATTACTGAATGGCGCATAACACTGCGCCGCGATATGAATGCGGCTGATAATGATGCCAACACCAAAGCTGTTGATAGTCTCTTGAATTTTGAAACAGTGAAATATTTTGGCAATGAAGAACACGAAGCCAAGCGATATGACCGTGGTCTGGCCGCCTATGAACAGGCCGCCATTCGCAGTCGGACAAGCCTTTCAAGCCTGAATATTGTTCAGTCCGGGGTTATTTCCCTTGGGGCCAGCTTGATGATGATTATGTCTGCCTACGGTGTTGTTGAGGGAACAATGACCGTCGGTGACTTTGTCATGGTGAACGCTTATCTGCTTCAGCTTGCAATGCCGTTGAACTTTCTGGGATTTGTCTATCGGGAAATTCGTCAGGCACTTATTGATATGCACACCATGTTCGAATTGCTCCATAAGGATCTGGAAATCAAAGATGAACCAGGAGCCAAAGATCTAACCGTCAGTGGCGCAAAAATTGAATTTAAGGATTGTCAGTTTGGCTACGACGAACGACGTCCTATTCTCAAAGGTGTCAGCTTTACAGTTCCTGCGGGTAAGAAGCTTGCCATTGTGGGAGCAAGTGGTGCAGGCAAATCAACAATTAGCCGACTGCTTTTCCGTTTTTACGATCTGGATGCAGGCGAAGTCCTGATCGATGGACAAAATATCGCCAAGGTCAAACAGGGATCTCTTCGTCAGGCCATTGGTATTGTTCCGCAAGACACGGTGCTATTTAACGATACAATTCTCTACAATATTGCCTATGGTCGGCCTGATGCGACACGTGAAGAGGTCGAAGCAGCGGCCAAGTTGGCCAAAATTCATGACTTTGTTCTGTCCTTGCCGGATGGGTACGATTCCGTCGTGGGCGAGCGTGGATTGAAACTGTCTGGTGGTGAAAAACAGCGCGTTGCCATTGCCAGAACAGTTCTCAAAAATCCGTCAATTATGCTGTTTGATGAGGCAACATCTGCATTGGACAGTCGTACAGAGCAGGAAATTCAGGCAAGCCTCAATGATGTATCGAAAGATAGAACCACGTTGGTTATTGCCCACCGTCTTTCGACGGTTGTTGATGCCGACGAGATCATCGTCCTTGAACAGGGTCGGATTGAAGAGCGTGGCACGCATCGTGAGCTGCTCGAAAAAGAAGGTCACTATGCTGAAATGTGGCGACGTCAATTGGAAGTCGCCCAGAAGGTTGCCGAGGTTGAAAAGGCAGCTGGGCAAGATGATATCGTTGGCGAGAGAGACGAGTAGGTAAAACGGCATTATGACGAAAGATAAGGGTAAGATCGATAAGCTGGTTGAGGGTATCGCTGATGGACAACGGCGTGCTTTGGCACAGGCAATCACCCTTATTGAATCAACACGGTCAGATCATCGGGAAGACGCTGATCGTTTGCTGGAACAAATCCTGCCGATGAGCGGAAAATCTATCCGGATTGGTATTTCCGGTGTTCCGGGGGTTGGTAAATCGACCTTTATTGAATCTTTTGGCATGCATCTGATCGGTAAAGGTTTTCGGGTTGCTGTCTTGGCTATTGATCCGTCGTCACAGCGGACTGGTGGTTCGATCCTTGGTGATAAGACCCGGATGGAGATCCTGTCCAGGCAAGAGGCCGCTTTTATACGCCCTTCTCCGGCCGGAACAACGCTTGGCGGGGTTGCCCGGCGAACCCGGGAAGCGATGCTGCTATGCGAAGCATCGGGTTTTGATGTCATTCTGATTGAGACCGTGGGGGTTGGCCAGTCGGAAACGGCTGTTGCAGAGATGGTCGATATGTTCTTGCTCTTATTACTGCCAAGCGGCGGTGACGAGCTGCAAGGGATTAAAAAAGGGATCATGGAACTGGCGGATATGGTCGTGGTGAATAAGGCCGATGGCGACCTTGCGCCAGCAGCAAATCGTGCTGCTGCTGAATATCATGCGGCTTTGGGGTTGATGCGACCTTCTAGCCCCAATTGGAAGCCCAGGGTTAAAAAGTGCTCTGCCCTGAACAATGAAGGCATTGATGAGATCTGGTCTGCAATAGAAGAATTCAGAACCAAGCTTTGGGAAAGTAACGAAATACCAGACAAGCGGGTGAAACAGGCCGTCTCATGGATGTGGAGTGAGATTAAAGAATCTCTTCTGCTTGCTTTTAAAGATAAGCCAGAGATTGATAAGGCGCTTGAAAAGGTGGAATCCGAAGTGATTTCTGGTAAGATTGCACCCGCGACGGCGGCGAGAAAGCTGCTGAACATCTTTCTCAAGCCCTGAGGTGGGGTAATAAATCGCTGTAAACGCGGCGTTTTTACAGATTCGTTACGAATCTTTGAATGAATCGTGCTTTTATCTTGACCCTTGGGCCACTGTGTCCTAAAACTCGCGCCGAGCCGACGTATCGGCATTAGATTTTTATTTTCATCGAGTTTACGGGATTAAAACCATGGCACGCCGTTGTGACTTTACCGGCAAAGAGGTACAGACTGGCAACAATGTGAGCCACGCTAAGAATAGAACACGGCGTCGCTTCCTGCCAAATCTTCAGAAGACTTCGATGTTGAGCGATGCTCTAGGTCAGACTGTTCAGTTCCGTCTGAGCACTGCAGCTATCCGCACCATCGAAAAGCGCGGTGGTCTTGACGCATTCTTGCTGTCAACACCATCTGAAAAACTGGGCAAAAAAGCTCGGGAAATGAAAAAGCGCGTTCAGAAAGCTTTGGTTTCCAAAGCAGCTGAATAAGCAGTCTTATTCTTAGAACAGCCCGCTGTGCTTTGGCCAGCGGGCTTTCTTTGTTTCTGTAATTCAAACATCAATAACAATGTATCTTGCGCGAAGCTAAGATTGTCATCTGATAAAAGATAGATCAGGGTTTCGCCGTTTTCGCCGATCCGGCTACTGATCCCTTCCATATTATCAATGGATTCTGCGCCTTCAAACGTGGCGAGTACATCCCCCCGCATTACATAGCCCTGTAGGGATAGAGCAGTTTGAATTTCAGATGCAGGAAAGAACCGCAAGCTGGTCTTGAAGCCTTCCAGAAAAGAAAACTCTCTCTCCAGAAGTAATAAATCACCTTGAGGGGTACTGCTTAACCCTGTGGGGAGGTAGTTTTTATGAGACTCAAGATAAAGTTTATCCCAATTTTGTTGGTGCCATAGATAAGCTTCTATGACGCTCTCTTGTTTAGATGTTTTCGCCGAAACTGTGGTGCGTTCCGGGATGGCGAGAAGGCAGTTACCGGAAAGCCAGGTCAGGGCCTCTATGCCGCGATTGTTTGATGCAATATCTGTGAAGTCCTGTGGTAAAGCAATTGCACCTGTGGTCATTGTCAGAGGCGCTGCATATTCAAGAATACGATGGTCGCGTTCAAAGCTGACATAGACAGCTCCATTATCTGCCAGCGCAATTGACTCACTGTCCCGGTCTTTTTTACGGACCAAATTCTGGCCTTTGGATCCCTGCATTGTGGACAGTAAACCGTTTGTAAGGGATAGAAGGTTGCCGTTTAAACCGTAATTCAAGCGTCCGGTAAGCCAGAGGCCTTTGTCACCGATAGCCAAAAGAGAACGCCCATCGGAAGAAACCTCCAATCCGGACAAGCCACCGAAGCGTTTATGAGGTGAAGTGATCTTGATGCCCCCGCGCCAAAGAAGAGTGGGGGCTTGATTAAGCTCTGTGGTTTTGTTGACGAACTCTTGGCTTGGCGCAGGAACTGCCTTGATGGTGAGGGGGATTTTAGCGGCTTCTATGACTTCGAGATTTCTGTCCAGATAGGCAGTATAGCCCATTAAACTGGTAGCTATAACGGCTATAGTGCATAGGACTCTGGTGATCATGTTTGCCTCTGCCCCATTTATTTTCGGTACGCCTACTTATTCTTGGATAGTTATTATGAGGCATTCTTTATGAACTTATGGTGAATAGGCTGTGACTTTTGTAAGGCAAATTATTTTGGTCACTCTGAAACAAGCTTTGTAAAACTGCTAGAACAGATCCAAAGACGTTCTCTAGGTTCAGATTGAAGAAAGAAAGACAGGCGTTTCAGATGCAACGTTCAAAGACCTTGATATGGTGCAACTGAAAATATCAGACAACAGTTCCGGTTTCATAACCTCTAGGGTTGGCCCGTTGGATATTAATGTGCCATTTGAAATAATGGCAATTGAATCACAATATTGAGCCGCCTGATTGAGGTCGTGGAGAATGGCAAGACCCGCGGTATTTCGTTCTTTACACTGCTTCCTTGCTGCGGCCAGAACAGCATGTTGATGTGCAATATCCAGCCCTGCGGTTGGTTCATCCAGTAACAGACATTTTGTTTCTGTATCGTCTGTCAGACCGATGCTCTGGGTTAAGGCCCTGGCAAGTTGTACGCGTTGTTTTTCCCCGCCTGACAGGACGGGGTAGAGGCGATCAGCAAGGTGTTTGACATCAGCAAGGATCATGGCTTTTTCTACCGCGAGTCTGTTGATGAAGGGCGAACACAGTTTTTCGTAGGGCCATCGTCCCATGGAAACGACATCACGTGCAGAAAAAGGAAAAGCCAGCTGCGATGCTTGGGGCATGACGGCACGTCGTTTGGCGAGATCTATGCTTTGCCAATTGTGAAGAGGAATATCGTCAAGAGTAACTGTTCCCCCTGATGGGGCCAGATCACCAGATAGTACTTTTAGAAGCGTTGATTTGCCAGCACCGTTGGGCCCCAAGACCCCTAGAAGTTTGCCCGGGGTAAGCTCTAGGGAAACATTGTGTAGTAATTTTGCAGAATTAATCTCTACATCAATTGCGGTTGCTTTGAGAGTCACATGCGCCTCTTTTTGAATTCACGGAACAGAAGGGCGAAGAAGAAGGGACCGCCGATAAAGCTTGTGACCAGCCCGATAGGGAGTTCGGCAGGCAACACAATTATCCGAGAAATCGTATCGGCAATAACAATAAGGTTCGCCCCAATAAGGGCTGCGGCGGGCAGAACAAAGCGGTTATCAGCACCACCAATCAAGCGGGAAAGGTGCGGGGCGATCAATCCAATAAAGCCAATCATGCCCGCTGCGGCAACGGCAGCACCTGTCGCGCAAGCAGCTGCAATTGCGGCCTGTTGCTTGACGCGTTCTGTTGGAATGCCAAGATGATGGGCTTCGGCTTCACCAAGAAGGAATAGGTTGAGAGGACTTGAAAGCTTTAGGAGAAAGAGTGACGCGATAACCATAATAGCTATAGAAGGCCATGCCGTTTGGCCCGCGCCTGCAAGGCTTCCCATCGACCAAAAGGTTAGGGATCTTAGTTCTGTATCATCGGCCAGGTAAGTCAGTAGACCGATAAGAGAGCCAACAATCGCATTCACCGCAATGCCCATCAGGACCATCATGGCGACATCTGTCAGGCCGTCACGTCTGGATAGGTGATAAATTAGGGCAGTTGTTAGCAAGCTGCCTGCAAAGGCGGCAACGGGAAGTGCAAAACTGCGGGTTAATTCTAAAAAGGCGGTAAAGTAAGTGTCGCCCAGTACGATTATACAAACTACGGCCAAGGCTGCACCCGAGGAAACACCAATGAGTCCAGGATCGGCCAAGGGATTTCGGAAAAGGCTTTGCAAAACGGCCCCGGAAAGCCCCAGGGATGCACCAATAACAAGCCCCAGAACAATTCGGGGAAGACGAATTGATTCGATAACCAGTTGCTGATGCAATTCCAACGTACTTTCGCTAAGGCCTAGGTAGGAAGCGAAATGTTCAATGTTGGACAGGGGCGAAATTGCGACCCCTCCAATCCCCAATGATATGACCGACGATAGAACAAGAAGCAAAAAAAGCCCCCCCAAAATGTAGTAAGGCTTTTTCAGGTGAGCTTGTTGGCGACGTGTTGAGGTCGCGGTCAGGGTCTGGGTCATGGCTGCTTCAAGGCTTTTGTTTTTTAATTTGGGAAGACAAGGTCTCGACGGCATCAATAGTTCGCGGCCCCAACCCAAATAAAAGCGTGCCATCCAAAGTTACAATGCGTCCATTCTGTACAGCTGACAGTTTTCCCAACAACGGGTCTTTGGCCAAAGCTTTCAACCCTCCGCTATTTGCGAGAAACCGATCAGACATCAAGATATAATCCGGGTTATTGCCGAGAATGTATTCACTGGCTAAGGGTTTGAAACTTTCCAAATCCGAGGCAATATTTTTACCTCCTGAATAGGTAATAATTGTATCTATTGCGGTGTTTTTTCCTGCCGTCATGGGACCTCCGTGACCTGTATTGAGAAGGAAAAGAACAGACGGTTTTTCGGGCAGGTCCTTGATTTTTGTATGCTGCTTCTGAAGCTGTGTTGATATGGCTGTGCTGAGGGATTTACCCAAGGCCTGTTTGTTCGTTTGGGCTGCGATCAGATCAATGCCTGTAACAATTGACTTGGTATTGACCAGCTCCGGTATCTCAACAACCTTAATGCCTGCGGCCTGAATGGTTTCCAGAACATGTGAGGGCCCTGATCCTTCTAATGCAAGAATCAAGTCAGGTTTTAGACTCAAGAGACCTTCTGCGGAAAGTTGCCTCATATAACCCACTTTAGGCAAGCCAAGTACTTCTGCGGGATACTTACTTGTGGTGTCTGTGGCGACAATTTTATCACCTGCCTCAAGTGCATAGACAATTTCTGTTACCGGACCTCCAAGCGTAATGATTCGCTTTGCATCTGCGTTTGCTTGTTTACTGATCATGGCGATCAAAAGACAGGCTACAAATGCGACAATCGCTTTATAGAATTTTGGTAGATGGGCTGGGTTGAAGGACATGGGGGTATCTTTATCCATTTTGTTACGTTTTCTGGCAACTATTCTGCGGCTTCTGAAGCAGCTGCATGTCGTTCAAGATTTTCCACCATGTTTTGCCAGGCAGTGTTTTCTGGTTGACCCATTTCGCGTTCCCCGCACAGCAGGGCGAAATTTTCCTGTTTGTCATTGAAAATTTCGAGGGTCGTGATAACGCCATCTTTGGTAGGTTTTCTAACCAACCAGATCTCGGCAATGTGATCTTGTCTGAGGTGTAGATTGAATCCGGGGTCAAGAATGTTGATCCAAGGCCCCATTTCTTTAACTTTTTCAATATGACCTGTGTGAATTTGAATGCAGCCTTTGTTGCCAACAAAAACCATAATGGAAATATTGTCGGTGACGGATTGTTCCAAGACGTTCTTTAAGGCTGTCGGTGTTAGCTTCTCGGCAAATTCTTTGCCAATAAGTCTGAAACTTTGGTGGCGATCACAATTATGTTTTCTTAAAAGTCCGTGGAACTGATGAACATCCTTGAGTGCCGCCCATTCACTTTTCAGGGCTTCAAGATCAATCGTGTTATCAGCAACAGGAGCGCTGGCAGGATCATAACTTTCCATCAGAAGTTCTGAAGACTGTTCAGTTGCTTTATAGCGATCAATAAGTGTCTGATAAGCATCTTCGTGAGAGTCTTCAGTCAGGAAGATTTTGTGAATAGCAGTGCCTTCGTGGTCAAAAAACTGAAAGCTTTTTCTTGTTCCATTGTTTGTTTTTGTTGTGACGGCAAAGCCAAACGCCCATTTTGTGAGGAATAGCCTTAGGTCAATCTCGCGGTTAAGGACGATCCCCATGGGGCCTTTTGCACTGATTTTATCAAAGAGACCGACCTTTTCATGAACAGCATGTTCGTTACGTGTAATGATTTTAACATTACCAAGAGAACCAAGTTCCTGTACAAGCTGCCCCCAGTCAGCCTCTAGACGGATGACGTTATCACCCACACCCGCTGCAACAAGCTGCGCCTCTGTGATATTCATCGCCCGGGCGATATCACGCGCATAACCTTTTGCTGTTCCAGCGCTTAGATCGGTCCAGGCATTTGATGGCGATTTGTATTCAACAGAGAGTGTGGTGTTCATGATAAAGCTCCTGATTGCTTACCCTTTAAGGGGTGAATTTTGTTGTGCCTGTTATTTTGTCGTTTCAGGCCTGACAGCTTTTTTCTTGGCTGGATTAAGGGTGATCATTGTGATTTATGGTCCGGGTGTTTCATGGTTAGGGATTCCAAGCTTAGAATTTTAAACTGGCTGTTACTTTGAAGTTACGCCCGGGTTCATCCAGAACAGCCGCGCCACGTCTGTAATTTTTATCGAGAATATTATCGATACCGGCGTTGATTTTCAGGCCGGGAACGTAATCATCGGCATCCCAAGAGGTGAAGACATCAAATGTGGCGTAGCCGTCGATTTCGTCATTACCGTTTGGAACGCGCTTTTGTTCCCGCACAGCAAGGGCACGCCCACCGACATCAAGGTTGATGCTTTGAAAGTGGTAGCCCAACATTAAGGCTGCTTTGTCCCCTGCTATCCCTGATAGAGCTTCAGAGGTATCTGTGTTTTTACCACGAATTCTTGAACCACTTAGAGAGCCATAAACGGTAGGCGTGTCATAATGAATTTCAGCTTCGAAGCCTTGAATTCGGGCTTTTGTGACATTGCTGCTTGTCGTTGTGCCGCCAGATACATCTACGTCCAGTTCAATGAAATCATCGACGTTGTTTCTGAAGTATGAAACCTTTGCACGCAGCGAGTCATCTTCCATAAACAGGCCATCTTGTTTGATGTTTGTACCTATTTCCCATGTTTTGGCCGTTTCCGGTTTCAAATCAGGGTTCGCGACAAAGAAGTTATTTGGGATGGGGCCGCCGCCGGGAAAATGAAGGCCGGATGCGTATGTTTCACCGAGTGATGGTGCTCTGAAAGCTTCTGCATAACTTACATAGGGTTGCAAGAACGGCAGTACTTGATAGCTGACGGCAAAACGGGGAGAGGTTGATGTCTCTTCAGAATCTTCCTGTCCATCAGCTTCTAGTGAATAGGAATCATAGCGAATACCAGCTGTGAGTTCCAAGTCTTCAAAAAGCGTCAAAGTGTTATCTAGGTAAACACCATAGATGTTACGTTCTGCATCTGGATAACCGCCAATTGGGGCACCATTACTTTCCCCTTCTTGGGTGTCCTGGAAAATTTCACCGCCGATGGTTACGGCAAGTTCGGCATTTTCATGCAGGCTCAGATAAGATGTGTTGAAGCCTTCCAGGCCCAACGTTTCCAATGTTCTTTCCTGATGACGACGATCAGAAATTCTCACTTCATCGATATCTGTCGTGTCATAATAGGCTTTGATTGATGTATCAAACCACTGATTGTCGGGGTTGTCATAGCTATAATCGAAAACAAAGCTATCTTCTTTGCTTTTGCGTTCAACTATAGACGATGTGCTTAACCCGTCGGGCGTGGCTGGCAGGTTATGGTCATCGCGATATAGTCTATAGGAAAGCCCTATACGGTGGAAATCGGCGATGTCGATGCCGCCTTTTATAAGACCAGAAACGAGATCGTCGTCGGTGTAGGCTCTTTTTTTGCCGTCTCCTGCATTGTAATCATCGGTTTTGCGGCGTGTAACACTTGCCATCAAATCAATGTTATCCATGGGGCGGGCATAGCCAGTGATATTTCCATGGACACCGTTGTCAACGGTACTGAATCCTGTTGAGATTTGTGCTCCGTATTTCTCGTCAGCTTCCAGATAGTCATCAGCACTTTTGGTTTCAAAGGCAACAACGCCCCCCAAAGCACCTGTACCATGAATGGTAGAGGCTGGGCCCCTGAGAACTTCAACCTGTTTCAATAGGGTTGGATCAACAAACAAGCCACCTTTGTGTCCGGCGTTGAAGTTTTGACGTGCGCCGTCAATTCGGGTGACAACACGTTGCCCACCTAATCCACGGATCGAAGGTTTTATAACAGTATGCCGGGTACCACCTTCGAGCTCTACACTGGGTAAGTCTTTTAACAGATCATGAACTGTTTCGGCTTGTCTGCGTTCAATTTCTTGTTCGGTTACGATAGAAATAGATGCAGGGCTATCAATAGCTAATTTTTCTGTTCGTGATGCTGTTACAGAAATCGCATCCAGAGTCTGTATTTTAGGCCCAGCCAGTTTTTGGGCCGATTGTTGAGGTGGCTTTTCTGTCTCTGTACCGGTTTCCGTTGTATTATCCTGCGCCTTCAAGGGCGTGGAGAGAAGAGTTAGGGCAGCGCTTGCAAGCAAAAGCCCTTTGAAAGATTTATATTGCACAGGTCAGACACCTTATCGAAAAGCAAACCAATTAATGTTGTTTTATAAACATTGCTGGCTGGCTGGCTTGAGGTGTCTTCGTTCGACAATTGGCGAGCTGGCTGGCGTTCTCTATTGCACCCAAGAGAATTTATTTTGTGAGTATCAGTTTATTATTGGACGTAATACGAAGGCGGTAATCACTACCTTGATATTCGATGACAATTTCTCTGGTATTTTGCATCAAAGCTTCTGCTGAAACCCGAGGCATTGGGGCAGAGCCAATGCTGGTATCGCCCATGCGGCCTTGTGTATTCTTGAGGTTGTCAGACGCCATCTTTGAAACCGATACTGAAAATCATTCGCAACTAATAGTTCTGCGATTGATAAGTGTCAAGTGTATTTGCGAATGATTCTTAAAATTAACCCCACAAGCGATATGTCAGCTTGTGGGGAAAAAGGGAGGTAATTTACAGTAACTGGTTATTTGCTATTTAACGTTTCATGCTCTCAAGAGAGCTATCGTTTCCTCTTGGGCTTTCGGCAAAAAGCTCGGCCAGTTTTTCCATCATGATGCCCCCGAGTTGTTCTGCATCACTGATCGTTACGGCCCGTTTATAATAGCGGGTGACATCGTGTCCAATGCCGATGGCAAGAAGTTCAACAGGGGAACGTTTTTCAATGAGATCAATGGCTTCGCGTAAATGATCTTCCAAATAGCTGCCACTGTTTACGGATAGTGTCGAATCATCCACTGGGGCCCCATCAGAAATAACCATGAGGATACGTCTGTGCTCTGTTCTTGCGAGCAAGCGGTTATGTGCCCACAATAAAGCTTCACCATCAATGTTTTCTTTCAGGATGCCTTCGCGCAGCATCAGGCCTAGGTTTTTTCTGGACCGGCGCATCGGTGCATCGGCTTTTTTGTAAATGATGTGTCGAAGATCATTCAGGCGTCCCGGATTTCCAGGTTTCCCTTGTTCAATCCAGCGTTCACGAGACTGCCCGCCTTTCCACATTTTTGTGGTAAAGCCGAGAATTTCAACTTTAACCCCGCACCGTTCCAAGGTTCTAGCAAGAATATCTGCACTCATCGCGGCAATGGTAATCGGACGGCCACGCATAGAACCGGAATTATCAATCAAGAGCGTTACAACGGTATCCTTGAACTCGGTATCGCTTTCTTGCTTGAAGCTGAGCGAATGCAAGGGATTCGTTACAACACGAGTCAGGCGTGCAGTATCAAGTAATCCTTCCTCCAGATTGAATTCCCAGTTTCGAGTCTGCTGGGCCATCAGACGCCGTTGCAAGCGGTTCGCCAGTTTGGATATGACGCCCTGTAAATGAGAAAGCTGTTTGTCCAACAGTTCTCTTAATCGGGATAGTTCTTCGTCTTCACAAAGATCCTGTGCTTCGATTATTTCGTCAAACTGTGTGGTGAAAGATGTATAGCCGTGAACAGCCGAAAAGTTGTGATTAGGATCAAAATCTGGCTGTTGGTCAGGAGAACCCGCTGATTCTTGTCCCTGTCCATCCATTTGCTGCCCGTCACTTTCCCCGCCGTCATCAGGGGCACCTTCGGCATCACCTTGGTCACTGCTTTCTGCTTCCATAGGGGCAGATTGCTCGGACGTTTGCTGCTGATCCTGATCTTCAGATGTATCGTCCAGCTGGTCCTGATCGTCCTGTTCTTCTGTCTCGGATTCTTCGCTGTCTTCGACATCAAAATCCAATTGGCCGAGAAGATCTTGCAACGCCCGCGCAAACTCTGCCTGATCCGTGACGTGTTCCCCCAGGCCTTCCAGAGTCTCGAAAATTTCCTGACTGAGATTGGGGCGCCAGATTTCGGCAATCTTGGCGGATGTTTTTTCCAGACGTCTTCCGGTCAGGGCTTCGCGGGCCAAAACGGCCATCGCCTCGTTCAAGGGAACATCATCCGAGGTAACAGCATTGCCGTACCCCATTTGATCAAGGGTGTCTTCGTGAAGAGCTTCTAAGTTTTGAGCAACCCCTTCCATACGAGACATACCAAGGGCTTCGCATCTGGCCTGTTCAACCGAATCAAAGATAGCTGCGGCTTGGCTGTCGGCAGGTTTTAGCTTTTGATGTGTTTTTGAATCGTGGTACCGCAGACGAAGTGATGTTGAATCTGCCCGTCCGCGAATACGTTGGACGTCCTCTGCAGGTAAATCCTTTGCAGGTATGGGCAATCTGAGCTCATCACCACTCAAACCGCGACCATTGGCCGAGAAAACGACGCTGAGTTCGCTTTTCTTTGCCATGGCGCGGACTGTGGATGATGTTGCGCGTTTAAACTGTTCTAAAGGCGTTTCAGCTTTACTCATACCTGCTACTTACCGTCTTGCTCTTCGTCGTTTATGACGAAGGTTTTTCACTGCCGTCTACCAGCTCGCGTCCAAAGCATCTTTGGAAGTATTCAGCCACGAGTGGTCGTTCCATTTCATCACACTTGTTCAGGAAGGTGAGGCGGAAAGCAAAATCAATGTTATTAAAGATTTTGGCATTCTCGGCCCATGACAGAACAGTTCGCGGGCTCATAAGTGTCGAGATATCACCGTTAATAAAGCCGCTTCGGGTTAGATCGGCCAAAGAAACCATATTGGCAATGAGATCGCGATCTTCTTCGGTATCGTACTCTGGATGTTTGGCCAGAACGATATTCATTTCGTCTTTGTGTGGCAGGTAGTTCAAGGTGGAAACAATGTTCCATCTGTCCATCTGGCCCTGGTTCAGCTGTTGCGTGCCGTGGTAAAGACCCGTGGTGTCCCCCAAACCAACAGTATTCGCTGTTGAAAACAGTCTGAAAGATGGATGTGGTGTAATCACCCGGTTCTGGTCAAGCAGGGTCAGGCGCCCTTCGACTTCCAGAATACGCTGAATAACAAACATGACATCAGGACGGCCTGCATCATATTCATCAAAAACCAGAGCAACAGGGCGTTGTAGCGCCCAAGGCATCAGGCCTTCGCGGAATTCAGTAACCTGTTTGCCTTCTTTCAGGACGATGGCGTCTTTACCGACAAGATCAATACGGCTGATGTGACTATCCAGATTGACACGAATACACGGCCAGTTCAGACGGGATGCAACCTGTTCAATATGGGTTGATTTACCCGTTCCGTGATAGCCTTGAATCATCACGCGGCGATTAAAGGCAAAACCGGCGAGTAGTGCCAGTGTCGTATCATGATCAAACTGATAGGTTGGATCTTCTTCCGGAACATATTCGTTGCGTGTACTGAATGCAGGTACCTGCATATCACTGTCTATACCAAAAGCTTCACGTGCAGAAACTGTTGTATCCGGGCCGCCCATGATCATTTCGCCATGGCCAATTACTTTAGAGGACATCGTCACATCCATACTTGCTGTTAGGGTGTTATTATTTCTCGGACGCTACACTAGGACGTCAGGTCGGTTTCTTGAAGTGTTTCTTTTATAAAAATGCTGTTTTTTAAAAGGCTATAGGCCTGATTGACCTTTTTTAGCCGATCTTCTGCTCCTTTTGCGCCACCATTAGTATCCGGGTGTAGTTCTTTTGCCAGTGCCAGATAGCGCTTTTTGATCTCTTTTAAGGATTCTATGGTTTCGAGTCCCAACACACGGAGAGCTTTTCGTTCTTCTTCGGGCATAAATTTCCGGGTTTGTTCTGATTGCTTGTTGTCATATCCCGCAAAAGACCGCCATGCTTTTCCCAGATCATCAAGTTTTTTGGTGTAAATTTCTTTACCGCCGCCATTCAGGGGCCAGGTAGGTTTGCCCCAGACGGCGTCTTGCCGACGTAACTTATCGACGTCAGCGACATCCATATCTTTGCAATAGTTCCAGGCTGTATTGTATTCACGAACGTGATCAAGACAGAACCAATAATAACTGTTTAACTTTACTCTGGATTTTGGTGCGCGATACTCACCCTCTTTCGTGCAGCCTTCGGCTTCACAGCAGTTTTTAACTCTGGCTGGGTCCCAAGGCGTTTGTAATGAGGCATCGTGCGTTGATCTTTTCATTCTCGAATTATGGTGTTTCTTAACTCTGGATACAAGTCCCCGCACTGTAAAAGAATTACCTGTAAAGGCTTTGTATGCTTACATTTTACTCTAATTTTCAGTAACCGTCATGACAGCTTTTTGTCGGGGGTGCCTTCTTTGTCCGTGAATTTTACGTGAATTAACGGCATTTTAAGGGAAATTTCCTAATTTACATTGAAAGCGGGGCATATTGGTCGGTACTATGCTGCCTTAATCAAGCGAATATCTATGGATAGTAGGGTGTAGTGCCATGGGGATGACAGAAACGATAGACGCGCGTTTGCGCGAAGGTTTATCACCTTCTCATTTGGTGGTAACAGATGATTCTCATCATCATATTGGCCATGCTGGGTATCGCGAAGGCGGTGAAAGCCACTTTTCTGTCGAGATTGTTTCCGAAAAATTTGCGGGTGTTAACCGGGTTAATAGACAACGAATGATACATGAACTGTTGAAAGAAGAGCTGGTTTCCAAGATTCATGCCTTGCAAATTAAGGCGAACACACCTGATGAAATAAGCACTATGAAAACAGGCAGTTTTTGAATGACGAAAGAGAGTGATAATATTTCATTTCTTTCGCAAAGTCGGCGAGATCTTCAAAAAGAGATGAAGCGGCTTACAGGAAAAAACGGCCTGGTTTTAAAAAATGTCACTGTGCGCGGGCACCGTACTTCGTTGAGATTAGAGCCAATGATGTGGCGTGGCCTGAACGAAATTTGTGAACGCGAAGGTCTTGCTTTGAACGAGGTTTGTAATCTGGTCGAAGGGCGCCGTGTTCAATCAAGCCTTACCGCCGCAATCAGGGTTTTTACTCTTTCTTATTTTCGAACCGCTGCCCAAGAAAAAAGAGGCTGGAAGCCAATACCCAGGTCGCAATATCCGACAATTTCAAAGAACAAATAATAGCACGCTTTAAGCTGCTTGTTATGAATTTCCTGTATAAAAATCGGGCCATTCCTGTCTAACGATTTCTCCGTCAGCGCTGTAGGCATGGCAAGTGTCTATGATGCCTGGGCGTTTCTTTTTATTTTCGCTATCCTGTTTTTCACCCTTTTGGCTTTCTTTCAGCTTGGCCTGATATTTTATCATGGCTGGATAAAGTGTCTGAAAGGTAACTGTAGCCATAGCACCAAGCATTTCGACAAGATGGGTACACCCTTTGGTGCCGCCTACGGCTCGTCGAATTGCAGCTCTCCATCCCGGGCCAACTTTGAGGCCAATAACCTTTTTAAAGTTCGGGGTAATTGATGGACAAACAGAATAGGGACTGTCATCAATGCAGGCTTCTATATCTTGTACGACAAAGTTTATATCTACCGTCAGGCGTATCCACATATCATGTAAGGCTTCGCCAGCTTCAATTGTTCCCCTGAACTGATTATCAAAGGGGTATGATTTGACGTCTGTAATGCGACCCTCAATATCCCACAGCCGATCTTCGCGTTCGTAGCCTTGAAAATCGTAGCGCCTTTGGTGAAGATTTTTTCGAGGAGCAGCCGGGGGTAAGGGCATATCTAGTCCTTGAGCTGTTTCGGTCTGGAAGCTGTTTTTATCAGGATCATGAAGGGATCTGCTCTGCTATAGGAGAAACACGTACCGATGTAATCTGATGTCGCTTTCGTTCCAGGATTTCGAATCGCATATCATGAAAGACAAAGGCTTGTCCGACTTTTGGAATCTGTCTTGCTTCGTGAAGGATAAGGCCCGCGATTGTCGAAGCTTCGTCATCAGGAAGCCTCCATTCAAACTGGCGGTTCAAATCCCGGATGGTCACAGTTCCGTTGATGATAAACTCGCTTTCGGTAACGGTTTGAACTCCCTCGATATCAATGTCGTGTTCGTCGGTAATATCACCTACGATTTCTTCGAGAATGTCCTCCAGAGTTACAATTCCCTGCATTTCCCCATATTCATCGACAACGATGGCAAAGTGTGCATGACGATCACGAAAAGCATGTAGCTGAGCAAGGAGGCTTGTTGATTCTGGAATAAACCAAGGAGTACTGGCAATTGAGATCAGGGTTTCACGATCAAGTTCGCCATCGTGGGTGCGAATAGCCCGTAAAAGCGCTTTTGCATGTAAAACCCCAACGATGTTGTCGGGCTTGTCCTGCCACAAGGGAATACGGGTGTAGGAGCTGGAAAGAACGTCTTCGATAACCTGAGCAGGTGATTGATCAATATCACTGGAATTGACATCCTGGCGATGGGTCATGATTTCATCAACTTCTACATCATCCAGATCCAGAATTGATTTGAGCATCTCGCGTTCATGACGTACTTCTTCGCCTTCTCCTTCGTGGAGATCGATCGCACCGCGTAGTTCTTCTTCGGCAAATTCGTTCATTTCATCGGCTGTGTCAGAACGGGTGAAGATTGCCAGAATGACTTTAACAATGCTTTCTACAGCAAGGGCGACCGGGCCGAAAATAAAAACAATCGGGCGCAAAATTGGCGCAGATGCCAATGCAGCTTTGTCAGAATGCCTCAGCGCATAGGTTTTGGGAAGAACCTCTGCAAATACAAGGACAAGCGCAGTCATGGTCAGGGTTGCATAGATAACACCAGTTTCCCCGAATAATTTGAGGAATACCGATGTCGCCAATGCAGAGGCCAGAATGTTTACGAGGTTGTTACCCAGCAGGATAGATCCAATCAGGTGCTCTTTTGCCGACCACAGTTTATTGACGATCTGCGCCTTTTTGTCTCCGCTTTGCTCAAGCGTGTGCATGCGTGGCTTTGAAGACGCTGTCATAGATGTCTCGGCACCAGAAAAGAAGGCTGAGATTGCGAGTAGTACCACAATGGCACTGATAGAGAGAATTAACTCTGTTTCCATGGCCCTTTCAGGGGTTGTGAATAAGACAGCTCGATTATCTAGGCAATAAAGCGTTTCATAAAGTCTGAAACCACTGCCATATCTACTGCGTTATCCAGATAAGCCTGACCAATGCCTTTTGTCATAACAAAGGTCAGGCGTCCGTTACTTACTTTTTTATCCCTGCTCATGTGATCCATCAGGCGAGAAACTTCAAGCTTTTTTCCGCCCAGAGCATTAGAGGATACATAGTCTGTCGATGTTGGAAGGCCGATACTCTCAAAATGTGCGCGAACTGTTTTGGCATCTTCGTCAGAACATAATCCCAGTTCTGCTGATAGATCATGTGCCATAACCATACCAATAGAAATGGCTTCGCCGTGAAGTAAAGACCCATTGTATCCGGCCTCCGCTTCCAAAGCATGGCCAAAGGTATGCCCCAGATTGAGCAGGCCGCGTGCGCCAGATTCTTTTTCATCCATGGCAACGATTTTTGCTTTTGCTGCACAGGAGACCAGAACAGCATGTGTTCGTGCAGATACGTTGCCGGCAATGACCTTGTGTGCCTTGTTCTCTAACCATTCGAAGAACGTTGGATCGTTAATCAGTCCATACTTTACGACCTCTGCATAGCCAGCGAGAAGCTCTCTGTTGGGCAGCGTTTCAAGCAAACCAGTATCGGCAAGAACGAGTTTGGGTTGATGAAAGCTGCCGACAAGGTTTTTTCCCCGTGCCGTGTTGATACCGGTTTTACCGCCAACAGAGCTATCGACCTGTGATAACAGGGTTGTTGGAATTTGAATAAAATCGATACCACGCATTACAACTGCAGCGGCAAACCCGGCCAAATCACCTATGACACCGCCGCCAAAGGCTATCAGTGTGGATTTGCGATCAACGTTATGTTCCAGAAGAAAGTCAATTACTCTATCTAGCTGGGCGAAGCTTTTTGTCTGTTCCCCACTGGGTAGGACCAGGGAATAGCTTTCTATGCCTTCTGATTCAAGTGCTGCTTCCAGTGTGGGTAGATGGTGCCGGGCCACGTTTTCATCTGTAATGATAAAAGTGCGGTTCTGTTTGATAAATGGGTGAACGAGCGGACCTGCATTCGCGACCAAATTTTCGCCAACGAGAATGTCGTAACTGCGTTCTCCTAAATCAAGGGTAAGACGCTCGACCGATTGTTCGTTTATCTGATTTGTTTTATTATGCATCTGTCTCATTCGGGTTACAGAGTACCACAATAATCCTTAAGCCCTTCAAGGGCATTACGGGTGGTAAGGTCTGCCGAGCCTTCTTCGGATTGGGTTGTAATATTTGCCCGTTCATAAATCGGATAACGTTCTTCAATCAATCGGGATAAAATTTCACGATGGTTGCCGTTACGAAGAAGGGGGCGATGGTTTCTGCGTGATGTTCGTTCGACAAGGACATCTAGATCTGCCTTTAACCAGAGCGAAATACCCTTTTCCGCGATTGTTTCACGGGTGCGTTCATCCATAAAGGCACCACCACCTGTGGATAAAATTTGAACTGGTCCGTCCAAAAGTCGCTGTATCACAAGCCGTTCTCTGTCTCGGAAATAGGTTTCTCCATGCTCTTCGAATATTTCAGAAATGGTGCAACCCGCAGCTTTTTCTATTTCGACGTCAGCATCTACGAAAGGTAGCTTGAGAGAAAGTGCCAGCTTCTTTCCTATACATGTTTTTCCTGCGCCCATTAAGCCAACGAGAACAACAGTTTTTGGGGGAGTAAAGTTCCCGTTTGATGACATCGTACCTTTTACCGATTCATATTAATCATTTGAGCCTAGCCTATAGAAAGGATTTCCCTGAAACAAAAAGAAAAGAACGCTCTCGGCAAAGAATTAGCCGTAATAATGAATCTCTATGATGCTCGATCGCCATTCTGGGCCGACAGGTTACTTTTCGTTTATGTAGTGCCCCAGCAATTCGGAAAGTCGTTTATAGGATGTGCCGAACTGAGCCTGGGATTTATAAGCGGCATTTTCTTCGCCAAGGGCAGCGTGTATGGGAAGGGTTGCCGCGCCTTTTTGAACCATCTGGTCTGCGTGGGGTGATTTGATGACCCGGGGAAGATCGCGCTCTCCGCGTTCACTGATAGATCGCATAAAGGGCCGGGAGACGCGAATAATTGTTTCCAGAAACCAATCGGGACAGTCACCGCCGAGAATAATCGTTTCGGGATCATATAGATTTTCGAGTGAGTTTATGCCGATTCTAAAATATTCGGCATGTTGCTCTAGCCAGGAAATCACTTTGGGATCATTTGGTACGATATCCAAAAATACATCATAGGGGTCGCGGGCTTTCTTATCTTGTTTTTGCAGGTGAACAGCCAGTGATTCCAAAGATATATATCCATTTAGACACCCAGGATTCCCACAGGTACAGATAGGGCCATTTATATTTACGACAAGGTGTCCTATTGATCCTGCACGCGCTGACCTGCCACCATAAATTTTGCCATCAACCATCAAGCCTGCTGATAAGTCGGGACCGATAAAAAGATAAATAAAGTTTCTGAAATTACGGGCGCTACCCTGTAGGAATTCCGCTAAAGCCGCTGCTGCAGCGGCGGTTTCTAAAAAGGTTGGGATATCCAGTTCTTTATAGAGAAGTTCAGCGATGTTTTTGGGATCTGTTGTGAAGACACTATTGGCGTGCCGCTGATTTCGATCATCCTTTTCTGCCATGATGATGCCAATACCCAATACGCGCTTAATGTCCGTATCTGTCTTTCTTAGGACATCAAGGCACAGAGGTTCAATCAGCCTGATGACATCTTCGTCCGTCACATAAGTTACGTTTATTTGTGTTGAATTGATCAGGTTGCCAGATAAATCGACAAGGCTGATGACAATCTTGTTTAGCTCAATTCGAATACCAATGCTAAAAGCTGCTGTCGGGGATATCTGTAGTATGCGTGAGGGCTTCCCCGTGCCCCCCTTTTTGTATTTTCCTTCTGCCAACATGCCCGAATGCAGGAGGTTTTCAACCAAATTGGAAATCGTCTGGCGGGTTAGCCCTGTACGCTTGGCGATGTCTGCACGTGAAATTTCATCGTTGGATAGAACCTCACTTAGAACCAGGCGCAGGTTGTGGGCTTTTGTTTGTTCTAGATTGGTCCCTTTAGGGGGCATGGAGCTAAACGCCTTATCAGTAAAACAGATGTTTTAATCTACTCAGTAAATCAATAATTGCAAAATTTAATAATTAACTAATTGAAATGTAAATAATAAAATGCATTTGTCAAAATAATTGACAAATGCATAATTTCAAATACCATTAAGCGAATAAATAAAAATAAATGGGAGTCTTAACGTGCTTGGTATCAATAAATTCAAAAAAATAATGGTGTCGACGGCGATTACAGCTGGATTTTCAGGGGCCATTTTCTCGTCAGTTCTGGCGGGTCCTCTTGAAACGATTGATTTAAGTAAATCACCTGTAGGACCTAACGGTAATGCGGCCCAGTCAGCTGATGAAATTTCTCTTACTTCAGATGAGGTCGCTGCAGTTAAGGAAAAGAAATATAAAGCAGCCCTTGTTTGGCATGCTTCGGGTGATTGGGTAAATGCGGTTACTGAAGGTGCAAAAACAAAATTTGAAGAATTGGACATTGAAGTTGTTGCGACAACGGATGCACAGTTTGATTCAGCCAGACAAGCAAGTGATGTTGAAAACGTACTGGCATTGAATCCAGATATTATTCTGACCTTGGTTGTTGATCCCGTCAGTGGTGGAGCTGCGTTTAAACCTGCTGTTGATAAGGGGACAGAGCTTGTTTTGCTTTCAAACCCTATCGCAGGTTACAAACCCAACAGTGAATATACAGGCATTGTCACGGACGACATGTACGGTATGGGGGTTGCGGCCGCCGAAATGATGAGTGACGGAATTGGTGGCGAGGGCGAGATTGGTTTTATTTACCATGATGCGAGCTATTTTATTACGAATAATCGTGACAATGCCTTTCGCACAGCCATTCAGGAAAAGCATGGCGACATAAAAATCGTTTCTGAAAAGGGCTTCACAGAAGAGGGCCAAACCTTTGAATTGGCTTCTGCCATGGTACTTCAGAACCCGGGGTTGAAGGGTATCTATGTCGCTTGGGATGTTGCTGCCGAAGGTGTGATAGAAGCATTGCGTGCTCAGGGACGGGGTGATGTAAAGGTAATCACGCATGATCTGGGGCAAAACAATGCACTGGATATGATAAAACAGGGTAATATGTACGGTACTGTTGCGGACAGGCCTTATGAGATTGGTCAAGCCATGGCGATGCTTGGTGTCTATGGCCTTCTGGACAAGGAATCTCCCGCCTTCTCTGTGGTCGGATATGATAAAGTGACCAAAGAAAACTTGGCAACGACCTGGGAAAAGTCCTTGCGTCGGCCCATCCCGAAAAAGCTGAGTGAAGCCCTTAAGTAGTTAGTCGTTATACTTCTGCTTAACGATTACTTATCCTGACTTATCCTCTGGGGAATGGGGGATGGAAACATTACCCATTCCTCTCTTTTTGTTCTCAAATGATCTGCTCTGCTGGTTATATGATAAACAAACAGAGACCTTTCGGAATTTACCAAGGTGTTGCCATGACTTTGCTGTCTGAAACCCGATCGACGGTGTTTCATAAAATTCTTAACCGCGAGTATTTTGTTTATTATGCGCTTATACTTGTGATTGCTTTTTTTGCCGTGGTACTTGCTGATACGGCCTTTTTATCAACACCAAACTTTATGAATATCATTCGGCAAACGACACCCATCACTGTTATGGCCGTGGGGATGACATTTGCCTTGGCTGTTGGACACATTGATCTTTCTGTTGGATCTGTCGTGGCTCTATCGGCGCTGGTATGTAGTTTGTTGGTTGATGTTGTTCCGTGGCCCGTTGCCGTTTTTGCGGGCCTGTGTGCAGGCATGTTAGTGGGCCTGATAAACGGTGTTTTAACTGAATGGCTTAAAGTGTCTTCTTTGTTGATTACGCTTGGTTCTATGGGGGTTATTTCGGGTATTGCACGTGTTATAACCAATCTGGAATCTATTCCGGTTACCAATGATACCTTCACATTTGTCTTTGGCTCTGGAAGTTTGGGGCCAATATCTGTGATGTTTATATGGACGTTGTTGGCCCTTGTCTTGGGGTGGGTTTTCCTTTCAAAGACACGGTTTGGCAGCCATCTCTTGGCGGTGGGGGGGAATCCGACAGCGTCTCGTGCCCTTGGTATCAATGTTATCAAAGTAAAAATTACAGCAATGGTTATTGCTGGCGGGGCGGCTGCAATTGCCGGGATGCTTTATGCCGGGCGTTTACACGGTGCAAGGTATAGCCTTGGTGAGGCGGATCTTTTGACGGTTATCGCCGCTGTCGCTATTGGCGGGACAAGCCTGTTCGGGGGGCGCGCATCAGTTGCGGGGGCCGTCGTCGGATCATGGTTGATGGGTGTTATTAATAACGGTTTGATTTTATGGGGGTTCTCGACAAATGAGCAAATCATTGCAAGGGGACTTATTCTTATCGTTGCCGTAGCTATTGGTGTTAAGGAGGACAGAAAATGACCGCTGAATATCATGTGCCGGACACCGCGTTGGAAGTCAGGGAAATCCATAAATCCTTTGGAGGGGTCCAGGCCCTGAAGGGCGTCAGTTTCTCCATCTTGAAAGGCGAAGTCGTGGGCCTTTTGGGGGATAATGGTGCAGGAAAATCAACGCTGGTTCGTTGTATCTCTGGGGTGCATCCTCAGGACGACGGCGAGATAGTGATTAATGGTCAGGTTGTTGATATCAAATCTCCGCAGGATGCAAGGGATCAGGGGATTGAAACAGTATTTCAGGACTTGGCTGTTATACCCAACTTTGACGTTTCCAAGAATCTTTTTTTAAACCGCGAGATCCTTTCCTCGAATCCTATTTTGAAATTCTTTGGGTGGCTAAATCATAAGGAAATGAACCGTCAGAGTGAAATTGCTCTGAAGCGTCTTAATTCCCGTATTCCATCTTTCAGTGAAGAGATCAAGAATCTGTCGGGTGGGCAGCGCCAAGCTGTTTCCATTGCCCGAGCTGTGAATTGGGGGGCAGACATTGTTATTATGGATGAACCCACCGCAGCGTTGGGGGTGGAACAGGCCGCACAGGTGAATAATCTTATTAAGCTCATTAGCTCGCAAGGTATCTCAGTGCTTTTGATAAGCCACAATATACAACACGTTATGGAAGTATGTCATCGCGCAGTGGTCCTACGACATGGGCGTGCTGCGGCAAATGTTTTGATTGAGGATATTACGCCTGATGATCTTGTTGGGATTATCACCGGTGCAAAACGGGCGGCGTGATCTCGGCGTATAGCTAAGGCAATGTTCTGTGTGCCTTTTGGGCAGGTCTTGGCTTCCTCTAAAAGCAAAAGTTAAAGGAAAGAATAATGGGTGTATTGGAAAGTGCCCGTGCGGATGCACGCGGGCTAATAGCGAAGCTTACGCTGGAACAAAAAGTTGGTCAGCTTTTTATGTTGGCCTTCGGGGGCAAAGATCTCACCTATGCCAAAGAGCTTGTTCAGGAACGCTTTATATCTGGATTTTATATTTCTCAGGATAATGCTGACACTGTATCCGAAGCCCAAAAACTAACTCAATCTCTACAAGATGCCGCGGGTTCGGCAAACCACGATTTGCCTTTGATTTTTGGGGTGGATCAGGAAGGTGCATGGGGCGTTGCTGTTTCCGAGACAACAACTGGCCCGGGAAACCTGGCCTTGGGGGCGGCGGATGATACGTCTTTAACGCGTGAAATCTACGGTATCTATGCGCGGGAAATGATGGCCTGTGGTTATAATGTTATTTTATCCCCTTGTTCTGATATCAATATCAACCCGGATAACCCAATTATTGGAACGCGATCATTCGGGGAAGATCGCGACAGAGTTGCCAGGCATGTAAAGGCTGCGGTAGAGGGCGCTTTGAACAACAATATTGTGTGTTGCGGCAAACATTTTCCGGGGCATGGCGATACCAGTGAAGATAGCCATCGCTTGCTGCCAACGGTTGATAGAAGCTTGCCCTATTTGTTGGATCAGGATCTGGTTCCATTTCAGGCGGCGATTGATGCAGGATTGCCTATGATCATGACATCACATATTAATTTTCCACAGATTGACCCTGATTTTCCTGCTACCCTTTCTTCTAAAATTATGCGTGATTTGCTACGCAAAAAAATGGGTTTTCAGGGCGTAGTTGTGACCGACAGTATGAACATGTGGGGCATGCGCAAGAATTATGATCCTGCTGAATCTGCCATTCTTGCGCTCAAAGCTGGCTGCGACATTGTTATGCTATCGGAAGAGCATTATGAACACGATGCAACCAATTATGCCGCCAAACAAAAGGCGACTATCGATGGTGTGATCAAAGCCGTTGAAACAGGTGATCTAGCATTAAATGTCATTGAAGATGCGCTAGAGAGGATTTTTTGTCTTAGAATTCAGTTAACAATCAATGCAGAGCGTAGCGAACAAGGCGTTCAGGACATTGCAACAGAAAAACACCGTAATATTGCTGATCTTGCATCAGAAAAAGCTATTCGCGTTGTTAGAGATCGTGACAATCTTCTCTCACTCAAAGGAAAAGTTAACGTCGTTGGGCTAAGTGGTGCAGATGCTCATGAAATGGTTGTGAATACACGTGGTATTGGCCCAAATGATCCCCGCGCAGCATTTGATGTTCTTTGTGACGAGCTCCTAAAGTCTTCGGAATGTTCTGGGTCGGGGGTGGCGACAGATGCTGGGCAAGATATACAAATTTTGTCAGAGCTTGAGCTGCAACATTATTTGGCTGGGGAAAGCTGTTTTAGTGCAGAAGATATTGTCGTCGCTGTTACAGAGGACTATCCACTACCTGGTATGGATTATGACGTTGATTTTCAAAAAGAACGGTTGGATCGGCTTGTTCAAATAACCAAAGGAAAGATGGTGGTGTGTGCGCTTAGAAGCGATTATGAACTTCGATCTCACCCTGATCTAAGTACCTATGTTGCGGCCTATTCAAGCCGCGCTTGTGCTGCACAGGCCATGGCCAGATTTATTATTAAGGCGATACGGGGGGAGGCGAGCTAAGTACAGTATTCGGGTCGTGTACAAAGTATGAGGTTCCTTGGACAGCAATCTGTATGACGTGTTTTGTATCTAAATTCTGAAAATCTGTATGGTAGATTTCCTCTGGCCCTCTAGGATGATGCTCTGAAAAAGACCCCAGAAGAATCAGAGGGAAGAATCAGAAGGATGGATCTAAATCTTCGAGGATACCGTGTTCTTGTTACGGCAGGGGCCGCAGGACTGGGGAGAGCAACAGCAGAAGCTTTTCTTCGTGAAGGGGCAAAGGTTCATGTTTGTGATATTGATTCCAAGGCGCTGGATGATTTTTCATTTCAAGGTGATACTCAAAAGTCAGGTGAGCTGACCAAAAGTCTGCTGGATGTGACTGATGAAAAGGCCGTTAAGGCTTTGTTTTCTGACCTTGAAGCCAACTTTAACGGGCTGGACGTATTGGTGAACAATGCGGGGACGGCGGGTCCGACAGGGGAATTGGAGACGCTGGATTATACTGCATGGCGGAAATGTATCTCTGTCAACATTGATTCGCAGTTCCTTTTTTCCAAACAAGCAATTCCGCTAATGAAAAAGCAGAAAAGTGGCGCAATTTTTAACCTTTCTTCTACGGCAGGGTTGTTCGGATTTCCCAATCGGGCGCCCTATGCTGCTGCGAAATGGGCCGTGATTGGTATTACGAAAACAATGGCGATGGAACTCGGTCCCTATGGTATTCGTGTTAACGCGGTGGCTCCTGGATCTGTGTCTGGCTCACGGATGGACCGTGTCATAGAGTCATCTGCATTGGCGCAAGATATTTCACCTGAGCTGGTGCGCGAACAATTTGAAAAACAGACATCAATGAGGACCTTTGTTTTGCCCGAAGACATCGCAAACACGATCCTCTTTGCTGCCTCACCAAAGGGAAGCAAGATATCGGGGCAGGTTCTGACCGTGGATGGGCATACAGAAGGTTTGTCCATTAGTTGAAGCTCAAATAAAAAGCTTCTTATCTCAACAGGTTGTTTACAGATACAAAACCGGGTTTTAGACTGTCCCAATCTTGCCATACTCTGCTGTTAGGTATATGGCGAATTGATTAGTTTATTGACCAAACAGATAGAGTGAAGCTTACGCTCCATGAAGAAATTCGGCCTTTTTGTCTTTGTTATCCTGATCGGTGCTTTGCTCGCTGGGGGAGTTTTCCTTTTAACGTGGGATATTCCTGCACCCTCTACAAACGTGGAAAAGGTCATTCCCAATGATCGTCTCACAAAATAAGATGCCCTTTACATTGTCTAAGTTCGGGAAATGGGCAAAATCCGGCAAGTTTTGCAAAGCTGCCTTGCGGTTTTCCGTAGCCGCATTGGCTGTCGGTATTGGTGGATCTGCCTATGCGCAGACGCAATTGATTCCACAACAACCCGCGCCTAGTCCATCAGTAACGGAATCCCCTGTTCCCTCAACGATAGAGAGTAATCCGATCAGCTCGGGCGGGATACAGGTTGATAGCCTTGGCGGCCTTGATTTGGATAGTATTGGAACGCTCAGCCCGGGACAGGGCGGGCTTGGTTACGATATGTGGCGACAAAGCTCTCTTCAGGATGTTTTTTCGCTGATCACGCAGATGCCAGTGAGCTACAATTCTGCTGTCGGAAACAATCTTGCCAAGCGTCTTTTGTTATCAAGTGCCGGGCGACCATTGGATGATAAACCCCTGCAGAGTGCACAAAGTCTTCTATCTCTTCGGTTGGAAAAACTTGCTGAATTAGGGGCCTATACAGACCTTGATAATCTTTTCCAACGTATCCCGACCCGTTCAGATAACGAGCAGCAGGCCCGATATCGAAGTGATAGTTTGTTGATGACGGGAAAAAACGGCGATGCGTGCCAGGTTATCCGGGGAATGTCTGCGACTGGTAAAGATAGTTACTGGATACGTGGCATGGTCTATTGCCACTTTCTGCAAAAGCAAGTTGACCAAGCGCTTTTGAGTTTGGATTTACTGAGAGAAACAGGCGAAGACGCTGATCCATTATTTGAAGAGCTTGCCCTCGCTGCGTCTGGGGCAAACATCAAGATTTCCGGGAAAAGCGCCGGACGGGTTGAACCTATTCACTGGGCACTGGCCGCCCTTTCCGGGGCGCAACTTTCAGAAGATCTGGACAATTTTCTTAATCCGGGTGTGCGGAATGCTTTGATCCAATCTGAAAATTATCCTTTGGAACGACGGGTTTATGCTGCTGAAGCTGCTGTCACAAGTGGGGTTTTATCACCTGATGTTCTTATTGATTTGTATAGTGGTTATGCCTTTGAACCTGAAGAGATTGATGCAGCGGTTGGCGGCCAGATAAAACGAGAAGGACCAGCTCTGCGCGCTCTGTTTTTACAGGCAGCCCAGCTACAGGCTGTTCCCGCTGCGAGGGCCGAAATTGTAAAAGCTGCGCTGGACCAGGCGGCAGAAGATGGAACCGGTTTCTTGATGTCTCGGGTTATCGCAGATTTAGTGACGGAAATTCCACACTCTTCTGATTTGACTTGGTTTGCGTTACCTGCCGGGCGAACTCTTTATTTGGCGGGACAGCGTGAACGGGCTGATGCCTGGTTACTTCTGGCGCGCCAGTATATGTTGAGCGAAGAAACCGCCGCTGCAAATTTGACTTCCCTTTGGCCCTATGCACGTCTTTCCGGTATGGAAGGCGGGGAACGATACGGTACTTTAAAGGGATGGGCATCCGCACAAAGTGGTATTGGCCCGGAAGTATTGAACCAACAATTGGTGATGTTACGTTCTTGTATGCAGGCCCTTGGTGAAAATACACGTCTGAGCTGGGGCGAGCTTGCTTCGTTGGAAATCGCATCACCCGGTTTGGCTCCGTCGGCTGCTCTGCTGTATGGACTGAAAGATGCCCAAAACGGCGGACGTTTGGCAGAGGTTGTTCTTTTAAGCCTGATTATTTTGGGTGAAGAGGGCCCAAGTGATACACATAGCCTAGCCTTGGGCGGTGTTGTGGAAGCACTTTATTCTGTTGGTTTGCAAGACGAAGCACGTTCGTTGGCAATTGAAGCCGCTGTTCTCAGTGGTATCTAGTTGATGGCTGGTGTTTGATGTCTTCTGCATCCAGAATCTCCATTTTTCTGGAGATGATGTCAGCAGAACGCGGTGCTAGCCAGAACACGCTAGAAGCCTATGAACGGGATCTGGTCAGGTTTGACGAATTTTTGTCGGGTGGGCGCAAGGATCTTGCCAGCGTTGAAGTCTCTGATATTCGCAACTATCTGGCTGATCTGACTTCTGAGGGATTAAGCGCTCGAACACAGGCCCGGCATCTTTCTTCTTTGAAACAGTTTTACCTGTTCCTTATGGAAGAAGGCATCCGGCAAGATAACCCTGTTGCAGAAATTGGCACGCCACGTATGGCGCAATCCCTACCAAAATTTCTTTCTGTGAAAGATACAGATGCCCTTCTTCAAACTGCGCAGAAAGATCAGACAGACGAAGGTTTGCGTCTTTGCGCGTTGATTGAGTTGCTCTATGCAACAGGGATGCGGGTGAGTGAGCTGGTCTCTTTGAAAGTATCCCAAACACAGCGAGATCCCCGTATTCTAACGGTGATGGGTAAGGGGAATAAAGAGCGGCTTGTGCCTCTTAGTCCTCAGGCACGTGAGGCACTGGATCGGTATCTTCTGATCCGGGGCAACTTTCTACCCAATCTGGAACGGGATCATTCTAAAGGTACGGAATGGGCTAACGATACGGGATGGGTTTTTCCTTCTCGCGGGAAGAGTGGCTACTTGACGCGTCATCGCGTCGGTCAGCTTCTAAAAGAGTTGGCCATAAAGAGTGGCATCATGCCATCCAAAGTATCCCCACATGTTTTGCGTCACGCTTTTGCGACCCATTTGTTGGAAAATGGCGCTGATTTGAGATCTGTCCAAAAGATGTTGGGGCATTCTGATATTTCAACAACCCAGATCTATACACATGTTTTACAAGAACGTCTGCAAAAGCTGGTGTTTGAAAAACATCCCTTGTCCTCAAAGTCCTGATCTCTTGCAGATTATGGAGTTGTCATAGAGTTATGGCCGCGCCTTAGGTCTGGATGAGGCAACTCCTTTGAGTGGGTTCTGGACGAACACTGACGACATTCCATTTACAAAGTTTCTTACAATTTTTGTTTCTTACAAATTTTCGGTGAGCTTGACAGAATTCGTTTGTCAGGTCACAGTTTATGTTGCGGTGCACAATAAGAGTCAGCTGTCATAGAAAAGTTGACCGGAACCCCAGGGAGTAAGACATGAGCTTTACGATTCCAGAAGAAACCACTTCACGTCTCAATCGCAGTGAACTGGCTGTACCGGGAAGTAATCCCGTTTTGTTTGAAAAAGCGGCAGCATCCAAAGCCGATGTGATTTTTTTGGATTTGGAAGATGCGGTTGCGCCGGATGATAAAGAGCAGGCGCGCAAAAATGTTATTGAGGCAATAAACGATATCGACTGGGGGAATAAAACACTGTCGGTTCGTGTGAATGGTCTGGATACGCCATATATGTATCGGGATGTGATTGATGTGCTTGAGCAGGCTGGTGACAGGCTTGATCTGTTTATGATCCCAAAGGTAGGGACAGCGGCGGATATCTATGCTTTGGATATGCTTTGCACCCAGGTTGAAACCGCGAAAGGTCGCAAGAAAGCCGTCGGTTTTGAAATGATCATCGAAACGGCTCTTGGTATGCAAAATATCAATGAAATCGCAGCTGCTTCGAAGCGAAATGAAAGTCTGCATTTTGGTGTTGCAGACTATGCGGCATCAACAAAAGCCAGAACGACAGGTATCGGCGGACCAAACCCGATGTATGGTGTTTTAACGGATGTTGATGGTGATTCACCTAGAGATTTCCACTGGGGTGATATGTGGCACTATGCGATTGCGCGTATGGTCGTTGCTGCACGTGCGAACGGTCTTCGAGCTATAGATGGTCCTTTTGGTGATTTTTCCGATCCAGAAGGGTATCGCGCCCAGGCTAACAGAGCGACAATTCTGGGCTGTGAAGGAAAGTGGGCCATCCACCCAAATCAGATTGGCATTGCGAATGAAGTAAACAGCCCGTCAGAAGCCGAAGTGAACAAAGCCAATCGCATTCTTGAAGCCATGGAACAGGCCCAGCGTGAAGGTAAAGGTGCCGTTTCGTTGGATGGGCGGCTTATTGATATCGCCTCTATTCGACAGGCGAGCGTAATGGTCGAAAAAGCCAAAGAGATTGCCTTGGCGGATGCCGCCTCTGAGACTTGAGGCCTGACAACAGAGGTTCATTTTTCGACAAAGGTCGGTTTTTTAAAGAACTGGCCTTTGCTCTTTATGGCTCTTTGCTATGTTGAACAGAGAACACTTTAGGTCATCATAATAAAGCTAAAACTTGAAATTGTGCGCTTGAAAGGTACTATGCGACGACTATATTTGTTGACTGATTTTCACGATGTGATAGACAACGCCCTATGCAAAATTTCCTAGATTTCGAAAAACCGATTGCTGAGCTTGCTGGTAAGATTGAAGGCCTGCGGCATCTGTCTGACAGCAGCAGTGATGTGAACATTGCCGAAGAAGTTTCCAAGCTGGAAGCAAAGGCTGACAAGCTGTTGCGCCAAACTTACGCAAAGCTGAGTCCGTGGCAAAAAACACTTGTTGCACGCCATCCTGACCGTCCTCATTGCAAGGACTATATCGAGGCGCTGATCGAAGACTATACACCGTTGGCCGGGGATCGGGCGTTCGCCGAAGATTTCGCCATTTTGGGGGGCTTGGGGCGCTTTCGTGGTCAATCCGTTGTTGTGATTGGTCAGGAAAAAGGCGCAGACATGCACAGTCGTGTGAAGCACAACTTCGGCATGGCGCGTCCCGAAGGTTACCGTAAGGCACAGCGGTTGATGGATATGGCAGAACGCTTTGATCTGCCTGTTATTACTTTGGTTGATACGGCTGGTGCTTACCCGGGTGTTGGGGCCGAAGAACGCGGTCAATCCGAAGCGATTGCTCGAAGCATTGAAAAGTGCCTTGCGATCAAGGTTCCGCTTGTTTCTGCTGTTATTGGTGAGGGTGGATCTGGTGGTGCTATTGCCTTGGCGGCTGCAAATACCGTGTTGATGCTAGAACATTCAATCTATTCTGTGATTTCTCCCGAAGGCTGTGCCTCTATCCTCTGGCGTTCTGGTGATCAGGCCAAAGAGGCTGCGGAAGCTCTGAAGCTGACAGCGCAGGATCTGGAAACGCTGGGTGTTATCGATGAAGTGATCGCAGAGCCAATGGGTGGTGCGCATCGGGCCAAAGATGTTTGTATTGCTGCTTTGGGCGATAGCATCGAAAAGCACTTACAAGAATTGTCCCAGTTCGGTGGGGCAGAGCTTCGTCAGAAACGCCGGGACAAGTTCCTGGAGATGGGGCAAAAAGGTCTCTGACTTTTGTCATGAGTTATGTGAAAGGCCGCTTTTCAGCGGCCTTTTTTATGCGTGGTTAAAATCTGCAGATTAAGAGCTTTTAAGCTGGGGCAATATTAACATTTTAAGCTGGGGCAATATCAACAAATGTATCATTGTAACAGGCCCCGGACATGATATCTGTTCTGGTTTCTGAATTGATCAGAGCATTCACCGTTTGACCGGAAGCACTCGATTTTAGCCATGTACCCTTTGGTGAATAAAGTACGCCGGGTTTTACCTTGTTGGTCACTTTAGCCAGTAGAATAACTTCCCCCAAGGTATTCCATATTTTGACCTTTGAGTTGTCCGTAATACCCTTTGCCTGAGCATCTTGTGGATGAATTTCAATTTGCTCTATGGATATTGAATCTTCGTGTCCGCCAAAGGTTGCGTTTGTCCGTTTGCTGGATGATGGGGAGATCAAGGCAAAGGGAAGATCCTGTGGCACCTCTTCATAGCGCGGAAGACCATATCCGAACTGCTGTTCCAGGTGTTCCGAGTAAAGCTCTATCTTGCCCGTTTTTGTGGCCGGAAAGACCGTTTTACACATGATAAGTTCCTGATCGTTTTTTGCCAGCATAGGCAAAGACCGATCCAGAGGAACTTCACTGGGGCGAACTCCTTTCATCTGGGGCGCTGTCGGATCGTAAGCCTCATCCATCAGCTGGTAATCGTCCGCTTTAAAGAGATCATCGCTAAATCCAAATCGTGCAGCGAGACGGCGGAAAATTTCTGTATTAGGGAGAGAATGCCCCACGGTAGGGATAACAGGTTCAGCTCTTTGCAGATGGGCCTGACCATAGGCGGCATAGATATCCGGAAATTCAAAATGGCTTGATGCGGGTAGAACAACATCAGCATAAGCCATGCTGTCGTTCATCTCTACATCACAACCGACGATAAAGATATCTTCCCGACTAAGAGCCCGACGCATCCTGTTTTGGTCAGGGTGGGTACAAACCGGATTGTGGTTATAGATAAAAACCGCTTTGATCGGTGGTGCCAGACGATCGTCGAGTATGTGTTTCGCAACATCGACGATGTTGAGCATTCGGGTTCCTTCGGGTACTAGATCCGGGCGTCTTAGTTTGCTGGTTGTGGCTGGGAATGCGAGACCTTGTTTGGCAATAACACCAGCCCCGGCCCTTCCCATGTTACCCGTTATGACCTGAAGCGCCATTGCGGCACGAATAGACGATCCGCCGGAATGGCCACGTTCTGCGCCGTTACCAACCGACATGGAAACATTCTTCGCCGCTGTATAGATGTGCAGGAATTCTTGAATCTGTTCCATGGGGATTTCGCAAATCCTGGCGGCATCGTCCAGAGAATATTCTTTTGCTGCCTCTAGATATGCTTCAATTCCATGAACCCAATGGTTAATAAAATCAGTGTCGAGTGCAGAACGCTTTTCCAGTTCAGCGGCCAGTGCCAAGAAGAGAACGATATCAGTGCCGGGTTTGATCTGAATATAGAGGTCAGCCTGCTCGGCAATTTTCACTTTCTTGGGGTCAATGACGATCAGCTTAGCCCCATTCTTTTTGGCCGCTTTAATGATCCGTGCTAGATGCAAGTTTGAAACAGTGACGTTATTGCTGGCGACAACAATCAGATCTGATTTAACCGCCTGTTCCGGTTCCATGCCGGGGGCATTCCCAAACAGGCTGGTGTAGGCAGTTCCTCGCACAGCACCACAAAGGGGGCCTCTGTCGAGTTGGCTTGCGCCTAGTTTATGGAAAAAGCGAAAATCCATAGAACCGCCAGCAAGCTGTCCGTGAGGGCCTGCGTAGTTTAGGGGGAGCACGGATTCAGGACCATACTTTTCAATAGCAGCATTTAAGCCGTTATATATACGATCAAGGGCTTCATCCCAGCTGATGGGTGTATATTCCAATGATCCTTTTGGACCCGTCCGCAAAAGTGGCTGCGTTAAACGGCGTTCGCCATGAATGAAGTCTGGATAGTAGTCCGAGACCTTTTTGCATATAGCACCAGCAGTGTAGGGATTGGCATCAGAACCACGGACCTGAATGATGTGCTTTCCATCCGTTAGGACGGACAAACTACAGGTGTCTGGGCAATCAAGAGGACAAACACTGGGTTTGTTTTGTAGGGGTGTTGTGGACGCTGTATCCAAGGGCATTTCTGTTGGCTCCGTACGCGTAGGTCGCGCTTTATCTCATCTTTCCTGATGTAATCTCTTTGAACTCATGATTACATCTTGCAGGATAGGGCCAATTTGTAGTTCCAGTAGGTCCATTTATTAGAATCGCATGGTACTGCTTTACAGAATTAACTATTCAATACTTCTTTAAGTGTTGTCGCCAGAACACTTGTCAGGTCCGGGCGTTGTCCACGGTGTTTTTCAACAAGTGAAACTGTTCGTGTCGTGCTCGGTTTGCCAAAGGGACGAACCAATAGATTGGTTCTATCTTCCAGACTTGTTTCAGGGACAATTGCAGCGCCCAAGCCTTTGGCCACCATGCGCTGGATTGCTTCGAGAGAATCAAGTTCCATGACTTCTCTCAGGTTTGCACCTCTGTTTTTGAGGCTCTGTTCGATAACGCGTCCAACCCCGGTTAAATGGTTGAAGCGAACAAAAGGCAGTTGGCTCAAGAGAGCGATGTCGCCGTCTCTGCTTTTGGCGATTCTTTCATTCTCGGTATTTTTCTGGGCAATAACAACAAGGCGCTCTTCGCGAAGCTTTGTTGATTTCAGGGCGTCGTCCAGACGCTGGGCCTCGGTGATGATAATGCAGTCCAGCTTCCCCTGTATCAGTTCACGGGTTAGCTCCGTACTCAACCCACTTTCGAGCCGAACATGCAAACGTGGATGTTCTTGTCCCAGTCGGGCAAGAACCTCTGGTAAAAAGGATGATGTTGCACTGGGAATAGCCCCCAGTCGCAAGAGGCCGGATAGGTCCCCGGCTTTGGATCCGGCTTCTGGCAAGGAATCATACAGGTTGATAATGTCCTGCGCCTTGCACAGTAGCCGAATGCCTGTTGGGTTGAGGTCGGGTGGGCGTCGGGTACGATCAAACAACTCAGTTTGTAGTTCATCTTCCAAAGATTTGATCTGCATGCTGATTGCGGAATGCGTTAAGCCCAGCTTTTCTGCGGCTGCCTGAAAACTACCCGTTTCAGCAATTTCAATTAACGTGCGAAGCTGGCGAATACCCATAAATTAACATCAAAATAATTGAAGTAAGAAGTTATTTTAATTCGTTTGATTTGAAGAAAGCAAGCGCGAGATAATAGAGCCAGTGAATACAAGGGTGAACATAAGCGCCCTGTTGCCCGGAGAAACCGTATGGAGAGTCCAAATGCTTGCAGATCTTGATCGACTAGATGCCTCGGAAGCTTCTGATAAGGCAGAAAAATCTCGTTTATTTGCGCTTGAAGATATTCGCCAACGCGCCCGCAGTTTGGCGCTGGATGTTTTTGCCCCTCGGGCCGCATCGATTGATTCTGCTGAGATGTATCCTTGGGAAAACTGCTTTGCTCTGAGGGATGCCGGCTTTATGGGGATGACAATTCCGAAGGCTTACGGGGGTGCCGGGGCAGGATATCAGGAAGCTGTCGTGTTGGTTGAGGAAGTTGCCAAGGCCTGTGGTGTGACCGGGCGTATTGCTGTCGAGGCCAATATGGGGGCCATCGGCGCCATCATGGCCTATGGCACTGAAAAGCAGAAGAATCTTGCTGCTGAGCTGGTTCTGGATGGTGACAAGCCAGCTATATGTATTACGGAGCCTGAGAGTGGTTCCGCGGCCACAGAAATGAAGACCCGTGCCGATAAAGTTGGGAATGGCTATGTCCTGAACGGTACAAAACACTGGATCACCGGTGGCGGCGTTTCACGATTACACCTTATTTTTGCACGGGTTTATGAAAATGATGAGCCGCAGGGAATTGCCGGGTTCCTTGTTGTTCGCGGCGAGCCGGGCGCAGAAGGGCTTTCCATTGGACGGCGTGAACCAACCATGGGCCTTAGGGGAATCCCGGAAACCGAAGTCCATCTGAAAAATTTACACGTACCGTCCGATATGATGCTGCAACCTCCATCAGGCCTTAGAAAGGGCTTTGGTGATTTGATGACAGCCTATAATGGACAGCGTGTGGGGGCAGCAGCCGTTGCGCTTGGCATTGCAGTCGGGGCCTATGAGCAGGCGGAAAGCTTTATTCAAAAGCGAGAGCAGTTTGGTCGCCCGATTTGTGAGTTTCAGGGGCTTCAGTGGATGTTGGCTGATATGTCCGTACAAATCAGTGCGGCAAGGGCTTTGATAAATGAGGCTGTGTCAGGAGAAGGCTTCCCGGATAAAACAAAGGCTGCCCAAGCCAAGCTCTTTACATCAGAAATGGCCGTTACAGTCACAAATAACGCATTACAGATGCATGGTGCAGCGGGGTATTCCAGAAATAACCCGGTCGAGCGCATGGTGCGGGATGCACGTATGTTCACCATTGGTGGTGGTACGGCACAGGTTCTCAGAAATGTGATCGCGTCTGATTTGCTAAATCGCAAATTTCCGCAGACAAGGGATGGTTATCTGACTGGTTCGTCTGATAAATCTTCTATGGAAGACCTGCGATCTGTTGTTGAGCGTAATCCTGAGTGTTAAAGCACTAAGTGATAAGACCTTACTAAACAACCGATTTTAGATGGCGCGCTCTTAAGGGCGCGTAGCCAGTATTGTGTGATTGATTAATTTGAGAGAAGCCGAGATGAGCTTGACGACAGCCGATATCCTTGCCCAACGCCTTTTTGATGCGGGATGCCGCCATGCCTTTGGTATTCCAGGGGGGGAAGTTCTGAGTGTGATGCACGCACTGGATCGGGCAGGGCTAGAAATTGTGCTGACCAAGCATGAAAACGGTGCGGGCTTTATGGCCGAAGGGACTTATCATCGCACGGGTGCACCGGGTGTTCTCTTCGCAACGCTTGGCCCGGGCATGGCGAATGCTTTTAACGTTATCGCCAATGCACATCAGGATCGTGTCCCGTTGGTGTTTCTGACTGGACGGGTCGATGATTATGACATGGCAAGCTATACGCATCAGGTTTTTGATCATTGCAAGGCGCTGGAACCCGTCGTGAAGGGCAGCTTCACCCTCGTGGATGGTGCCGTTGATCGCATCGTTGACAGGGCTTTGTCTCTGGCGCAATCAGGTCGCCCCGGGCCTGTACACATTGATGTTCCGATTTCCCTCGCGGCAAAGGTGCAGGAAGCTGCGCCCAAACAATGGCAACCAACCTATTTGCCCTCGGCACCTGTGGACAATGCCAACTTTTCTGAAGTGAGAGATCGCTTGTCCCGTTCAGAAAGACCTCTGGCCATTCTGGGGTTGGAAATTCTCAGCGAGGGTTGTGAAGTTGAGGTAAGGAACTTCCTTCTGAAACATGGAATTCCATCCGTTGCTACCTATAAAGCGAAAGGGGTAATCCCCGATGATCATCCGCTTTCCCTCGGCGGTGCAGGACTTTCCCCGAAAGCCGATAAAACAGTTCTTCCCTTGATTGAGAAAAGTGACTGTCTGTTGTTGATTGGCTATGATCCAATTGAAATGCGCCATGGTTGGCAGGATGTATGGGAACCTGAGACGCAGTTTGTTGCAGAATTTACCCTTGAGCCGAATTTGCACGGCATGCATCGGGCCAGCTGTACCTTTGTTGGTTCTTTAGCGCCTGCATTAGCCGTTTTGGATCAAGGGTTGGATCTTGGCTCTGTTTGGGAGAATGGCGATTTTACCAAAGCCAAGTCAGAGCTATCTGCTGCATTCCCTCGGGATGAAGATTGGGGGCCATCCGCGATTGTTGATGAAGTGCGCAAGGCCTTGCCTGACCATGGTCTTGCCTCTGTTGATTCCGGGGCGCACAGAATCTTGCAAAGCCAACAGTGGGTCTGTCGGGAACCTCACACCCTTATTCAATCCAGTGGGTTGTGCACGATGGGCTGTGCCCTGCCATTGGCTATGGGGGCCAAAGTTGCCTCGCCTGACCTGCCCGTAGTTGCCTTTACCGGAGACGCGGGACTAGAGATGATCTTGGGCGAATTATCGACACTCAGAGATTTGAATCTACCTGTTGTTGTTGTCGTTTTTGTTGATGCATCGCTTGCCTTGATTGAATTGAAACAGCGTGGAAGTGGCAGGGAGAATCTTGCGGTTGATTTTGGGGGGACAGATTTTGCTGCGCTGGCTGACGCTATGGGAGGGATTGGTATCAACGCCCGAAGCCGTAAAGAGCTGCAAACAGCATTGAGTTCTGCATTTGAAGGCGACAAGTTTACCTTGATCGCAGCTCATATTGAACGTGAATCCTATGACGGGAAGTTTTAACTCTGGGATACGTCTGATGTTCGAGAGGCGCTAAACTTTAACTGAAAAATAAAGGCGGCCAGAGAGGCCGCTTCAGACCGTTGACAAACCCCGTCGATTTT
>NZ_LANI01000028.1 GCF_000982415.1 Kiloniella litopenaei
GTGTTAACACAACCTGTGGCGCATCCAACATCTCATTCGGCCTGCCGAACCGTCACGCCATGAACGCGCACTTCCTTGCCATGGCTGCTGCTGCTGGTATGACTTCCGCGATCATGAACCCGCTGCACGAAGAAGAACTGGCCGGGATCCGTGCTTCTGACGTTCTGCTTGCAAAGGATCAGGACTGTCTGAAGTGGATCGGCAAGTACCGCGAGCCAGCCCCAGAAGGTCAAGCTGGCGCACGTGGCGAGCGTCGCAGCAGACGCAGACGGGCCTGATAGCTCCACAGAAATTTGGTAGTTATGAAAGGCTCTCTTCATGTCATTTTCGAAGAGGGCCTTTTTCATCTAAATAAAACAATTCTCTTTGATATCGGATATAGTTTTTTCTATTCCAAACAAAGACACTAAAATAAAAGTATAGCCCCACGTGTCACATGCCAACACGTACAATAACGCAAACAAGGGGCAAAGGTACGAGGAGAGATCCGTGGCTAAGAATGCACATATCGTCTTTACCCCTTCTGGTCGACGTGGGGACTTTCCGATTGGAACACCTGTCTTAACCGCTGCCCGCAGTCTGGGTGTCGATATTGATTCGGTTTGTGGTGGCCGTGGCATCTGCGGGCGCTGTCAGGTCGAAGCCGGTGAAGGCGAATTCGCGAAACACAAGATCGTCAGCTCCTGTTCAAATATGACAGGTTTTTCCAGCGTCGAAGAACGATATGCCAGTAAAAAAGGCATGAAAGAAGGGCGACGTCTATCCTGTCAGGCCATGATTGAAGGCGACCTTTTGATAGATGTTCCAGCTGAAAGTCAGGTCCACAAACAGGTCGTCCGCAAACGTGCAGATGTGCGTGAAATAGAAATTGACCCGCCTATTCGCCTGCATTACATCGAAGTTGCTGAACCTGACATGCACCATCCATCCGGCGACCTTGAACGCCTGGAAGATGCCCTTGAAGCACAGTGGGGGCTAACAAACCTGCACTGTGACCTTCGTACACTGCAAACGCTACAACCTGTTCTAAGAAAAGGGAAATGGCAGGTAACGGTTGCGGTAGAAAACGAGAAAACCATTATCGCAGTTTGGCCCGGCTATAAAGAAAATGCGTTTGGTATTGCCGTCGATTTGGGATCAACCACTGTCGCGGCACACTTGTGTGATTTACAAACAGGTGAAGTCACAGCTTCATCCGGCATCATGAATCCCCAAATTCGTTTTGGCGAAGATCTTATGAGCCGTGTTTCCTATGTAATGATGAACCCCGGTGGTGATAAGGAAATGACCGTTGCTGTCCGGGAAGCCCTGGATATCATCATTGGTGTGGTTGCAGACGAAGGCAAAATCGAGCGTTCAGATATTCTCAGCATGACCTTTGTGGGTAACCCCGTCATGCATCACCTCTTGCTTGGCATTGACCCGACAGAGCTTGGTGGTGCCCCCTTTGCCCTCACCCTGAATTCATCTATTGATCTCTATGCAAGTGAGCTGGGATTGAATATAAGCCCGGATGGCCGCGTTTATGTTCTTCCCTGTATTGCGGGTCATGTCGGCGCAGATACAGCGGGTGTCATTCTCTCCGAAGGCCCTCACCTTCAGGACGAAGTGACCTTGATCTGTGATGTCGGCACAAATGCCGAGATTGTTCTCGGTAGCAAAGACAGACTGCTTGCCTGCTCTTCACCCACCGGGCCTGCCTTTGAAGGTGCTCAGATCACCAGTGGACAACGGGCTGCACCCGGGGCCATCGAGCGTATTCGCATTGATCCGGAAACACTGGAACCCAAGTATAGAGTCATCGGTTGTGACCTCTGGTCCAATGAAGAAGGCTTTGCCGAGCAAACAAAATCAACCGGAGTTACTGGCATCTGTGGTTCCGGCATTATCGAAGCTATCGGTGAAATGTTCTTGGCTGGCATTATCCAGACAGACGGTATTATTGATGGATCACTGTCCGAAAAATCACCCCGTGTGAAGTTTAACGGCAAGACTTATGATTACGTGATCAGCGAGAACGAACCACTGATCACCGTCACCCAGACAGATGTCAGGGCAATTCAATTGGCAAAAGCTGCCCTTTATGCCGGGGTTAAGTTACTTATGGAGAAACTGGGTGTTGACAGTATCGACCGCATCCAGTTAGCTGGGGCTTTTGGCAGCCATATTGATGTTAAATACGCTATGGTAATCGGCCTGATACCCGACTGTGATCTGGAGCGCGTAAAATCAGCGGGCAATGCTGCGGGAACAGGGGCACGTATCGCCCTGCTCAACAAAGCTGCGCGTAAAGAAATTGAAGATGTTGTTCGTCGCGTTGAAAAAATTGAAACAGCCGTCGAGCCAAAATTTCAAGAACATTTTGTCAATGCCATGGGAATGCCCAATACTATTGACGAATTTGTTAATTTGGCAAAGGTCGTCAATTTGCCGGAACGAAAAGTCGGGGCACCTGCAACAGAAGGTACTGCCGAAGGCGGACGCAGAAGAAGACGAAGACGATAAAATTCGAATATGACAGATTATATCAAGGGGCGGATTTCATTCGCCCCTTTTTGTTTGCACTCTCACTCTTCAAGAAACCATAACCAAAAATCAATTTAACCTTAAAACTATTCCTTCAGGTTGATTTTTCAGACACATTTCGAACACAAACATTAACAAAAGTTAAGAAATTAACTTTTCATTAACTATTAAGTACTGTATAATCTGCATATGAACAGAAAAATGTCACAGGCAAGGCATCAATACCTTCGCTTCGAATTATCGTTATCCGAAGCGGAATAGAGGAGGCAAAAGGAAATGCCGACAACTGAACAACTGGAAACCCGTCTTGCTGAGGATAACATCACCCACCAGACTTTTGGGATAAGCAAACGTGCTTATGGTGGTGTCATTGCCTATCAGCTTGAAAAGCATGGATTTAAAGGCGCTCTTAAAGTCATTAAAGAGCAGGTTCAAACGCTGCAGACGACACACTAGTAACTGTTATAGTGTCTGCACCTACTTAAAAAAACCTGCAGACCCAAAGAAGCAGGGTTCTATGCTTTGCCATGCTCGCGTGTAAAAACAAATTCAGCAGCATTCGAGAGATCTGGCCGGTAAGAATACCCACCAGTCGTAAAGTCCTTTAACCCGTCAACTTTGTCGATTTTTTCTTGAATGATATATCGCGCCATCATGCCACGGGCCCGTTTTGCTGAAAAACTGATGATCTTGGCAACCCCGTCCTTAATTTCTTTAAAAACAGGGGTTACAACTTTCCCTTCCAGCTTATCAGTCTGCACAGCTTTGAAGTACTCATTTGACGCAACATTTACCAAAACCTTTTCCTCTTGCTGGGAAAGTTGAGCACTAAGCTCTTTCGTAATTTTATCGCCCCAGAAATCATAGAGATCTTCACCATGAGGATTGCGAAGTTTTGTGCCCATTTCCAAACGATATGGCTGCATTAAATCAAGCGGACGCAGCAAGCCGTAAAGCCCGGAAAGGATGCGAAGATGGTCCTGAGCATACTTTAATTCATCTTCGTTCAAGCTTTCAGCATCAAGGCCGACATAAGTATCTCCCTTGAAGGTATCAACCGCAACTTTGGCGTTATCCTGTGTGAATGGAAAAGAAAAATTGCGATAACGTTGATAATTTATATCGGCCAGATTTTCACTTATACCCATCAAGTTCCTAAGATCTGCACGGGTTAAATCTTTTGTTACGGAAAGCAGGTCCTTTATCTGCTCCTCAAACACAGGCTGAGATGTCATAAAATCAATTTTAGCAGCACTCTCATCTAGTTTTTTCGCAGGAGAAACAACAGCTAACATAAGGACCTCAGCATTTAGATTAAAAGGATTCAGATGACTTCCATAAGGTAAGAACTATAGCCCGATCAAACAAGAACCATAATAGCTTTCCATATATTTTTTTAGTTACAATATTCACGCTCTTTTGATCACAGGTACTCACTAAAGCCTTACATCTCAATTTACCATACCTATGTTAATGTCCGTATGACAGAAACAGGCCTATAACAATCCAGCGGAAAAACCTATGCAGCGTATCAAGCTTACATTCCAGAACTCTCACGGAAATGATCTTTCTGGAGCACTTGAATTACCTGATCAAAAGCCATTAGGTTATGCGCTTTTTGCACACTGTTTTTCCTGTGGCAAAGACATTCCCGCAGCAACAAGAATTAGCCGTAGCCTGGTAGAAAAGGGATTTGCTGTTTTTCGTTTTGATTTTACTGGGCTGGGCGGTAGCAACGGCGATTTTGGTAACACCAACTTCTCATCCAATGTTGCTGATTTGGTCGCAGCGTCCAAATTACTCAAAGACCAATATCAGGCCCCCAGCCTGTTAATAGGTCATAGCCTTGGCGGGGCCGCAGTCCTTGCCGCTGCGAAAGATATTCCCGAAGCAGAAGCTGTCATCACAATCGGTGCCCCAAGTGATCCTGAACACGTAAGCCATCTTTTTGCTGATCAGTTAGAAACCATTGAGACCGAGGGGGTCGCCCCTGTCCAGTTAGGTAGCAGAACGTTTAATATTACCAAGCAATTCCTGACTGATATCGCAAAACACAATATGAAAGAACACATCGGCAATCTGGGAAAAGCCCTACTGGTTTTTCATTCGCCATTGGATACGACAGTCAGCATTGATGAAGCGAGCAAGATTTTTACCGCGGCAAAACATCCCCGAAGTTTTATCTCTCTGGATAAAGCCGATCATCTGTTAACCGATGCCGCCGATGCAGCCTATGTCGGCCACACAATTGCCGCCTGGGTAGAGCGTTATATATCCTCTCCCTCTTCGTCTGGGGAAAAGACGCCAACACCGGAAAAAGGACATGTGATCGTCAAGGAAGAGAACAAGGCGTTTTTACGGCATATAAAAACAGATCATCACAACTGGCTCGCCGATGAACCCTTAACAATGGGCGGGGGCAATCAGGGACCTGATCCATATGAGATGTTATTGGCAGCACTTGGTGCCTGTACATCCATGACTATCCGTATGTATGCAAATCATAAACAATGGCCGCTTGACGACCTGGATGTTGAATTGTCTCACTCTCGGGAACATTGCCAGGATAGCGCTGACTACGAGCAATCAGGACAGCAAATTGATCTCATTACCCGCAACATCACGCTGATAGGCGAAGAACTTACCGACGAGCAACGACAACGTTTATTGCAAATTGCAGGTAAATGCCCGGTTCATAAAACATTGGAAAACAAGATTGTTGTACAGGACAACCTTACCCCCAAAGAGTAAGTTGCCCCATAAACAACGATATCACTTGAAATCCCCAGCCTCACCCAATATACAATTCATATATAAAACATATACGGATTCGTTAGATGGGAATTGTTAAGGTATCAAGTGAAATACACGAAAACATTCGTGTCGCCAGTAAAGCTATGACCAGATCAATCAATGCACAGGCAGAACATTGGATGAAAGTTGGTATGCTTGCAGAAAGAAACCCCGGGCTCAATTATGGTGAAATCCTGTCCTTGCTCCTCAAAGAAGCAGAACAGTCCAGTCACCCGGAAAACCAGAATATCCCCAAACACAAAAGTGCTGATAATCGGGCGACGGGAACTGATAAATAATGCAACAACCCGTTATTAAAACCGCGTCCGAAATTGCTAAAATGCGTATTTCTGGCGCCCTTACTGCTAAAGTACTGGAAGAGGTCGAAAAAATTATCACGCCTGGGGTCTCTACAATGGAGATCAATGATTTTTGTGACGATTTCATCCAACATGAAATCAATGCCATTCCGGGTAGTAAAGGACAATACGATTATCCCTTTGCTGTTAATACATCCGTCAATCACATTATATGTCACGGTATACCTTCAAAAACTGCAAAGTTAAAAAAGGGCGATATCATCAATGTTGATTTAACCGTTTTAAAGGGCGGATACTACGGAGATAGCAGCAAGATGTTTGCTGTTGGTAAAATTCAACCTCATGCCCAGAAGCTAATAGATATCACCCGGGAATGTTTGTATCAGGCAATACACATTGTTAAACCCGGCAAAACTTTTGGTGATATTGGCTTTACAATCCAAACTCTGGCTGAAAAAAATGGTTATTCCGTTGTTCAAGAGTTTTGTGGCCACGGTATTGGCGCAGAGATGCACGAACCGCCAGAGGTCAGACATTATGGTAATGCTGGTGAAGGAATTACCCTCAAAGAGGGAATGACCTTTACAATTGAACCGATGATCAATCAAGGCAAAGCAGCTATAAGACAACACCCTGATGGCTGGACCGTATCCACAAAAGACAGGCGCTTGTCAGCCCAATGTGAACATACGATACTGGTGACATCATCGGGGTACGAAATCTTGACTTATCGCGATGAAGAAAAAGAACTCATCCCCAGGATAACACCATGACTATTTGCTCATCATAAGTGGTGGCCCATTATCTTCCCAGCCTCTTTCCCATACTCACACGCGGTTCAATACGATACCCCAGACTTTCGTAAAGCTTTACTGCACCTTCATTGCCATCTCGAACCTGTAGATTCAATTTTGTACAACCAAGTGATATCAGTTCCTGCTCTGCCAGTGCGAGTAACTTGCTGGCAATGCCTTGCCGTCGATGAGACGGTGCCACGACGACACTGTATATCCAGCCACGACGACCATCATAACCCGCCATTGTTGATCCGACGATTGTTCCGCTGTCTTCCGCGATAAAAAGTAACCCAGGTTGGTAACTTTGTTTGTTATCAAGAATATCAGCCGCCCTATTCCAAGGTGACGGATTGGGATCATCCTCTTCCCATAACCGAATTATCCCTGCCCTGTCTTCCGGGCGATAAGACCTAATATTCATGGCTTCCTCTTTGTTGAATAGCGCGTACGGGTGCTTTCCTTAACAAGTCGCATATTTTGTCAAAATTGGCGGTTTCCGACTTGCCTAGAGTAAAGATATTGGTCTAGGGTTAGCCGACTTGAAAGAAGATTCTTTTAAGTATGTGCAATTAGGCGCTTGTTCTCAGGGCAGGGTGAAATTCCCGACCGGCGGTAACTTTTAGATACAGTATGTAGAAAAAAGAAGCCCGCGAGCGCCCTTGGCTTCAGGATCATTTCGGATCCAGAAATCAAGGGGTCAGCAGATCTGGTGAAATTCCAGAGCCGACGGTAACAGTCCGGATGGGAGAGGATAGGCAGGAATAGGCATGGCGATAAGCCTGTTTGTTCTGCGTGTGCGGATGATCTGTGTCTTTGTCAGATACACTTATTCGCCCTTTCTGAACACGCCCTGATTCTGGTTACGCCGCTTATTAGGAGTGACAACCATGAATCAGATCGCAAACGATCATAATAATACGCACCAGTCTCTGCTGGCGCAGTTCGGCACGCCATACGAAAGAGTAGAAAAGGCTCTTTCTTCCATGCGGGCTGGCAAGGGTGTTCTCGTCGTCGATGACGAAGACAGAGAAAATGAAGGCGATCTTATTTTCGCAGCCGAAACCCTCACCAATGAACAGATGGCAATGCTCATCCGCGAATGCAGCGGTATTGTCTGTCTCTGTATGACGGATGAAAAACTCCGCAGTCTTGATTTGCCACAAATGGTACAGGACAACAATTCGTCTATGGGAACAGGTTTTACCGTTACCATAGAGGCAAAAGTTGGTGTCACAACCGGGGTCTCCGCGGCAGACCGTGTAACAACGGTTAAAACCGCAATTGCTGATGACTGTAAGCCCGATGATTTGGCCCGGCCCGGCCATGTATTCCCTCTACGGGCAATGGCTGGTGGTGTTCTGACACGCCAGGGACACACAGAAGCAACCTGTGATCTCTCAGCTATGGCCGGATGGAAACCCGCCGGTGTTCTGTGCGAAGTGACTAATCCGGACGGGACAATGGCCCGCCTGCCCGAAATCATCGCATTCGGACAAAAACACGATCTGCCTGTTGTATCTATCGACGATATTATCTTGTATCGTAAAAAAACAGAGGCAGCCGCAATCGCCGTCTAGGTAACCAGCATTTTTTTGCTATCTATTCCAAAGAGGCCTCTTATCGATTATGAGGCCTCTTTCTTTTACAGATGCCCCCTCTTTTAAAGTTGCCCCATTTAAAAATTACCCCATTTAAAAATTACTGGGCAAGAACCAGATATTTTGAAAAGCATTCTTTAGGTATCCCTTATGAACACGAAGCATGGAGATACCGATGTCAGCCCAAAACTCAGATATTAAATCTAACTCACCGATTAAATTTATAGCGATTCAAACAGAACATGCCCGCCACATTCAATCAGGCGGTAGTGACGCGAACGGTTTAGCTCCAGAAAAGATGGTTTCTGACGGCGAAGGTTTTCCCTGCCGTCATTGTTTGAAAGGCATTGAAAAAGGCGAAGAAGTACTGGTGATTTCCTATCGTCCTTTTCCAGAAAAACAGCCCTATGCTGAATCTGGTCCAATTTTTATTCACAGCAAAGCTTGTGAAGCACACCATAGTAACGGCGAGATCCCAGAGAATATAAGATCACAGGGCGTAACCCTAATACGGGGTTACAACAGTGAAAACCGGATCGTTTATGGTACAGGAAAAACGATTAGATCATCAGATATTCGAACAGAGGCTTTAAAGATGTTCGAAGCAGATAACATTGCCTATATACATGCTAGATCTTCGACAAATAACTGTTTTACCTGTCGTATTGAACGCACATAATTTTTCTGAACCCAACAGATAAGCGTAAAATAAAAAAGCCCTGTGTTACAACAGGGCTTCTCTAATTTGAAAAAAATTTCTGTTACTGTACAAGGACCCAGCCACCATTGGTTTTCTTGGGTAGCATCGATGCGATATCAGCGTCCTTTTCAATTCGAAAATCTGTCGCAGACAGTATACGGCCATCCCCGGCGCGAAGTAAGCGCAGATTAACAAATACGCTATGCTCACTAACAGAGTAGGTTCCCGTTAAAACAGCCTGAGCATTTTGGCGACCAGCCAAAAAAGCCAAATCCCTAGAAAGCATCAACTCACCCTGACGGGGACGAACAGCTAATGAGTCGCGCATTTTAACCTCTGAAACACTATAGCCCAACTGTGCAATACGCCCGGAAAGCTGTTCGCTAACGGTACGCCCAAACGTTGAACTGGTCTCCAGCGCATCGATATCAACAATAGAAGATACGAGTACCGATGCATTCTGATCCAGCACCTGATTAGATGTCATGACCAAGGTATCTGCAGCTCGATAAACTTCTGGTAACAATTCAACTGTCGTTTTCGGACTTTCAACGGGTTCGCTGTAAATATTAAGCGATTCAGGTGAACATCCCGCTAATCCGATGACTAACGCAGCTGACAAAAAAAGACGGCTCATATTCGCAACTCCCTACTGCGTCACTATAGCAATGGTTTGAACGGGTAATTTTTCTACGGGCCCCGTTGCTGTCGCACGGGTTGGTCGATCAGCCGGTAAACTTGTCATATATAAAGAGAGCTCTTCTGGACGAATATACAGGACTTCTGATTTCTGATGAACCAGTTCAGCACCATGGGCAATTGACGTCGTCAAAACCATTTCAGCATCGGTCACTGCACCAAAGTCAATTAATCCACGAACAAGCTCGGTTACAACCAGTCCTGCCCCGATTGTACTTAACGATCCCCAATTACCGTACTCTTTGATACCAATAGCCGTTGCCAACCCAAAAACAGATTCCGGAGATGCTGGTAAACGATAGCCCTTATCGTCATAGAAGAAGCTCTGTACCTGGTAGTTCACGATAATTGCGTCTTTAGGCGAAGAGACAACAGGAACCCCCTTTGCCAGCAGCTCATTTTCCAAAATTCGTTTGAATGCCCTGCTAAAAGGCATATCAAAGGGTCCAGGCTGAACATAAAACGGTTTGGGGGACGAGTAGCTGGTTAATGCATTTTCTTTTCCGTCAGAAGAAACTTCTAAAACGGGAGAAACCCCAAAATCAGGCATTTCCGATAAATCAGTAACAATGCGTGTTGTTGATCTTTTCCCTAAAAGATTCCAGTCATTCCATGTCAGAACTTTGTATTGGCTGTGGGTCGTTTGTGGCTCTTGATCACGCTTCACCCAAGGCTTTCCACAAGCTGACAAAGTAAAGCTGGCAATAGCCAGAAGTATCACGGCTGGCTTCAACATGAAGCATCTCCAATACAGATTCAACACACGGCAAACTATGGCATTCTTTATTTATGCCTAACACCTGTTTACCGATAAACTCTTTCTGTACCGTTAATTTTCGTATGAAACTTAATTCAATTGTTCTTCAAATTGAACATTAAGGGTAAATTAATTCACGCCGCCTTCAGGTACCCACCCTGTTTGCCACTTTTCCAGAGGGGAAACCGTTGCCTTTTCACCGTTCTTGAAAAAGGAACTATCAACAGACCACATGGTCGCTGTGTTATTCTCTTTTCCTGAAACCTGTTCCAATACGGCTGTTGCATGCAAAATATTACCATTCACCCAGCTTCTCAACTGTGGTTCTCTTAGTTCATGATATCTCAGCAAGCCGCCTCTTTCTATGAGAGAGATAAAATTAGAAGCGTTTACAGCTTCATCAATGCAGTCCAGTTGCCGATCACCAACGTCGCTAAGAAAAGTACCAGCCTTGTCTTTATCGGTTCCATTCTGCTGGCCTGCGATATGCTCTATACGTCCAATAGCAACTGTTATTGCCTGGCGCTCTTCTGCCGGCGATAGTTTTTTGGCATTAAATAACTTTTGTATCTCTAACCATTGTCCCTCACTCAAGGAAACCTGACCTTTATGCTGACAGCCATGACCATAACAATATCCTATGTCATCAACAGCATAAGAAGTCGAAAGATGAGATAAAGCTTTTTCTGATGGTTTAGTAACTTTACAGCCAGAAACGGTCAGTAATAAAACCACACCAGAAATCAATAAGCTTTTGGACACAGTGAGCTCCACCCAAATAGAAAATAACCGCTGCACAAATGCCATTAGGTGGCACTTATTGCAATAAGATATCGCACGAAAACACTGCACGAGATAAAATCATTGTGTATATACGACCTATGAAGAGCAGTTATGCCAAAGAAGAACAGTTCGGCACGTAAAATTCTAGACAGTACAAGACAGATAAGCTACCAGCTTCATCTTGGAACTACTGATTTCATCATAGAGAGCTATAACGAACAGCTCACCCAAGGAGACACCAATGAGCCAGCTGCAAATTCCGACAGAAATCCCAGTTCACGACGATAACCGTGATTTGATGAATGCGCTGCTCATGATTGCCCAACGGGCAGGTGACATCATTATGGAAATCTACAACAGACCCGCGGGGATCGAGGTAGAGAAAAAAGATGACGCATCCCCTGTTACCGAAGCAGATAAAGCAGCAGAAGCATTTATTCTTGGCGCATTGAACACTGTCACACCAGACATTCCCGTTGTTTCAGAAGAAGCAGCTTCAGCAGGGGAAATTCCTGAAATTGACAATGGATTATTCTGGCTGGTTGACCCTGTTGATGGCACCAAAGAGTTTATCAGCAAAAATGGTGAGTTCACAGTCAACATCGGCTTGATTGAGAACGGGGTACCTGTTGCAGGTGTCGTCCATGCCCCGGCAAAGGGATTGACCTGGGTATCCGCAGACATCTGTGTTTTCTTTGAAGAAGGTTATGAGCCTGTTGTTGCACAGGTCCGCTCTATTCCAGCCGAAGGTGCCACAGTTATTGCGAGCCGCCGTCACGGTGATAACGACGATTTGAATAACTTCTTGAAAACACGTAAAATTCATGAACAAATCGGGGCTGGTTCTTCCCTCAAAATCTGTTTGATAGCAGCAGGCAGAGCAGATCTGTACCCGCGTTTTGGCCCGACAATGGAATGGGATACAGCGGCAGCCCACGCGGTTCTTCTCGCTGCAGGGGGACATCTCAGCGATGCGGACGGAGATCCTCTGACCTATGGAAAATTCAATTTCCGGAATCCATACTTTGTTGCCGAAGGTGAGCATCTGGATGCCGGTTTTGATTTGTCTGACGAAGATCTTCCCGCAGAAGAGAACTAAACCGAAATACACCGATGGCGACAGTCTCTCAAAGTAGATATCCAAATATCTTTACCGCAGATCAATCAGGATTGGATCATGCGTGTGCTTTACTGCGTTCGGGTGGGCTCGTCGCCTTTCCAACAGAGACTGTTTACGGGCTAGGAGCCAATGCAACAGACGCAAAAGCCTGTGCATCCATCTACAAAGCCAAGGGAAGACCAAGCTTCAACCCCTTGATCGTACATTTCCCGGACCTGTCAGAAGCTGAAAAGCGCGTAGTCTTCAATGAAAAGGCACAAAAACTGGCCCCAATCTTCTGGCCCGGCCCTTTAACATTGGTCCTGCCCCGCACAAAAAGCTGTGACATTGCCGACCTTTGCTCTGCGGGCCTTCCAAGCCTGGCAGTACGTGTGCCCGGTCACCCGATAGCACACGCCCTCCTTGAACAGTCTGGTCTTCCGCTTGCAGCCCCCAGCGCCAATGCATCCGGAAAGATAAGCCCAACCAAATCAGAGCATGTTGCTCACTCGCTTGGAGACAAAGTATCCTGTATCCTTGACGGAAAAGACACGGCTTGTGCAGTTGGCCTTGAATCAACCGTCATTGATTTAACAGGGGAAATCCCAGTACTTCTTCGCCCTGGAAATATAACCAAAGAAGAAATAGAAGCTGTTATTGGTCCCATCCAAATGGGTAAATCCTTGATGGAAAGCAAAGCTGAGTCTTCACAAGATAACCAAGCGACTGAAGATACCTTTGAAAGCCAGAATGCACTTAAATCTCCAGGCCTTTTGAAAAGTCATTACGCCCCGACACTTCCGCTGCGCTTAAACGCCACAGAAGTTACCGCCAGTGAAGCACTGCTCGCTTTTGGTCACAAACCACTTTTGGGGGCTGCATATTGCCTCAACCTAAGTGAAAAAGGCGATCTATTAGAGGCAGCAGCAAATCTCTTCTCTGCCCTTCATGAACTGGATCAAAAAGAAGGTGTCCAAGGCATTGCCACAATGCCAATCCCGAATACTGGTTTGGGCCTTGCCATTAATGATCGGCTAAAACGCGCCGCTGCCCCCAAATAATACAGCCTCTAAATTTAGCCCTTTAGTATTCCAAACTCTTGCAACGCGCTGTTCATCAATGCCGGGTCTGTAAAGTGAATAGCTTTGAATCCCAGATCCTTGGCAACCATAATGTTATCTTCACGATCATCAATAAAAACACACTCTTCAGCTTTTAAAGAAAAATCAGATAACAAACGGTGATAAATCCTTGGGTCCGGTTTTGCCAGCTTAACAGTACCCGAGACCGTTATGCCTTTGAAATATTCCAAAAAAGGAAAACGTTCTTGCGCATAGGGAAAGGTCTCTTCAGACCAGTTAGTTAAGCCATAAAGTGGTGTCTGTTGAACATGAAGCTTCTCAAGTGTTTCAACTGTCCCTGTAATTTCATTACCAAGAGTATCCGGCCATCTAGTTAATAACAGAGCAAGCGCATCCTTATATTTGGGAAACTTCCCCTGAAGCTCACCAATAACACTGGAGAAACTTTCCCCGGCATCAAGCCTGTGATTTGCCTCAAATGTAAAAACATCACTCAGGAAACATTCCATTTCCTCTGTACTGGAAAATTCTGATTGGTAAAGGTAACGCAAATTCCAATCGATCAGCACACCACCAAAATCGAAAACGACATTTTTTATCATGAATCTCTCTAGAAAAATTTGTTAGAACAAACGGGAAAAAGAATAATTCTGGCCCCCCAGAGAAAAGAGATTTAGGCTAGACCAATCCCTTTATCAATTAACCTTGCAAGAAATCCTGTCAAAATAATGGCCGACAAAAACATTCTTTCGATGCTACCGCAAAAGTTCCTCTCTGATCTGGAAGTTGCTATCGGTGTCAAGGCGATGATAACGAACCAAGATGATATCGCGCCTTATATGATTGAACAAAGGGGACGGTTTATCGGGCAAACGTCTTTGGTTGTGACCCCAGCCACAACACAAGAAGTATCGGATATTGTCAAACTATGCGCGGAACATAGTATTGGCATTGTTCCCCAAGGCGGCCATACCGGGCTCGTGAGCGGTGGCATCCCCTTTGCGGGTGATAATGCAATTGTCCTGAGCACAAGCCGCTTGAACAAAATACGAACTATCGATCCCACCAATAACACAATGGTTGTCGAATCTGGCTGTATTCTACAAACAATACAGGAACATGCTGCACAACATGACCGCCTGTTTCCCCTATCACTTGGCGCAGAAGGAAGTTGCCAGATCGGCGGTAATATCGCAACAAATGCCGGCGGCATTAATGTCATCCGATATGGGAATACAAGGCAACTGGTACTGGGGCTGGAAGTCGTTACCCCGACGGGCGAAATATGGAATGGTCTCAGGGCCTTGCAAAAAGACAATACAGGCTATGACCTGAAACAGCTCTACATTGGATCAGAAGGCACTCTCGGAATTATCACAGCAGCAGTTCTCCAACTATTTCCAAAACCGAAAGAGCAACAAACTGCCGTTTTGGCTATTAAAGAACTAGAAGACGCCCTGCCCTTACTTAATCTGGCTCAATCAATGCTCGGTGATGCGCTGACTTCGTTCGAGCTATTGCCACGAATTGGCATAGATTTCTCTCTTAAACATGGTCAAGGCGTGGTTGACCCAATTGAGGGGCAATACGACTGGTACATCCTGATGGAAGCTTCTGTTGCCATTACCCATTCCAATCTAAAAGATCTTTTCCAAAACTACCTGGAAACGGCCTTTGAAAAAAATTGGGTACAAGATGGTGTCTTGGCGCAAAACAAATCACAGTCCGATAGCTTTTGGTTACTCCGGGAAAACATTACCCTATGCCAGAAACCAGAAGGTGGCTCCATAAAACACGATATTTCCGTACCTGTTTCATCGGTACCAGCCTTTATCAAAACAGCTAATGAAGCCGTTCGGAAAATGATTCCAGGTATCAGACCCCATCCATTTGGACATTTGGGTGACGGCAACATTCACTATAACTTGTCCCAGCCCATAGATATGAACAAAGAGGATTATTTAAATCACTGGGAAGAGGTAAACAGAATTGTGCACGACATTGTACATAGCTTCAACGGATCAATCTCAGCGGAACACGGCATAGGGCGTGTCAAACGCGATGAAAACCAGTATTACAAATCAGCTGTGGAAATGCAGTTGATGCAGAATATTAAAACAGCTTTGGACCCAAAGGGCATTATGAACCCCGGAAAATTAATACCAGTCAGTTAAATTTACGCAAAAGTACATTCAATTATGATTATTAGACCCCATACTCCCAAAGACGCAGTCACTTTGTTGCAACTGTTTCACGATACAGTCCACAACGTAAATATTCAGGACTATACTCAAGAGCAAATAAATGCTTGGGCACCGGAAAGTTTCGACCTCAATCGCTGGCAGGAAAGAACAAAAGGTTATTTTATTTTCGTTGCAGAGGACGATAGCGGTATCGTTGGTTTTGCCGAACTTGAAACCAATGGTCACATCGATTGCTTTTATGTCCACCATCAAAAACAAGGGCTTGGAATCGGACACAAGCTAATTGAGGCGGTAGAGGAAAAAGCCAAAACCCTCAACCTAAATGAAATATATGCCGAGGTAAGCATTACAGCACGGCCATTTTTCGAGAAAAAAGGTTTCAAAATTCAAGAAGAACAAGAAGTTTCTATCAGGGGGCAAAAGCTTAAAAACTATAAAATGAATAGATTTCTTATATAGCTGACAACTGATATCACACCATCTGACAACATCTGATACAACGGGTAAAAAAAGCCCCGGACAATTGACCATTCCGGGGCTTTTACTAATACGAATGAAGCTTATTTCATTGTTGGCATCATAAATTCCGCACCACTACGAATGCCCGTTGGCCATCGGGTTGTGACCGTCTTTAAACGTGTGTAGAAGCGAATACCTTCGGGACCATGCATGGAATGGTCACCAAACAGGGATCTCTTCCAGCCACCAAAGGAATGGAACGCCATCGGCACCGGAATTGGCACATTTACACCAACCATACCAATTTGGATTTTGTGCGAAAATTCACGTGCAGAATCTCCGTCGCGGGTAAAGATAGCGGTGCCGTTCCCATATTCATGATCGTTGACTAGCTTAACAGCTTCATCAAAGGTATTTACACGAACCACAGCCAACACCGGACCAAAAATTTCTTCTTTGTAGATGGTCATATCCGGCGTAACGTTATCAAACAGGCAACCGCCAATGAAATAGCCGTTTTCAAGACCTTCCGGTTTTTTACCGCGACCATCGACAACCAGCTTTGCCCCTTCATTCACACCAGCATCAACAAAGCCAGTGACTTTTGCCAAGTGTTCAGCAGAAATCAAAGCACCCATTTCAGCATCCGCGACTTCATAGTGCGCGATCTTAAGGGCTTCAACTTTTGGCGCCAATTTCTCAACAAGGGTGTCCGCAGCTTCATCACCAACGGCCACCGCAACTGAGATCGCCATACAGCGTTCACCGGCAGAACCGTAGGCTGCACCCATAAGCGCATCAACAGCCTGATCCATGTCGGCATCCGGCATCACAACCATGTGATTCTTTGCGCCCCCCAGAGCCTGAACGCGTTTTCCGTTTGCCGTGCCGGTTTTATATACATATTCAGCAATCGGGGTTGATCCAACAAAGCTGACAGCCTTGACCCGCTCGTCTTCGAGCAAGGTATCAACCGCTTCCTTATCCCCATTAACAACGTTAAGAACACCATCAGGCAAACCGGCTTCTTTCAAAAGTTCCGCAAGGCGCAGCGGACAAGATGGGTCTTTTTCAGAGGGCTTGAGGACAAAGGTATTACCGCAAGCGATTGCGATTGGGAACATCCACATCGGAACCATTGCCGGAAAGTTGAACGGTGTGATCCCCGCACAAACACCAACAGGCTGACGCGCTGAGTGACTATCAACACCTGTGCCAACATTCTCACTATGTTCGCCTTTCAAAAGGTGCGGAATGCCACAGGCAAACTCGACAACTTCCAAACCACGGGTAATGGACCCAACGGCATCACTGATCACTTTACCATGTTCAGCACTCACCATAGCCGCTAGCTCATCCATGTTCTGTTCAATAAGCTCTTTAAACTTGAACATAACCCTTGCACGTCTTAACGGGGGTGTCGCTGCCCACCCTGGCAACGCAGCTTCTGCCACAGCAATGGCATCACGAACCTCATCAGCAGACGCCAATGCCACTTCTCCAGAAACCTGCCCCAAAGCAGGATTGTGAATTTTAGCGGACCGACCGCTGTTTCCAGCAACTTTTTGCCCGTTAATAAAATGTCCGACTTGTTGGCTCATCAGCCTACTCCCACATTGATAGTTACGGCTATTTTCAAGCTGTAACAAAGTTTTCTAGTTTACATTTATCATTTTGAATTTTGGGTATTCTCGCTTTATGGCGTTAGCAAAAATAGCTTTAGTTCTTCGAGAACATTTATAAGTTTGCGGCCTCTTGTTCATATATCCAGTTTTATCTATTCTCTATATCCAGATATATTTTTATTCGTTGAATAGTATATGTTTTCTGCAAATAATTCATACATCTGCTCATTAAAAGCAGGTGCTAGAATTAGAAACAAACAGAGACAACAAAACCAAACATTCCATAAAATATAATTTCAGAATAAATATTCCATACACAAAAAATGTCAAGTCTTATGAACAGATTAAAGCGACGCACAAAGGGCACAGGATAATGTCAGAAAGCCTTTTTATTTTGGACAAAGGAAGTACAGAATCTCTTCAACTTCAAATCAGAAGGCAGTTTGTCTCTGCGATATTGGGGGGAAGTCTACCCGCCGGAAAACCGGTTCCGTCCAGCAGAAAATTAGCTGAACAACTTGGCGTATCCCGTATTACAGTGACTCAAGCCTATAATTCCCTGATTGACGATGGATACCTTACATCCAAAGAACGTAGTGGTATCTATGTTAGTGATCGTCTCACCCTTCCGCTAACAACGGAACAATCAAGGCAAAAAAAGAGAAGTTCTTCATCTGATCCGGCTTTTCAAAAAATGAAACATCGACCAAGTCACCAGCAAAACATTGAAAAGCCTGAAAACTGGCGAGACTATCCTTACCCCTTTGTGACGGCTCAGGTTGATAAATCGCTCTTCCCTATTGCGGCATGGCGGGAATGTTCCAGACAAGCGTTAAGTCTGAATGCAATGGCGGATTGGACCGAAGATCGCCTGGGGATTGACGACCCTTTTTTAATTGAACAAATCAGAACCAGACTACTTCCCACGCGAGGTATTCATGCCAGTGAAGAGGAAATTCTGGTAACGGCAGGTGCCCAAAACAGCCTTTATATCCTGTCCCGCCTTTTCCTCAACAACAATACTCTGTTTGGCATGGAGAACCCCGGTTATCCGGATCTGCGTAACATTATTCAGCTAATTGGGTCCCGTATTCAATATCTGGAACTGGACAATCATGGTTTAATTCCTGATCAGCAAATAGACACCTGTAATGTCCTCGCCGTAACCCCAAGCCACCAGTTCCCGACAACCGTCACAATGCCTTTACAAAGAAGAAAGGCATTACTTGATCGGGCCGAGGCAAACAATACGCTGATCATTGAAGATGACTATGAGCCCGAACTAAATTTCGAAAGTTCCCCAACCCCTGCCCTGAAATCTTTGGATACCACCGGACGTGTTGTATATGTTGGAAGTCTTTCCAAATCGTTCTTTCCCGGATTACGACTTGGCTATCTTGTTGCCTCAAAAGAAATAATTCGCGAAGCAAGGGCACTCGGCCGTCTCGTGCATCGACACACACCAACAAACAATCAGCGCACTATGGCACTGTTTCTCGCGCTTGGACACCATGATGCTTTGCGGAAAAAGTTAAAAAGAATATATAAAAACAGGTGGCTAGAGATGAGAAATGGGCTGGAATCAATCGGCCTCAATTTCCAACAGTCATCCGGGGGATCCAGTTTTTGGGTAAAGGGATTTAAAAGCTTGGATAGCAAAGAGCTCTTGCAGAAAGCTCTTCGGAAAGGCGTTGTTCTGGAACCTGGCGCCATCTACTATTTTGATGCTATCCCCCCCAAACATCATTTTCGCTTGGGCTATACAGCAATTGAACGCGCTTCAATAGCAGATGGTCTAAAAGAGCTTAACTCTGTGTTGAATGAGCTAAGGAAAGCTTAATGAAGCGTTGGCCCAGCAACTGGAACCAAATCAAATTCTTCGTCGCTCAACAATTCCGACATAACCATAACACTATCATTCTTTTCGCCACCGTCCTGATCGGAAGCATCGGAATGCATATAAAATGAAAGCATCCCCTGATTGAGAAATGGTGTCGGACGATAATGCTCAACATCAGTTGTATCTATGCTCATTTCATCAGAATTATCGCTAAAGTCACTGGCATCATCCAGCAGCAGATCAGATATCTTTGATGAAATCGTTTTAATGGATCGAAGGGATTGGTTCAGATCACCGCAATCAGGCTGTGCGTTATTTTCAAAAGCAACTGAATTGGCAAGCATATCCTGCAAAGCATGTACTCCTTGCTCAGAACCAGCCGGAATACTCAAAAGGCCATCTTCTATTTTGACCAGACTTTCTTCTCTGAATGTCTCAGCGAAACTTTCTCTCAATTCTGCGACAGCAACCATAATACCCTCCTACAAGCAGGGTAATTTTAATAAATAAAATCTAAAATTTACGTTAAATATTTCTTGACGAAAATTAACCATAAATTGTGATTCGAATTGTTTTGCCGAGTAGATACAAACAGCTTAAAGTTTTTTTAATGACAATCAGTTATCCATGATTTTGAATCACATACTGTAAGGGAGATCTAAAAGGTGAGTGAATCAGCTGAGGATCGCAGGGTATTTCCAAGGGCCGAAGTGGTTTTGGCGGGGCGCGTCGATGGTAACCTTCGAAAAAAAGACTGTGCTGTAATGGATATCTCACTGACCGGTGCAAAACTTGAATTTGATACCCCGTTAACAGGTGAAACCATCGAAACACTCCGCTTTTCAAAATCAGCGGCCCTCAATGTTTCCGTGGCTTGGGATCATGGTACAAACGTTGGTGTTAACTTTACAGATGCCCCCCATGATATCGCCAATGTACTAGAGCCTCTTTTACCAAAGAGCTGTTTCGAGCCTTTTGATAATAAACATTAAGAACCCGAATATCTCCTGAATTTAATACAAAAAATCCTGTGAAATTATTCCACAGGATTTTTTTACTAAAAGCTCAATAACAAAGAAGGTGTTAAATATCTTCTTCCTCACCGGGAAGTCCCGGTAACCCACGTTCTTTCCGTGGTGTTCTACCAAAAAAGTCGCGGTAACATTTCGAGAAATGAGACGCAGAAACAAACCCACATGCCAGCGCAACATCAATCACAGACATATTTGTCTGTAACAGAAGAAGACGTGCTTTGTTTAATCTCAGTTCCAGATAATATCGTGCAGGAGAACGGCTAAGGTATTTACGGAATAACCGTTCAAGTTGTCTTGTGGAGAGGCCAGCATCTTTTGCCAGTTGAATACGTGTCAACGGCTCTTCCAAATTTTCTTCCATCAGCTTGATAACCGCCAAGAGTTTTGGATGCCTGACCCCCAAACGTACAGGCATAGACATGCGTTGCTGGTCATGCTCGTCCCGGATACGGTCATGCATAAATTGATTTGCAACTTCCCCAGCCAATTCATGGCCATGCTGGGAAGAAATAACATTCAACATCATATCAAGTGAGGCAGTACCGCCAGCACAGGTAAAGCGATTACGATCAATCTCGAACAGTTCAGGTGTAACTTCGATCTCGGGAAAATCCTCCAAAAACCCGGCCAGATTTTCCCAGTGAATAGTACAGCTGTACTCATCAAGAAGTCCGGCCTTTGCCAGAATGTGAGCCCCCGTACAAAGCGCGCCAATATCAACACCCTTTCGCTCTATACGACGTAACCAGGAATGGATCCGACGGTCAGCAATCTTATGTGCATCTTCTCCACTGCAAATAACAGCGGCATGGAAATTATCCAGCTCATCAAGGTTAATGTCAGGAGAAATCGGGATACCACAGGACGATAGAACAGGTTGATCATCAACACTGACCAAATTCCAGCTATAGAGCTTTCTTCCCGCTTCTCTATTCGCCAGTCTCAGAGGTTCTATCGCAGACGTAAAAGCAATAAGAGAAAACTTTGGAACCAGAAAAAAAACAATGCGCTGAGGCAATTCTTGCGGGGCTTTTCTAATCATCTCTAAACTTTCACCTGACACGCATATTAGCAATATGAAGAAATTTATTAGTAAGTGCGTACAAAGTACCGTTAGGAAGAAGAATAACAGTATTCTCTTGCCTGATCCTTAAAATACACACTTAATTTTCATGTTGAGCTTTTTACTCTTTAAAATGCCAATTATCAGAAAGTTTATAAGTAAACAAGAACCGAATACTACTTTTATTACCCCAAAAGAAGAAAAGGCGACAAAAGCCGCCTTTTCCAAATAAATAAACTTACAATGAGTGCTTAGGTAAAAGCATCAGGCATGGACTCTTTTTTCTTTGTTATAAACTCGTTCAAAGCTTCGTCAATTGATGCATCTAGATCTGGTGCTACATATTGCTCCAAAGTCTTCTTCACAACCGCACTTGCACGTTGATAGGCATCAAGTGATCCTTCTGATTCCCACTGCTCAAATGAATTGTTATCAGCAATATTTGAGCGATAGAAAGCAGTTTCAAAGTTTGCCTGTGTATGCGCACAACCAAGAAAATGATTACCGGGGCCAACTTCACGAAGCGCATCCATTGCCTGACCATTTTCGGTCAAATCATAACCTTCCAACATACGCTGCATCATACCCAACTGGTCAGCATCCATTACAAGCTTCTCGTAGGATGAAATCAAACCGCCTTCGAGCCATCCAGCAGCGTGAAGGGTAAAGTTCACACCAGCCAATGACGTTGGAACGATTGTATTTGCTGACTCATAAGCAGCCTGAGCATCAGGGACTTTAGAACCGCAAAGCGATCCGCCAGAGCGGAACGGAACACCAAGACGACGGGCAAGCTGTGCCATACCATAGAGAACCAGCGCGGGCTCAGGAGTACCGAAGGTAGGCGCACCAGATTGCATAGAAATCGAGCTTGCAAACGAGCCCAAAACAACAGGAGCTCCTTTACGAACCATCTGTGCGAATGCGATCCCGGCCATCCCCTCGGCCAAGGATTGGGCCATAACACCAGCAGCTGTTACAGGGGCCATGGCACCAGCCAGAATAAACGGCGTGACAATACAAGCCTGCATATGGCGCGCATATACCTTTAATGCACCCAGCATCGTATCGTCAAAGGTCATCGGTGAGTTCGCGTTGATCAAACTGATCATCACCGTATTGTTTTCAACGAAATCATCGCCAAAAACCAGCTTTGACATAGCAATGGAATCTTCTGCTCGTTCCGGTGCTGTCACAGACCCCATATAGGGCTTGTCTGAAAAACGCATGTGTGCATAAAGCATGTCCAGGTGACGTTTGTTCACCGGAATATCAACAGGCTCACAAACTGTACCGCCAGAATGGTGAAGTGCAGGCATTGAATAAACCAGCTTCACAAAATTCCGGAAATCTTCAATTGTTGCGTACCGACGACCGCCATCTAGATCACGAACAAAGGGAGGACCATATACAGGGGCAAAAACCGTGTTTTTACCACCAATAATCACAGATCTTTCTGTGTTACGGGCATGTTGTGTAAACTCGCTTGGTGCATGCGCACACCATTGACGCGCCAGACCTCGCGGGAAACGAACACGCTCCCCCTGAACATCACAGCCGTTATCTTTTAAAATTTGAAGGGCTTCGGGATCATCACGAAATTCAATCCCGATCTCTTCAAGAACTGTTTCCGCATTGTATTCAATAATTTCAAGTGCTTCTTCGTTCAGCGTCTCGAAATAAGGAATATTACGTGTAATATATTTCAGTTGCTCTGAAGAGCCACCAGATCTGGCGGCACGTCGTGAAGCAGCCCCACCGCCACTACGACCTCGACCGGCGCGCCCCGCGCGACCTGATCTTTTTTCTGTATCACTCATTAAATGCCCTCCTGTAGAGATCTCGAATATTCCCTTCTGGATGATCAGGCTCTGTCTAGATTGCGACGGACAAAAAACCAAATGCGGCAAGAAGGGTTAACAAGCTCATTTCCCTATTAAAAACCATGAGAACAAACGTAGTTTCTGCCCCATTAAACCATATTTTTTGAAAAAATTTAAACTGTCCTCGCACTGAATGATCAAAGCATGTGCGAGTCGATTGTTTATAAAGGCTGACGCAAAACGACTTTCTTTGTCCTTTAAAGGTCAAATTCTGTTAAAGTTAAAATGTCGTAAAAGATCATTGATGTCGTAAACTGCAAGTGTGGTGACGCAAACCGATAGGACGTTAAACCGACGGATCATCATCATAATACCAGGATGTAATCGGTGATTGTTACAATACAGAAATGCACAAAACTTTTTGTCATTTAACAACAAAGTACCGAAACATAACAAACAACTTTGACCCTGTGCATAAGCACGTTTAGTCGCATTAATTTGGAGTCAGGCGATGAAATCTCACTACAAAGCCGTCGTTATCGGTGGTGGTGCTGTTGGTGTTGGTACACTTTACCACTTGGCAAAAAAAGGTTGGTCAGATGTTGCGCTGCTAGAGCGTCACGATCTGACATCTGGTTCCACCTGGCACGCTGCTGGCCTGCTGCCTCTGTTCAACATGAGTTACTCTGTTGGTAAAATCCACCAGTACTCGGTAGATCTCTATTCTCGTCTGGAAGAAGAAACCGGCCTGAACTCTGGCCTAAAACAGGTTTCCAACATTCGTCTGGCCCGCACACAGGACCGTATGGACGAATACAAATACTACGTTGGTGTGGCCAAAACACTTGGTGTCAATGTTAAGTGGCTTTCTGTTGAAGAGCTCAAGGAAATCTGGCCTCTGTGTAATACAGACGGTATTCTTGGCGCAATCCAGCACGTTGATGATGGATATGTTCAGCCTGCTGAGCTGACACAGGCTCTTGCAAAAGGTGCCCGTAACAACGGTGCTGAAATTCACCAGCACACAACTGTTATTGGTCTGGAGCAGCAAGATGATGACAGCTGGATCGTTCAAACTGACAAAGGCGATATCTCTTGCGAGCACGTGATTTCCTGTACAGGTAACTTTGCCCGCAAAACCGGTGAAATGGTTGGCCTCGACATTCCTGTCATTCCGGTTGAACACCAGTTTATTGTTACTGAGCCACACCCGGACATCAAAGCACGTCACGCAGAAGGCCTTCCAGAAATGGGCGTTCTTCGTGAATCAGATTCTTCATGGTATATGCGTGAAGAAGCTGGCGGCCTGTTGCTTGGCCCATACGAAGTTGGCGCACCTTGCTGTTATGTTGACGGCCCAGCACCAGACGCAAAGTACGAACTCTTCAACGGTGAGCTAGAGCGTCTGATGCCATACATCGAGACAGCTTTCGAGCGCGTACCTGCCTTTGCAGAAGTTGGTATCAAAGAAGTTTACAACGGTGCGATTGCCTACACACCAGATGGATCACCAATTATTGGTCCTGCATGGGGCCTGAAGAACTTCTGGCTTAACGAAGGTCATTCATTTGGTATCACAGCAACCGGTGGTGCAGGTTGGCAGTTGGCAGAATGGATCATCGATGGTGAGCCGACAATTGATATGTCCGGTGTTGACCCCCGTCGTTTTGGTCCTTATGCAGGCCGCGGTTTCTTGAAAGAGAAAAACGAAGAAGCCTACGCAAATGTCTTTACCGTTCACTACCCGGATGAATCCCGCCCGGCAGCTCGCGGTCTAAAGCGTTCCCCTTGTTATGATCGCATGAAAGAACACGGCGCGGTTATGGGAACAATCTTTGGCTGGGAACGTCCAAACTGGTTCGCCCCGGAAGGTTATGGCCTGACCGCAGAAGACCTGAACCAGGATGACACAATCACCCGTGAAAACCACGCCCCTGCTGAAGAAGGTAAACTGCCAGTAGAGAAATGGTCTTTCCGTCGCTCTAACTACTTCGAACATGTTGGTAACGAGTGTAAGAACGTTCAGGAAAATGTCGGTCTTCTCGACATGTCTGCTTTCTCCAAATTTATCGTCAAGGGCAGAGGCGCTGAAGCATGGTTGAGCAGTCTTGTTGCGAACAAGATCCCGAAAAAGATCGGTCGTATGGCCTTGACCCACATGCTGACCCTGCACGGTGGTGTTCGCGCTGAATTCACTATCCTGAAAACAGGCAAGCAGAGCTATTATCTCGTATCTGCAGGTGCACAGGAACGCCATGACTGGGATTACCTGACAAAACTGAAGCCAACTGATGGCTCTGTTGAACTAGAGAAAATCACAACTCAGCAAGGTGTCTTCATTATTGCCGGACCTAAATCCCGTCTATTGATGGAAAAACTGTCTGATGCTGACTTCTCGAACAAAGCCTTCCCGTGGCTGACAGCACAACAAATCTCTGTTGGTATTGCCCCTGTCACTGCGGCACGTGTTAACTTTGTTGGTGAATATGGTTGGGAGCTTCATCACCCGATCGAAATGCAGAACTACCTCTTTGATCTTCTGATGGAAGCTGGGGCAGAATTTGGCCTTAAGCCATTTGGTATCCGTGCAATGGATTCAATGCGTCTGGAAAAATCCTATCGCTTGATCCCGACAGAAATGTCCATCGAATACGCCGCGCTTGAAACAGGTCTTGATCGTTTTGTTCACCTCGACAAAGAAGACGATTTCATTGGTAAAAAGGCATTGACCGAATGGAAAGAACGCGGCTTTGACAACCAGTTTGTTACGCTGGAAGTTCATGGCGTTACCGATTGTGATGCCCGTGGTTCCGAGCCTATCTACCAGAACGGTGAAATGGTTGGTCGTGTGACATCCGGTGGCTACGGTTTCCGTACTCAGAAATCCATTGCGCTTGCAATGGTTCGCCCGGATCTGGCTGAGATCGGCACTGAACTGGATGTCTATATTCTTGGCGATCTCTTCAAAGCTACTGTTGTTGAAGAATCACCATACGATCCAGAAAACAAAATCTTGCGTAACGTCGAATAATCTCGACTGACGTCTAGAAATCAAAAGCCGCAGAATTCCCACTCTGCGGCTTTTGTTATTTCGTAGTACAAACCAAATGCATCTACCGCCCAGCAGCGTACCCTTGCATGGAACGAGGATTTGCAGCTGCTTTCAATAAGCCATTTTCTTTGGAAGCTGCAGCCATACGCCCCAGTGACCAATCTGGCTCGACAACAACGTTATGTCCGCGGCGCTTCAATTCTTTTATTGTTTCAGACGGAAAGCGACCTTCTAGTGAGAGATTTCCAGGATCACATTCACGTGGATAAAAGGAGCTCGGGAAATGTGACGTCTGAAATGCAGGTGCATCAATTGCTTCCTGAAGGTTCAATCCAAAATGCACATGACGCAGGAAAAAATGCAGGGACCATTGGTCCTGTTGATCTCCCCCCGGTGTCCCAAAAGCCATGTATGGTACACCATCTTTCAGGGCGAGAGAGGGGGTTAACGTTGTTCTTGGTAATTTCCCCGGAGCAATACAGGCAGGAGAAGTTTCATCCAGCCAGAACATCTGCGCCCGGTTTGTCAGACAGAACCCCAGTCCCGGAATAACCGGCGAAGATTGAAGCCATCCACCGCTTGGTGTCGCAGAGACCATATTCCCCCAGCGATCAATAATATCGAGATGACAAGTATCCCCTTTCACACCACCTTTATCATCTGGTGTCGGCTCATCATTAAAACGCGCAACTGTTGGCTCACCAAGATCGGTATTATCTTTACCTTCGTCGGTGGTCCCTTTGATACGAACCACGACATTCCCACCTTTACCCGGAACAGTTCCCGGCCTGATTTCCAGAGAAGCCTGATCCGTAATCAGCTTACGGCGTTCATCGTTGTAGGCATCCGAAAGCAGGACATCTATCGGCACATCCACAAAATTTGGATCGCCATAAAAGGCTTCGCGGTCCGCAAAGGCAAGCTTTGCACTTTCCGTTACAAGATGCACAAATTCGGGTGATTTTTCATCCAGCGCATCCAGGTCAAAACCTTTTAACAACGCCAGTTGCTGCAAGAACACCGGTCCCTGCCCCCACGCCGCCGTCTTACAGACTGTATACCCATGGTAATCAAATGTAAGCGGCTCTTCATAAGAAGCGGACCAACTGGCCAAATCATCCTTACTTAACAAAGCTTTGTGTCGGCGTCCGGTTGTATCCATAACCTCAGCCGTATCACAAAACGCCATAATAGCTTCTGCAACAAAACCTTCTGACCAAATCTTTCGCGCAGCTTCGATTTGCCCCTCTCGGCTATCCGAAGCAGCTTCGGCCTCTGAAATAATACGGTCATACATTTCGGCCACTTCAGGATTTTTAAAAAGCGCCCCTGCTTCTGGCACTTTCCCGTCTTTAAGATAGATATCAGCAGAAGACGTCCACTCGGTCTCAAAGAGGTCCTTCACGCGGTTTATGGTATGGGCAATATTTGGAACGATGGAATAGCCATCGCGCGCATAGGTAATGGCGTAAGACAAAACATCGCGCAAAGACATGGTACCGTAATCCAACAGCATTAACATCCAGGCATCAAAAGCACCCGGTACCACAGCAGAAAGCATCCCAGAACCCGGAACGATAGACAGATCCAATGCCTTATACGCCTCCAGAGTGGCCTTTTGAGGGGCAGGTCCCTGTCCGTTAATCACTTTCACGGGCCCCTTTTCCGGGGCGACAATAATTGGAACTTCCCCACCCGGGCCATTCAAATGTGGCTCAACCACCTGTAATGCAAAGCCCGTTGCAACCGCAGCATCATAAGCATTTCCACCCCGTTCCAGTATGCCCATACCAGCTGCTGTTGCCAGCCAATGAGTAGATGTAACAACACCAAAGGTTCCCACAATCTCGGGGCGCGTGGTGAATTCGCTCATGAATATTTCTCCGAACTGAGTTAGATACCCTGCGTACAGGACTTCAAAGAGACCGATGCTGCGCAGAAACAGTGTTTCAACCCAGCGAAACTTGACAATGACCATAGATCATGTTGAAAATTGGTACAACCAATATATCGATTTAATTATTCACCCCAAACATTGATCAGGCACTTTTGGAACTCGTAGACTAAAACCTTAATAAAAATAAACCAAAGCTGCGATAACACTCGCTTCGTTAATACTGCTCAAATTTATGTAGTCAGGCTTTAAATAGATGGATGCACTCCTTTCAACAGATCTGCTTATACTCGCAGCTGTCTTATTGGCGACAGGTGTTGTTGCCGGATTAATTGCGGGCCTGCTGGGTGTCGGCGGCGGGATTGTTATTGTCCCAGTCCTGTATCACCTTTTCAGCCTGATTGGCGTCGATGAATCTGTCCGGATGCACACCGCAGTTGGCACATCCCTAGCGACAATCCTTGTCACTGGTTTTGCCTCTGCCCGATCCCACTACAATAAAGGTGCCGTTGACACGGACTTGCTGAAAAGCTGGGGGCCCGCCATCGCAATTGGCGTTCTGATAGGCGTTGTCGTTGGTGGCAATATCGGGTCCGAAGCTCTGATCGCCGTCTTTGCAGTCATCGCCTTGATCGTAGCATTAAATATGGCTTTCCGTCCCGATGGTACGCACATTTCAGATCAACTCCCCGGCTCCCCCTTTAAACAGCTTATCGGGGTTTTCATCGGTGGCATCTCTGTCCTGATGGGTATTGGCGGTGGGACATTGTCTGTGCCTATTCTCACCCTGTTCAATTACCCTATTCGCAAAGCTGTTGCGACAGCATCTGCTATTGGCCTCATCATTGCTGTTCCCGGTTTTCTTGGGTATATCTACTATGGGCTTGGACTACCGGGCAGACCGGATTTTTCACTCGGCTATGTCAACCTGATCGGCTTTGCCCTGATCATTCCAACATCGGGGTTCTTTGCCCCGATCGGCGCAAAGATTGCCCACGCAATTCCACCAAAACTTCTGAGGCTGTCTTTTGCTTTTTTCCTCTTCATCACGAGCTTGCGCATGATACATGACTTGCTAACATAGGAACGCTGCCGTAGAAGGCAGTTATAGGAGAGCAAGTATGACAGAGCAAAGTCGATCCGTAGCGTTAGAACAAGAAGCTGAAACGAACGATAATTCAGTTTCAACAGCACGCGCCTATGAAGACGTTATCGCCAAGATCAGAAAACTGATCAGCGACGAAGATATGGGCCCCGGTGATGCTCTCCCGTCTGAACGACGCCTAGCAGACTTGTTTGCTGTCTCACGACATTCTGTCCGCGAAGCCATTCGTGTTTTACAGGAACAAGGTGTTCTCGCGCCGAAACGGGGAAGTGGCAACTACATCAGATCCTCCTCACGAGAAGAGTTAATCCGGGCTTTATCCTCTTTGGTATCAGGAGATGCCCGGCGTCTATTCGAAGTCTTCCAACTGCGTGAATTAATCGAACCACAAATTACAGCCCTTGCCGCCGAAATGATCCTGCCGGAACAGCTGGAAGAAATGGATCAGTTGGTTAAAACACAGATGACGACGGAAGATCTAAGTGAGCTTCAAAAAATCGACAGGAACTTTCACGCCCTCATCGCCAAGGCAACAGGGAATACACTCTTATCTGATTTAATGGACAAGATCAGCGCATCTATAGATCCATCACGTACAGAGGGCCATCAAAGTGAAGAACGTCGTATTGCTTCCATCACCGGTCACTGCCGGATCTTAGCTGCACTTCAGGCCCACGAACCCGATGCCGCAGCCGAAGCAATGCGGGATCATATCAACGATATCAAGCACGCAGTTTCACCCGACACCCCATAAAGCTCTATTCAGCTGTTAGTACCGTTGGATTTGGATAAAGCTCGTCCATTGAGACACTGCGCCCCGTATCAAGAACGATACGTGCGTGATAACGCTTCAAAGCCCGCGCATCCGCAGCTCCACAACTATGGGCGATAATGCCAACTTCTTTGCGCATGTTCTCAGCATAGCTTGCAACGCGTACTGACTTTGTTTCCGGATCAAGACCAAACTGTAGTTTCTTGTTGTGTGTGGTCACCCCGGTTGGACAGGTATTCTTGTTACACTGCAGTGCCTGAATACACCCGAGCGCAAACATAAACCCACGTGCAGAATTAACAAAATCAGCCCCGGCACAATAGGCCCACGCCACATCAGACGGATTAATCATCTTGCCACTGGCACAGACTTTAATACGATCACGCAATCCGTGTTTAATCAAGGTATCCACCACATGGGGCAGACTTTCCCGCAGAGGTACCCCCATGTTATCGATCAAGCTCATCGGGGCAGCGCCTGTTCCCCCGTCAGCGCTATCAATCGTGATAAAATCCGGGGCACTTTCAACACCACGCTTTTTGATTTCCTGACACAGGTTTTCAAAAAAACCGTAAGCGCCCACAACCATTTTAAAGCCAACTGGTTTACCCGTGGTATCACGGATATAGGCGAGCATATCTAGCAGATCGCTCTCTGATTTTACCTCGGGGTGGCGATTTGGGCTTATGGCAGATTGGCCAATGGGGATACCGCGAATTCTGGAAATTTCTTCAGTGACTTTTTCCCCCGGTAAAATCCCGCCCTTTCCCGGTTTGGCACCTTGGGAAAGTTTAAGTTCAAACATTTTCACCTGATCATGCGCCGCAATCTCCCGAAGCTTATCTTCGTCAAAGCCACCTTCAGGCTTGCGAACGCCAAACTTGGCAGTTCCGATCTGGAACACAATATCAGCCCCCCCTTCCAAGTGATAGGGGGACAAGCCTCCCTCCCCCGTGTTCAGCCAGATACCGGCTTTTTTCGCCCCCTTAGACAATGCTCGAACAGCGGGTATGGAAATCGCCCCGTAACTCATTCCTGAAATGTTAAAAATACTGTCGGTTTCATAGGGCTTCTTACAATAAGGGCCGATCACAACATTTCCGGGCTCTATCGCGTCTTCTTCTTGCGTGGGAAAAGGGCAGTTTACAAAAAATACTGTCCCCGCAGGTCTAAGGTCACGGGTTGAGCCAAAAGCCACGGTAGAATCTACATTTTTAGCTGCGCGATAAACCCATGATCTTTCGGCCCGGTTAAAGGGCATTTCTTCACGGTCCAGAGCAAAAAAATACTGGCGAAAGAACTCCCCCAAATGCTCAAAGAAATAGCGAAAGCGTGCAATGACCGGATAATTTCGGCGCAGAGTACTCTCGGTCTGCGTTACATCGGTAATATAGGCATAGACCAGCCACAGAAAACCTGCGCCAACCGCCGTTATAAAAAGAAAAGAGAGAAGTTCCAGAAAAGTAACAACAAAGTCAGGTATCTGTTCCATTAAAATCTCTCCCCATTATCATTTTTCATTTAACAAACTATAATAGGAAAACTCTCTTAAAAGCCAGTCACAAGAAAAGTAGTGGTTTGTAACTATCTCAAGCTTATATTCAACTGCCACCCTATCTGGCTGGTTCTCAAGAAAATAAAAGCGCTGGAAACCCAACGCTTTTATCTCGAAAAACCTTTTGAACGTTAATATGTTCAAATCAGAGTTAAATATGCAATGCATGGCCCAAGGTTTTAAGCGCCGCTTCCTGAAAGGCTTCGCTTTGTGTCGGGTGGGCATGGATTGTTCCGGCGATATCTTCCAGACGTGCGCCCATCTCTAGGGCAAGGGCAAAACCTGCAGACATTTCGGAAACACCCGCACCAACGGCCTGAATACCAAGCACCAGATGATTATCGGCCCGGGCAACGATGCGGACAAAACCTTCTTCACGTTGAGCGGACATAGCGCGACCATTAGCCTGAAACGGGAAGAGATCGGTTTTAATATCATGCCCCAGTGCTTTTGCTTCTGCCGGGGATAATCCAGCTGTTACTATTTCCGGATCAGTAAAACAAACTGCAGGAATGCAGACTTTATCCCAAGTACGCTTTTCACCCGCAATGATTTCAGCAACCATTTCCCCCTGTGCCATCGCACGGTGGGCCAGCATTGGTTCTCCGGTAACATCCCCAATAGCAAAGGTACCTCGCATGGAAGTCTGGCATTTATCATTGATATGAATGAAGGGGCCATCCATACGCAAATCAATCTCTTCCAGTCCCCATCCCTCGGTTACAGGCTTGCGACCGACAGTCACCAGGATTTTATCTGCAGCAACCTTTACGTCTGTTCCCGCACTGTTTTCCACCAGCAAGGCATTCCCCTTTGTGGAAAGCCCCTTGGCTTTGGCCTTGGTCATAACCTTGATCCCAAGACTGCTCAATCGTTTGACAACCGGGCGCACCAGATCCTTGTCATACTGTGGCAGGATGGATTTGGCAGCTTCAACAACCGTAACTTTGGCGCCAAGTTTTGCATAGGCAATGCCAAGTTCCAGCCCGATATAGCCACCGCCAACAACAGCCAGCTTTTCCGGCACTTCGGTTAACGACAAGGCTTCGGTAGAAGAAATGACCTTATCCCCGAACGGCAGGAAAGGCAGCTCTACAGGCTTGGAACCTGTTGCAATCACAACGTATTCAGCACGAATAATCTGTGGCCCCGTCGGTGTCGCAACCTCGACCGTTTTACCATCCCGGAATTTGGCCCAGCCCTCAACGGTCTTAACCCGGTGCTTTTTCAAAAGTCCGGCAACACCAGAATTCAGACGACTGACAATGCCATCTTTCCATTCCATGGTCTGTGCAAGATCAATAGATGGTTTTGCCGTTGAGATTCCAAGTGCGTTCTCGCCGGACAAATGAGCGACTTTATCGAATTCTTCCGCGGCATGGATTAGGGCTTTAGAGGGAATACATCCCACATTCAAACAGGTCCCACCGGGTTTCCCCGCCTCGATAACAACCGTATCTATGCCCAGTTGCCCCGCACGAATGGCACAGATATATCCACCAGGACCAGCACCGATAACCAGAAGCTTGGTTTTAATTTCCTTCACCGCTTAGCCCTCCATAAAAATCATTGCCGGTGTTTCGAGCAGGGATTTGATCCGCTGAACAAAAACAGCCGCATCCCAGCCATCAATGACCCTGTGGTCAAAGCTGGAAGAAATATTCATCATCTTGCGTGGGACAAAATCCGTTCCGTCCCACATGGGGCGTACCGCCATTTTGTTAACCCCAAGAATGGCGACTTCCGGATGATTGATAACAGGGGTCGTTGCAATCGCCCCCAAAGGTCCAAGCGATGTAATGGTGATGGTCGAACCGCTCAGCTCTTCGCGGGTTGCGGTCCCTGCTTTGGATGCCGCAGCCAGACGATTAACCTCTGCGGCACAGCCCCAAACGTCTCTTGCCTCGGCATGTTTAATAACCGGTACAACCAAACCGTTTGGTGTCTGTGCTGCCATGCCGATATGAACCCCGCCATATTGGTGAACAACCCCTGCTTCATCATCAAAAATCGCGTTAAGATTAGGCTGATCAGCGACCGCCTTGACCAAGGCCCGCATCAAGAAAGGCAAAAGGGTCAGTTTGGGATGATCTTCCGATCTGTTTTTGTTCAGGGTTGTCCGCAGTTCTTCCAAGGCCGTCATATCGACCTCTTCAACAATCGTAATATGCGGAATACGCGATTTTGAAATCGACATCTTTTCCGCAATTTTACGCCGCAACCCCACGACCTTAACTTCTGAAACAGAGCTATTGGGGACAAGTCCCCCTTTTGGATGAACCGCTACGCTGCTACCGTCAAAATAGGCATCCAGATCCTCGTGAGTAATCCGTCCGGCTGGCCCCGTTCCCGCGACCTGCCGAAGATCTACGCCGCCATCCTGTGCACGTTTTCGCACCGCAGGGGATGCAATGGGCTTTTCCCCTTCTGCTCTGGCCGGGCCAACAGGCTGCTTGCGGACCTGCGAAGCTGAAGGCTTTTCGATCTCGACTTTTGTTTTGGGTGGCTCAACGACAAAGCTCTGACTCTGTTTTCCAGACGTTTTTTTCTCTACTTCTGCTGACTTGGGCACGTCGGGTTCAGCCATTTGAGGCTTTGATGCGCTGTCTTCCGTTGAGTTACCTTCACCATCAACTTCGAGCTTGATAATAGGCGCACCAACGGACATCACGTCCCCGGGTTCAGCCCCAAGCCAGATGATGCGCCCATCCACAGGGGACGGAATTTCAACAGTTGCCTTGTCTGTCATAACGGCCGCTAGGACCGCATCTTCCTGTACCACATCACCAACAGAGACTTCCCATTCAACGATCTCGGCTTCGGCAACACCTTCACCAACATCTGGAAGCTTGATTACATATTCACCCATTGATCAGGCCTCCATTACTTTTTCAAGCGCACGACCAACTCTTTCCGGTCCGGGGAAATAAGCCCATTCCTGTGCATGTGGATAGGGAGTATCCCATCCGGTCACCCGTTGAATCGGGGCTTCGAGATGATAGAAACATGTTTCCTGAACACGAGAGAGAAGTTCACCACCAAAACCGGACGTCAAGGTTGCTTCGTGAACCACAACACAGCGCCCCGTCTTTTTAACCGACGCGATGATGGTTTCTTCATCCAGAGGCAACAGACAGCGAAGGTCGATAATCTCGGCATCAATTCCGGTTTCTTTGGCTGCTGCTTCAGCAACATAAACCATTGTACCATAGGCAATAATGGTAACGTCCGCCCCTTCACGGGTCACTTTGGCTTTGCCCAGTGGCACATTGTAATAACCATCGGGAACTTCACCCAGCTCGTGTTTCGACCAAGGTGTCACGGGTTGGTCATGATGACCATCAAAGGGCCCATTATAAAGACGCTTTGGTTCCAGATAGATAACGGGGTCATCATCTTCAATCGCAGAGATCAAAAGCCCTTTGGCATCCGCAGGATTGGACGGCACCACTACCTTGAGGCCGGAAACCTGGGTAAAGACTGCCTCGGGGCTTTGGCTGTGTGTTTGTCCCCCAAAGATCCCCCCACCTGTTGGCATTCTGATTGTTATCGGGGCCGTAAAGTCACCTGCAGAGCGATACCGCAACCGTGCTGCTTCGGATACAATCTGGTCATAGGCCGGATAAACATAATCGGCAAACTGGACCTCGACACAGGGACGCAAGCCATAGGCAGCCATGCCAATCGCCGCGCCAACGATGCCGGATTCATTAATCGGCGCATCAAAGCAGCGGTTTCTGCCGTACTTTTCCTGCAAACCGTGGGTACAGCGGAACACCCCCCCGAAATAGCCAACGTCTTCGCCAAAAACGACAACGTCATCATTTTTCCCCATCATGACATCCATTGCATCACGAATGGCTTCAATCATCGTCATTCTGCTCATGAACTAAATCCCCGCTTCCTGACGTTGACGCCGTAAATGTGGCGGCATTTCTTTGTAAACATCTTCAAACATATCACGTGTAGAAGGCGACCCCCCGGAATGGAGTGTGCCATGACTTTCAGCTTCTTTCTGGGCAGCAAGCACCGTGTCCTTGATTTCGGCCTGTGTCTGTAAGTGGCGTTCTTCCGACCAGATACCCTTGCTGATCAGATGCAGTTTCAGGCGTTCAATCGGATCACCCAATGGCCAGGCATCTGACTCTTCTTTGGGGCGATAAGCGGCGGGATCATCCGAAGTTGAATGCCCACCTGCGCGGTAGGTCACATATTCAATCATCGTGGGGCCAAGGTTCAAACGTGCACGCTCTGCCGCCCATTTTGCAACGGCATAAACAGCCAGATAATCATTCCCATCAACACGCAGAGCTGGAATACCAAAACCATGGCCACGTGCGGCAAAGGTTCCGGACCCACCTTTGGCAATTCCCTGAAAGGTCGAAATCGCCCACTGATTATTCACCACATTTAGAATAACAGGCGCTTTATATGTAGAGGCAAAAACCAATGCAGCGTGAAAATCTGATTCAGCGGTGGATCCATCACCAATCCATCCCGCAGCAATCTTGGTATCGTTTTTAATAGCCGAGGCCATCGCCCAGCCAACAGCCTGAATATATTGCGTGCCCAGATTGCCCGAGATAGAGAAAAAACCGTACTCTTTCTCGGAATACATAATCGGAAGCTGACGACCTTTTAGCGGATCTTCCTCGTTAGAATAGATCTGGTTCATCATCTTGACCATCGGGTAGTCCTGCGCCAGCAAAAGACCAGCCTGACGATAGGTCGGGAAATTCATATCCCCTTTATCCAATGCACACTGAAAAGCAGTCGAAACAGCCTCTTCACCAAGATGCTGCATATAAAATGATGTTTTTCCCTGTCGTTGTGCCATCATCATACGTGCATCAAAGGCCCGTAACGTCATCATGTGGCGCAAGCCTCTGACCAATTCGTCGTCGCTCAACAAATCAGCCCATGGGCCTACGGCGTTTCCATCGCGGTTCAAGACCCGAATGATAGAATAGGCAAGATCTCTGATATCCTCGGGCGAGACATCAACATCAGGACGCCTTACAGAACCAGCTTTGGGGATCGTAACATTGGAGAAATCCGGGGTATCACCCGGACGAAATTCAGGCTCTGGCACATGAAGATGAAGCCGTTTCTTTTCACTCATCTGTTGTCTCCGGCATCTATTTCCTCGTGTAATATATCTTTCAATATATTTTTCTCTGGCATTTGTCGCTCCCTGGGTTCAGCCCTCTTTTGCCGATTTCAGCTTGTTTATAAGTTCGGGCATAATCTCTGGCAGTAATTATGACATATTAACGCTGGTGATTATTCCCAAAATCATTATCATAGGCAGCAAATTAAGCTATTAATCTCTAAAATTAACATCATAAGTAGTTATTTATGGAACTTGATGCGATTGACATAAAGATTTTGCGAATCCTTCAAACCGAGGGACGTATTCGTTCTATTGAACTGGCTGAACGTGTCGGTCTGTCGCCAACCCCCTGTGCACGGCGTGTAAAAATGCTTGAAGATGAAGGTGTTATCACTGGTTATGCTGCACGGGTCGACCAAACCAAGCTTGGTTATATGATCAACATCTTTGTTTCGGTCGAACTGGAAAAACAGGCGTCGGAGAATTTGAAACAGTTTGAAGAAGAAATAGATAAATTTGAAGAAGTTGTTGAATGTTACCTGATGACAGGCAGCCAGGATTTTTTGCTGAAAGTTGTCGCAACAGATCTTATGGCGTTCGAAAAATTCCTTCAGGAAAAACTTACCCGGATTCCAACGATCAGGGCTGTCAGGTCTCGTTTTGCCCTGCGTAGCATTGTAGAGAGAAATGCACTTCCCAGCCCGCAAAGGCCATCCAAGAAGTGAGAGAACCAAATGACAGTTAAACACACCGAACATTATTGCTCCTGTTGCAACGCCCCAAGAACCTAGTGATCACTTATGACAGATGACAACCGCATAAGTTGATCAACAATACCTATAATACCATCGAATAGAAAAAAGAGATACGAAAATGGCCACCACAATAATGTGATGGCCATCAAAAAAATTCTACTTTATCTTTGTTGCTACTTTTTACTCGGCGGCTTCTGGTAACGCATTACGATTGCGGATCAATAAATCACCAATGCTATTTGCTTTGTGTTCCACCAAGGTATCTGGACCACCCCAGATAGGAACCGCACGACCAAGTCTAGCCATAATGTCATAGATAATGAACTTGGCGACACCATTCCCGCCACGGGTTCCTTCATATAGCAGCTGAAGAGGGTATGCAGCATTCCCGAGAACAGGGATAAAACCCAAAAGCAATGCGAACCAAGGCCGGCTTGTTCCCCGGGCAGTAGAAGCAATGATACGACAGCTCGTATAGATCGTTCGTACAATCACCCCGCCACTAAAATAACCGATAATACCACCTAAAAGGCCGATCACATCAAAAGCCCCCAAGCCAAAGACAATGGCCAGAGTTGTAACTTTTACAAATGGTTTCAGCGCCATTAATACACCAAAGTCAGTGATGTAAAGGCTGCTCTCACTGTTTTCCATTTCATGCTTTAAAACATTGGCTTCGCGCTCGGTAAGCTGACGGCGCTTTTGCCAATCTTCGATACTGCGTCCAACCAGTAACCTGCTCAACTGGGTTCGATAGGATGGCAAAAACATAAAGGCTTTTATTTTTGGCAGCAAGGTTCCAAGCTGCTTGATCAATTTGCTCTCTTTAAAGAACGAACCGACTTTCTGCGCAAGCTTGCTTACACCTTCCTTGGCTTGCCTGCCATACCAACGTAGAGGGTGTTTTTTGTAATAGTGCGTTTCTTCTTCAGAGATTTTCCCACGGGCAAACTTTGATTGAATGCTTCGTTGAAGGCGTGACATAAAACGCCAATCATCGGGTTTATGAATCAAACCTGAAACATCGACACAAAGTGCTTCGTATTCCTGTTCGCTCATCACATCCAGAAGCGCATTTTTGTTTTCAGCAATGTAATCACGGAGTTTGGGCACATCCACATCATCATAAAGTGGGCGACCATTCACCACTGTGCGCTGTAAATAGTAAGTAAATAAAAGCTTAGGATTGGCCGGGAACAACGCAGGTACACCGGATTCCAAATCAACCCAGACCCAACGTTTCTCACCCGCATCAGTAGTTTCTAACAGAAAATTACTGGTCGCAACGGGATTACCATAACCAGCCTGCCATGCAAGACCGTCAAACCCCGCATCAAGAAGCAATCCCTGCAAAGGTTTCATCACATTCTCTACCAGATCCTGAATTTCAGTTTCTTTGAGTGAAGAATAAGGATGATGCAATGACGGTGCCCGACCATCAATAAATTCCATCGTAATCTCATTGGCACGAAATTCTTCGTTCCAAGACACAGAAATAATCTCTGCGATACGCAGTTTACCAGGCAACCACAACTTCATAAGGGCGGAAAGAACACGGCGACGGCAAGCAGCCTCAAGGATTGATCCCTGATGCCAGATATAAGGGTTGTTCGCGCCAAAAATCACATTGTGAACAAGGCCAGCCAACGTGGAACCGACAAATATCTTACGCGCTGTCGCTCGACCATCAGGCAGATGATCCAGATAGACAGTAGCCGATCGGCCAGCACCAATCTTTCGGTCTTTTAAACTCGACATTTAATTATTTTCCAACCCTTGTACGGTGCCCGTATTCGCCCCTTCGGTTCATAAAAAACCGAAAATAGAAATCAAAGCTGCGGGGAAATTTTTCGCGAGCAGCCTATATCTATACTTTTTTTGTGGAAAAAACCACCCATTGCGAAATAAAAATGTCACTTTTATGCCTCAAAAGATTCATTTCAAGTCTATCATGTTGCGAAATATCAATTAAGCGAACTCAAAATCCATATAAAGAAATCCTGATATAGCTTGCGTCACCAACAAAAAGAGCATAGTTTCCTCAGTAGATATCAATCTCAATTTTGTGCGGCGAGTAACCATGGCCAATAAATTTCTAGATCTCTTAAAAACACGCGACTGGCTTCTTGCTGATGGCGCAACAGGCACTAACCTTTTCGAAGTAGGTCTGGAAACTGGCGACGCGCCAGAGCTATGGAACGTCGACGAACCAGAAAAAATCTACAACCTGCAAAAGTCATTTGTTGATGCTGGCTCTGACATTATTCTTACCAATACCTTTGGCGGCACACGTAACCGCCTCAAACTTCACAAGGCAGAAGATCGTGTTGCAGAGATAAACACTGCCGCAGTTAAAATTACCAAGCGAGTTGCTGATGAAGCGGGCCGCCCTGTTGTTGTTGCCGGGTCAATGGGCCCGACAGGCGATATCTTTGAACCCGTCGGATCACTGACACGCGAAGAAGGCATTGCAGCCTTCCGTGAACAAGCCGTTGCACTGGCCGAGGCTGGCGCTGATGTTCTCTGGCTGGAAACAATTTCTGCACCGGAAGAACTGGAAGCTGCTGTTACTGCATGCAGTGAAACCGGTTTGCCAATCGTCACAACACTGAGCTTCGATACCAATGGCCGCACCATGATGGGCCTCACCCCCGGTGATTTTGCCAGACGCGTCAAAGAACTTTCAACAGTACCTGTAGCCTATGGCGCCAACTGTGGCGTCGGTGCATCTGAAATGGTAACGGCCCTTCAAAACATGGCAATGTGCGCACAGGAAGGCGATGTTCTGGTTTCGAAAAGCAACTGCGGCATTCCCGAATATGTTGACGGAGCCATTCGCTACACAGGAACCCCCGAATTAATGGCTGACTATGCCAGAATTGCGGTTGATTCCGGTGTCAAGATTATCGGCGGTTGTTGTGGAACCTCCCCCAACCACGTCAAACACATGCGTGAAGCGCTGGACAACCATACACGTGGTCCCAAACCAAGCCTCGACGAAATCATCTCGCGCCTTGGGGAAATCTCTAACGGTGCACGCGAGATGAATGAGGCAGGCCCGCTCGGCGCAAAACCGACAGAACAAACAGGTGGTGGCCGAAGACGTAGAGGGCGTGATCCGAAACGCAAAGCTGCCGATGACGGCAAATTCCCTGGCCAAGAATAACTATAAAGTCAGGAATAACTATAAAATCAGGAATAGTTAGAAATTCAGGAATAGCAGAAAAACTGCAGAACAATTCCCATGTAGAAAGGGGCCTCGATCCGAGGCCCCTTTGTCATTCTCAGGAAAAAAACTCGTCGTAGAGCTCTTTCAAGCGCTATTATTATAATAAGCTCTCTAACTCTTCGATCGACGTCACGACGTGATCAGCAAGTTTGGACAACTCTTCGCGTCCCGTTGTTCCAGTCAGAACACCAACTTTCAAACCCGCCTTCGCATTAACGCCCATTTCCATGTCGTGCAAGTTGTCTCCGACAACAACAACATTTTCAGGCCCCAGCTCCATTGCCTTACAAAAACCCAAGACCATACCCGCTGTGGGCTTCAGTCCGTGACCAGAATCGTACCCGGCAATAAAGTCGAGCTTATCAATACAATCAAATCGTGACAAAGACCCCCTAGCCCCCTGCTCACTGTCACTTGTAGCGACACCAAGCTTAAGCCCACGTTCTTTCAAACGTACAAATAGAGCTGATAGATCCGTCACGGGGACAGCAGCGGTCTCTCCGTCCTCCTGAAAAATTGCTTCGACCTTGCGAATTAAAACGTCATAATCCGCATTGGGCAAAAACTCGCACCACTTCGCAACGATTTCACCATTACTGCTCGCTGCCAACATGGATCCGGGCAAAACCCGCCCTTGTTCAGCATCATACCCGGTCGCACTCAGAAGCTGTGACGCGAGTTCTTGATCTCCCTCAGCCGCCATCAAAGCTGCTTTTTTATTCAAGGGCATCCAGCTTTGTTCATAGTCCAGAAGGGTTCCATCCTTGTCGAACAGGATTGCCTTAATCGTCATGAGATCAAAACCCTTTATTCTGCCGCATCTGCAATCGAGCTTTGACGAAGAATACCTTTGTATATTTCCTCATCTCCAACGACGCCAACCAATACACCATTTTCGGCAAGTAAAACCGGATTACCTGTCGCCTGTCGTAATTCGATAGCTCTTTTCATTGTGAAGTCCGGCGATGTCACGACAATACTGGAATCCGGCACGCTATCAATCGGCTGATCACCTTCAAAGGTAATTACAGGAAGCTCTTCTTTTTCTTCAAAGGTAACTTTCTGTACAGCACCCTTACCATCTACTGTTACTTTGAAGGCATCGTATTTATCCAGAATAAGACGATCACCATCCTTGCGAAGATCACTGACTGATGTCATCAAAGACGCGCACCGCAACACATTCAGCGGGTTCATATGGGCGACAAATTCGGCTACATACTCATTTGCAGGGTTCAGGACAATCTCTTCCGGCTCCCCATACTGAACAATGCGGCCACCCTCCATAATCGCAATATGTGACCCAATCTTAAGAGCTTCGTCCAAATCATGGCTCACAAAGACAATCGTCTTCTTCAGGTTTCGCTGCAATTCCAGCAACTCATCCTGTAAGTGATCACGGATCAGAGGGTCCAAAGCCGAAAAAGGCTCATCCATCAACAAAATATCCGCATCTGTGGCAAACGCACGCGCCAATCCAACACGTTGTTGCATCCCACCAGATAGTTCATGCGCGTATTTGTCTTTCCATTGATCAAGACTAACCATCTTGAGCTTCTCTTCCACAATGGCTTCGCGCTCGGCTTTTGGCATGCCTTTAAGCTCTAGCCCCAAGCCAACGTTCTCTGACACCGTCCGCCATGGCAAAAGCGCAAATTGCTGGAAGACCATGGAAACGCGTTCCATACGCATGTGACGCAGCGTTTTTTCATCGCACGATGCAACATCGACAAGGTTATCACCATCGCGAACGAGCACTTCGCCCCGCGTGACTTTGTTCAGACCATTTACGGCGCGGAGCAGTGTTGATTTTCCGGAACCGGAAAGCCCCATAAGGACGCAAATTTCGCCTTCTTCAATTTTAATAGATCCCCCAGCAACACCAAGAACGCATCCGGTTTTCTCCAGAATTTCTTCCCGTGTTTTGCCCGCATCAACCATTGGGATGGCTTCTTGCTGATTATCGCCAAAAACAATATCGACGTTTTTAAATTCTACAGCTGTCATTTTAATATTCCATCCCTACCTTAAGCACCATCAACCGGCGCATTACGCTGCTTACACAGACGATCCAGTAAAATCGCTACGACAACAATCGCAAGTCCTGCTTCAATCCCCATATCGATCTGGCGAGAGTTCAATGCACGAACAACAGGCTTACCAAGACCGCTTGCACCAACAAGAGCACCAATCACCACCATAGATAGGGAGAGCATAATACACTGCGTTACCCCAGCCATAATTGTCGGCAGAGCGTAAGGAATTTCGACCTTCCAAAGTAACTGCTTCTTTGTCGCGCCAAATGATTCAGCAGCCTCAATCAGGGGCTTTGGCACCGAAGAAACACCGAGATGTGTCAAACGCACAGGCGCGGCAACGGCAAAGATGACTGTCGCAACGAGCGCAGGCACCATGCCCAAACCAAAAAGCGTCATGGCCGGGATAAGGTAAACGAAAGTAGGAATTGTCTGTAGAAGATCAAGAACTGGTCGTAACAATGAATACAGCCAGGGACGGTGGGCAGCCGCAATCCCAAGTGGCACGCCAGTGATCATGCAAACCAGAGTCGCATAAACCACAAGGACAAGAGATTCTATTGTTTCTGTCCAGTATCCAAGATTAACAATGAACAACAGTGAAAGGAAAACAAATAAAGATAGCTTCCACGTACGTTGCAGATATTGGGCAAGAGCAGTAATCAAAATAATAAGTACGATAGATGGCACAAATAAAAGCATATCCACAGTACCATCAATCAGGAAGCTACCGCCATCCGTTATTGCGTCAAAAAAGCCCGCAAAATTATCGATCAAAAAGTCAAAAAAACTTTCACCCCATTTCCCAACGGGAATTTTATGGTCAACTAACCATTGTTCGATGCCGGACATTGCTAATCCCTCTGCTCATAAGTGAACTCGGAAATTTACTGAGTTCTTTTATCGTTATATCCAGTTAACACAACGAAGTTGCTCTTACACAAGCTCACCGCTATCACTGGTTTTATTTTTATTTAACATACAAGAGGGCCGACAGAATGCCAGCCCTCTGTAAAATAAATCTGGCTTAAAACTTAAAGACCAAGATGGCTCTTTACTGCTGCAAGGCCATCACCACCATCAAATGTGGTAACACCAGCGAGCCATGCATCCAATGCGCCCGGGTTTGCTTTCAACCACTCTGTCGCAGCAACTGGTCCTTCTTTACCATCATCAAGAATGGCACCCATGATCTCGTTTTCCATGGCAAGTGTGAAGCCTAGATTGCCCAGAAGTTTACCCATATTCGGGCACTCACTGGCATAGCCTTTTCTAACGTTCGTATGAACATTCGCGCCACCAAAGTTAGGGCCGAAAATGTCATCACCACCAGTTAGATAAGTCAGTTCGAAGTTTGCATTCATTGGGTGTGGTGCCCAACCAAGGAAAACAACCCCCTTATCACGACGGGTAGAACGCGCAACCTGCGACAACATACCTGCTTCGGATGATTCAACAACCTCAAAGTCTTTGAGGCCAAAGGTATTATTGTCGATCATATCCTGAATAAGACGGTTACCGTCGTTACCTGGTTCGATACCATAGATTTTACCATCAAGTTCATCTTTGAACTTGGCAATATCTGCAAAATCTTTCAGACCCTTGTCAGCAAGATAAGTCGGAACGGCAAGTGTGTATTTAGCCCCTTCGAGGTTAACACGAACTGTCTCAACAGAACCTTCATCACGGTAAGGTGCGATGTCGGCCTCCATGGTTGGCATCCAGTTACCAAGGAATACATCAACATCACCGTTCTTAAGACCAGCATAGGTCACAGGAACAGAAAGAATTTGAGTTTCCGGCTGATAACCAAGCCCTTCCAGAACAACAGATGCTACGGCTGTTGTTGCAGTGATATCAGTCCATCCAACATCGGAAAAAGTAACAGATTGGCAGCTAGCTGGCTCCGCAGCTTGCGCCCCAGTTGTAAAACCAGCTGCAGCGATGGCCAGTGTGCTAGCCGAAATCAAGTGTTTGAGGTTCATTCACTTGTCTCCATTTTTTGTGCCACAAGAGGACCCCGTGGCTCTAATTGATTTTAGCAAGATACCTGCAAGTTCATTATTATTCTAGCAGGATTCTTTTGCCTGATTAACTCCCTAGTACGACCGAAATCATTGTCGTCACTTCACTATCAATAATTTATTTTGATTGAACGTTCAATCAAAATAAATTATTGATAGATATAACGCAGTCATCAACCCAAGAACGTAAGTTATGATTTTTTAAATGAAATCAAAAACTAAGTTCAAAAAAATGCGTAACGAAACAGGACACTAAATACACGTTTTTTTTGTTTCAATGTCTCCCCTAAGAACTGAAACATTGAATAAAAGGATACAAGACCTTGCCAAAAGTCGGAATGGAAGAGATTCGGAAAACCCAGTTGATCGAAGCAACAATTGCTATGATCCACGAGGAAGGTTTTACCAATGCCAGCATTTCGAAAATAAGCAAACGTGCAGGCCTGTCTTCTGGAATTGTTGCCCATTATTTTGACGATAAATCCGGTTTATTAACCGCAACGCTTCAATACCTCATGCGTAAATTGGGGGAAGAAACAAAAAAGCAGTTAGAAAATGCCAACACACCAATTGAGCGCCTGCTTGCCGTCGTGAATTCAAATTTTTCTGATGAGCAATTCAAACCTGGCGTGGTTGATGTCTGGCTGGCTTTCTGGGCTTTGGTTCCAACGTCGGAAAAACTTGGACGCCTGCATAAAATCAACGAACGACGTATGCAAAGTAACTTTCAACATGCGTTAAAGCCTTTGCTGCCCGAACAGATGGTCGCAAGCACAGCAACGGGTCTGGCTGCCATGGTCGAAGGGCTCTGGATACGCTGTGCCCTGACAGAAGGCGGGGTCACCCCCAAAGAGGCAATCACTATTATGGAAAGTTATATCAGCAGCCAGATACTGGCCCATCAAAAATAACTTCGCATATTTAAACAACACAGCAGAACAATACTTTAAAACTTTAGGATCAAAACAATGGCAAAGCTTCCTACTCAACAGCTTTACATCAACGGCAAATACACAGACGCAACATCCGGCGAAACATTTGAGACGATAAATCCGGCAACAGGGGAAGTAATCTGCGAAGTTCAGATCGCTTCTCAGGCTGACGTTAATAAAGCTGTTGATGCTGCCAAGGCTGGTTTCAAAATCTGGTCCAAAATGAGTGGCACCGAAAGAAGCCGTATTCTTTTAAAAGCTGTTGCCCTGCTCCGCGAACGCAATGACGAGCTTGCTGCCCTTGAAGTCGCTGATACAGGTAAACCAATGCAAGAAGCAAACTGCGTTGATGTCGAATCAGGTGCAGAGTGCATCGAGTATTTTGCAGGTCTCGCAGCCTCTATCAACGGAGAGCACATTCAGCTCGCAAATGGCAACTTTGCCTATACCCGCAAAGAACCACTGGGTGTCTGTGCTGCCATTGGCGCATGGAATTACCCCATCCAGATTGCTTGTTGGAAATCCGCACCTGCCCTTGCCTGCGGAAATGCGGTTATTTACAAGGCATCTGAAGTCACCCCGCTCACCGCGTTGAAGCTGGCCGAAATTTATACCGAAGCAGGTTTGCCGGATGGTGTTTTCAACGTTGTGTCTGGTTTAGGTCCTGTTGGTCAAATGCTGGCCGAGCACGAAGGTATCGAGAAAATCTCTCTGACAGGTTCTGTTCCTACGGGCAAGCGCGTCATGGAATCAGCCTCTAAAACCCTCAAACACGTTACTCTGGAACTTGGCGGCAAGTCCCCACTGATCATCTTTGATGACGCGAACCTGGATAATGCAGTTTCCGCAGCAATGCTGGCAAACTTCTACACTCAGGGAGAGATCTGTTCCAACGGTACCCGCGTATACGTCCATGAAAATGTTAAAGAGGCCTTCCTTGAGAAATTGATCGAGCGAACCTCAAAAATGATCATCGGCGACCCGATGGATCTGGAAACCCATGTTGGCTCGCTTATCCATAAAGAACATATGGAAAAAGTTCTGAGCTATATTGAGATAGGCAAAAACGAAGGCGCGACCCTTGCTTATGGCGGTAACAGAGTGACAGTCAAAGGCTTTGAAGAAGGTTGCTTTGTTGAGCCAGCAATCTTTACCGACGTAAAAGCAGACATGCGGATCGCCCGGGAAGAGATCTTTGGCGCCGTTATGTCCGTCATCACCTTTGACGATGAAGACGAAGTTGTTAACGCCGCCAACGATACCCAGTTCGGCTTGGCAGCGGGCGTCTTTACCCAGGACATTAACCGCGCACACCGGGTTATTGAAAAACTGGAAGCTGGTACCTGCTGGATCAACAACTACAACATCACACCAATTGAAATGCCCTTTGGTGGTTACAAACAGTCTGGTATAGGTCGTGAGAACGGAACCACAGCAATCAACCATTTCACTCAACTAAAATCTGTTTATGTTGAGATGGGTGATGTGGATTGCCCTTATTAAGCCAGAAAGTTAGCTAGATGCCTTTTGCACTTCACGAACGGTTAGAAGCAGATACCCTTTTTATCAAAGACCTTACCCACAGTAGGGTCCTTTTGATGAACGACAACCAGTACCCATGGCTGATCCTGGTACCGCGCTATCCCAACCTTCGTGATTTGCACGATCTATCAAAAGATCAACTCACCGAAGTGATGGAAGAAGTCCGCCTAGTTTCTGACATTTTGGTGGAGGAATTCAAGGCCTTTAAGATTAACGTCGCAGCCCTTGGGAATATGGTACCGCAACTCCATATTCACGTTATTGCGCGTTATGAGGATGATCCGGCCTGGCCTGGTCCGGTCTGGGGCGTTCACCCCGCAAAGGCCTATGACAGTAACAAGGCACAGGCCTTAAAAGTTATACTTGAAACCGCAATCGAACGTGGGAGCATTAAACCTGAGTAAAATTGCCTCCCTGAGCCAGGCTCAAGTCGTTTTCCTCAGACTCCTGCCTAACCATATCCCACAAGACGATTGCGGTTTCCTTTTTCGACCTTACTCACATAAGTCCGGATGAGTTCCCGCAGTATATGCTTGTCAGGTCGAGCAATGACCTAGCAAACATTATGCGCTTACTTCTTAGTCAAACAAGACACCAAATTGTCACCCAGGCTCGTCATAAGTGAGTTATAGGCTTTAGGTCCCTTCGCAAGGTTTGATCCCAATGGATCTAACTCACCAATGTTCGTATCAAGATTTTCAGCCAATACATCTACCACAACTGGTTTGAATTGCGGCTCCTTGAAGATACAAGCGGCCTTTCTTTCCCTAATAACCTCACGTAATTCTGTAATCCGCTTGGCACCAGGTTTTCTTTCCGCATCAATAGTAACTGACCCAACCGCAGAAAGGGAAAATTCTTTTTCAAAGTATTGATAAGCATCATGGAAAACCAGATAAGGCTTGTCCTGTACAACTGACAACTGACCATCCAGATCTTGCTTCAACACCCCCAGATCAGCCGTAACCTTTTTCACATTGGCTTGATAGGTAGCGGCATGTTCAGGGTCAATTTTGGCAAGTTCATCACCAACTCTTGCTACGATTGCCTTGGCATTGTCGATAGAAAGCCAAATGTGTGGATCAAACTGTCCGTGATCATGATCGTGATCTTCTTCATGGACATGATCACCATCGTGCTCATCGTTATGATGTTCTTCATCATTATGTTCATGTGCATGGTCTTCATCATGAGCGTGCTCATCATGGGCGTGGCCATCATGATCTTTTTCATGGTCGTGATCGTGCGTTTCATCATGATCATGTTCAGCCGCATGGTCGTGTTCACCCCCATGCTCATGCTCTTCTTCGTGATCATGGCCACCATGGTCATCATGGTCGTCATGCTCATCATCGCCGTGATTATGGTCATGTTCCCACTGTCCAGAACTACGATTTTCATGAAGAGTGATACCTTTAATGTTCATCAGCTCCAGAACTGTTTTTTTCCCTTCTTGCTGGGAAAGAGGCTTCTTCAGAAATGTTTCGAGACCTTCTCCAACCCAAACAACCATATCAGAATCATTCAACGCGCGAACCTGGGAAGGACGCAGACTATAGCCATGCGGAGAAGCACTTTTATCCATAATAAGTTCAGGTTCTCCTACTCCTTCCATTACTGACTGCACAAGAGAATGAATTGGCAGGATCGAAACCGCGACTTTCGGCGCTTCGCCTGCAATAGCATTCATACTAAGTCCAGAAAGAATAGAACTAGCCAGTAAAGAAACACGAAGAGGATTTCGTAACCCTGATTTTCTAGAGAGCATCATAATGAACCTTGTAACGACACCGAACTCGGTGATGAAAAGTAAGATAATGGGATAAATTCCAACAATGATATGTTATAACATTTACATCAATGTCAAGACAGGATATTTATAGGGCATGAAAAACTTTGATACTGTTTCTCTCTCTTTTTGTGGCGGATCTCACGATCATAAACACTGCATAAAAACTGCTTTAAATGAGGCGGAAGAACTATGCCTGACTCGTGGTGTCCGCTTGACTGAGGTTCGTAAACGTGTGCTAGAACTGGTATGGGAAAGCCACAACCCCGTAGGTGCTTACGATGTCCTTTCCAAGCTTTCTCAGGAAAGCGGAAAAACAGCCCCACCCACAGTTTACAGGGCTCTGGATTTTCTTTTAGAACAAGGCCTTATACACAGAATTGAATCTATGAATGCCTATGTGGGCTGTTCTCATCCATCAGAGGAACATTCTGGCGTATTCCTTATTTGCAATAACTGTGGTTGTGCTGCTGAAGTTCATGACTCAGCAATAGATCAAGCGATTTTAAACAAGACAGATAGTCTTGGCTTTAAAACCGATCAGCGCATGTTGGAAGTTCGGGGTACCTGCCCGGATTGTCACTCTACACAATAAGACAAAGAGCCCTTGGCTAAAAATTAGCGACACATACCATGGAAGATATCCTTAGTGATAAAGCCCCTGATTTCAATGAACCTGGCTGTGGCTGTGGACATGACCACAACGCCCCTGAACCAAGTGGAGAGCCACTTATACAAGCCGAAAATCTGACAATTAATTTTGGTGGAAAAACAGCTATTCACAATGTCAGCCTAACAGTTCACAAGAATGAAATTGTTACGCTTATCGGACCAAACGGCGCCGGAAAATCAACATTGCTTCGTGCCTTGTTACAAGCACTGAAACCAACATCTGGCGAGGTTTGGCGGAAACATGGTCTGGTCATTGGTTATGTCCCGCAAAAACTGAACATCGATCCAATTATGCCAATGACTGTGGAACGTTTTCTGTCCATACCAGACAAACGACCTCTTTCAGAGCGAGAAGCTGCCCTACGTGATGTTGGTGCACTCCACACCTTGAAACAAGCAGTGCAAAGCTTATCAGGTGGCGAGTTTCAACGTGTTCTTCTTGCCCGTGCCATCCTTCGAAAACCTGACATCTTGGTATTGGATGAACCTGTTCAAGGTGTTGATTTTCAAGGACAAACAGAACTCTACAAACTAATTTCCCGTCTCAAGGAACAATCTGGTTTTGGTATATTAATGGTCTCACATGACCTACACATTGTGATGGCAGAAACAGATCGCGTTATTTGCATCAACGGGCATATCTGTTGTTCTGGTGCACCGACCCAGGTTAGCGACAGCCCAGAATATCTCGCTCTTTTTGGCAGACAAACAAAACCGGGCCTCGCTGTTTACCATCATCTTCATGATCATTCCCATGATTGTGCCCATGATCACCCTCTTGCAACGTCAAACGAGACATGATTTTAGAAGATTTTTTCCTGCGCGCCCTTGTTGCCGGTATAGGTGTCGCCTTGATTTCCGGCCCCTTGGGGTGTTTTGTTGTCTGGCGCAGAATGGCCTATTTTGGCGATACACTCGCGCACTCTGCCCTCTTAGGTGTCGCGCTTGGCCTGTTACTGGGGTTTAATCTAACCGTTGGCATTATTGGAACAGCAATTGCTATCGCCCTAACGGTCACACTTTTTCAACATCAGAAAAAGATCGCAAGTGATACGTTACTGGGTATCATGGCTCATTCCAGCTTGGCGGTCAGCCTCGTTGTCCTTGGGCTTTTGCAAGGATATCGGGTTGATCTGTTATCCTATCTCTTTGGTGATGTACTTGCCGTCAATTATCAAGATATTTATTGGATTTACGGTGGCGGCGCTGTTGCCCTATCCCTCTTGGCGTACATCTGGAAAGATCTTCTGGCCCTCACACTCCATGAAGAACTTGCACGCGCAGAAGGCATCAACGTAGCTCTTATCCAGACCCTGTTTATGGTAACCGTCGCGATTGTTATCGCCATTGCCATGAAAGTCGTTGGTGTATTGCTTATCACCTCTTTGCTGATTATACCTGCCGCTGCTGCAAGGCGGTTTGCAAAAACGCCGGAACAAATGGCAATCATTGCATCCTTGATTGGTAGCCTTTCAATTATTTTGGGTCTCTTTGGTTCTTTAGAATGGGATACGCCATCCGGCCCCTCTATTGTTGTAGCCGAAGTAATACTCTTTCTTGGCGGATTAATTTTTGGTGGCTTATTACTGGGTAAAAAAGCACATACCACATAACCCTGAATAAAAGTCATCGAACGCCCGACCTATGTTCCCGGTCAGATCTTAACTTAAACAGGGCACTGGTGTTCCTTGACTTCATTCAACAACCAGTCACGGAATTTTTTAATCTTTGGAATATTCCGACGCGCCTTGGGATATACCAGCCAATAGCCCCGGCCTTCGTCACAACAAATGTGATTGAATGGCTGGATTAAAGTGCCCCTTTTCAAAGCATCACGATAAAAGGTCGGCGTTAAAATAGCCACCCCTTGTCCTGCTTCAGCTGCTCTTGCCTCTAGCATTTGAATGCTCATCCTGCTGCGTTTATTTCCACGAAGTTCATCTGATTTCACCCCGACAGAATCAAACCAAAGTTTCCACCAAGGATCCGAGGCATCAATCAATGGCAACTGCAATAAATCAGCAGGTTTTTCAATTCCGCCAGCTGATTTGGCTAAATCAGGACTCAACATGGGAGAAAAGCTGGCTGGTATTAACAAATGCGCTTCGACACCCGGCCATTTTCCATCGCCTGATCGTATCCCGATATCAAAATCTTCACGTGTAAAATCAACAAGGGCCATAGAGGTATCAAGGCGAACCGCAAGATCTTCGTGGAGGATTTGAAAATTACCGATCCTTTCAGCCAAAAAATTGGTCGCAAAAGTCGTGACCGTCGTTATAAACAAAAGATTATGGCTTGTATCCTCGGCCATAACAAATGCCGCACGCAATAACTCAAAAGCTTCCGTTATAATTGGTGCAATGCGCTCGCCGGTTTCCGTCAAACAGACCTGCCGCGGTTTCCGTAGAAAAAGTGGCGTTCCCACTCTCTCCTCAAGAATCTTTATTTGATAACTCACAGCAGCCTGAGTCATTCCCAGTTCTTCAGATGCACGGGTGAAGCTACCGTGACGAGCAGCGGCTTCAAATACACGCAAAGACGAAAGAGGGGGTAATTTCGCAGGCATTATACATAAAATCTCCTTATGCATAATGATTAAAATTTAGTTGGATATTAAAGCTATCATTACGCACATTAGTATCAAGAAGAAACGAATTTATAAGGAAAATGGCAAAATGTCCACTGCACATAATCCATGTGATTCACATTGTATACCCCCATTGACGAAAGATAGAAATATCTTACACCATTCCATTAACATATTAAAAAAATTATGGAAATCAGAGAACAAGAAAAAAGTAATGAGTTTCAAAGATATGCATTATCTGCCAGCACACATCAAAAAAGATATTGGATTTTGGTGCGTTCAAGCTAAGGATCGCCCTACGTTACCCCAAACTAACAAAGGTTGAGTATTATCTTGCCTCATCAGTAAACGAGAACATTACACTTAATTAGCTTATCGATTGCTTCACTAAGCTGTGATCTGGTTTTGGGTGCCGTAATGCAAATTCTAATAAAATCAACTGGCTGGGGCACCGTCGTAAATAATGTCCCAGGAACCACATCAATTCCTGACATACGAAGCTTGTCAACAGCGTCATCAACCGCCCCAGAGACCTTGAGCCAAAGATGAGGGCACGGTGATTTCTCCCAATTCACCGCCCCTCTCTTTTTTAATCGCGATTTTGCGAGGTTCCACCGGGTCTCAATTTCGTGCCTTTGCCAGTCAGCCCTGGCAAAGGCACGTCCATTCAAGATCCAAGAATTCGCCAATTCAGTCATAAACGGGCTCATCGCCCAATTCGTTGCATGAACCTCGGCATTAATTGGTCCAAGAAGTCTTGGGCATCCACTAACAAAACCATAGCGAAGCCCGGGTGCTACTGACTTGGAAAGACTGGAGATCAAGATAGAATGATCTGGCAAATGAACAGATAACGGCTCATAGCCACTCAAAGGGCCATAAACATCATCTTCTATAACAATAATATCGTGCCGTTTAATAATCTCGATAATATCCAAACGACGCTGTCGGGAAGACGTAAATCCTGTCGGATTATTCAAGTTGGGATTAAGCACAAGGATTTTTCCGCCACTTGCTGTCAGAGCCCCCTGTAATGCAGAGGGCACTATGCCCTGTTCGTCACAATCAATCCCCATCAACTTTAGCCGCAGTTGACGAGCTACAGCCTTCATACCCGGAAAGGTATATTTTTCAACAAGCACCTTTCCTCCCGGCTCTCCTAAAGCAAGTAAAGAAGCCAAAAGTGCCTGTTGCCCACCGGCACAAGGAACAATATCTCGCGGTTGCACTTCACAACCACGCCAGGACAACCACTTACTCGCGGCAAATCTGGTCCGGGTTAACAAATCTGGTGAATGATAGGAAAGTGCCTGAGTTCCAACACCTGCGTTAACAGCCTCAAGAAGTAAATTTTGTGTATTTAGGTCATTGGGATGAACAGCAGGAATATTCGTCGACAAATCAATAGTATTGCTTGAAATCGTGTCTTTTAAGGCAAAAAGCTCTGCTTCTCGACTTGTTGCCAATACATAGGTCCCTCGCCCCACTTCTCCACCAATCAAGTGTCGTCTTGTAGCTTCCTTGTAGGCCTGACTAACCGTACTGACATTTAGTTGTAGTTCCCAAGCCAGATCACGATGTGTCGGCAAGCGATCCCCGGCCAACAGTTCTCCTTGTTGAATGGCCCTAGAAATAGCATCAACAATTGCCAGATATTTGGTTCTTATCGCGGGGTTTAAATCAGGTTTCCACATGTTACGCACTTTATTGTATGCCACACAATATTAATATTGAACCATACAATCAAGTTGCTACTCTTATAAAAACCGTAATGACAGACAATCAGCTTCTCATCATCGACTACAGAAACTGGACTGCTGAACCAATATTAAGAAAGATCCGACTATGTTTACCAAACACCAGCTTGAAAGTGCTGCGCAATATATCTATCAGCATATGTCTGCAACCCCGCAATATAGCTGGCCTCAGATAAATACCAAAGCAGGCTGCACAGTCGTGGTCAAACATGAAAATCATACGCCCATTGGTGCTTTTAAAGTACGTGGTGGACTGACATTTATGAGCTGGCTACGTGCCAATCACCCTGATATTCAGGGCATTATTACGGCAACACGCGGTAACCATGGACAGTCGCAAGCTTTTGCCGCGACTATGGCCGGGATCAAGCCCGTCATTGTGGTTCCCCATGGTAATTCCCAGGAAAAAAATAACGCCATGCGGGCCTTCGGCGCAGAACTAATAGAGCACGGGCAAGATTTTAATGAATCTCTTCTGGAAGTTAACCGATTGGCAAAAGAGAAAAATCTTTTTGTCGTCCCCCCTTTCCACGAACAGATCATGCTCGGCGTTGCCACTTATGGATTAGAGCTGATGACGGCACACCCGGATTTGGATCGTATTTATGTTCCCATCGGTTGTGGGTCCGGTATTTGCGGAACTATAACCGCGAGAAATGCTCTGAATTTGAAAACAAAAATAATTGGTGTTGTTTCTGACCAATTTCCAGCTGCAAAAAAATCCTTTGAAAGCCGTCAAATTATAAATACGGAAGTTGCATATTCCTTCGCTGACGGAATGGCTGTTCGTTCACCAGTACCCGATGCCTATAGCATCTATTCAAAAGGTGCAGAAAGCATTGTAGAGGTCAGTGATGATGAAATTGCCGAAGCAACCAGAATTTATTTTAGCGATACCCATAATACAACAGAAGGAGCAGGAGCAGCCGCACTTGCCGCAGTGTTGAAAGAAAGTAATCAACTGACGAATCAAAAAGTGGGGGTAATTCTTACAGGCGGAAACATAGACACAAACCAGTTTAGGGATATTTTAGACGGGAAAACACCGTTCTAATCGCCTTGCCTTTGTCCTCGGAAAACAGGATCTAATTCACGAAGCTCCCATCGACAGGGATTTCCACCTCTGAAAATATTGAATGAGTAGATATGTAAACAGAAAAACGTTTCATGAAGGGGGCAAATTGCCCCCTAAGATAATGATAAAGCGCTGCAGAATTAATTTTCTCTAATCGATTGGGATTCACTTTAAATCCGTGTTTTTCTTTGTAAAAGGAAACAGAAAAATCAGTCGATAAGAACGAGCCTATTTCTCCATTGCCAAAGGCCTTAAATACCTCTTCAACACTATTAAATATTCGTCCTCGACGCCCATCCATGTATTTTTCTTGCCAAAAAATACCTCGTACATACCCTATCGGTAACTTCGAGACCATACTTGGATTTGGATGCCCCCAAAGAGAGTTCGTTATCGTAAAAATTGGTGTATCTGACCGTACAAATGGTTGTTGATATTTATCTTCAACTATTTTCAAACGATAAAGCTCTCCGTCGACAGAAGCATTATTAAAAGCAGCAAGAGCTCGTCGACCAGGCAGGGCCTCTACCACAATATCACACCCCAATGCTTTATAGATTTTGTTAATTAGCCTCTCACCAGTATCAGACAAAACACTCTCGCTGATACTAGCCAGCTTTTGAGGGCAATCATCTTTTTCCCCTTCAGCAAAAGCACCTGAAGAAAAACTGATTATCAACGTAGCAAATATAAAGCGTATCATAAAATGAATCACAGCAACCCACGAAGAGAGAGGGGGGTGTTAATTTTAGAAGCAGGATATTAACTTTCGATTACTTTTTGTTAAAGCACGATTTGCAAAAGGAAATTTAATAGTATTTCAGCAATCGCTTGACGACATTACAATAGAATCAAAGAAAAAAGGGCTGTAGCAAATGCCACAGCCCAAGTTTAGCTAACCTGACACAAACACCTAAAATGTCAAGCCGCCTTCCAATTCCTCTAATACCTCAATTTATAGTATTATGGCAACGTATAAGTTAAATTTGCTGAAACAGATTAGGAGTTTACCATCCGGTAAATAATTACCCTCACCGACGTTTTCACCCTAAAAAAAAGAAGGGGAAGCTTATGCTCCCCCTTGTAAGTAATTGCCTAATCCCGATAAGATTCCCAATTTTTAGCACGGTTATATACTAAAAAACATACGGGCGTGGCTAAAACCAACCAGAAACACCACGAGGCACAGATACTCAGCAGAGTGTCATTACATTCCTCAGAGCCAAGGCAATGAGTAAGTCTTTACGTTTGTATAGCTCTTCATGGCCTCGATAACGCCCTCTTTATATCCAAGGCCGGAATCTTTGATGCCCCCGAAAGGTGACATTTCAATACGGTATCCAGGAACTTCCCATACGTTCACCGTTCCGGTACGCAGTTCTTTAATGAACCGCTGAATGTATTTGAAGTTGTCGGTGCAAACGCCAGATGAAAGACCGAAAGCCGTAGAGTTTGACACACGGATCGCATCATCAATGTCTTTCACGCGGATAATCGGAATGGCGGGGCCAAAGGTCTCTTCCCGGACCAGTTCACAATCGAATGGAACATGGTCAACAACCGTTGGCGGATAAAGTGCCCCCTCACGGTTATTACCATACAGAAGCTTTGCCCCGACTTCGACCGCATCATTAACACGTCGCTCAAACATTGACGCGGATTCAGCATCAATAACGCACCCCAGATCCGTTTCAGGATCCATCGGATCGCCGTATTTGATCTTCTGTGCTTTTTCAAGAACAAGCTTGGAAAACTCATCCGCGATTTCTTCGACAACCAGAATACGCTTAACGGCTGTACAGCGCTGTCCAGAGTTCTTTGTTGCACCTGAAACTGCTAGTTCAGCAGCCTTATCAAGATCGGCATCTTCCATCACGATAAGTGGCGCATTACCACCAAGTTCGAGAACAGTCCGACGATAGCCTGCATTTTCAGCAATGTACTTTCCAACAGGCACACCACCGGTGAAGGTCACAAGCTCAATATTCTCGTTTCGGATAAACTCGTCACCGAGATCTTCAGGAAGGCCTGTAATAATCGTCAGCATTTCCTTGGGAAGGCCTGCTTCATAGATAATATCGGCCAAAATCAATGCCGTAAGCGGTGTTTTCTCTGTCGGCTTGCAAACAATACAGTTGTTTGTGGCAATTGCCGGCGCAATCTTGTGCGAGATCATATTCAAAGGATGATTGAACGGTGTGATCGCAGAAATTGCTTTCAATGGCTCACGCTCAGTGAAGATCTTACGGGATTTTCCCTGAGGAGTGATATCACAAGAGAAGATCTCGCCATCATCCAGAATACACATCTGACCAGCAAGTGTGTAAACGTCATAGGCCCGGCCAACTTCGTAAAGTGAATCCTTCTTACAAAGACCTGATTCAGCCGTGATGATGTCAGAAATTTCTTCTTTACGTTCGTTGAGGATCTCTGCAACGCGGAAAAGAATTTGCTGACGTTCATAGCGTGTCAGTTTTGATTCGTAATTTGCCGCAATTTCAAAAGCTTCCTTTGCATGTGCTGCTGTACCGCGAGGAACAGATCCGATCACTTCGTTTGTGTAGGGATAATGCACATCAATACGGCCTTCGGTATCGACTTTCTTACCAGCGATACGCATTGGTTCGTAACCAACAATCTTTACAGACATTTTAATATCCTTATTTAAGGCCAATTACTCAGCGTAGTTTACAGAGCAATAGAACGCGTCAAAATTACGAAGACGCATATCTGAAGGAATACCCGGCATTGGGCGGTTACTGATAAACGGTACTTTTTGTTCGGTGATACCACCGTGTGTCCGCAATGGACGATCCAGTGCAGAGAGATCGTGACGTTCTTCAGAAGTCCCCAAAGCCAGATGACGTTCGGAAATAATGATAATGTCACCCATGCGATCTTCCGGTAGCTCCAGCATAGCGCAACCAGCAGGACCAGATATGGCCAGTTCGACACCGTCAACATCAGACAGACGCTTGATGGCTTCGTCGACGCTCTGCCCTTTTGGCAAATACGCCGTCGCAAAGGAACCAAGTGCACCATGGTGCACAACATATGGATCAGTAATAGGCAGAATTACACGGGCTTCCCCCTTGCCATACCATCCGTCAAACAGATCCTGAAGGTACAGAACATTCGGCTTGCCGTCTGCATCATGTTTCGGGTTCATACCGTGGTCAGCTGTGAGAGTCAGAACAGCGCCCAACTCATCAAGCTGTGCCCAGTATTTATCCATCATTTCATAGAACGCCAAGGCACCTTCTTCTTCAGGGGCGTATTTGTGCTGAATAAAATCAGTCGTAGAAAGATACATAATCTCTGGACGCACAGTCTCCAACAACTTGACGCCAGCGGCAAAAACAAACTCTGACAGATCAGCGCTGTATACAGAAGGAACAGGCATTCCAACAAAATCATTAACGTTCTCAATGCCATTATCTGCCATATTGGCTAGGTCAGACTTTTCCGCAGAGAAACAAATCGCATTGCCTTTGCTGTAATCCAGGCCATGCCCAAGAAGCAAGCGAAGCTTGTCTTTTGCCGTTACAACCGCAACCTTGGCACCAGCATCCTGATAAGAAGAGAAGATTGTCTTTGCACGATAATAACTTGGTGCATTCATCAATTCTTCTTCACCAGTTTCCTGATTGTAAAAGTAGTTACCACAAATACCGTGATAGCGCGGCGGACAGCCACTTACGATAGAAAGGTTATTCGGGTTGGTGAAAGATGGAACAACAGATTCTGCGATACGATTTGTATTTACACCGCTATCAAGCAGGCTTTTCAGCCATGGCATACGCCCGGCCTTCATCGCAACTTCCATATAATCCGGTTCGCTGCCATCAACGCAGACCACCACTACAGGGCGATCAGATCTTTTATATAAACGGCCATTGGCCTGAACGAGTTTACCAGTACTCATAGGGTATCTCCCACTATAACAAATGCCCAATCAGGGAACGAATATCAAATCAGGCAGCAGCCGGTGCGCAGTTTTCCACGCCCATTTCACTTAATGTTTCCTTGATAACAACCAATGCATCGCGAATGTCATCATTGCCCATGCGACCAATACAACCAACACGGAACGAGTCCGCAACAGTCAATTTGCCCGGATAGATTAAATACCCGCGTTCAGCAAGACGATCGTAAAAATTCTGGAAGTCAAATTTTGGATCTGTCGGCTTATGGAAGGTCACGATAATCGGTGCCTGAAGATGGTCGGGCAAAAGAGTTTCAAAGCCCAATGCACGCATCCCATCAACAAGAATTTTGCAATTGGACGCATAACGACCACCGCGTCCGTCAACTCCGCCTTCGGCTTCGTATTCACGGATCGCCTGTTCAAAAGCAACAATACAATGTGTTGGCGGCGTAAAACGCCATTGATCGGTTTTTTCCATCTGCACCCATTGATCATAGAGATCCAGGACCAGTGAAGGGGCATTCCCTTTGGACTTTTCCAAAGCAGTCCGGCGAATGAGCACAAATCCCATTCCGGGAACACCTTCCAGACACTTGTTTGAAGACGCAGCAACCGCATCATATCTGATCTTGGACGCATCAACGGGAAGTGCACCAAAAGCAGACATTGAATCAATCAAAAGAGAGCGCCCGTGTTTTTCAACAACTTCTGCAACACCCGCAATCGGATTAAGAACACCCGATGTTGTCTCGCAATGGATAACAGCGACATGCGTTACTGCTTTATCTTCATTCAGACGAGCATCCAGATCGGAGATACTTACAGGCTGATCTTCAGGATATTCCATAACATCATGCGCACGCCCATAGTAACTACAGATCTTTGCCATACGATGGCCATAAGCACCATTAACAAGAATAAGCAGCTTCCCGTCCTGAGGGACAAGCGTCCCCAACATAGCTTCTACCGAGAAAGTCCCGCTGCCCTGTAAAGGAACACAGACAAAATCGTCCTGTCCATTAATTATGCTCAAGAGACTACTGCGAACGCGTCGGTTGATTTCGATAAACTTCTTATCGCGGGAACCGAAATCATGAAGCATTGCTTCCTTGGTAGCAACAGAAGTAGTCAAGGGACCTGGTGTTAAAAGCCAGGGATCACCAGACGGGGAAGCAGCAACTGCAGATGTCTTATCAGACATTTGGGATCTCCTCATTTGATCCGAGAACAAAAGCGATGGTTTAATATCCAATCACCCGATTAATTTCTGCTGTTCATCCACTTAGTTCGATATGTTTTACTTTAAGTGTTTTGAACGTCTTGCTCTATATGCATCGAATCTCTATCATAAATCAAATCGATACTTTTTATATTACAAATTGGTTTTACCTATGAATCATGCTCAAATCCGCGCATTTCATGCTGTTGCCAGCGAAGGAAGCTTCACCAAAGCTGCCGATGTGCTTAACGTCACCCAACCTACCCTTTCCGGTCAGGTCGCAGCGCTTGAGGAAATTTACGGCGTAAAGCTGTTTGAACGCCGGGGTCGTGGTATTGAAATAACCGAAATTGGTCGCCGCCTTCACGCAGTGACACTTAGACAGTTTGCCGTCGAACTCGAGGCAGAACAGGTTCTGCTTTCTGCCCGCGGGCTCATGTCTGGTCAGCTTCGTGTTGCAGCAGATGCCCCCTATCATGTTGTGCCGCTACTTGCGACGTTCAGCCGATTGTATCCCGGGATTAACTTCTCAATGAGCTTCGGAAACTCACAACAGGTCTTGCAAGGGCTGTTCGAGCGAAAATCCGATGTCGTCGTGATGCCAAATATTCACGAAGATAGACGCTTGCATGCCGCCCCATTAAAACGAGAACCCTTAATTGTATTTGTTGATCGCAACCATCCCTGGTCTGCGAGACGCAGTATCAGTATTACCGAGCTTCCCCATCATCGTATTATTTTGCGAGAAAAAGGATCTGTAACCCGTAAAATCTTTGAGACAGCTCTTGAAAGTGCGGGTGTAAAATTGACCGATGTTCTTGAAATAGGAAGTCGGGAAGCCGTCAGAGAAGCCGTTGCTTCGGGCCTTGGGATCGGCGTGGTTTTTGAAAGTGAATTCGGCAATGATACCCGTCTGCACGGTTTAACGGTCAGGGATGTTCAACTAGAGGGCCTTGAATATGTTGCCTGTCTTAAAGATCAAAAGGACTCTCCCGTAATACGCGCCTTTTTTGATCAAATTCAGAGCTCGACAGCCACTAATCTAACCTAAAATATTTGATGGTAAAATTATATTAACCAATCCCGGAGCCTCTTTATGGTATAGTTGGCACAACCTTTTCCTATTCACACATAGAGAGGCCAAGCGATGCTCATCAGAATATGCGTTATATTTCTAGCTCTTGTCGGTTTCTCTATCGTTAATTTCACCACTTCCTCTCAGGCAAACGCGTCAGATAGTTGCACCTCGTTCAGCGGCAATGGCATTAACAATTGGTATCCTTTTGTCTATCGAAAAGATACCGGAGAGCTAACAGGTATCGTTGTTGATGGCACCCGGGAAGCACTGAAAAGGATCGGCCTTAAACTTACCATTGATCACGACAAGCCGTGGAAACGTATTCTCTATGATCTGGAACAAGGGAATGTGGATATGGTTCTGGGGGCATATTGGAACAGTGAGCGCGCCGAAAAATATCTCTATTCTGAACCGCTGGGTACTGACGAATTAAGAGTATTTGTTAAAAAAGAAAACCAGTTTTCATTTTCTACTCCACAAGACTTAATTGGACGCTCTGGAATGAGATTACTCGGCGGATCACTTGGTGACGATTTTGATACCTTTGCAAAGAATTATTTGGATTTCATAGAGGTCCCAAAAAGTGACAGTATGGTTGTGATGCTCCAGAACAATCGAGCCGATTACGGCATACTTGGCTACATCGAAGGTTTACAACATACCTATGCTTTAGACTTGGAAGAAACCATTGTGCCGCTGGCGATGCCAGTATTATCAAACTCAATGCATGTGATGATTAACAAGGATGCGAAGTGTGCCGATCGCGTAGACGGCATGAACAGGGCTATTCGGGAAATGAAAGATGATGGCACCTTACAAAAAATTATTGACGACCATCTAAGGCTTATTAAACAATAATAAACCCCAGTTAAAGGCAACGCCGAGCTAAAACCTTCGAATAATTCACCCAAGAAAATCTATGCTGTCTGCGTATTCTAATTTACTCGTCGTGCCTGCACATCTATAAGATTGCTTATTAAATACTTTGATTGTTCTTTGCATTGATTAGATCACAATAGTTAGCAAAGACATTCTTGAATTGTTATCGCCAGATTGAAGGTACAGCACGCATGACAGATGATATTAAAGCAAAGCTTGGTGAATATCGGGATAGTATCGACAATATTGATGCTGCTTTAATTTATATGTTATCCGAACGCTTTAAAATTACAGAAAAGGTTGGTCTGTTCAAAAAAGAGTACGACTTGCCCCCTGCTGACCCTTCCAGAGAACAGAAACAAATTGAACGCCTGCGCGAGCTGGCAAAGTCAGCCAAGCTAGACCCTGATTTTTCAGAGAAGTTTATCAACTTTGTTATTGAAGAAGTTATTCGTAACCATAAAAAAATTCGCAAAGGATAATCGTTGTTCACCACACTGATTTTTTTTATGACTCATCAAATTTCAGAGCGGTAGAGACTTGTCTCTGCACCCGCCATCATCTTTTCAGTTCTAATATTCTTCTAAATCCAGCCTCTACTTGAGGCATTATGTCTTATTGCCAATTCTGGTTCATCGCGAAAGGATCAAAACATCCTATGAAACGAGAACCCGGGCAACCCCATGCGTGCGCCAGATAAAGATAGCGACTTCTATGAGGCATATTTAGAGGAAATTGCGGCTGCGGAAAAAACGAATAGTAAAAAGAAACTTGCTTCAGATAATTCCGATCAAACTAATGGCCCAGCACTAAAAAGCCACAGTGCTTGGGGACCTTTGGATTCACTTCCTGGGAACCCAATGATGTGGATACTGATCATCAGTGAGCTTATGGTCTTTGGCCTTTTGCTTGGCGGGTACTGTATAAAATTTTTAGAAACCCCGGACATCTTTATCAATTCTCAGGCCCAACTGAATCGTCTTATCGGCGGCCTCAATACCCTTATTCTTATCACCAGCGGCCTATTCGCAGCTCTCGCCACCGAGACAAGTAAGAGCCAAAAAACCTTTTTACCTCGCCTTTGCCTATCAATTACTGCCGCCCTGGGACTTCTTTTTCTGATATTGAAAATATACGAATACAGTGAAAAGGCAGCGGTGGGAATTTCAATAGAAACCAATAGCTTCTATACCCTGTTTTATCTTATGACAGGCTTTCACGCCGCCCATGTAATATTTGGCTTATTCCTTCTTGGATTAGTCAGCTTCTATAACCGGTACGAAAATATTCAAACAGCCTGTGCCTTTTGGCATATGGTAGATCTGATTTGGCTGATCCTATACCCAATTCTCTATCTGGTGAGGTAATCCATGACCAAAATAGCTTATAAAAAAATGTCCCCGGTATTTCGTTTTTTAGTTACCTGGGCACTGATGTTTGGATTAACAATAATCAGCATGTTCAGCGGCGATGCCTTTCAAGAACAAGAGATAACGGCACCTATCGGTCTTATTTCTGTCGCCATACTCATGTTAGCAACACTCTTCAAATGCCGGCTACTTTTGTTTGATTTTCTGGAACTCCGTCATGCAGAACCACAATGGAGACGCGGATTCTTCTTTGCGATCATCATTATCACTGGAATGGTTTTAGTGACCTATGCTTTAGCATTTGGTCTCTAGGTGCCCTGCATTATTACCTCAAAAAAACGAGCATTCCCGCAAACGTGCACGGCCAGAATTTGGGTACACCATAAACCAGCCGACTAATTAAATAAGGCCTTAACGTAATACCACCGCCGCCCCTTTTTTCGAAACAGGCTTTTTTCCCGTTGTTCATCAGCAACGCCGTTCACAACTGACCGCGCAACAAATTCAACAGACCCCTCTTTATCGGTTGATTGACCTTTATGGGTCTCAATAATCTCGAGGCCAAGCCATCGACTATCTTGCGCCCTGAGTAACGTAGCAATTTCGTTAAAAGATTTTTGATACTGTGGCCACAAAGTCGTTTTCAGATAATTCACATCTTGTTTGACATAAGCAGTATAACGAGATCGCATTAATTGTTCTGCGGTTTGCGGAAAAGCCAAACCAGAATGAAAACTGCCGCAGCAAGCATCATAGAAAACCCCTGATCCGCAAGGGCAAGTTGCATCCTTAGCCATAAATGATAAGCCCTGTGGCCTTATGCTAACTGGCGACTTAATTGACTGAGCCCGTGTTCTTGCGCTTCACTCATTTGTCCCCCTTCAATCGTAGAAATGTAGGTAACCATAGTAAGAAGCTGTTTTTTTTCTTCAACGTCCAAAGCCCGTCTTAAAACACGGCTCAATCGTCTTATAGCTTCATCAACATTGGCAGTTTGTTCCATCAACCAACGACTTTGCCCTGTAATTTCGACCGCCTCTTCTTCGGATGTGTTGAACACCCGCTTACATTCATCTTTGATCGCAACCAATTGTTCTCTTGTATAGTCCCCATCCATACGAGCAAACGCAGCCAAGATAGTCGCCGCGGCCACTCTGTTATCTTCAACATTTTCCAGCGGGTTTGCTTTGGTTTTACGGCTATGGCTATAACGCCGAGCCGCTGCCCTGATATCATCAACAGCTTCAACAACGTCCCTTGCTGCTTCCGCAGTCGAGCGAACACGCCAGATAAAAAAGGCAATTCCGCCCAGAACAGCTACTACACCCAATAAAATATGCATAGTTTATATCCGAACCCCCATGATCGTAGATTAAACTATTCCAACCTGTAACTTATCACCTTTCTTTTAATATAGGGTTACCGCATAACACAAGAACGATTAAATCACATTTGACTTAAAACCATGAGATGTACATCTATCGTCAAACTTATTTACTGGAAGCTCTTTCAAAACGAACTTTCTTTATAACCCCATGCTCCATTTCGTAAATTGCCATTACATGAAGGACATCATCCCCAAGACCTGTGACCTCTTCTTCATCAATAACAACACGTCCCACTGCTATACGGTTGAGTAATTTTGCATGTAAATCCGGGTGCGAAAACCGATCCGCATAAGCTTCTCGAAAAGCAGTCATTCCCTGCATCAGCTGGTCACCTTCGACTAACAGTTCAACTTCTACATCATCACTAAAACAGGAACAGAAAAGGTCAAGGTCGTGATTGTTGTACGCATCAAGCTGTTTTTCAGCAAGTTGAACGGCCGAAAGTGTCATTACAAATTTCCTTTATGTGAATGAGATAAGACATACAAAAAGGGACAGATACAATCTGTCCCTTTCGTATTAAATACTGATTATCAATCACCAGCAAGCGTTAGCGCTGTCGCCAGGCTTGCGTTTTCTTTTCCATATACTTAGATACAACAGCATGCAGAATACGCGCACCTGCATTGGTATAGAAAATCATCATTCCCATAGCTGCAGCCGGGGCAATATCACCCGCATCGTCCATATTAAGAACAGCAACAGATGCTAGCTGTGTGTGATAGGAGTAGATAAATACCACCGCCGATACTGTTGTCATAGCGTTCACAAAAAGATAGATCGCAATTTCCAAAATAGCGGGCGAACAGACTGGTACCGTCACCTTCAGAAACATTTTATAAAAAGGCTGCTGAAGAGATTGAGACACTGATTCAAATTCTTTATCCATCTGCTTCAAAGCTGTCATCGCCGTCAAATGCGCCACTGTATAAAAGTGCGTCACTGTGGAAACGACAAGAATTGCCATGGTGCCATAGATAAAGTTGAACGGGTTATCCGGATTGTTAAAGAAGAAAATATAGGACAAACCCAAAACCATCCCCGGTACTGCCATTGGCATCATCGCGAGGAACTGGAACATTGTCCGTCCCTGTTGGAAGCCGCGCCCCTTTTCCACCATGTATGCCCCGGTGAATACAACAATGGTACCTACCGCTGCTGTCCAAAGAGCCATCTTGATGGAATTATAATAGGAATCCCATCCACCACCATCCATCAGATCAAAGTTATAGTGCTGTAATCCAAGAGTAAGGTTGTAGGGCCAGAACTTCACCAAAGCAGCAAATTGGCAAGTCGCTAGAATTGTGACAATGATCAGTACAATCAAGCCGGAATAGCTCATCATAAGTCTATCAAACTTTTTGTTCGGCTTGGGTTCATAGGGAACCGCACGTGCTGACAACTGGGCAACCTGTTTTTTCTGCACCTGTCGATCAATAAAAAAGGCAAAGACGGCCGGTATCAAAAGAACCACGGAAACCACTGCCCCCATGGAAAAATTTTGCTGTCCAATAACCTGTTTATAAATATCAACAGCAAGAACATTGTACTGGCCACCAATCACCTTGGGCACACCAAAGTCAGTAATAACCAAAGTAAAGACAACAAAGGCCGCAGATATCAAACCATACCGGGCACTGGGAAGAGTAACAGTCCAAAAAATCTTCCATTTTGGTGCGCGCAAAACTGTTGCCGCTTCATAAAGACGCGCATCTGAAATAGATAAAGCAGTCATTATAATCAACAGTGCATGTGGAAAGGTAAAAAAGACCTCGGCAATCACAATGCCCAAAGGCCCATAGATTGACTCTCCAAACAAAAGCCACTTCATATAGCCCTGTTTACCAAACATGTAGATGAGCCCGATCCCCGGTAATAAAGAGGGTACCAGAATGGGAATCATCGCCATGATCTTGAAAAACCCTTTGAACTTCATACAGGAACGGGTCAGGGCGTAGGCATAGATGAAAGCCAGCGTAACCGTAATTACCATAGTGATGATTGAAATCGTCACTGAGTTTTCAATTGAATTGAAAAGCGCTGGCGTCGAGAAGTACTTTATATAGTTCTCAAGACCGATGAAAACGCCGTCTTTATTTTCAAAAGACTTAGAAAGCATCGTATAGAGCGGAAAGGCCAATGCGATTAACAGATAGGCCCCGATCATCACCATAAAGGCGCGCATGGTCCAATCATCACGGCTTGCCTTTGGTTTAACCATTTTCAATGGCGTAGAACTTGTTATCTCCGCCATATCAATTTACTCCGGGAAATACCGTTAAGCGATCTTTAGGGATAGAAACAGTAATTGTATCACCTTCTTTTACCCCGGTACGCCGAACCATATTAATAGAGAAATCACCTTTGATATGGGCTTCACTGTTTGCCTGTTTACTCAACAGATCAACGCGGAAGAAAGACCCCATAAACTCCATGTATTTCACTTCAGCTTCAAATGCATTCGGTAGCTTATCATCTCCCTCTTGAACCAGAAGATTCTCGGGCCGGAATGCGACTGTTATATCGCCGCGCTCTGTAATGTTCTCTGGGTCACATTTAAGTTCAACAGAACCCATTTGAAGAACATCACTTCCCTTTACCTGACCTGGAACAAAATTCATGGTACCGATGAAATCAGCAACAAAGGCAGACGCAGGATGGCGATAGATTTCAAGCGGTGTTCCCACCTGCTCAATAACGCCGTCGTTCATTACAACAATACGATCCGCCATTGTCAGGGCTTCTTCCTGATCGTGCGTCACCATAATTGTTGTCACACCAAGTGTACGTTGCAATTCTTTGATCTCGTGACGAAGATGCGCGCGGACCTTGGCATCCAGAGCAGACAAAGGCTCATCAAGTAAAAGCAAACCTGGATTGGTCGCAATGGCTCTGGCTAGCGCAATACGTTGCTGCTGCCCACCAGATAGCTGTGCCGGATATTTATCTGCTTGTGATTTGAGACCAACAAGATCAAGAAGTTCATTAACTCGATTATCAATATCGGCTTTTGCTTGTTTCCTGTTTTCCAGACCATATGCAATATTTTTGCGGATCGTCAGGTTTGGAAATAATGCATAGGATTGAAATACAATACCAAAGTCCCGTTCGCTAGGCGGTAAAGATGACACATCATTCCCTGCCTGCGTTACAGTTCCAAAGGTTTGAATATCCAAGCCAGCAATGGCCCGTAACAGCGTTGTTTTCCCACATCCAGATGGGCCCAGAAAACAAACGAATTCACCTTCGAAGATTTCCAATGAAATATCGGATAACGCCGTAAAGTTACCGAATTGTTTTGTTAAATTAGATGTTGTTAAATAGGGCTTTTGCCCATTCCCTGTCTCGACCTGGATATCAGCAGTATTTGCGCTCATTGCCATTCCTCTCAAGCGGCAAAACGGCACAGTTTACCCTGTGCTCTTTTGCAACAGCTTAATTGCATCAGTATCGATAATTCCGTTGCATCTCATTGGATAACGTTCAGGTTGATATGTTGGACCTGTCGCACCAAAAAACGTCACAATTATCGTAATATTTTATTATCACTGATGATTTTTATTAACTGTAAATCATTGTGCGAGTTTCCAACAAAATATTACAAACTCAAAACACGTATTTGACTTTTGATATCCCGCCCCTTGGCAAACCAAAGAGCGGGATCATCATCTTAGTTTATGATCTCAATCTGATTAGTTCTTCGGCTCAGATTTTGAATCATAACGGTTCGTCCACTCTGCAAGGATCGCATCGCGATTATTTGCGGACCACTCGAAGTCCATCGCAATCATGCTGTCAGTGATGTTCTCAGGATAGTTTTCAATTGGCTTGGAAACGCCTGGCATCGCAACAACAGCATACCCCTGATTGTAGTGCTCCATAGCTGGTTTGGATACGATGAAGTCCATCAGCTTTTTAGCAGCATCCAGTTTCTTGGTGCCTTTAACAATAGCCGCGGCTTCCATTTCCCAACCAACACCTTCGGATGGCATCACAATTTCCAATGGTGCACCTTGGCTTTTGGATTTTGCGGCCCGGAAAGCAAAAGAGATACCGATCGGCACTTCACCAGCTGCAGCCTGTTTACAAGGCTTGGAACCAGAGTGTGTATAGTGGCTGATGTTTTCATGAAGATCGTCCATAAACGCCCAACCATCTTCCTCACCGAACATCTGAAGCCAGCTGGCAACATCCAGGAAACCAGTACCGGATGATCCTGGGTTTGGCATCGCAATATGGCCTTTGTACTCAGGCTTCGTCAGATCAGCCCAGGATGTAGGCATTGGCAGATTGTTGGCTTCTGCTTCATATGTGTTTACGCAAACAGCAGCAACCCATGCGTCCATACCAGCCCAAACAGGATTGTCCGAGTTATCGCGGAAACGACTATCCAGCTTCTCAACACCTGCAGGCGCATAAGTTTCAAACATATCTTCTTTTTTCATCAAAAGAAGGCTGGAACCTGCGAGTCCCCAAACAGCATCAGCTTGTGGATTATCTTTTTCAGCTAAAAGCTTAGCAGTAACAACACCAGTAGAATCGCGTACCCAGTTAATCGTAATGTCAGGGTGCACTTCGTTAAACGCAGCTGCATAACGTTTCAGATCTTCCGCTTCTACTGCAGTATAAACAGTCAAATCTTCAGCAGATACACTCCCAGTCAGAAAGCCAATAGCGGCCAAAGTAGTGGCTACGCCACCCAGCAGTTTTTTTGAAAATGCTTTTTTCATTACTTTCTTGCTCCTCAATGTGATCGTCAAAGGGCTCTTCCCTTCAACATCCCTATTCGGTTTTATGTACCGTGCCGTCTATAGCGGCACTTTGTTACACTTTTGCTAAGCCTTTGTTACCCAAAAACTTTTACTTGAACATCCGTCCAAACTTAATTCCCCAAAGAGGAACTAAGGCTCTTTCAAACCAAGGAATTCCTGCCAATAGCTCCCTCAGTTCACCGGCTATGCCGGATTAGGTATTCGCCTTTGCCGGGCGTCCCTCGGAATGAGGTCGCACGCGAAGACGACTTTCACGTAATTCACCACTTGCATCCAGAATTGGGTACGCAACTGATGTCAGATGTGAATTTATACGTTTTAAATCTCTAATCATGTCGATATGCAGAGCCGAAGATTCAATTGATTCAATGCGGCCTTCCCGTAATCGGTCAAGATGCTTGTCCCCACCACGTTGTTCCATATTTCTGAACTTTTCTTTGCCCGCAATAAGCTGCCTCGCGATATCAACATCACCAGATACAAATACCGTCATGGCCAATTGCATTTGATCTAGGGCCATACGGTGCAATTCGACCAACTCGGTCCACCCTTGTTCAGAAAATTCAATTCTTTTCTTGATCTTGGTATTTGCAATTTCAAGCAAGTTTTTGTCGATAATATCCCCGATGTGTTCAAGGTTGGTCGTGAACGAAATCAGCTCGACACATCTGGCGCTTGTATCTTCATCCAACTCACTTACACTGACCTGAGTAAGATATAATTTAATCGCTTCGTGGAGTTCATCGACTTGATCGTCTGCTTTACTGACTTCTTGAAGCAATGTCGGATCATTTGTTTCAAAAACACTAATGCTTTTGCGTAACATCTCTTCGACAATATCTGCCAAACGAAGAACCTCGCGCGTCGCACACGCAACAGCCACGGTTGGCGTATTGATAACACTTTCATCCAAATATTTTGGTTTTAGGTCATCTTCTGTGCCCATTCCTTCTGGCAATGCACGCTCCATCAAACGAGACATCACCCCGACAAAAGGCAAGAAAACAATCGCAAGGCCGATATTAAATATAGTATGGAAGTTTGCGACCTGGCGACCAACATCCGCACCGCTTAATTCGGCAACATACGGCGTAACAATTTCCATCATGGGCAATAAAATAAGGACGCCCGCAAATCGGAAAAGCATATTCCCCATCGGAATGCGTCGTGCTGTTGGTGTTTCAGACATCGTCAAGGCCATAGGCACAATCCCGGCACCGACATTTGTCCCCAAAACGAGAACCAGCGCGAGATCCGCCGACACAACCCCGGCAACACTCAATGACATGATTAACAAGACCATTGCCACCGACGAATGAGTAATCCAGGTAATTAAAGCAGCCAAGATAACGGCAAATAAAGGTGCTTCTGATAAAGCAGATAAAATATTTTGTAGTACCACGCTATCACGCATAGGTTCGGAAGCAGCAACGACCAGCTTTAGAGAAAGCAACATTAAACCAAGACCAATAAATACGCGCCCCAAATGTCGAAGCGTCATTGTCGGTCTGGTCGTAAAACAAACAAAACCTAACAGGATTAATACAGGGGATAGCCAGGAGATATCCAATGAAAGTATCTGAACAACTAGCGTAGAACCAACATCTGCTCCTAACATCACAGCCAGCGCAGGACCAATAGCAATCAAGCCCTTCCCGGCGAAAGCAACTGCAAGCAAAGCTGTTGCTGTTGAGCTTTGCAGGATACCGGCCATACCTATACCCATACCAAATGAGGAGAGCGTGTTTTTGGTTGCCGATCCCAAGAAACGGCGAAGCTGACTGCCATAGGCACGCAACACCCCTGTGCGTACCATTCTTGTCGCCCACAATAAAAGAGCAACACCACCAGCTATTTTTAACAAAAGGTCAAAACCAGACACGCTTATACTTACCTCATTTAATGATTTTTTGGTTACAGAATACCAACAGAGAATAATCTAGAACCACATCGAACCGTGGTAGTTTATTCCGGAATTAGCATTTGTATCTTCAAGCTCCTCCTGTAGACAAGGTTAATTTCACAAAAGTGTCATATTACAGAAATAATTTTATAACCAAACAATGTGGCATTAACAACCAAATAACAACACAACTACGTCAATATGCAGCATTTTTCTAACATTAGCGCACTTATGATTGAATTAAATGCAGCATTCACATCAAAATCAAAGCGTTATTATTATAGTGGACCGACAAACAACATACATCAAATCGATATTACAAATGATTTTCATAGACACTACCTATGATAAGATTGTCATTGATTGAGAGGGCACCAGAAATAGTAAAATCAACCCGAGAGAATCTTATTATACAGCACAAAAAAGTCCCCCTCTTACGAAGGGGACCTCTGTAAACTTTAAGACTAGACTATACATCGAAATTAAAGCATAGGCCCTGGTGTTTCCAAGGCATGCTCCAATAACCCTTTGGTAACATACTCAAATGCCTCATCTTTAGAATCCGTAACCAAATAAAGATCGAGGTCTTCCTCACTGATTGTCCCAAACTCGCAAAGGGCTTCGAAATTCACCACCTTGTTCCAATAATCTGATCCAAAAAGAACAATTGGCATCTTTTTCTTGATTTTCTGCGTCTGAATAAGAGTGAGCAACTCGCAAAACTCATCAAGTGTTCCAAACCCCCCGGGCATCACAAGGACAGCTTTGGCCAGATAAATAAACCAAAATTTACGCATAAAGAAGTAATGAAATTCCAAAGCTAATTCCCGAGTAATATAGGGATTTTCGCTTTGCTCAAAAGGCAATGAAATATTCAATCCAACATTAATACCCTTGCCTTCTGACGCCCCTCTGTTAGCAGCCTCCATAATACCCGGGCCGCCCCCTGTACACACGACGAAACGACGCTCATCGTTTGTTAAGGTCTTAGACCACTCGGTAAAACGTCGCGCCAAGTCCCTTGTCTCTTCGTAATATCGAGAAACCTTCATCATCTGCTCGGCTTTTCGCACGCCTTTTCCCGTGCGCTTAGCTTCGGCCATAGCTGCAACAGCGTCTTCTTCTGATTTAATTCGGGCAGACCCAAAGAAAACAATAGTGTCTTCGACATTAAGCTTTTCAAATCGATTTTGCGGACCAAAATACTCTGAAAGAATTCTTAATGGCCGAGCATCACCAGAGTCCATAAAATCATCGTCGTGATAAAACTTGGGAATATCATATGGCTTATCTTCCATGTACTACCTTTCAAATATCATTCTATAAATATCTTCTCATAAATACATGAGAACAAAGTCATTTTTATAAAAACAACATCACCATTTTATAGATCAGCTTATTAAGCAAAATTTAAACTATGGATAATTGTGAAAAATTATCAGGACAAAACCTAGTACTGATCCTTTTTCCATGCTTCGTGAAGTTTACGGCCAACCTTTCTCAAGGCGTTATTTACTTGCACCTGATGACTTTCACTTACTGAGCTATATAACCCACCGGCACGCCATACTTCTACGCGACCCGAAAGCTCTTGCTGCGTTGCCGGATTAAAATAACGCGTATTTGCATATAGGGTTACTTCGACATTACTAACACAGTTGGTTGTATCAAAAATTACCGTAGTTACCCGCGTGTGGAGCCAATACGACGAAGAATTGCTTAGCCGAATATCACCTTCGGGGATGCCACCGAGTAATGCGCGCTCAAATGCCTCTCTACTCAGGCCGCACTGCTTACTATAGTGCCCTAAGGGAGAAATATTTAATTTAATGTCCTGAACCCCCGTTAACGGCCTTGCATTGGCAGACAAAGAAAAACCAATCATCACGAGACTCAAGGCACAAACGACCTTATTTAAAAACTTCATCATCATGCTCCCCTTTACAATTGATACAACACCCAAACATAACACACCTCTGTGTTTGCATAGATAGTACCCTGATAACTATTGATATAAATATGTCCCTAACAAGGCCAAAACCAAAACAAGTCGCCTTTACCTTATCAAAAGCTGTTATATTATTGTTAGGCAAAGTATTTTCTAACAACAAGACAATTACTTACCTGTCATTAACCATTTATAGCTACCTTTAGGGCACAAGCCTTATGTATAAGGAAGCTATCAATTTAGAAATTAAATGAGGGTCGTGATCATCACTCGCCCGCTGGAGAATTTATGCCCTACGTATCACGGTCAAACGATGGAAAAATTACTGGTATTCATCAGGAAGAAACAAGTACAGCAAATGAGTTTTTAGAAGCTAATAACCCTGAACTTGTTACCTTTCTTACACAAATGGGACAACAGCAAGACGGAAAAGAAGGCGAAATTCATCAAGAACTCGCAGCATCTGACCTTGAAATGATCCGTGTGTTGGAAGACTTGATTACCACACTGATTGATAAACGCGTACTCATGATGACTGACCTACCAAAAGCGGCACAGAGAAAACTGTCTCAGCGCTATTCTCTGAGAAGCAAATTAACCGATCTCGGTGGAATTGTTGGGCATAATGATGACATCATGCTCCCGTAATCTTTTTTCGCCAGTTTATGTAGATAATAAACTATAATAGCTGACGATATTACATTTATCGTCCCTGTTATTGCGGACAAAGACTCTGGTTTTATGTAAACAAAGGGAACATGCCAAAACCAATCCTTCCCGTAAACTTTGCAGACCAAGCCCCAAAAGCGAGGATCGTGCAATACAATAAAAAGCGCTATTCAATCAGATTAGAGCCCGTTTTTTGGCGCGCCCTCGAAGCTGTCGCAAAGGACCACGAACTAAAAGTGGGCAAGTTTATTGGTAAACTGGAAACCATTTACGAGGGACCAAATTTTTCATCCTTTCTAAGAGTCTTCTGCATGATTTCTGCCGAACGAAATCTGGCATCGGCCGAAGTAGATACACACAAAGACACCCTCATATCGATTATTAATGCCAGCCCCAGCCCTGCAGCACTGATTGCTCAGGATATGACCATAATATCCAGTAACAATGCCTTTTACAGCTGGCTGGGTGAAAACAAACACGCTCTGGAAGGAACAACCCTCAACAAACTATTTCAAATAAGAACAAAGGGATTGCTCAAAGACAGCTTAAACGACCTCTTATCTCTTCAGATCAACCATATCGATGCCAGAATAATTAGGATGATCCCAGGTAAAGTCATAACTGCACAGGCAAGAATGGTCCGTGCCAGCTTGTTTAATCATAAGAAGCAATATCTTGTAATTTGGATTGCCAGCGCCCCAAGAGTGGCAGCGCCCAAATCAGCATAGTATATGACCATTGCAGCTAACGCCGGTCAGTATTTTTGCTAACCCGTATAAACCTAGTTAAGAATAATATTACATACCAGTTTGGATTGTAATTTCGCCTTCACTATAGAGCGTAAGGCCACTTGCAAAGCTATATACGTTAAGGCCTGTAACATCGACACCAGAAGCAGTTACATGAGAACTTGCAACGCCACTCGATACCAACAACTCTCCGGCCTCAAGAAGAATCTCATTACATTCACCTGCGAACAAAACGACAGCACCGGATTCATCTGGCAAAAGATCATCTAGGTGAAGCGAGACGATATCGACTTTATCATCAAAAGAAGTTTCAAAAGTAGAATAGAAAAAATCATCAGAAACCAAAGGCCCCTGATTTTTTTTCACGGCACCAACAGCCGTATCATCTTTTATGTTGGCACTCATTTCTACTCGCAAGCTTAACTTATAATAATTTCACATACATTTATTGCTATATATAGCATTCTTTGTAAATAACAACTCTCATTTTAACACACATAACAATAAATCAAATAATACTTTCAGCAATCACCACTTCAAAGTACGAAACTGGCAAACAAAAGTTATCTCAAAACAATAAAAAAGCAGCGGTGTTAATTGTCAAGCA
>NZ_LANI01000029.1 GCF_000982415.1 Kiloniella litopenaei
TCTTGTTGGCATTCGCCTTGAGGTGCGTGCTGTCTGTATAGAGAACAGAGCCTTCGACAAGACCATGGTCAAGGGCCTGCTCGACAATGCCGTCAAAAATATCCTGGGCGACGGACGCATCGCGATAGCGTCGACGACGGTTCTGGCTCAGAGTGGAGGCATCAAAAACCTTGTCGGTTAACTTAAGACGTAAGAACCAGCGATAGGCCACATTGACTTCAATCTCACGAACCAGTTGACGCTCGGAGCGAACTCCAAAGAGATAACCAATAAAGAGCGCCTTAAACATTCGAACGGGATCAAGCGCTGGACGACCATTATCTGCACAGTAAAGATCTGCTACCCGGTCGTGGATAAAGCTAAAGTTAATCACACTGTCGATCTTGCGTAACAGATGATCGGCGGGAACCAAACTATCAAGCGTTACCATCTCGAGTTCGGTCTGTTCGGGGATCGGTTTCTTTAACATAACCCTATTGAATCAAAAGTCCCCGCAATTTGCGAGGACTTTGTCAGCAGTCTGAAGGCTGCCCATCGGGCAGCCTTTTTTGATCAGCCTGTAGAACTATCTCTGATAAAAATTATTTAATATGGATAAAGTCGGTATAGGCTACAACCATATTTACCGTTTCATCATCATCCGATAGCGGGAGTAAAATAGCATCGCCTTGCCACAGGTTCGCAATATCTGATGGTACCCCCTCACGATCATAAACGGGGCATTTATGCTCAGAGACAATCCGATAGTTTGTCAAAACTTCTTCCACTGTTGCGCCAAAACTTCCTTCCGAGACTGACCTCCCAGTCGGATCAAAACCTCGCGCATCGACCTCTTTGGTGCCAACAAGACGGTATACAAAATCAAGGGGCTGTCGCTTTACATCAACCAGGATAATGCTGGAAAGAAATTCTTTCATTTCAATAGGATCAAGATCAGCACGTGAGGGCATCTGACGCCCTTGGCGTTTTGAATCCCAATATTTATAGAATGCCCGAATACTTTCTGGACAAGTGTCCAGAAAATCCAGTGTTGTCAATCTGTCATATGTTGATTTCATTCTAAAAACTGGCCTATAAGCTGGTTCTGCTACAACAGAGAACCACCCTGTTTGATTCTTTAGCCCTGTTACATTCTTGCGCATGCAACCAAACCATTATCCTGATGAATAAATGCGAGTAAAAAACCACACTAAACCTCCTCGCTTATTATAAATATATATTTACATATAGATTTCATCTCTATTCGCAATAGTACCTAGAGAATAATTTCCTAACATTACCTTCAAGTTACTCATTGCATAAGGTATTGAAAAGACTGAAAGACAGCGGTAAACCTATTAAGTGCTTTTCTTTCTGGGCTGATTAATTATGTCGCAAAAAATTCCACTTCTTTACAGCTTTCGACGATGCCCCTATGCCATGCGCGCCAGACTCGGCTTGCAAAGCAGTCAGCAACTTTGCGAATTAAGAGAAATAGTTTTACGCGACAAACCATCGGAAATGCTCCAGGCCTCGCCAAAAGGTACGGTCCCTGTTTTAATTCTATCCAATGGTGACGTTCTGGAAGAAAGCCTGGATATCATGCTTTGGGCCCTCAAACAAAATGATCCAGAAAGCTGGCTTGCTCCGGAAATTGGGACTCTGGACGAGATGCTGGATCTTATTAATAGATGCGAAACAGAGTTTAAAGGTCATCTCGACCGATACAAATACGCCCCACGTTTTGAAGAAGGCACCGACCCCATAACGCACAGAAGCCTTGCTGAAAACTTCCTGAGAGAGTTGGACAAGTTATTAACAAAAAATACATTTTTATTTGGCGAGAGAAGATCACTGGCAGATATGGCCATCGCACCTTTTATAAGACAGTTCGCCAATGTTGATCGGGCATGGTTTGACGAAACCGACTATCCGCACCTAAAGCTTTGGCTCTATGAGTTTCTTGACTCTACTCGCTTCAAATCAATTTTGAAAAAATACCCTGTCTGGGCAACAGGTGATCCCATCACTTATTTTCCTGAAAAGCCTGTTGCATAATAAGTCGCCCAAGAAATCAATCACCGTCTCTCTGTAGGTTTTCGCTTTTATGCTTAAAATAACCAATACAATTCAGATTGCTCCGGAAGAGTTACAGGAAACCTTTATCAGAGCCTCTGGGGCGGGTGGGCAAAACGTCAACAAAGTATCTACTGCTGTACAACTAAGGTTTAATGCAAAGCTGTGCCCAACGATTTCGGTATTTGTCTTTAACCGTCTCAAGAATATCGCCAGTCATTTGATGACCCAAGATGGCGAGATCCTTATTACGGCAAATAGCTATCGAACACAGGAACGAAATCGTCAGGATGCCCGTGATCGGCTTGCCGATTTAATCAAAAAAGCCACGATACAACAAAAATCCCGCCGACCAACCAAACCTTCGAAATCCGCCAAGGCAAAACGAACGGATAAAAAGAAACAACGTGGTGAAGTCAAGAAAGGTCGGAGGCGGGTTTCTAAATCAGATTATTAATCCAACTTTCTTTTTATTTTCCTCTGTTTTAAGGGAAAAATCCATTCCCCGATAATCGTCCCCATTTTCTGTACAGAGCCAACAAATAGCCCTGGCAGCCCAACTTGCCGGAATATGCGCGTTCGGATCAAGCTGGCTCACAGGATTGATCCCCGATTTTTTGATAGACAACTGCATATCTGTTGCAACCGTTCCCGGGCTTAAGCCCACAACACGAATACCATCCGCCCTAAACTCCTTATCGGCGCACTGCGTCAAAGACAGGGCTGCAGCTTTAGATGAACAATAATGGCTCCACCCTTCCAAAGCGCTGCTGGCAGCACCCGAACTCACATTAACGATAACACCGCTTTTTTTGTTTTTCATATAGGGGGTAACGGCCCGAATACCGTGATACACCCCTTTGTAATTAACATCGATGACATTACACCACTGCGCTGGATCTGAATCTTCGATCCGCGCAATAGGATCAATTAAACCGGCATTATTTATAAGAATATCAAAATCACCGAACCGGTCTAAACATGCCTCAAAAGCGTTATTAAATTCGTGATAGTGTTTAACATCGCAGGCAAAAGTCTCACACTCTCCCCCAATCTCTCTAATCTCTTTGGCAATCATAGCAAGTGCTTCAGTGGATCGCGCCACCAACATTGTTTTAACACCAAGCTTTGCCATTTCCAGTGCTGTCGCCGCCCCGATCCCACGGCTTGCCCCTGTAATCAGGGCAACTTTGCCTTTTAACTCATCCATCTTATGATCCCTTGAAAATAATAATTCATCTTCAAATTTATAATTAATGTGCAATAACCAATAAATAGCTTTAAGAACACATACTTCATGCATATATTACATCAATGGATATTGAAGCACTTACAATATTTGCAGAAGCAGCTCACTTGGGTAGCTTTGCTAAAGTCGCGCGAAAACTTAATACTGACCCCTCTCAAATATCCCGCACTATATCAAGCTTGGAAACTCAACTGGGCGTAAGATTGTTCCAACGAACAACACGAAAAATTGCCCTAACAGAAGCAGGCAAAAGATATCTAGATCGAATTTCTCCTGTCTTGATCGAATTGCAACAGGCACATGACGAAATAACGAGCATGACCTCTGCCCCTAGGGGGCACTTAAAAATCACAGCCTCAGTATCATATGGGCAAAAATGCTTGCTGCCGTTACTCTCTGAATTTAGCGAGACCTATCCCGACATTACTTTAGAATTGCTATTAACAGACCAAAACCTTGATCTTGTGTCCAATGATATCGACTTTGCTATCCGCATGGCACCAATTATAGAAAACGATGTCATTTGCACTAAACTGCATGACACACACTACAGAGTTGTAGCCAGTCCGACCTACCTCGCAACTGCCGATGCCATAACAAAGCCGGCAGACATCACAAACCATAAAATGATATTATTTTCTTTGCCTGACTATAGATCAGAATGGCAATTCAAAACTAAAGACGGACACATAAGTTCAGTGCCGGTCAATGGAACTTTGATGATCTCAAACGCTATAGCCATACAGGAATGCGTTCACAAAAACATGGGAATTGCCTTGTTGGCCGACTGGCAAGTCGATCGCGCGATTAAAGAAGACCAACTTATTAATTTATTCCCAGATTATCGTGTCGCGGCAACAACCTTTGAGACAGCAGCCTGGATCATTTATCCAAACAGAAATTTTCTTCCAAATAAAACACGCGTGGCAATTGATTTTATCCGTCGCCGTTTGAATAGCCTTACTTAGGTGCCCCTTATCTTTTTGACGACACGTCAAAGATGTGCGCAAGTGAAACATAGATCAATCGTCTTTGATCATTGGCACAAAGGTCGTCGCCTTTACCCGGGAAACAGCAATTGATGTCTGGAACCGTCTTACATTACTGTCATTAAAAAAGAAACGATGCGTAAAAGCTTCATAGTCTTTCATATTTTTAGCAATCACAATCAACACAAAATCTGATCCTCCGGCAACACAATAACAGTGCTGAACCTGTGGTTCTTTCTTTGCACGACGTTTAAACGCATCCGTCTCATCAATTCGATCACGCTCTAGATCCACAGAGATTACGGCTGTGACCTCATAGCCAACAGCTTCTGGGTCAACAATGGCATTCTCTGATTGAATAACACCGCTTTCGCGCAAACGTTTCAAACGTCTTTGAACTGACGCTGTTGATGCGTTTGCTTTTTCCGAAAGCACAGCGATCGATGTTCTGGCGTTAACCTGAAGCTCTTCCAATATTCGTTTATCAGTATTATCCATAATATTCACATCACAAAACCAATAAAAATGACGATATTAAATCACCAACTAATGAATAGTGATACATATCAATCAAAGCAACTTGATAATATCATCTGCTCTGTAAACACTTTTGGTATTTCAAATGAAACAAGGTTTTATAAGCATCCTACCGCTGGCTGCCGGCGCTGCCGCCTATGGATTTGTTTTTGGTGTTGTCGCCGCACAGCTTGATTTTCCGTGGTGGGGGATCGCTTTGATGAGTGCTTCCGTACATGCTGGCTCATCCCAGATTGTAGCAGTCGAACAATTTGCGTCAGAAGGATTTGTTATTGGCGCCGTTTTGGCCGGACTGGCATTGAATATGCGATATCTCGGCATCATAGCCTCGCTCAATTCAGTCCTTAAAGACGTTCCCCTTTTTCAACGCCTTTTGGCCGTTCACATCACAAGTGATGAAAACTGGGCCTTAACTTTTGCGAAGAAAGCAAAAGACCCCACAGTTGGCGCGCCCTTCTTAATTGGATCGGGCTTAACAATGTTTGTCACATGGATTATTTCGACAACAGGCGGTGCTTTACTCGGGCAATCTATTCCCAATCTCATCGAATATGGTCTGGGCTTCGCCTTCACAGCTGCCTTTATCGCCATGGCTCGTGCGATGTGGCGCAACAAACAAGACACTCTACCCTGGATTATTACGTTCATCGTCACAGTTGTTCTTATTCACCTATCCTTGGGAAGTGCCTTTGCCATCATTGTTGGCAGCATCGCTGGTGTGATCACAACAGGCCTTACACAACAGATAACGAAGAAGGTTAAAAGGTTACAGTATGACTGATGCACAATGGCTTTTAATAGGAACACTCGCTTTTGGTGCCTATTCAATCCGCTTTTTAGGATTAGTAAGCGGACAACTGATAAGTGAGCACAAACACCTCAACAAGTTCCTTGCTGACTTGCCCGGCTGTTTGATTGTCGCATTGATTGCGGCCTCTCTTGCGGGGGAGAACAGCATCACCTGGATAGCCGCGGCGATTACCTTGGCGATTGCATTAATTACAAATCATGTCGTAATGACAATGGCTTTCGGCTTCATCACAATATTCACTTTAAACCATTATTTTACGTATCTTGTTTCAGGATAAATGATTTCTTATTTTGAAGCTGGAAACCAAGACAACAGATCCTCGTTCTAGATATCCAGCTTCATAAATATCTCATCATTTAAAGGGGTAGCCCCTAGTTTATCGTAAAAATCTTGCGCTACGGGATTATCGGCCCATACGGTCCAAGCGAGAAGATCACAGTCATTATTGCGCCCAACTTGTTTCAATTCTCTTATCATTAACTGCCCAATCCCCTGTGACCGCCAGTTTTCTCGAACAAACAAATCAGTAATAAAAACCATGCCCTGAAAACTATCAGCCCAAAATCCGAAATTATATATTGCATAACCTACGGGAAGCCCTTCGGCCTCTGCAATAAAGGCAGAAAATAGTGGCTTATCACAAAACCCATGCTTCAAAAGTTGAGCTAGGCTGGCATCCCTATCAAAAGCCACCCGGTTTTCACCTAACGCAACCAGATAATTCGCAAAATCCTCAGCCATACACACCAGCAACGGCATGTCCTGTCGTTCTGCCGAACGAATAACGATATCCTCTTGCACAACATCCCCTCTTTTATTGTCAGGTCAGCTTGATATTGATAGCTCAATGTTAAAAAAGATAGCTTTTAACTCAAATTTCACAGTACAATCGATGTAATTGATACTCTTGCAACATGGTTGTTGTGCACAATGCCGCTAAAAAATAACGCGACACAATATGGCTCAGGTAAAAAAAGCATTCCTCTTTTTTTGTCTATAACTATCTTCATGGTTTTTATTTTCGGGGCAAGCGTTCAAGCAAAAAACAAGCACGATCAAGATAGGCGTCGTCGACTTCCCTCCCTTTTATACCATTCAACAAAATCAACCCCTCAGCGGTCTTGGGATTGATCTCATAAATGCGATGAATGAAATACAATCCGACTATCGATTTGAAGTCGTAGAAGCAAGCCCGCGCCGACGCCATGATATGTTTAAAAAAGGCTTATACGATATTTCATTATTTGATCATCTAAGCTGGGGATGGACCCCCGAAGACGTCATGGTCACAAGGGTATTCCTCAGGGGGGGAGAGCGCTATATCACGGCCCGAAACAAAGAAGTTGCTCCAACGTTATTCAAAGATATTTCTTCCAGAAAAATAGGTGCTATTCTGGGGTACCATTATAACTTTGCAAATTTTGAAACGGATCCAGAAAAATTAAAAAAACGATTTGATATCAACCTGGTGACCTATCAGGAACAGATTATAAAACAGGTTTTATCCCATCGGGTTGAAATTGGCGTCATTACGGAAACTTTTCTAAAAAAATATTTAAAAGAAAATATTGAAGTGAGAGACAGGATTGTCATCTCAGAAAACTATGACCAAGAATACAACTTCGTTGGTATTGTCAGAAAAGAAGCAGCGATCACAGCAACAGAGCTGGAAAACATTATCCTATCCGTCATCAATAGCCCAAAATACCAATGGATCGCCGACGAATATGGAATAAAGTGGCAAAACTGAAGAAAAATTTCAAAAGGTATAATCAGCAAAACTTAAAGTTTGTGATAATCCCTAAGTTTTTCATAGTCACCTTCGCGAAGATATTCAAACAAAGTACGCCGCTCCTCCTCACCGACACCCGCAGCTTCTAACGCAGACGCCCCTAACCTGAGGCTAGCCTCAACGGTCTCAGGTATCGCATGTGAAGCACCAAGTTCAGTAAAATGGTCCGCATCCGGCCAATCCCTGACCCGAACATGCAAGGGCACATCAGGATAGTGCCGCTTCATCGTTCGGACGACACCCTCGGCTGCTTTGTAATTATCCAGTGTAACCACAACCAGACGTGCGCGACCGGCCCCGACCGACTTTAAAATCTCTGGCCGACTGGCATCTCCAAAAAGAACATTATATCCAAGGCGGCGTCCCTCGGCGACTTTCTTGGCGTCCATATCAATAGCAATGGTTGAAACATCGACCTTTCTTAACATCCCGGCAATGACTTCACCAACACGTCCAAACCCGGCGACAATAACGGGACGTTCCGGCACAGGTTCTGAAACTTCCATTGCGTCGGATGCCGGTGATTTCAGCCACTCTGCCAGTAATTCACCAACTTTGACCATCAACGGCGTTGTTACCATGCTGAGCACAATAACAGCGATCAGTGTTTCCATCATGTCTTCCGGCAACAGGCCCAAACTATCCCCTAATGTGAACAGGACAAACCCGAACTCCCCCGCCTGAGAGAGTAAAAACCCACATTTTACAGCAATCGCCAGTGGGGTCTTCCACAGCTTGGCCAGAATTATGATAACAAAGGCTTTAACAGCAATAAGGGCAAGAGCACCAAAAATAACGACTTCCAGATTATCAAAGACGGTTTCCGGCACGAACGACATCCCGACGCTCATAAAGAAAAGTCCGAGTAACAATCCCCGGAATGGCATTACATCTGCTTCAATTTGCTGCTTGTATTCTGATTCAGAAAGTAAGACCCCCGCAATAAAAGCCCCCATAGCCATGGAAAGCCCAACCAGCTCCATAATCCAGGCAAAACCAAGCACAAGTAAAAGAGCCGTCGCGACGAACACATCACTGTTTTTACTGTGCGCAATCGCATGCAGCATCGGATTGATAGCATAGCGTCCAGCAATCAAAACTGAAATAAAGATGCCCACTGACTGTAAAAGCGCAAACCCCATAGAGACAGAAAAACGCATTTCCCCAAAAGACAGCAAGGGCAACAGGATCAACAAGGGAACAACGGCAAGATCTTGAAAAAGCAGAATAGAGAAACTCGTTCGCCCCCAGTGGCTGGTCGTCTGATGCTGATCAGCTAGAATCTGAACCCCAAAGGCTGTCGAAGAAAGCGCCAATCCAAAACCGATAACCAGTGCCGTTTCCCGCGCAATACCAAAAGCAAAATAGCTTAGGGCAGCAATAAGCAAACCCGAGACGGTAACCTGCAGCCCACCCAGCCCGAATACCAGCTTACGCAGTACCCAAAGACGTTGTGGCTTAATTTCAATACCGATTAAGAAGAGAAGGAAAACAACACCAAATTCACCAATATGGCGCATATAATCAGCATCATTTACAAGGCCGAAACCAGCCGGGCCAATAAAAGCCCCGGCCGCAAGATATCCCAGAACAGACCCGAGACCCAATCGACTAAACAACAAAACCGCCACAACGGATGCTGCCAGCAACGATACGATCTCGACCATTCTTCTCCCTTCCCCCGATTTAATTTATTTGGTGTACGCGACACCTTTCTAAATCAGTTTGTTTTACAAATTTTCCGCAAAGGCTTTTTTGCCTGATTTTTTGTATCATACCGTCGGAATGAATATATATGGTTAATTTCCAGAATCCGTATTTTAACCACAGCCTTCTGGATAACAGAGGCCCCAAGCAATTCTTTGACCTGTCCCCATAAAGTCGCCAGAATAGTGGTCCAACCAAAATTGCCTTCCTAAACTTTATATAATTCACACCAAAGAGTACCGGACATGTCACATAGTTTTTCCCTCTCGCAATCCGTCAAAAAACCAGCAATCGCATCAACAGGCGGCGTTGTCGCCGCACAACATGTGACCGCGGCCCGGATCGGCACCGAAATTCTTGAACAAGGTGGCGACGCTGTTGACGCGGCAGTTGCTGTTTCCTTCGCGATGGGTGTTTTAGAACCCTGGATGAGCGGGCCTGCGGGTGGTGGTTCCATGATGATATGGCGAGAAGAAGAACAAAAATCCTACGCCCTTACCTATGGCATGAAATCGCCTAAATCACTTGATACCAGCGCCTTTCCCCTTTCAAAAGATGGAAAAGCAGCCGACCTGTTCCCCTGGCGTGCTGTCGAAGACGATCTGAACGTACAGGGTCCACTTTCCATTGCGGTTCCCGGAACGGTTGCTGGTGCAGGAAAGGCACATGCGGCTTTTGGCAATATGCCATGGAAAGATCTGTTGCAACCCGCCATCAAAGAAGCAAAGTCCGGTTTGCTCGTTGATTGGTACGCCGCCCTTATCATAGCCTCGGCAACACGCGCTTTATCCAAAGATCCGCATGCCGCAGCAACCTATCTCGAAGACGGGCAATGGCCAACCATTGCAGGCTGGACAGCCTTATCAGAAAAGCGAATTGATCAATCCTTGTTTGCCAGTACACTCAGCCGGTTGGCAGATCAGGGCCCAGATGATTTTTATCGCGGGGATATTGCCGCGACAATGGTCAAAGATATCCAAGACAAAGGTGGTTTTCTGTCACTAGACGACCTTGCCTCTTATGCCATTGAATTCGAAGCCCCCCTAACGATCCCCTATCGAAACAGCCGCATATTCGCAACACCTACACTGACAGCGGGTCCCACCTTAGCCGACACTCTCGGACAGATGGAAAAGCTATTTACGCCCGGCTCCACCCCGTCACCAGATAGCTTCGCTGCCTATGCAGATGCATTAAGCGCCGCTTATCAACGGCGGCTGGCATCCATGGGGGATCAGGATGCGCCTCATGCCCCGTCCTGTACCACCCATTTTTCCGTGGTCGATCGTCATGGTAATATGGTTTCAATGACACAAACGCTTCTATCCCTTTTTGGGTCCCGTGTCGTATCCCCGAACACAGGTCTTCTGATGAATAATGGCATCATGTGGTTTGACCCAGAACAAGGGCATCCGAACTCACTGGCACCCAATAAGCGCTGCTTGATGAATGTCTGCCCGGTTATTGGTGAACAGGGTGATCAACGCTTTGCCATTGGCGCTTCAGGCGGTCGAAAAATCATGCCAGCGGTTATGCATCTTACATCCTTCATGACTGACCATGGACTGAGCCTGGAAGATGCCTTCCATCACCCCAGAATGGATGTATCCGGCGGTGACGTTATCATAGCCGATGAAGACCTCGCCCCGGAAATTATTTCTGAGCTATCTCGAAAACACAAAGTCACAACAACAAAACGGACGGTATTCCCCTATGCATTTGCCTGTCCAGCAGGTGTTTCCAGAGAAAACGGAATCAATTCCGGCTGTACCGAGATCATGTCACCCTGGGGCGACGCGGTTGCGGAAAAAGGCACCAAATAATGGTAACACGCGAAGCAATCATAACCAGAGCTGAAAACTATTACGATGATGGTCAATTTTTAACAGATCTGGCGCGCCTTATTGCCATTGAAACAGAAAGCCAGAACCCCGATCAGTACCCGGAACTTCACAGATATCTGAGTGATGGAATAACGCCACTACTCAACAAACTTGGAATCACAAGCAAGATATACGAAAACCCCGCCCCCTCTGGTGGTCCCTTTCTTGTTGGTGAACGGATTGAATCCCCTGAACTGCCGACGGTTCTGACCTATGGCCACGGGGATGTCATCCGGTCACAAACAAACCAATGGCATAAGGGGCTGCATCCGTTCAAGGTGGTCACCCGGGACGATAAGATTTATGGACGAGGCACGGCAGACAACAAAGGGCAACACCTTATTAATCTGGCTGCTTTGTCATGTCTTCTTGAAGAAAAAGGATCATTAGGATTTAACCTAAAGATTATTATAGAGACATCAGAAGAAACAGGGTCCGCAGGACTAGGCGATTTTTTTAACCGCCACAAAGACCTGTTAAAAGCCGACGTTTTGATAGCTTCTGATGGCCCCAGATTACAACCAGACACACCAACGTTGTTCATGGGAACCCGCGGGGCAATTAACTTTGATCTTTCGGTTAACTTGCGCGAAGGCGCCAACCATTCAGGAAATTGGGGCGGGTTGCTGGCTGATCCTGCTATAATATTATCTCATGCCATTGCGTCGATCACAGATGCACGCGGGCAGATCCTGATTCCCGAATGGCGCCCAACGAGTTTAACCGACGATATAAAAAAAACGCTCAAAGACCTGCCAATTGAAGGAGGCCCCGAAATCAGTCAAGATTGGGGGGAAAAAGGTCTGGATCCGGCCCAAAGGGCCTTTGGATGGAACTCATTCGCTGTACTAGCAATGAAAAGCGGTGTTCCCGAGGCGCCTGTCAATGCGATCGCGGGCCACGCCTCTGCTCACTGTCAGCTCCGTTTTGTGGTGGGAACAGATATAGATGAAATTCTGCCTGCGCTCCGCAGACACCTGGATAAAACAGGTTTTTCTGTTGTCGAGATCGTGCCCAGCAAAGAAGCATTTTTCAAGGCCACCCGCCTTGATCCGGACCACCCCTGGGTTACCTTTGCCGCAAGATCTATTGAAAAAACCAGTGGCAAAAAACCACACATCCTTCCCAATCTTGCCGGATCACTTCCCAACGAAACCTTTAGTGAGATACTGGAATTGCCGACGGTGTGGGTCCCACATTCCTACGGGGGGTGTTCTCAACATGCCCCAAATGAACATCTTCTGGGATCTATTGTTCGAAACGGCTTAAGAAATATGGCAGGTCTTTTTTGGGATCTAAGCTCAATAGATAAGAATAGCTTCTAATCGAAAAGGTCTGATCTGGGCCAAATATCGGATCGGGCATACTTGTAGTTAGTAGTTTTGGGATCATTTGGATAAGGTCCATCAACGCTGGCATAAAGTATGTCCGATGCCACAGGTTCAAAGCCATCGTAAAAATGATTGGTCGACTTGATTACCAAAATTTTCTTAGATTTGGGATCAACCCCGAGATTGACAAAAAGGCTGGGGTCAAAACTCTGGCTGCGGTTGGAATTAAGGATCACAGTAATTCCCATATAGTCAATTGCAACGCTGTCGCCCAGCGGAACAATGGATGTACCAAAGTCCTGGGTTGCATCCAAAACGATCTTGAGAACCTTTACCTCTGCATCAATCGGCGGACCAGCAGTATCTGACATCTTGCTTCCAAAACGCAGCTTGAGTGTCGCTCCTTCACCCGCAGAGATACAGGTCTTAACAGCCATTGGATCCCAGATTGTTCCGACAGCAGCATCAAAGGCTTTCTGTTCCACCAATGTGCGTAATAAAATCGTGGAATCACCGGGCACTCCCCCCCCCGGATTATCCCAGACATCAGCAATAACAATCGGCCCCGTCAGTGCGCTTTTCGCCCGGACAACAGCCTCGGCGGGGGATAAAAATTCCGGTCGCGTCGTCCCCCGAAACGAAAACAATTCCCGGCCAAGCTCAGCAGCCAGCTTGGGGGCCTTATCCGTATTCCGATCAGCAACAATTAAGACTTTTGTCCCCATATCCGGCACATCACCAGCCATAAAGCCGTGTATAACTGAAATTGACAGAATGCCATCTTTCCCTTCTAACGACTGTATCTTGTCAACAAAGCCACGCATTGGTTCACGGCTTGTCGGCAGCACTTCAATCATATTGCAATCGGCAACATGTAATTCAGGAGTGATTTTCTTTTCAACGGCCCGAACGACCAGATCAACGCAGTCTTCAGCACATTCAACAAAATCGGTATGCGGAAACTCCTTAAAGGCAACCAGAACATCGGCATTCTTTGTACGTTTTTGCGACAGGTGACTATGTGGGTCCAATGTTGCGCCAATAACCACATTCGGGCCAACAATCTTTCGAACGGCCTCTAACAACGCCCCTTCGCAATCCCGACAGTTCTGAGCCACCATCGCCCCGTGTAACCCCAAAACAACTGCATCAACAGGTAACGCAGATCGTAATTGAGCCAATACCTCTTCCCTTAATCCGTCCCAGGTTTTTGAGTTCACAATTCCCCCGGGCTCTGCCCAGGTTGCCGTCCCTTCAACAAGGTCCCAGCCTTCTTCCTGTGCACGACGGCGGCAAACAGGAAACACCGCACTACACAGGGTCGGGGTTTCCGGGTGTTCCCCCGGAGCCGCATAAAAGCTTTCCTTAAAATCACTGAGATCGGCACGCAGAGGAGAAAAGGTATTTGTCTCAGTCGCGATAGATGCGCAAAATATCCGCACAGGAAAACCCCACAAATTAATATTGAAAAATATTCTAAAAGAAACCCGGGGGAAAACCCTCCCCCGGGTGATTGGTTGGTAATTATTTTAGATAATTACGTGTATTGGCTTTGCCCAGTTCCGCCTGGAAAAGATCAAGAAGTGTTACACCTTTATCACCAAGGGTCTCTTCCACATGCTTCAAGACAACGGGTTGTGCCGCAGCTTTGAATTGATTGCGTGCTTCAGCAGACAGGGCCGTCACTTCGATTTTATCTTTCAAACCAGCCAAACCACGATCTGAGGCTTCGATCACACGGCTCAGGCCACGGCTGGCAACAACACAGGAATTCGCAGCATAGTTCAGCACTCGCTGTTCATCAGCACTCAGATCATCCCAGAATGCTTTGGACACCATAAAAGTATAAGGTGCGAACAGGTGATTGGTCAGGGTCATGTATTTCTGAACTTCTGAAAATTTGGCAAAAGAAATAATCGGCACCGGGTTCATTTGCCCATCAATCACACCAGTTTGCAGACCGGAATAAACCTCTCCCCAAGCCAAGGGATAAGCTTCACCACCAAGTGATTGAATAATTTTCTGATGCGAAGGCAAAGTCATGGTACGGACACGAATGCCTTTAAAATCTTCTAGATTTTTGATCGGATGTTTAGAGTTTGTAACGGCAAAGAACCCACCTGTATCAGGGAAACCAAGTACCTTCACACCGCTAACTGTCTCTTCGATATCTCTGGACAGTTCAGCACCAAAAGGACCGTCAAAAACATCATAGGTTGCGGCATTATGATCAAAGGCAAAAGCCAGGTTCAAAACATCAATACGTGGATAATAGGACGAAATAGCCCCGGTTGAAGTCAAGGTTGCCTGAATGACGTTGTCCCGAACCAACTGCACATGTTCTTTCGCAGAACCGAGTTGGTTCGAAGGATAAACCTCGACCTTGATGGAGCCATTTGTATCAGCCTCTACAATGTTTGCAAAAACGGCGGTACAGGCATGTGCCGGGTTTTCAAACGGGTCCATTTTATTGTCATGGCCAAACTTCAAAACTTTGGTATCAGCCATTGCCCCGGTGACACTGGAACAAAGCAAAGCACCAACAGCAACAGAAGTGGCTACTTTTTTTAGTAATTTCATCTTACGTCTCCCTTAAGATTTTATTTCTTTTCCCAAACGTGCGTCTGTAGTTTCAAAAAAGGCAAAGGAGCAGTCGCCACTCCTCATTTCTCTGGGATCAGGCAAATCCCAGTAATCGTGGAAGGGCCATGGTCAGGTCCTCCCAAAAAGCAAAAATGAACAGAATGGTGACTTCGGCGATCAAGAAGGGCCAAAGCTTTGCTGCGATACGTTCCAGCTTTTCCCCCGTCACTGATGACAGAACAAAAAGGCACGCCCCGACTGGTGGTGTCATCAAGGAAATATTCAAAGCAAGAATAAATATGATTCCCGCGTGAATGGGTTCCAGACCAATTTGTTCGGTCAAAGGAACCAGAACGGGGGCCAGCAATATCAAGATGGCTGTGATATCCATGATCATGCCAATTGCCAAAAGCAATCCGATAACCAACGCGATGATAATGTAGGGGTTGTTGGAAATAGATAAAATTGCTTCTGCGATTTCCTGTGGAATACGATTAAAGCTCATCCACCAGCCCAAGATCGCGGCAAAGGCAATAATGACAAAGATCACACCTGTAATTCGGGCTGTCCTGATCAACATACCGATAAAATCAGAAACACTAATGGCGCGATAAACCACAACACCGATGAAAAGGGCGTATCCCACAGCAATGGACGCTGCTTCTGTGGGGGTTACAATCCCCCCCAGAATTCCGCCGAGAATGATAATCGGCATAAAGAGAGCCAAAATAGACGACTTGAAAATCTGCCACAGCTCTTTCAGGCTTGATCTGTCCTCTGCCTCGGGGAGATTATTTGCCTTTACACCGACAGCAATCACAATCATGCAAACCAGGCAAATCAACAGACCGGGCAAAATTCCCGCGGCAAATAGCCCCCCAATAGACCCCCCCATCAAGGAACCATAAACAACCATCAACCCAGATGGCGGGATCGTGGGGCCAATAATCGATCCCGCTGCCGTTACGGCACAGGCATAATCCCGACTATAGCCCCGCTTGACCATTGCAGGCACAAGTGTTTTGCCAAAGGCAGCAGCATCCGCCGTTGCAGCCCCGGTCAGACCCGCAAAGAAAACAGACGCCAACATGTTGGTATGCGCTAGGCCTCCTCGGAAATGCCCGACCAATGCTTGAGCCAAATTCACCAAACGATGGGTAATGCCTGTATGGTTCATAATTTCACCCGCAAGGATGAAAAAAGGCATCGCCAGAAAGGGAAAAATGTTCAACCCATTAAACATTTTACTTGGGGCAAGGGCGAAAAAAGCACCACCGCCCATGTCAATAAGCCCGATCACCCCTGCCAATCCCAAAGCAAACCCTATTGGCATCCCAATTAAGACCAGAACAACAAAAGCAATTCCAACAATCATTGTACCGCCCCCGCGCCAGATGAAAGGTTATCATTCGGGTCAATGTTGACGTTCCCCTGGTCCCGCAAGGCAACCAGTAAAACCTGAAGCGCGGCAACAGCAGAGGCCACAGGGATTGCCGCAAAAGGCATTGCCAGTGTCATGCCGAAGATCATTGCCTGACGGCTTCCCCCACCCTCGGCAAAATCAATTCCGTACCAACACAAAAAGGCAAACAAAGCAAAGGTCATGATATCAACCAGAATCAACAGCGGCCGCTGAATCCCCTGTGGCAATCGCTCAATTAAAATAGAGAGGCCGATATGTTCCCGACGGGCAATACCCGCTGATATCGCCAGTAATGCCGCCCAAATCATGAGATAACGGGCTAAAACTTCCGGCCAAGGCAGTTGCCAGTGAAAAAGGTAACGATCAACCACGCCGAGCCAAACGTCCAAAACCAATAACAGCATCAGTAAGGCGACAATGCGCTCAACCGCCCAGTTCAACCTTTTGCTGGCTTTTGCAGCGACAGCTTTCATCATTCCTCCCAGAAACGTAATTTAACTACGTTTACTGCTCAGAATCGGCTCATGTAAAGCAAAATTACGTAAAATAACTTCAAAATCTATAAATAAAGCGTAGTTTTAGCGATATTTATTGGTTTAATTGCAAAATTTGTTTGTTTGTGTAATTTAACTACGTAGTATATTAACCTTACTCAGAACATTAAAATCATGCGTTTTGATAAAACTACGCACAGGCAACCCCACAGAAAACAACCAAGGATGTCCCATTGGCCGCTACTTTTGATCTCATTACAAAAATAAAAAAAATGGACGGGAGCTTCAAAGCACGGGAACAACAGGTCGCCACCTATGTGCTTAATAATCTGGAAACCGTCAGCCAAATAAGCGTTAATTCACTTGCTAAATTCTGTGATGTCAGCGAGCCAACTGTCATCCGTTTTTGCCGGAAACTAGGGTGCGATGGCTTCAAGGATTTTAAAATTCAACTCGCTCAAAATGTTGCTGTCAGCCTGCAATACCTCTCGCGGTCAGAGAAAACTGTCACCTCTCCAGATAGTACAATTGATCAGGTTCTTGATGCATTGATATCAACAACTGAATTCGCAAAAAATCAAATCAATCCTGATGAAATATCAAATGCAGTTAGCGCCCTGACACGCACCAAAACACTTATTTTTTGCGGTGTCGGCGGCGGCTCAACGACGGTTGCCTTTGATGCTGCAAACAGATTTTTCCGACTTGGGATTACAGCTTTGTCTCTCAATGATGCTTACCTTCTCCGCATGCATGCCGCGACATTGGGACCAGATGATCTTATGTTCTTTATCTCATCGACAGGCACCCCCAGAGCTTTGATCGACACGGCAAAAATCGCCAATCAATACGGCGCCACAACGCTGTGTCTGACAAAGCCAAATTCGGAACTGTCCCAAGTGTGCACACTAACCGTTGGGCTTGAACTTCCCGAAGACCCCGACATATACAAACCCACGGCCTCAAGGTTAGTTTTTTTGGCCGTCATAGACATACTAGCCGCATCTGTCGCCCGAAAAATGCCCGAAAAAACCAAAGAAAAACTACGCCGGATCAGGGCTTCTCTTACAGCTTTGCACGGCAATACAGATCCACAGCCAATCGGGGATTAACGTGATGGACTGTACGACAGAAACAAAAACATTCATGACCAATGATATCTCTACCCCCGCAGTCGTAATTGATATGATGATTGCACAAAGGAACATCGAGAAGCTGCAAGCTCATTGTGACCAGCATAACATTCCGTTACGCCCGCACATCAAAACACACAAACTACCATGTATGGCCAAACGCCAAATTCAAGCCGGGGCAATTGGCATCACCTGTCAAAAAATAGGTGAAGCCGAAGTCATGGCCCAAGCAGGCATAGAAGACATACTGATCACCTATAACATCCTCGGCCAGCATAAACTTGATCGTCTGGTGAGACTGTCAACAAAATGCAGGTTGTCCGTTGTTGCTGATAACGCCCATGTCGTTGATGGTCTGGCCAAGACCTTCGCCAAGGCCGAACGGCCGCTAGAAGTTTTGATCGAATGTGACACTGGTGCAAAGCGATGCGGCGTACAGTCTGCCGAAGAAGCCCTTGTACTCGGCCGTTTAATTCATAATGCAAGTGGGCTTTCACTTGGAGGTTTGATGACCTACCCGCCAATGGGAGATCAAGCTCTTGTAAATAACTGGCTTGAAAAGGCCCGAAATCTGTTAATTTCCAAGGGACTTCCTTGTCCGAAAATAAGCAATGGCGGCACCCCAAACATGAGCCGCGCCCAAGACGTTACTATCGCAACAGAACATCGCTCAGGCACCTACATCTATAATGACAGATCCCTAATTGAAGCTGGTCTGTGTCGCATTGAAGATTGCGCACTATCCGTCAAAGCAACCATTGTCAGCAAACCGACAAAGGATCGTGCCGTCATTGATGCGGGGTCAAAAATGCTAACATCCGACCTTTTGGGCATGGAAGGATTCGGTCTAATCAAAGAAGCCCCAGATGCAAAAATTACCAGCCTAAGCGAAGAACACGGCATTCTGGATCTCAGCAATACCAATTGGTCACCCAAAGTCGGCGATCAAATTCATATCATTCCCAACCACGTTTGCGTCGTATCAAACATGGTGGATTATGTTTATTTGGTAGAACCCGATAAAACAATCAAAGCACCAGTTCTCGCACGTGGCTTAGTGACTTAAACCAAATAAAACAACCAGCCTCTTACCATACGCTACGAATCAGTACCGACAGAAAGGTACTATGTATTGACACCCCGAAAACTTTAGCATACCAAATATAGATATCGAGGTTCTTTCGAAATCCATTCGAAAGCTAAGAGGGAATTCGGTGAGCGATACAATCGCAATCCCGAAGCTGCCCCCGCAACTGTAAGCAGTTAGCAACTGTCGCGTATGCCACTGATGTCATTTTTACATTGGGAAGGCGGACACAAGCATTGATCTGCAAGCCAGGAGACCTGCCCCGATAAAAGTCAATTCCGCGGGCGGGGTGCTCCGATGGTGTTGCAGGCAGCATGAACCATCCTTTCATGTTCTCCGCAAATCATTTGGCCCTGTCCACTCATAGACAAAAAGGGTCAATTTATGTCTCTCATAGAAGCAAACGCATTACCGGGTGAGGTAATTCCAGACACCCCTGACAATACTCTGACAACTTCAGGCCTTACAACTTTAGGCACAGACTACAAAGTAATACGCCGCAACGGAACGGTTTCCCCCTTTGAACCAGAAAAGATAACATCGGCTATTACCAAGGCCTTTATCGCAACGGAGGGGTCAAATGCCGCGGCTTCCCCTCGTGTTCATGAAACGATTTACGCACTTTCAAAAGAAATCACCAAGTCCCTCACACGCCGGGGCATATCCGGACGCACCTTTCACATTGAAGACATTCAAGATCAGGTAGAACTGGCATTAATGCGCGGAGGCCATCAGAAAATCGCACGGGCGTATGTTCTTTACCGGGAAGAACGCAACAAAAGCCGCCAAGCTGAAACCAGCGTCCAACCTGTGGCAAGGCAACAAATCAAAATCACCCAAGAAGATGGAACAGAGATCGACCTGGACCAAGGGCGTCTGGAGACCATCATTACTGAAGCTTGCGCAGGGTTGGAGAACACGTCAAAAGAGAAAATTTTATCTGAAACCGAGCGCAATATTTATGATGGCATCAGCTCCGCAGAACTAGCACTCGCACCAATACTCGCAGCAAGAACCCTAATCGAAACAGAACCCGATTACAGCTATGTTTCAGCAAGACTTTTGCTGGATAAACTTAGAACAGAAGTTCTGTCATTCATATTTGAACAAAATCAAACCGCAACCCAGGACGAAGTTGCCGTAATTTACCCTGATTATTTTCAGGCTTATGTGAAGAAGGGTATAGAAGCAGAACTGTTGGACCCCGAGCTGGGTCGATATGACCTAAAGCGTTTGGCCGGTGCAATTAAGCCGGAACGGGACACACTCTTTCAGTATCTGGGGCTGCAAACACTCTACGATCGCTATTTTCTTCATCTCAATGAAAATCGAATAGAGCTACCACAAGCGTTTTTTATGCGTGTTGCAATGGGCCTAGCCCTTCGCGAGACGGACCGGGAAGAAAAAACTATCGAGTTTTACAATCTTCTATCTTCTTTTGATTTCATGTGTTCAACACCGACACTCTTTAATTCAGGGACACGTCACCCCCAACTATCATCATGCTTCTTAACAACTGTCCCTGATGATCTGGGATCCATCTTCAAATCAATAAAAGACAATGCATTATTGGCAAAATATTCTGGGGGTCTGGGAAATGACTGGACACCGGTACGTGGCCTCGGGGCCCATATCAAAGGGACCAATGGTGAAAGCCAGGGTGTTGTTCCTTTTTTAAAGGTTGCTAATGATACCGCCATTGCTGTGAACCAGGGTGGAAAACGCAAAGGAGCAGTTTGCGCCTATCTGGAAACGTGGCACCTTGATATCGAAGAATTCCTGGACTTAAGAAAAAATACCGGGGATGACCGACGCAGAACCCATGATATGAATACCGCAAACTGGGTTCCTGATCTTTTTATGCAACGTGTCAAAGAAGACGCTGCATGGACACTCTTTTCCCCTGACGAAACCCCGGACCTGCACAATCTCTATGGCCGGGATTTTCAGCAAGCCTATGAAAATTACGAAACCAAGGCAAAAAACGGGGACTTGAGAACACATAAAAAAGTTCGTGCGCTCGATCTTTGGCGGCGCATGTTAACCATGCTGTTCGAAACCGGACACCCCTGGATCACTTTCAAGGATCCTTGCAACATAAGATCGCCACAAAACCATGTCGGCGTTGTGCATTCATCGAATCTTTGTACAGAAATCACACTTAATACCTCTAGCGAAGAGGTCGCAGTTTGTAATTTGGGGTCTATAAATCTTGCAGCTCACACAAACAGTTCTGGCATAGACCATGACAAGCTGGAAAGAACAACAAAGACCGCAATGCGTATGCTCGACAACGTTATCGACATCAACTTTTACACGATTCCCGAAGCCCGCAAGTCAAACCTGAGGCACCGTCCGGTTGGTCTTGGCTTAATGGGTTTTCAGGATGCATTGCAAAAACAGCGAATTCCCTATTGCTCGGAAGCAGCAATAACCTTCGCAGACGAAAGTATGGAAGCAATATCCTTTCACACAATAACAGCATCAACCGATCTTGCAGAGGAAAGAGGAAGCTATACCAGCTTTAAAGGATCTTTGTGGTCAAAAGGTATCTTGCCCATAGATTCCATGGCGCTTTTAAAAGAGCAGCGAAACAATCTTGATTACGACGCCAGTAGCAAACTTGATTGGAACAAACTGAGAAAACGCGTCAAGAAAGTAGGAATGCGCAATTCAAATACAATGGCAATTGCCCCTACAGCGACCATTTCAAACATCTGTGGCGTTTCACAGTCAATTGAACCCGCTTATCAGAATCTCTTTGTTAAATCCAACATGTCCGGCGAATTTACCGTCGTAAATGCCGCATTGGTCAATGACCTTAAAAGCATCGACTTGTGGGACGATGTCATGATTTCTGATCTGAAATACTATGATGGCAGTATCGGGGAAATCGACCGCATCCCTCAAGACATTAAAGCTTTGTATGCAACTGCTTTTGAGATTGATTCCAGCTTCTTGATCGAAGCCGCAGCACGAAGGCAAAAATGGATTGATCAGGCGCAATCCTTAAATCTGTATCTGGCAAACCCCAGCGGCAAAGCGCTTGATTCCCTATACCAGCTTGCGTGGGAGCGTGGGTTAAAGACCACCTATTACCTACGGTCAAAGTCAGCAACTCATGTTGAAAAATCAACACTTAAAGGCACTGACGGCAAACTGAATGCTGTTGCGACAAATATGGTTGCTCCAATAAGTGGGCCTCAGATTTGTTCAATCGATGATCCAGAATGCGAAGCCTGCCAATAGCTCCCTCCACCAAATTCATTTAACAGGAATATCGACATGCTTGATTGGTCCGAACCAACAACCAAATCAAATGCGCAACAGCCCCTTTCCCCCACACCATCGCCTGTCGCTGATGCAAGTGGCTTGGGAGATATTGATCGAGGCGCCGCACGTGTCTCGGTTGATGACAAGTCAATGATTAATGCCCGTGCAGATGTAAACCAACTATTACCGATGAAATATCACTGGGCATGGGAAAAGTATCTCGCTGGCTGCAACAACCACTGGATGCCAACCGAAGTATCAATGCAGGCCGACATTGCGCTGTGGAAATCCCAAGACGGCTTAACCCCGGATGAGCGCAAGATGCTAAAAAGAAACCTTGGTTTTTTTGCAGCATCTGAATCGCTGGTTGCCAACAATATCGTTCTGGCAATTTACCGCCACCTGACCAATCCCGAATGCCGTCAGTATCTATTACGACAGGCTTTTGAGGAAGCAGTTCACACGCATACATTTCAGTATATCGTCGAAAGCCTTGGCCTTGAAGAAGGTGAGCTTTTTAATATGTACCGCGAAGTACCATCCATCACCGACAAAGCCGCATGGGCATTGAAGTATACCCAGAGTCTTGATGACCCAAATTTCAAGACAGGAACTCCCGAAGCGGATCAGGCATTCCTGAGAGATCTAATCGCTTTTTATGTCGTATTTGAAGGAATGTGGTTCTACACAGGATTTGCACAAATCCTGTCTTTGGGACGTCGCAATAAAATGGTCGGTATTGCCGAGCAATATCAATACATTCTTCGCGATGAAAGCATTCATCTAAACTTCGGCATTGATGTTATTAATCAAATCAAGGCCGAAAACCCGCATCTTTGGACAACGGAATTCCAGCAGGAAGTAAAGGGGATGTTAAAAGAAGCAGCCGAAATCGAGGCCGCTTATGGCAGGGATACGATGCCCAAGGGATTGTTGGGCCTCAACGCTCATCTCTGCGAGCAATACATGCACTTTATCGCCAACCGCAGATGCGGACAACTTGGCCTGGAACAGGTTTATCCGACAACAGAAAACCCTTTCCCCTGGATGTCAGAAACCATGGACCTGAAAAAGGAAAAAAACTTCTTTGAAACCAGAGTTATCGAATACCAGAATGGTGGTGCATTAAGCTGGGATTAATCTGTCCCCCTAATCAAAGCTTGCCATAATCCGTTATGGGGATTCAAGAAATCCCCATAACTTCTGGCAGCTGCGCCAACTCAAAACCTGCCTGTTCAAGCCGTTCCTTGACCCGACGGGCAATAGCAACCGCCTCGGCAGTATCCCCATGAACGCAAACACTGTGGATCGGGGTGTCTATTCGTTTGCCAGATGGCGTTATTATTTTACCTTCCTCGACAAAAGAGAGGATCTGATCTGCAGACTGTTCGGGGTCATGTATTACAGCGTGTGGTTCTGACCTTGGGGTCAGGTTTCCGTTTTCGTCATAGGTTCTATCGGCAAAGATTTCACCAGCTGTTGGCAAGCCAAGCTCAAGACCTGCTTTGCACAGGCACGATCCCGCAGTCGCCAACATAATAAGAGATGGATCGACTGCGGCAATCCCACGGGCAATGGCCAATGACATCTCCATATCAACCGCAGCCATATTGTTCAGCGCACCATGAGGCTTCACGTGTGTGACTTTCGTACCCTGGCTCTTGGCGACGGCCATCAGGGCACCAATTTGATACACCATCATGGCCTCTAGTTCCGGAAGTGGAAGGTGCATTTTACGACGCCCAAAGCCCTGCAAATCCGGGAAAGCGGGATGAGCACCGACACTGACACCTTTATCTTTGGCTGCACGCGTAACATCAGACATGACCAAGGGATCACCAGCATGATACCCACAGGCGATATTGGCAGACCCGATAATATCCAGCATCGCGGCATCATTGCCGATGGAATACATGCCAAAGCCTTCGCCCATATCCGCATTCAGGTTAATTTTTTCCATGTACAACTCCCTCTAAATGGCCGGGGAAATGCCCGGACATGCTGGCGTCAACCACACCACCAATCAAATTCACTTCGTACAGGGCTTTCAAATCCATAACCCCTTCGCCAAAATAATCCTGAATTGATGCAATCGCCCGATCCAGATCAATATTCTGTTGTTTCCGCGCGGCCTGAGCTTCTTCAAGAGAGACAAACCGAAACCTGATTTCATTCCCCGGCACCAATTGCCCCAAAAGGGGAAGATCGGATGTAATCACAGCACCAATTTTTGGATACCCACCAATTGTCTGACAATCCACAAACAAGATAATTGGCTGTCCACTTCCCGGTACCTGTATAGCGCCGGGAACAATACCATCAGAAATAAGATCGCTACCCTTTTCAGGTAACGGTGTTATCTCGTCACCTTCCAGACGGATGCCCATGCGATCAACATCAGAACTGACCTTGTAATCCTGATCAGAAAATTTAGAGATCATATCATCGGAAAAATAATCATCCTGTGGCCCCGCCATGACGCGAATTACATCTGTTACCGTTGAAAGTGGCGCAGATACAATCTTCTCCAATCCATCTCTTGGCTGGGTTGTTCTGACTTTGATAGAATCTCCGGCTTGTAACGGCAAACCGTTCACTCCCCCAAGTTTCGCCCGTGCATAGGTCGAACTACTCGCAAGTACCGGAGTTAAATCAAATCCTCCTTCGACGGTTAAATATCCTGTCGCACCATTTTTCAGGGGATCGATAGACAAAATATCTCCATCATCCAACGTCACTGACTGCCAAGGCTTTATTGCAATCGTGTCACTACCAGAAGCCAGCTTGTGTTCGGCCGTAACATCACCCGCAAGCCCTAATCGTATACGCCCCCCCACGGCCATTACCTTTGGGCCCAAAAAGCGGAATTCAAGAGCAGTTTCAAAAGCAGAATTACCAACCAACGCATTTCCCACCTGCAATGACAATGCATCCGCAGCACCGCTTCTTGGAACGCCAAAGCCGGCAAATCCTTTGCGACCTTCGTCCTGAAGGGAAGACAAAATACCCGGGGAGAGAATCTTTAGAACAACTAACATTAGCTCTCTTCCCCATTTGTCAAAAAGCTTTGCGGTGAAATACGACCCGCAGATAAATCAGCCGTAACGTCGTCATACTCTTCTGCTGAAATTGGTCTGAATTTCACAGACCCACCCGGCGAAAGCAGGCTTGGTTGCGCCCAAGCGCTATCAAAAAACGGAACCGGGCACCGCGCGATCAGATGCCATCCGCCAGGGCTTTCCCATGGGTAAACAGCCGTCTGTTCGTTTGCGATACCAACAGACCCCGCAGGAACCCTTATCCTTGGGCTTGTCCTTCTTGGAAACTGTAATCGTGGGTCAATTTCCCCCATAAAGGCAAAGCCAGGTAAAAAGCCAATTAGGAAAATATCATAGATAGCTGAACTATGTATGCTGACAACATCTTCTACGGAAAGCCCGCTTCGCCGGGCAACATCGGATAAATCAGGTGCCAGATCCCCCTCATAACAAGCAGGCAAAACCCAAAGTGATTTATGCCCCCCTTCGTTATTCAAGGGCTTCTTGGCTAATACACTGATACTTTCAACAACATCACTATAGTTCGCAACATCCGGATTCAAACACACCGTCAGGGAACGGCTGGCCGAAATAATATCGAACACCCCAGACAGACGGCCTTCGTCAATTTCCTGTTCGATACAGCTTCTCAGCGCACGGACTGACCGCGCACCGATAGCTCCCTTCAACTTGGGAAATTCAATCGTAAAGGCACTGTCGCCTAATGTAAGGACTCGGATATCCAAAATTAGCTCTCTTTAATTTTTTCGTTATTGAACTACAGCATTAGATACACATCAACTATAAATCGTTATTGTTTTATTGACTTTTTGTCAACATAACGTCATCGTTAATTCATGCGTTAATGATGACACAGGTATTTTTGGCTCATTCATCACGCTGTATTGCTCAGCTCTTTCTGAAAATCGCAGATAGAATTGGGCCAAAAAGAACGTTTAAGGCCCTGAAAAGAAAACAACATCAAGGCTAATCCACAGAAAACCCCTGGGAGGTTTTAAAAAATGAAACTCTTACGTAACTTCACCGCTGGTGTTGCTGCCCTTGCTATGGGCGGAATAGCCACCGCTTCTGCTGATACCTGGGATATGCCAACCCCATACCCGGACAAAACATTTCACACCGCCAACATCATTGAGTTTGCCAAAGACGTCGAAACAGCCACAAGCGGTGACTTGAAGATTAAAATTCATTCTGCTGGCTCGCTTTTCAAACACCCGGAAATTAAAAATGCCGTCCGCAGTGGTCAGGTACCTATTGGCGAATTCTTCCTGTCCCGCCTATCGAACGAGCATGCCGCTTTTGGTGCAGACTCACTTCCTTTCCTTGCAACGAATTATGACGATGCAGGAAAATTATGGGCCGCACAAAAACCTGTCATTAGCGCACTACTGGACAAACAGGGTCTAATGCCACTGTTCTCTGTTCCATGGCCCCCACAAGGGCTTTATACGAAAAAAGAAATCAAAACCGTTGACGATCTCAAAGGTCTGAAGTTCAGAGCTTACAATGCGACACTGGAAAAATTCGCCCAGCTAACAGGCGCAGCACCAACGCAGGTAGAAGTTCCAGACATTCCACAAGCCTATGCAACAGGCCGTGTCGAGGCGATGATAACATCCCCGTCTACTGGCGCGAACAGCAAAGCCTGGGATTTCGTTTCTCACTACACACACATTCAAGCATGGGTGCCAAAAAACATTGTTGTGATCAACAAAAAATACTGGCGCAAACTTGATGAAGCAACCCAGCAAGCTGTTCTTGCTGCGGCTGAAAAAGCAGAAAAGCGCGGTTGGGCAATGAGCCAGGAAGAAACCGCGGCAAAAATCAAAATCATGCAAGACAATGGCGTAACAATTGTAAATCCGCCTGCGGCTGAATTGATGACTGGCTTGAAAAAAGTTGGTGAAGATATGCTTTCTGACTGGAAAGAATCTGCCGGTGACGAAGGATCCGAAATCCTGACCTCTTACGGCAAATAAATTCCCTGTTGGGCGGTTCATTTCACACATATAGTGTCATGAATCGCCCCTTTTTATATGGACCCAGCCAGAATGAATTGCCCAAAGGCCTATTCATTACCGAGGGGATGTGCGCGACCATGAGACAGATACTCAATAAAATTTATACGACAAGCGGTTGGACAGCGGCCTTTTTTCTTGTGGCCATTTGTCTGACAGTTATGGCACAGGTGGTTTTGAATCTGCTCGACCGGCTCAGCAGCCTGATCACAGGTGAAGCAATTGGATTAACCATCCCTTCATATGCCGATTTCACAGGCTTCTTTCTCGCTGGCGCCTCATTCCTCGCCTTGGCCTACACACTAAGAGACGGCAGCCACATCAGGGTCTCACTGGTCTTACAGCATCTTTCTCCGAAGCTCCGCCATTTTGTTGAAATCTGGTGCTTGGGTATTGCCGCAGCTATGGCCCTTTATTTCACAACCTATACCGGCTTCCTGGTGCACGAATCATACATCTATAACGACCTGTCCCCTGGCATGATCGCCATTCCGATCTGGATCCCCATGATGCCTGTGCTTATCGGGTTAACCGTCCTCTCCATCGCCTTGATTGATGAACTTGTTTGCGTCCTGTCGGGCGGGGATCCAAGTTACGAAGGCAAGGGTGAAAATTTACTAGAACAAGATCACGCCGATCTGCACGCGGAATAAGAAGGGCAAAACAATGTCAGAAATTTATTTAACCCTTCTTCTTATACTCACCCTATTCGCCCTATTAGGATCGGGTGTCTGGGTTGCTTTCTCTCTTTTTGGTGTTGGCATTTTTGGCATGACACTTTTTACCGACGCACCTGTTGGTGATGTTCTGGCGACAACGGTTTGGGGCGCGAGCAATCACTGGGCGCTTGCCGCTTTGCCGCTCTTTATCTGGATGGGGGAAATACTCTTCCGATCCCGCTTATCCGAAGATATGTTCAGCGGCCTTTCCCCCTGGATGGGGAAAGTGCCGGGCAAACTTCTACACGTTAACATCTTTGGCTGTGCAATCTTCGCAGCTGTCTCCGGATCGTCCGCCGCAACAGCTGCAACCATCGGCAAGATGTCAATCCCCGAACTTTCAAAGCGAAAATACCCCGAAAGCATGATGATCGGCACCTTGGCCGGATCAGCAACCCTTGGCTTGCTTATCCCCCCATCCATCATCCTGATTGTCTATGGCGTCGCTACGGAACAGTCCATCGCCCGTCTTTTCATTGCTGGCGTTCTGCCCGGCTTGCTTCTTGTTGGTCTTTTTGTTGGTTTTGTCATTATTTGGGCAGTGATGAACAAAGATATTTTGCCAGATGTAATCGAAGAAATTTCACTGCGCGAAAAGCTTAAACGCGCCAAAAGCCTCTTGCCTGTCATCATTTTGATCAGTGGCGTTATTGGCTCAATCTACACCGGGATTGCTTCACCAACAGACGCCGCAGCGGTCGGTGTTGTTCTGGCACTTCTCTTGTCATGGTTTACAGGTGACCTGAACAAAACCTCCTTTTTCCAGGGCCTGATGGGTGCAACAAAAACATCTTGTATGATTGCCTTTATTCTGGCCGGCGCAGCCTTTTTAACTGTGGCCATGGGCTTTACCGGAATTCCCAAACTATTGGCTGAATGGATTGGCGGCCTGGAACTAAGCCCCTACGCCCTTCTAGCTGCTTTAACCGTGTTCTTTGTCGTGCTTGGCTGCTTTCTCGATGGCATTAGTGTCGTGGTCTTAACCACATCAGTCATCATGCCCATGGTTGAACAGGCCGGAATTGATCCGCTCTGGTTCGGTATATATATCGTGATTGTGGTTGAAATGTCGCAAATCACACCACCTGTCGGATTTAACCTCTTTGTTCTACAGGCACTCACGGGCCGAAATATACTGGCCGTTGCAAAAGCAGCATTGCCCTTCTTTGGCCTGCTGGTTCTCGCTTTGGCTATTATTATTGCCGTACCGGAAATCGTAACCTATCTTCCCAACAATATGTAGGCAGGTTTAAACACCATCCACGAGATAATCCTATTACAGATCAAAAGGTTCCAGTATGTCTGACACACCCAAAACCCCGCGCCACATCGTTTCATCGGAACACCTGGCCAGTGATCAGGGTTGGCAAATGAGTGAACTGGAATACGGGTTGATCATTGCGTTCAACGGCTTTTCCCGCTGGATGGTTCGCTGTATGAATGCTGCAGGGCATCAAGATTTTAATCCTCTTGATGTCCTTGTCCTTCACAATGTGAACCACAGAAACAGAGAAAAACGACTGAACGATATCTGTTTCGTCCTTAACGTTGAAGATCCTCACACAGTGAACTATTCCCTCAAAAAATTGATAAAAGGCAAACTGGTCAAAGGCACAAAAAAAGGGAAAGAGATTTTCTATTCAACAACAAAGGAAGGCGCAGAAGCCTGTTCTGAATACAGGAAGATTCGCGAACTTTGTCTTATCGACCCCGCCGTTGCAACAGATACCCGATTTGACGAAGTCGCTCATACCGCACAAATTCTGCGCAGTATCTCTGGCCTTTACGATCAGGCATCAAGAGCCGCAGCGTCTCTCTAACGCCATCTTTGACCGCCAACAAGGCCCCAAAGAGTAAACAGGCAATTCCATCGCAGGCTTATAAAATTTGCGAAATGATCCCACTTGTTCTAACGTAAATAAATAACAAGAATACGAAAACAGGCGTATTCAATGGAACAAAGTTCCACATAAAAAGAAAAAGGGATTAGTGAAGCCATAAAATAATGGCGCACTAGAAACGTCAGGAAAAGAGCAAACACACAGAAAACAACTAGATATTTTCTTGTGAATTGCTCTTGGGGCAACGAACATGGGATCAACAAGTCACCACGCTACACATGTGGAAAATACTCTAGAGACAAATGGGGCTGCACAAACTGCAATCGCGGCATCATGGCGTCGTTCCAAGATGCTACACCGCCTCTCCCCCGATCAAAAGCGTCCGCCCGAGCGAATAACGGCCAGCGAACTGAAACACGCCAAAGAAAAGTTAGGCCCCCTGATACATACAGCTGAAACCAGTCTGGACAATCTCTATCTTGCGGTCGGGAATGCAGGTTGCTGTGTTGTTCTGGCCGATGCAAGCGGCATTGCTGTTGATCGCCGAGGGGCCGTCAGCGACGATAAGACTTATGACGACTGGGGACTTTGCACGGGGGCTTTATGGAGCGAGGAAAGTGAAGGCACCAATGGTATTGGCACCTGTATCGTCGAAAAAAGGGCATTAACAATTCACAAAGACCAACATTTTCACAGTAAAAATATTAACCTATCCTGTAGTGCTGCGCCAATCTTCGATCACGAAGGCCACCTACTTGCCGCTATTGATGTTTCTTCCAGCCGCGCGGACCTGACCCCTGATTTTGCTCGCATCATTTCCCTTTCGGTAATTAATGCTGCCAGACAAATTGAATCAGAATACTTTCGCCAAACCTATCATGACGCAGACATTGTACTCGCCACCCCGCCCATAGGGACCCCAGAAACTACCGCCAATTTACAGACCTCTTTGTTGGCTGTTGATCAGGACGGCATTGTCATAGGAGCATCACGAGGGGCTCGGCGTATCTACGGGCTTAAAAACGGCCCCTTAAAGGAACCCATTTTGCTTGCTGATTTACAGGGCAAAAAGGTTAATCACGCCAAGGAATATGAGTTGGCAGAACGCCGGGTTATTCTACAGGCATTGGCACACACGGGCGGCAACATATCAGCCGCGGCCAGTGCGATGGGCATAAGCCGCGCGACGTTACATCGAAAAATCAAGTTTATGAAACTGGCGATCTAAATAGATCCCCCACCTTCTGTCATTCCATCATGCGAGACGGATTGAATAAGAGGTCCCGAAGTCAAGCTCAATCAATTTTAGACCCTACACCCTATGCAGATCTAACGGGTACATCGTATTTTTTTAAGAGCCTCCGAAACTGGTGATAACTCAACGACAAAGCTTGGGCTGCGTCAGTTTGGTTAAACTGATACCTTTCAAGCGTTTGAATTAAAATTTTACGTTCAAAGCCGGAAACAGCCTTGGTAAAGTCATCAACAACCGCCCCCTCACCCTCTGGATTATCGTCCGTTTTCTTCTTGGTCGCGCCAAAGCGCCAAGGACTATCAAAAGGATCTATATAGATCTCATCAATCGCAGTTTCAGAAGCTGGTAGCCTGCAAATGGTACGTTCAACAGCGTTCTTTAGCTCTCTGACATTCCCCGGCCAGGCATAATCGACAAGTTGTTTTCGTGCCCGTTCAGAAAAACCCGGGAAAATATCCCTCCCCACTTCCCGTGTGACTTCCAGTGCAAAGTGATGAGCCAGCGTCAGAATATCTCGTGGTCTCACCCGCAAAGGCGGTAACGTCAAAACATCAAAAGCCAAACGATCCAACAAATCAGCCCGAAATTTCCCTTCTGCAGCGAGTGTTGGCAAATCAACGTTTGCAGCCCCAATAACGCGCACATCCACATGTAACGTTTCACTACCGCCAACGCGCTCAAACTCTCCATATTCGATAACACGAAGAACCTTTTCCTGAACCGCACTGGATGCTGTCGCAATTTCATCGAGAATCAATGTCCCGCCATCCGCACGTTCAAACCGCCCGACATGTGTCCTTTGTGCGCCCGTAAAAGCACCGCGTTCATGCCCAAATAACTCACTTTCCAACAGGCTATCGGTTAAAGCAGCACAGTTGATTTTGACCAAGGGGCCATCCCAGCGTCGGGATAGATAATGAAGACGGGACGTAAAAAGCTCTTTGCCTGTTCCTCGTTCTCCAACCACAAGACACGGCTTATCGATCAAGGCAAGCTGTGAAGCCTTTTCAACCACATCCAGAAAATGTGGATCTTCCCCGATAATATTGACAAGAACATCCATAATATTAGCTAAATTAGTTATCTATTTTCGCTAATAAATATCGATTTAATCAAGATAATTTTCAAGTTTATTTTTTAAGCTATTGTTTTTAATGAATATTTAGAGTTGGCACACCTCATGCAATCTATCGAAGTATTCTTACTCCTCGAAAGGAAAACGTTATGAGTATCTTTTCCCGTCTGACCGACATTGTTAATTCCAACATCAATTCCCTGTTGGACCGTGCGGAAGAACCGGAAAAAATGGCCCGCCTTATGATTCAGGAAATGGAAGACACCTTAATCGAGGTTCGTTCATCTTCTGTAAAGGCAATTGCCGACAAAAAAGACATAGAGAAAAAGCTCGCAGCACTTGAAACTTCCAAAGCTGAATGGGCAAGCAAAGCTGAATTCGCCCTTTCAAAAGGCCGTGACGATCTTGCCAAAGGCGCTCTTTTGGCGAAAAGGAAGATTGAGGAACAAGCTGACGCCCTTCAAGCTGAACTTGGCTATATTGAAGAAAGCCTTGCAAAGTCTAATGACGACCTTTCAAAGCTTCAGGCAAAACTGGACGAAGCAAAGGCCAAGAAGAAGTCCATGGAAATCCGTTTAAACACAGCCGAAAAAAGGGTAAAACTGCGTAAGACAACTTACGACGGTCGTGTAGATGATGCGCTGGCGCGTTACGACAACCTAGAGCGCAAAATCACAGAACTTGATGCAGAGGCGGATTCATACGACCTTGGTCGCACTAAAACACTGAACGATGAGTTCTCTGAGCTGGAAGCAGAATCAGAAATCGCCGACGAACTGGCGGCATTGAAGGCAAAAATGTCAAAGTCCAAGAAATAATGCCCCTAGCCTGCAACGGTCCAGAGCGGCCGGGATTTAGAGCAAACAGATTTTGAACTGAGAAAGAAATTAAAACAATGAGCTTCGCTGTAGCTTTCTTCGTCCCCCTGGTGGTGTTCCTGTCTATTGTCGCCCCGCTCTGGATCATTTTCCATTACATAACAAAGTGGAAAACCATGAAAAAACAAGATCTGGGAAATGGTATGGTTGCTGTCCCCAAAGACGAGCTTCTAAAAATGCGTGATGTTGCCAGAAAACTGGCTGATCGCGTCGCCACACTTGAAAAGGTGCTTGAACAGGATTGATCCACAACCCTTTTCATCCACGCACCAGCAATTCATTACAATAGACGAAGTGACCAGAAGAGAACGGGATTATTCAAATGCACAACCATAGACAAAAACCGGGCTGTCACAGTTACCAGGCCCACCATCACCAAGGGGCGATCAAACGCGTTACCCGCGCATTAGCAGACCGTTTTGGCGTCCCACGCAAGCTTGTTCTAGCCGCCTTTATTATCGGTCTCTTCATTAACTTTGTTTTGACGCTAATCGTTTTTTTTCTCTCCCTCTACTGGGTAAATAACCCTGGCCGGCTAGAGGGAAAATTCAACAAGATGGCAGACAAGACAAGACACTGGATGAGCGGGGCAAACTCAAGCAGAACCCGAACACAGTATGCCTATGCAGGGACACACAAAACACCTCCCCCCTCTGACAGTGAGGTAGATTTGGATTTTTCCGAACTTTGCAGAGAATTTGAAGATTTGGAACGGCGGACAGCAGACATGGAAAAACATGTTTCTTCCGAAGAGTACAAACTCAATAAAGAGTTTCAAAAGATGAAAAAGGACAATGATGGATAACGCTCATCATTCGACCGCCTGATCATAACTTCGATCAACACTCCAAAAAAAGCAGAAAGCAACCTGTAAATCATAGGGTGCTTTCTGCTTTTTCATCTTTATTTGTCTGGCTTGACTTAAGAATAGTTCCACTTCAATTCCAGATCTTCTCTCCAGGCGAATTTCTCCAGATGTATGGAAATAATACCTTCTATTTTCCCTAACCGTGGTCTGTCATCCGCGTGGCAAACAAAAGACAATGTCTTTTCGTCAGCCGTCATCAGACAATTACCAAAGCCAAAATCAACATCGCCTTTTTCGGGTGTGTATTGAACAGAAACTTTATGGGCAAAATGCTTACAAAGTTGTTGTAAATATTTCGATGCATGATCGGTCTGTACCGATGCTTTCATTGTCATTGGCAATACGTGTATCTCCTGATTTATCTGGATAATTTAACACCTTGGGCTGCTTGGTTGCGGGCTGCTTGGTTGCGGACTGCTTGGTTTTTCACAGTCTTCTTTGGTGTTAATCCGTGCTATAAAATGAAATCTGTTATCTCTATCGACCGGGATGTGCCCAATAAACACCATTCAACGGGACGGGCTGAAAACGATCAAAATATGTGCGTAAGGTTTCTTCCGGGTTCAAAGATTTGAAACTCTGGGGGTGTAACCATTTTGCGATTACCTGAACCGCGACGACATTCATCGGGCTATTATAGAAATGATGCCAGATAGCATAAGCCCTTCCCTGCTTAACCGCTTTCAACTCTCTTAACTCCGGACGCGAAAGTGCCGCCTGCAAACTTTCCTCCGCATTGCCCTTTAGCGTACGAGCCCCCAGCTGAATAAACTGCGGGAAACGTTCCTCCGTTTCCACCGATCCAATCGCTGTGCCGATGTATACATCCGGCTCATTCAACAATAGATATTCCCGACTAACAGAGCCATGAGTACCGGGGATCATATCCCCAAAGGCATTACGCCCCCCCGCAGCAGTAATAAATCGCCCCATCATACGCGCCCCGATTGCCTCGCAACAATCTGCCGCTAATCCAACCCGGGATTCCATAAACACCGTTGGCCCCGAACTTTTTTCAGGCAGCACTGACGTCACCCGGTTGAGTTGTTCGCGGTAAAAGGACAGAAATTCGTCTGCTTCTTTTTTGCGCCCCAACAACTCACCAAGAATTTCTATACTTCTGGGCGTGTTGACCAAAGGATCAATTCTAAAATCCAGAATAACAACGGGAACGCCAGCCGCTTCCAATGTCGCGAGAAGCTGCTTATCATTGTCATTCGGCCCGTGACCGCTTGAAAGCCCAAAAATCGCAACATCCGGGGAAACTGACAGAGCTTGTTCCAAGCTAAATGACGACGCATTACTGGCCCCAATTCTCGGGATATCGTCAAGGGCGGGATAACGATGTCGATACTGTTCATAGGACGCAGGATCATATTTTTCAAACTCGCCCATCATCCCAACAACACGTTGTGTTGGATCATCGCGATCCAAAATAGCCAAACTCGGTAAATAGCGTCCCTCGCCCAAAATCAACTTCTTCACGGGAACGCTCACTTCTACCGACCGCCCCGCAAGATCAGTTATCGTAACTGTCTGCTCTGCATTTGCCTGTCCAAAAAACAAACACCCAACCCAAAGGGCGATGGCAATTTTTCTACACACATTCATTGGAACTAAAACTCATACTTTGCAGCAAGAAGGAATGTACGCCCCGGTTCGCTATAGGGCGTGTACCGAGAACTGTCATACCCAACATTCGCCCGATCAACGTAATCTTTATCAAACAGGTTTTTCACATCTACGCGCAGGGATAAACCATCGATATCTTCGGGATACCATTCCGCATAAAGCCCCGCGACAAAATAACTATCCAATGCATTGCCACCGTTTTTCTTGGTATCATCATTTTCCAAAGCACCTTCGCCTGTTGCACCGGCACGCAATCCAAGATCAGGCCAGGAATATCCAGCTTCAACGCCATAGGTATCCCCCATTAGAATCCCTTGATAGGCCAAGGTACTAACCGGCACATCCCCGTCAACACGGACCCTTGTTTTCGAATAGGTGCCGCGCACAAAACCATCACCAAAACTGTATTTTGCCGAAGCATTTATCCCCTTGCTGACGACATCGTGCTGAGTACCACGATTACTGTTGGAAACATCATGAGAATCATCAATCTTGGTGTAGAAAACATTACCATCAAAGGTGAAATCACCCTCTTCAATCACAAATCCAGCTTTGTAATTAAAGGAACGTGACGGTGCCAGATCGTCATAGTTCCACCGCACGCCAAAGGCACTCCAGTAATTCTGAACCCCGATTTCGGTCATGGGCACACCGCCCCATGCAGTACCAGCCCCGGCATAGCCCATCAACCAGGGGGTCACATCATACTCACCACTAAAGTTTCCACTAAGGCCCGCATTATCCAGGGTCGTTCCCTCATTTCCCTCTAGGTGGTTATAATCAAAACGCCCGCCAAAAGAGACCCGCGCTTCGTCGCTCAGCGATAACCTTGCCTGGGTAAAGACACCAATGTCATAAACTTCCTCTTTATAGTTGGCATCATTTTCGCGCCCGCCTTTTCCCCAATCGATATAGAAGTCAGCGCCAGAGGTAATCTTGCCCAAGCCAACCGTGAAAGTATTAGAAGCCTTGCCATTTATTGTGGTGATATCAGACACAATACCTTCGCCAATCGGCGTGTTTTTGATATCCGCAAAAAGAGAAGTGTCTGTATAGCTAATGCTAAAACGCGGATCCCAAAGATCGGTCGGGGTTTCGTCGCCAATAGAGAGAGTCACGGACTTTCGTTCGTAATCTACACGCTGTGGAACATCAGACGGATTGCTGGAACCACCAAAGTTTGGGCGTACGGGGCGAATACCATCATCTTTGGTAAAGTCACCTGTAAGCTTGATACGATACCCGTTGTCAGCACTATACCCTAACTTAAAAAGACCGCTTTGCATTTCCGGTTTGGTTCCGGGGACTTCGTGCCCTTTACCATCTGAATAGTTATCACCACCATCGTTTGAGCCATACAACAGAACATCAAAATTGTTATATTGTGCCGCCAGAGCTACATTTTCGGAAAATCCACCTGTGTTGCTGTTAAAGGTTAGCTTTCCATATCCGCCAAAGGTTTCATCAAAATCCAGAAAATCACGCCCGTCTTTTGTCTCGTAAGAAATAGAACCACCGAGCGCTTCCGGTCCAGCATCCGCAGGAGCAACCCCGGTTTCAACCTTCACGGCCTTGAGCAATTCAGGATCAATAATTGCGGTTCCAATGTGATGAAACGTTTTTGTCACCTGTCGGGCTCCATCAACGTCAACAGCAAGCTTTGTATCTTCAATACCGTTCACATATACCTTTTGCCCAATTGCAATCGGCGAACTAACGGCAACGCCCGGCTCCTGGCGGAATACATCTTTAATATCCTGTGGATTGATCCGCTCCAACGCCTCTTGCCCCAACTGAACACCCCCGGTTAGAACATCGGCCTTACCATCGACATACACGGGATCAAGAACGATATCCTGTTCGTGAGTAACGGTCTCTGTTTCAATTGGCATCGGGTCTTTTTCAACCTCTTGCGCCCATGCACCCAATGGCAAAGCAGTTAGCGCAACGCTCCCCAACAAAAGACCTTTTAGCTTTCTCTGACTAAAAGCAAAAAAACATTCATAAACAAGTCCAGGGCATGTTCGCATAGCAACCTCAGCAATCAAAAATCTTTACTAATTGAGAATGCTTCTTATTATTACTTGTTCTTTTTAAACACCAGACTGAATGCTTTTGCAAAAACGTTTCTTTCATTTGCAACAAACGCTTTTGCATAAATCCTTTTCGCGCGGAGTATCCTATGCCTTCCTCTGAAACAGCTGATTACATCAAGCGCAAGAACCTGACTTATGAAAATCAGATAAAAGAAACCACCCTGTTGCAAATGGCCGCGCCGACCACCGCCACTTCCCCCCGCCAAGACAAGACCCCTATAAATGACAGAACGATCCTAAAAGGAAATATAAGCAACAACCGGTATTCTTCTTCTCTGCAGGTTCATGCGACTGATACAATTGAAGTACATAATCACCATGCTGAAGCTATGGTTGGGCCAAGCCTGAAAATATGTCTGATCACGCATGGACGCATAGAGGGCACATTGGGAGACGCCTCTTATTGCCTGGACGCAAACAACGGCCCCAAAGGATATATATGGGCCCTTTCACAGCCCACCCTGTGGACACGACAGATGCGCAAAGGAACAAAGGTCAGCAAAGTTATTATTTCCGCAGATTTCAACTGGATTGAAACTTACATAGATCAGGATATTGAAAGCTCATCTCGCATCCAGGAATTTCTTCATGGAAAACTTGATATCAGAAAGTGGAAACCGTCAAAGCGGGCCATTGCCCTTGCCGGTAAGCTGATCACGCCACAGACATCATCGCCAATTATTAAAAAGCTACAGGCAGAAAGCCACGCGTTAGAAATTTTGGCCGAAGCGCTAAAAAGCATTCTTTCTTCGCAATCAATATCATCAGACGTTAAAGAAGATACCCCACAAGAACACAAAGCCCGAATTGTCAGAGAGTATATAGAAGACAATGTCCATGAAGGTCTGAACCTGGACACAATTTCAACCGTACTCGCCATGAGCAAAAGCTCTTTGCAAAAATCTTTCAAGATCGCGTATGGCATGACGGTCATGGACTATGTGCGGGAACGCCGCCTTGTAACAGCCAGGGATGCGATTGAGCAGGACAATATCACCATTTCACAAGCAGCTTTTTTGGCCGGTTACAACAGTGCTGCAAACTTTTCTACCGCCTTTAAAAGGGTGTTTGGCTTTTCCCCATCAGATTTAACTACTGAATAATAACAAGCCATCCCCAGAAGTCAGCATCACAGGTATCTCAGGACCTTTGATCCAAAGCTTGTCCAAGTGCAACCACAAGCGAAAGAGCCAATGTCATGGTTGCCGACAAGGATCGAAACGCATGCACTTCGACTTCCTCGACTTCTAGACAAACATCGGAATGTTGTGACAAAGGACTTAGAACTCCGTCAGTGATTGAAGCAACTGGAATCCCCTTTTCCTTTGTTTCCTTAACAAGCTGGACAACATCAGACGCATAGCTTTTAAAACTAATTGCCAACAAGGCATCCCCTTTGCGCATAGAGCGCGCCTGTTCCAGAAACATCCCCCCATTGCCATCGATCAAAATGCAACGCTTGTCCAAATGAGCAAACGCATACGCCAAATAACTTGCAATCGGGAAAGATCGGCGCTGAGCAGATAGATATATAATGTCTGCCTTTGCCAATATATTTACAATCTGTTCCAGTTTGTCCGGGCTGATCACATCCCGTAGATTATTCAAGGCTGCAACACCGCCATCAATGAAATCATCCAACACAATACTGGATGCATTGGGTTGATGGGTACTATCCCTGCCCAAAGACCGAATTCGTTCTTTATAGTTTGAACCATTGTCGACCAAATGAGATCGAAAAACCTTTTGCATCTCACTAAAGCCAGTAAACCCAAAAGCCTTGGCAAAACGAATAAGACTAGACGGCTGAACATTTGCGCGATCAGCAATAGCAGAAACAGTTTCCAGCGCCATATCATTGGGATTATCCAGCGCATATTCGGCAATCTGCTTTAGACGTTTGCTCAGATCATCATGGCGGGAAGCCAATTCAATTCTTAACGCTTCATAGGTACTGGGCGCTGTCATCAAGGAACCTTTCATTTTTTATTCTTCATAACAGACTTACACACAAATGGAATATAAATTCCACAAAAGGAATAAATGATACTCAAAACGTTATCCCTCCTTATCCAATAATTTATTAGGCCTACAAATACTGGCCAATGCTGAAACGCTCTAACAAAGGCACGAATATCAAGGGCTCAATACTTAATAAAATTGCAGGCGCTTTTGATAAGCTCATTTTAGAAAATATATTCTAATAATTAATTTATTGAAATTTTTCTTTCATTTATTTTTCTCCCCTCTTATCATCACATCAAGGACAAGGATTCTTAAGAGGATCTTTGAGCCAATTTGTGCGTTTATTTGCACAAGAAAAAGCAAGAGGAAAACCTCGGGAACAAGACCAAAAAGGGAGGTCACGGGATGACTAGAAAGAATATAGCAGTTGGTTTTGCTGTCGCAGCACTGTGTGCTGTATCAGCCGTTTCAGCACAAGCAAAAGAGAAATTGAATGTTCTCTGCGCAGCTGATGAAGAATGGTGTAACTTGATGAAATCAACGTTTGAAAAAGAGTCCGGCGTTGATGTATCCATGGTACGGAAAAGTTCCGGGGAAATCTTCGCGCATATTAAAGCCGAAGCAAGAAACCCAAAGGTTGATGTGTGGTGGGGCGGAACAGGTGATCCCCATCTTCAAGCTGCGGCAGAAGACTTGACCACTCCGTATAAATCAAAACAAATTGATGACCTTCTGGAATGGGCTCAAAATCAAGCGAAACAAGGCGACTATAAAACAGTCGGCATTTATGCCGGAGCCCTTGGCATTGGTTACAACGAAGAACTATTGAAAGAAAAAGGCCTGCCTGTGCCAAAATGCTGGGCTGACCTGACCAACCCAGCCTATAAAGGTGAAGTTCAGATGGCGAACCCTAATTCATCAGGGACCGCGTACACAACACTGGCAACAGTTGTACAGCTTTTCGGTGAAGAAAAAGGTTTTGAATTCCTGGCTGGCCTTCATTCCAATATCAACCAATATACAAAATCAGGATCCGCGCCGATCAAAGCATCAGCACGGGGTGAAACAACTCTGGCCATTACCTTCATGCACGACATGGTAAAACAGGTCAAAAAAGGCTTTCCAATCAAGGTCGTCGCCCCATGCGAAGGCACTGGCTATGAAGTGGGTTCCATGAGCATCATCAAAGGTGCCCGTAACCTGGATAACGCCAAGAAATTTGCTGAATTCGCACTTCGCCCCGATGTACAGTCTTTGGCTGAACAGGCCAAAGCCTATCAGGTTCCCTCCAATTCTGGATCTTCGGTGCCAGAAGGCGCACCAAAGCTCACAGAGACCAAATTGATCAACTATGACTTTGCCAAATACGGTTCCAGTGAAACGCGAAAACGCCTTTTGAAGCGCTGGGATGACGAAATTAAGTCTCTGCCACGCTAATCCGTTAGCGTTATTTGAGATAAAGAGGAAAGATTCGTGCGTACATCATTTTTTCCGTGGCTTGCCGCGGGCTGGATCGGCTTTGCCATACTTCCTTGGTATGCCCTAGAGGACGGCTTTTGGGCATTTGAATGGCTTATAGATGGCTATCCCTTTGATAGTGACTATGCTCCGGCACTGATTCAAATCTTTCAGGATAAAGAATGGCTATTGCCACTTCTCTTTCCTCTTCTTTTCCCCTTGTGGATTTTCAACAAAGTAAAAAGTGATCCAAAATACGCTTCAACCCTGATTATATCCGGTGGCTTTGGCCTCGCCTATCTACTAGGTCAAGGCTTTACCATCGGAATAGGTGGCTGGGAATACAGCACCTTGGAAGCAGCTTTTGGCCCCCTTGAGACACGCCAATTCGGCATGGGGTATGGGGCACTCTTTACCGCAGGATCTTTTCTCATACTCCTGACAACGGGCCTAGCTGCTGCGGGAAACTTGCGTGGGGATGTCTTTGTCACATCGGCAATTGGAATTGTTGTCGCCCTTGTCGCAACATTTGTATTTTTGCCTGTCGGTAAAATTCTGGTTTCTGCTTTTGTAAATGACGCAGGGCTATATGCCCTCAGTACCTTTACAGATAACTTCTTCACCAAAAAAATCTGGGGCCTTGACTGTCTGAGCACCAGTGTTTCTTGCGGGGTGGGATTAAACTCGTTCTTTCTCGCAATTTTAACAGCTACATCAACGACCTTGCTGGGTCTTGGTTTTGCTCTGGTGGCAACCAGAACGGACTTTCGTTGGAAAAAATCCCTCAGAGTTCTGACAATTCTACCAATTATCACCCCCCCCTTTGTTATCGGCCTCGCGCTTATTCTTCTATTGGGGCGGTCCGGAACTATCACACAATTTGTTGCTGACCTTCTGAATATTGAAGCCGGGCGCTGGCTTTACGGCCTTCCCGGGATCTGGTTAGCTCAAACACTATCTTTCACCCCGATTGCCTTTTTGGTTCTGATCGGTGTTGTCGAAGGGGTCAGCCCTTCGATGGAAGAAGCATCACAAACACTGGGCGCCAGCCGTTGGCACACCTTTAAACAAGTCTCTTTGCCCCTGATGCGCCCGGGTATCGCCAACGCCTTTTTGATTGGCTTTATCGAAAGCATGGCCGACTTTGGCAACCCAATGGTACTTGGTGGCAACTATGATGTTCTATCAACCGAGATCTTTTTTGCCATCGTTGGCGCACAAAATGATCAAAGCATGGCCGCCGTCTTAGCAATCATCCTATTGATGTTCACCCTCAGTGCCTTTTTCACACAGCGGGTATGGCTTGGTAATAAATCCTATACCACTGTCGCAGGCAAAGCTGATTCTGGTATTCACGCAGGCATGAACCCTCTGCTTCGTTGGACCTGTCTCTGCGTCACTATTCCTTGGGCTTTCTTTACCATCGTCATATACGGCACAGTTCTGTTTGGTGGCTTTGTTGTAAATTGGGGCCGGGATAACAGCTTCAGCCTGCAACATTATGGCGAGGGTTTTGGCATAGGCTGGAACGAAGGAAGCCTGGTCTGGGAAGGTGCCGCATGGGATTCCTTTTGGACCACCATTACAATTTCCGCGATAGCGGCCCCCCTTACCGCGGCTCTTGGCCTGCTAACAGCCTACCTTCTTGTTCGCCAGAAATTCGGCGGGAAAAACATCTTTGAATTCGGCACAATGTTAAGCTTTGCGATCCCCGGAACTGTTATTGGTGTCAGCTATATCCTCGCCTTTAATGTTCCGCCTTTTGAGCTAACCGGAACAGCCGCCATTCTTGTACTTTGCTTTATGTTCAGAAACATGCCTGTAGGTGTTCGCGGCGGGATCGCGGCTATGAGCCAGCTGGACAAAAGCCTGGATGAAGCCTCTCTCACACTTGGGGCCAACAGCTTTACAACAATGCGGAAAGTAATTCTTCCCCTGCTCCGTCCAGCCATAGTTGCTGCTCTGGTATATAGTTTTGTCCGGGCGATCACATCGGTTAGTGCTGTCATATTCTTAGTCAGCGCAGACCACAACATGGCAACATCCTATATTATTGGCCTTGTGGAAAATGGCGAATATGGCATTGCCATCGCCTATTCTTCTGTGCTGATCGTTGTGATGCTGACCGCCATTTTGCTGGTACAAAAAGTGATTGGCGAACGAAAATTACGCAAAGCTGACAGGCTGGCCCCTCAATCCGACAAAACAACCCCATCAACAAAGTCTGCCACGATGGAGAAACAAGCATGAGTCTGCACCTGAAAGCAGGATCAGTTACATTTGAAAATGTAACCAAGAAATATGGCGCGGTTACCGCAATAGACGACGTGTCCTTCTCAATTGCACCCGGTCACCTCGTTACCCTTTTGGGACCAAGTGGGTGTGGAAAAACGACAACCTTGCGCATGATTGCCGGGCTAGAGCATGCCTCTTCGGGGCGGATCTTGATCGGCGGAAAAGACGTTACAAACCTTCCCGCCACAGACAGGGATGTCAGCATGGTCTTTCAATCCTACGCTCTTTTCCCTCACATGACTGTTGGTGAAAATGTGGCTTATGGTTTAACTGTTGGCGGGCTGAAAAAAGCTGAAGCGGCTGAACGCGCAGAAGAAGGTTTGGCGTTGGTTGGCCTTGCAGGCTATGCATCGCGTTTGCCCAGTGAACTTTCCGGCGGACAACAACAAAGAGTTGCCGTTGCGCGCGCCCTCGTTTTGGAGCCAGAGGTCTTACTGCTTGATGAACCCCTGTCCAATCTGGATGCAAAACTCCGCCGGAAAGTGCGTGAAGAAATAAGGGATCTGCAACAAAAACTCGGTTTAACCGCCGTGTACGTCACCCACGATCAAGAAGAAGCTCTGGCGGTTTCAGATCGTATTATTGTGATGAACAGGTCGATTATCGCCCAAGAGGGAACACCAAGAGAGCTATACGAAGCACCTTCATCAGCTTTTATTGCAGACTTTATTGGGGATGCAAATTTGATCACGGGCGAAGTTATTAGCGCAAATCATGAAAAAGCCAAGGTACGCATAGATAGTATCGAATACGAATTACCAAGTCGGGGGCTGAGGATTGGCTCGGCACAAATCGCGGTACGCCCCGATTCAATACTCCTGGAGCCTGCTCAAGGGTCGTCGGGCCCGGGATCTTCAGTATCTGGATCTTCTGAATCGGGATCTGCTGGGGCAAAAGATCAAATTGGCATCAGAGGGAACGTCACTCATTCCACCTATTTAGGTAATCAAATGCACTATTCCGTCGACAGTCCTCTGGGCGAACTTTTCGTGGTCGATTACCGCATTGATAATGCCATTAAAGCCGGGAGTGATATTTCAATAACCTTTGCGACCAAGGGGATGGCGCTCATAGCCCCATAACGCTCCTCGAAACAGCTCTTTCCAACAGCCATATCAGGCATAAAGTTTAAGGACTCTAGTTTTGTTTCTTACCTATCAGAACCTTACCCCCGAAGATAAGAATGAAATTGATCAAAGATTTGCTCATGGAAAGCAAATGATCAAGGAAGCGGGAAAAATTGCCCTGGATTATTTTAATCGCCGGGACGAGCTCATTATCGAAACAAAAACAGACCCACAAGACGTCGTCAGTATTGCGGATCAAAATGTAGAAAGAATTATTCGTGATCTCACACGTGAAAAATTCCCAGACGACGGCTATCTTGGCGAAGAACACGGACAGGAAAAAGGAAGCAACGATTATCTCTGGGTAATCGACCCCATAGACGGTACAGCATGCTTTCTAACGGGAATGTATGCATGGTGTATTTCCGTTGCCCTAATGAAAGGCGACAAGATCGTTGCCGGCTTTGTTTACGATCCAAATACAGACGAACTTTTCTCTGCCTTAACCGGAAACAATGCTCATCTGAATGGCAAAAAAATTGAAACTCAAAACGTCAACTCTGTTACTCAGGGGGTAATGGGCTTGGGCACATCCCATAGAATTCCTCCATCTCAGTTATTACCTTTTCTGGATAATTTACTTTCGGCGGGGGGAATGTTTATCCGTAACGGTTCCTGTGCTTTGATGATGTCATACGTCGCATCCGGTCGGTTAATTGGGTATTACGAACCCCATATCAACCCTTGGGATTGTCTCGCAGGTATTATTCTGATCGAGGAAGCCGGGGGATGGTCATCACCATTTCTTGAGAACGAGGGCTTGACCCAGGGCAACCCCATTCTTTCATCAGCCAGTGGTGTCGCAAACGATTTACAAAAAATGGCCGGTCTTGCGTGATTAGTCATAGGGCATAATTGATCTTTGAAATTCTGTCGAGTTCACACAAAAAAACAGAGGATGCATTTCGCGCCCTCTGTTTTTTGATCAAAACTCTACTGCTGATTAGACCAGTGAAACAGGCACTCCTGTTTTCAGAGATTCTGTGGCTGCATCAGCCAAAGCCTGTGCCATGAGGCCATCATACCCACTTGGCGAAGGCTGTATGCCCTTTTCTACGACATCGATAAAGGCATTGAGTTCATCGCGGTACGCAGCCATATAGCGTTCCAAAAAGAAATGCTGAACAGGATCAGTTTTAAAGCCAGCAGATGTTGCGACTTCTACCGTTGTTTCGTGAACATTACCTGCGCGGAGCATACCTTTTGATCCATGAACTTCAACACGCTGATCATATCCATAGGTTGCCCGCCGAGAATTAGATATCTGACACACCTTACCACTTGCCGTTTTCAACACAGCCAGTGCGGTATCGACGTCTCCAGCATCACCAATAGCGGGATCAACCAAAGCTGAGCCGGTAGCATAGATAGAAACAGGCTCCTCACCCAAAAGGAATCGTGCCATATCAAGATCATGTATCATCATATCCCGAAACAAACCTCCGGACCGCTCAATGTAGGAAACAGGCGGTGGAGAGGGATCGCGGGACTGAATGGTAACAATTTCCACATCCCCGATTTCCCCATCGGACAATCGACGCTGTAACGACGCAAAATTTGGGTCAAAACGACGGTTAAAGCCAATCATCAGGGGTTGGTTACAGCTTTCAACAACCTCTAAACAAGACCGTATTCTTTCTGCATCCATATCCACTGGTTTCTCACAAAAAACCGCTTTGCCAGCCCGTGCCCCGGCTTCGATAAAATCGGCATGGGTATCCGTTGACGAAGCGACAAAAACGGCCTGAACATCGTCCCGTGCCAACATATCTTCGACGGATGAAACCTCTGCACCTGTCTTTGCTGCTAAAGTTTCAGAGGCCTCAACAAAAGCATCTGAAACAGTGACCAATTTTGCTCGGGCATTTGCCACAATATTTTCTGCATGAAGCTGTCCAATACGACCAGCCCCGATTAATCCAAACCCAACCAAAAGAGCCTCCAAAGGAATACATATTCTGAATTGACTTGAATATAGAATATGTGTTTCATTGTCACAAGAAGAAGATATAAAAGTTTCAATTTTCAAATCCCGGATATGAAAATTGAAACTTTATGCACATACAACAATTAAGATCTATATTCCGCATATTATACAATAATCGGATAGGTCAAAGTGCTCGCAAGAAGAAACGATAAAATATGACAAAGCAACAAGACCTTGATGTAATCACTATTGGCCGCGCCTCTGTCGACCTTTACGGACAACAGATTGGCGGACGCCTGGAAGATATGGCAAGTTTCGCAAAATCAGTTGGTGGCTGTCCGGCAAACATCGCTATCGGCACCTCAAGGTTAGGGTTACAATCCGGCTTTATCACCCGGGTAGGTGATGAACAGATGGGGCGCTATATCCAAGAGCAAATGGTGCGCGAAACTGTTGCTACTGACGGCATCATCACCGACAAGGAACGCTTGACGGCTTTGGTACTTTTGGGTGTCAGGGATGATGACACCTTTCCCTTGATTTTTTATCGTGAAAACTGTGCTGACATGGCACTGTGTGAAGAAGATATAGATCCACTGTTTATACAACGATCCCGGTCTATCCTTATTAGCGGCACGCATCTGTCAAAACCAAATGTTCTGGCAGCGAGCAAAAAAGCAGTATCGATTGCCAAATCTGCAGGCCGCAAGGTTATTCTTGATATCGATTATCGCCCCAATCTTTGGGGGTTGGCAGGCCACGAAGCGGGCGAAGAACGTTTTATCAAGTCAGATCTTGTGACCACCCACCTTCAATCTGTTTTAGCTGATTGCGATCTGATTGTTGGTACCGAAGAAGAAGTACACATAGCAGGTGGCACCGAAAACACACGCGAAGCTCTGACTGTTATTCGTTCTCTTTCCAAGGCTGTTATTGTACTCAAGCGTGGTCCTATGGGCTGTATCGTCTATCCAGACGCGATACCGGAAAATCTGGAAGAAGGCATCACTGGCCCTGGCTTTCCGGTAGAGGTTTATAATGTGCTTGGGGCTGGCGATGCCTTCATGTCTGGTTTTTTAAGGGGATGGCTCCGGGCCGAAAACTTTGAGACTTGTGCAAAATGGGCCAACGCTTGTGGTGCCTTTGCCGTCTCACGTCTGCTTTGCTCTCCGGAAATCCCAACATGGGACGAACTGCAATACTTCCTAAAAGTCGGCAGCAAACATCGTGCTTTACGTAAAGATCAGGATATAAATCACATCCATTGGGCAACAACACGGCGCCCAACAGATAAAAGCCTGATGGCTTTTGCCATTGACCATCGATCGCAACTAGAGGACATGGCTGATCGTGCGGGGGTTTCCCGTGATCAGATTCCTCGGCTTAAGCAACTCGCGGTGAAAGCCGCATGCAATGTCGCACAGGGACGTCCGAACTACGGAATGCTGCTCGACAGTACCTACGGTGTCAAAGCACTTTTTGATGCCGCAAAAAATCCCCTGTGGATTGGCCGGCCCGTTGAACTGCCAGGATCACATCCGTTGGATTTTGACCAAATCAATGACTTGGGGTCACACCTCAACGAATGGCCCGTTGATCATGTCGTCAAATGTCTCTGCTTTTACCATCCCGACGACGAACAAAGCATCAGAGAACAGCAAGAAAAATCCCTTCTGCGTCTTCATGAAGCCGCCCGAAAGGTTGGACGTGAACTTTTGATCGAAATTATCGCTGGCAAAAACGGTCCACTTGGGGATGAAACAATATCAAAGGTCATGTCCCGACTTTACGGGCTGGGGATAAAACCGGATTGGTGGAAGCTTGAACCACAGACCAACAAGATTGCCTGGCAAAATATCAGTAACGTAATAGAGGAAAATGACCTTTATTGCCGGGGTATTGTTCTTCTTGGGCTTGAGGCCCCCGAGGAACAGCTTAAAGATGCCTTTGCCTCTGCAATATCATCACCCTGGGTAAAGGGCTTTGCCGTAGGGCGCACCATCTTTGCCGAAGCAGCCAACGCTTGGCTTAGAGGAGAAATTGATGACGACACAGCAGTTGCAGATATGGAAAATAAATTCCGTCGCCTGACTGAATCCTGGATGGCGATAGAAAAGACAACCCAGTTTTCAGAACACCCCCTCGACAGGTAACGACACCTGAAAACCATACTCAAAACCCAAAATATGTCATACTTCACTTTTTGTTAAAAAACAGAAGTCTGAACAAGCCGGATTAAACAGATGAAAACGATACGATTAACAATGGCGCAAGCAGTTGCCCGTTTTTTAAGTGTTCAGAAAATTGAAATCGATAACAAAATAGAACCTATTTTTGCAGGTGTATGGGCAATCTTTGGGCATGGTAACGTCACAGGAATGGGCGAAGCTCTTTATCAGGTTCGGGACCGGCTTCCCACATACCGGGCACACAATGAACAAGGCATGGCGCACGCAGCAATCGCCTTTGCCAAGTCATCTCAACGCCAACGTATGATGGCCTGTACGACATCAATTGGTCCCGGTGCAACAAATATGGTCACCGCCGCGGCCTTGGCCCACGTCAATCGTCTGCCGCTTTTGCTATTACCCGGTGATGTTTTTGCCAATCGAAATCCCGATCCCGTTCTGCAACAAATCGAGGACTTTGGGGATGGTACAATTTCCGCTAACGACTGCTTCAAGCCAGTATCAAGGTACTTTGATCGTATAGCACGCCCGGAACAAATTATTCCTGCACTTAACAGAGCAATGAATGTTCTTACAGATCCGGCAGAATGCGGGCCGGTAACCCTATCACTTTGCCAAGACACACAAGCAGAAGCCTATGACTATCCCGAAAGTTTTTTTGAGGAAAAAATTTGGCATATTCGCCGCCCCGCCGTAGATCCCTACGAACTTGAAACAGCGCTTTCAGCGTTAAAAGAAGCCAAGAAGCCTCTGATTATCGCGGGGGGTGGTGTCCACTATTCCAAGGCATGTGACACCCTTCGGCTTTTTGCTGAAAAACATAAAATTCCTGTAACCGAGACACAGGGTGGTAAATCTGCGTTACCCCATGATCATCCACTTAATATGGGGGCAATCGGCGTAACGGGAACTTCCGCTGCAAACAAACTTGCCGAAAATACCGACATGATCCTTGCTGTCGGTACAAGACTTCAGGACTTCACCACCGGGTCATGGGCTCTTTTCAAAAATCCTGATCGCCGTTTTATTGGTATAAATGTACAAAGCTTTGATGCAAGTAAACATCGCTCTTTGCCCCTGATTGGGGATGCACAAAGCACCCTGGCGCAATTAAGCACCGCACTTGGAAACTGGCAAACACCAGAAGAATGGGTAACGCTGGGGCACAATGCATATCAAAGCTGGCGGGATGCCGCCCATGAAGTAACCGCCTCAACACCTGATCTGTATCCTTCTGACGCCCAAGTAATCGGGGCGGCCCAACGGGCTTCGGACAAAGACTCTATTGTTGTATGTGCAGCGGGCGGTTTACCTGGAGAGCTCCACAAACTCTGGCAAGCCTCGTCCCCCGGAAGCTATCACGTAGAATATGGGTATTCTTGTATGGGGTACGAGATAGCGGGCGGCCTTGGGGTCAAACTCGCCCACCCTGACAAGGAAGTCATGGTCATGGTCGGCGATGGTTCCTATCTGATGATGAATTCCGAAATTGCCACGTCTGTTCTATTGGGACAGCGACTAACAATTATCGTTCTTGATAATCGTGGATATGGATGCATCAATCGCTTGCAACGGGGTACCGGAAATCCTTCTTTCAACAATCTATTGGCCCACACCAATCATCAATCCCTGCCCGATATCGACTTTAGATCACATGCCGAAAGTTTGGGCGCCTTAGCGTCAAAGGTGAACACAATTGATGAACTGGAAGCGGCACTAGATCAGGCCAAAAACAACGAAAAAACAACTGTCATTGTTATTGATACAGACCCCTTGGCATCAACAGAAGCCGGTGGCCATTGGTGGGATGTTGCCATCCCAGAAGTATCAATGGACAAAAATGTGAACTCAGCGCGTGAAAACTATGAAGCTGCGCTCAAAAAACAACGTATCGGAGATTAATTGCATGGCCATTCGCATTGGGGCCAATCCTATTGGCTGGTCAAATGATGATATGACGGAACTTGGTGGTCATATTCCGCTAGAACAATGCCTTCGAGAAGCACAGGAAGCTGGCTTTGTCGGGATGGAACTTGGCAACAAATTCCCCCGTAAAATTGAGACACTAAGGGCAACGCTTGCTGAATACGGCCATAGTCTTGTCTCTGGTTGGTATTCTTCTGAACTATTAACCCGCAGTGTTCAGGATGAGCTCGTGAACTTGCGCCCTCACCTAGACCTTTTAAAGGGCTGCGGTGCAGATGTTTTGGTGTTCGCTGAAACGTCAAACGCCATTCATGGTGACATCAATATACCGCTTTCTCAACGACCAGTACTACGCGATGAAGATTGGGCTGAATTTGGGAAACGCGTTACTGAAGTTGGCGATGCTACATTGGCCGAAGGTATCCGTCTTGTATATCATCATCATATGGGAACCATCGTACAATCCGAAGAAGACATTCACACCTTCATGCGTGTCACTGGGCCTTCGGTTCATCTGTTGCTGGACACGGGACATGCAACTTGGGGTGGGGCTGATCCAGCAAAATTGGCGGCACAATATAAAAGTCGAATCAGTCATGTACATACCAAGGATGTCCGTTCACATGTGATGGAAAAAGCCGCCGACAGCAATATGAGCTTCCTAGAAGCCGTGATTGCGGGTGTCTATACCGTTCCGGGTGACGGCATGATTGACTTCGCTGCAACTTTGAAAGAGCTAAGTGGATACCAAGGCTGGATCGTGGTCGAGGCAGAGCAGTATTCAGACACAATCTCGGCACTTTCCTTTGCCCAAATGGGGTACACAAATTTGGTTGGCTATCTGCGAGAAGCGAACCTCATCGATTAAAAAATCCAGAAGCAAAGAACCATCCGATCATTCAATCCAACGAGAAACATCATGAGCCACTTACTTGTTAAACCAACATCCCCTGATCCTAGCGGCAAGGTACTCGAAATCACTCCCGAAAGTGCCGGGTGGAAGTATATTGGCTTTAACCTGCATAAGCTTGTGAAAGATCAAGTTATATCAGAACAAACAACCGATCGTGAAGTTTGCCTGGTCTTTGTATCAGGCAAAGGCAAAGTATCTGTGGATGATCAAGACTTTGGCTCTTTAGGAGAACGTATGTCCCCATTCGAAGGAGATCCTTGGTCCGTCTATATTCCCGGGGGATGCACATGGTCACTAACAGCTGAAACAGACGTTGAATTGGCTGTGTGTTCAGCCCCAGTTACATCCAGTGCTGACGAGCGTCTCAAACCACGGGTTATTTCGCCCAAAGAGGCTGGCAAGGAAACGCGCGGAGAGAGCACAAACGTTCGCCATGTAGCTAACATTCTTCCCGAGACGGAACCTGCAGACAGTTTATTGGTTGTAGAGGTTATTACCCCTGGCGGTCACTGGTCATCCTACCCTCCACACAAACATGATCAGGATGCCCTACCCAACGAATCTCTTTTGGAAGAAACCTACTACCATCGAATTAATCCGTCCCAGGGTTTTGCTTTTCAGCGGGTTTATACTGATGACCGATCATTGGATGAAACCTTTGCTGTAGAAGACGGTAATGTTGTGTTGGTTCCAGAAGGATATCATCCCTGTGGCGCTCCGCATGGGTACGATCTTTATTATCTCAATGTCATGGCTGGGCCAAAGCGCGTTTGGAAGTTTCACAACGATCCGGATCATGAATGGATGTTGAAATAGTCTCCACTTTACGATTTTTAAACCGTGAACAATTTTGCGCAAAACTAACGCGCAAAAAATACACGAAACACAATTATATGGTGTTTTAGATAAATATATTTTAAAATGGATACATACGAATAAAACAACCTATAGCGTTTGGTACATTCAATAAAATAACTAGCTACGCATTCTGTTCAAGAGTAAGTAGGTATAGTAAACATGAGACTGGTCAACCACCTCAGTATTTTGCCAATAATCGCTATGAATTACCTTTCAGCTGCGACGGTTGCCGCTGAACCAGTTATCATAACGACCCACGAGCTGCCGCCTTATAGTTATTTTGATGAAGACAATAACTTCACAGGTATTGCAACAACTGTGCTGGAATGCGTTTTACATAAACTAGAAAGACCATATCAAATTCAGGTTGTTCCTTGGAAAAGAGCTCAGAGGCTCGTCCAAAATCATGAGGCTGATGGATTTTACGCTGCCTCAAAAAATGCATTTCGAGATAGTTATGCCGTGATGACAAAGGCAATTGCGGATCAAACCTGGACTTGGTATCTCCGTAAAGAATCTCAACTTGATCCACAATCCAACGACTTTAAGAACAACGCGAATGTTTCCAGTTTTCTGGGGGCAAATATGCACCGATGGCTGATTGACAACGGTTATAACGTCTCTAATACCCCTGCAACAGACACAAAGAGTCTGTTGAAAATGCTATTAAGTGACCGCTTTGAAGCTGTTCTGGCAAACGAACTCGTGATGGATCGGCTTTTACATGAAACAAATCAATCTGAAAATATTCGAAAGGTGGACTTAAAAAACAAGCCTCTCGGCGTTTATTTTTCTAATCGTTTCTTACTGCATAACCCGGGGTTTATAGAACGTTTCAACCGGCAAGTTACCCCCTGCCGAAAAGACAGTGACAATGTCGCCTATAATCATCTAGATACCTTAACGGGCAATACGCAAATCAGCCTAATTTTTCCCCAGTAAAAGATTGTGATTAGACCAGCCGGGATACATTAATCATACTCTGGGTTCTATGATATCATCTTATGTTAGTGGGGCTTTACTGTCCGGCAAGACATCTCATCACTACCTAGACACATCCCCACAGCGTTGCAGGTGCAATACGCATGCTCCTCATAATCTTCTCGGCACGTTTTTGTACATTACCGCTTGGGCGCGCTGCACTTCTTGTTAATGGGTTAGGTAAAACAGCCGCAAGGCGGGCCGATTGCAAGGCGGACAATTTTCTTGCTTCGCGCGTAAAATGAGCCTGTGCCGCAGCTTCAGCCCCGTAAATCCCAGGGCCAAATTCTGCTATATTGAGATAGATTTCCAAAATTCGATGCTTGGGCAATAGAACCTCAAGCATTATCGTCAAGGGAATTTCCAGAACCTTCCGAAACTTGCTTCTAGACGGCCAAAGGAAAAGATTCTTGGCCGTTTGCATAGAAATCGTACTCGCGCCCCGTGACGCAGTCCCTGTATCGAGCACTTCATCCCAAACAATCTTCAACTGTTTCCAATCAAAGCCTGTGTGTTCACAAAAACGCTGATCCTCAGAGACGAGAACCGCTCTGACAAGGTTTGGTGAAATATCTTCTAACGCGACAAAATCATAGTGAATGGGGTCGTCTCTTATTAACATCAATGGCGTCGCCAAAGGGGGAGCCACGCGATACATCAGAATTATCGCAATGGGTAATCCCCCCCCAATTAACAGACCCAGCCAAATCAAACGACGGAAAAACAATTTCATCAAATTAAATCATCCCGAACGGGACTTATTCCTGACAGAAATTAATCGAGCGCATCAGTTTAACAACCTTACTTTTTGGTACAATAAGAGTTTTCCGCAGTTTGGTTCCGTCAAATATCTGAGTTATTCACTTATATTACGGTTTGGCTTAATCGTGAATCAGGTATAGGCGCATGACGTGAACCAGTTTTATTCGCCCGTTCGAGAGTTTGCCAGCAACCAAGTACAATCACAAAAAAATTTTCGTTTGGTTGCAATTTGGTAGCAGATGATTAGGTGTTCGTTAGGATTAGACCAAAAAAGGCTCACCATATACATTGGTAAGCTATTGATATCTATGGCGTTTTCCAGAGCACTTTGGTTGCGAGGGTACGCAATCACCGATAATTCGATTTCAATAACAAGCCGATTTTTTTTTAAATTTAAACATTACGTATCTTACAACATCCTCTTTTCAATATTAAAACCACTTTGCCATAAGCTATATTAAAATGGTTGACCCAATATGGCCCTCGGCAGTATCACGCAAAAACAGAGACTTGCCTGAAGCATGTTCGGGCACATACATGAAAATTCTACTTCATGAACCCGTTAAAAACGGGGGCATTACCCATTCACTTACCACGAGCCCTGATATAAGTTTCATCAACTTTCCAAGTTCCAGCTTCGCTCGGGCGAAGCCATTACCACCTTAGCCGTTTTCCGATCTCTGTAGCATAGTGTTGCACCCAACGATTAAATCATTGTGTAATCTACCTCAACACCACGGGTAATGCGCCCTCTAATTATGGAGACATTACCTAAGCAATTCGAGAAAGTTCTGCAGCAAGAAAGCATCAAATCACAAACAGCAGAAATACTCCAAAGGCTAATTGGGCGTGTAGAGGTCATTCCGAGAGAAGCTGATCGCAAAGGAGTAAAATTAAAAATCAGTTGTCGTTTTGAACAAGCGTTAGAGCTCTTGCGTCCTATTTAGCACAACAAATATCTGCTCGATGTTATTCGGCACCAACCAAGCTCGTACAAATTCAATTTTGTGTGCCGCAAAATAATTACAATGAAAGAATAGTGCGATATTTGATTCATTTCTTAATTATGAGAATAACTGATACGCAACATTGAATCAGTTGTTGCCACAATATTTAGACGATATTTCACACCTGTTTCGTCATTAATGTTCGCAAAAACATACAAAATTCCAGTAGTTTCTGCACAGTGAACAGCTTCTGCTTGAGACGTATTTTTTTCAAGTTTACCATCACATAATGTGTCTATGATACTCTGCAAGTCTGAACTGTAAGACATATCCCACCATGCCTTACCTTGGCTGACACTACGTAGACCAATCGTAACATTACGCACGCCTGTTGAAGGAACATCCATAATAGTAACAGAGCTCCCCATTGCATCAAGGTTTCTCAAAGTCACATTGCGCCCTTTGAGGCCAAGAGGCATATCTAGTACATTGCTAAAACCTAGTACCTTAAAATGTTCGATTAAATCGTCTACTGCAGCATTAAATGGTATTCCTGAAAACTTAAGAGCCTTTAAATATTCTGCTTGCGCATTATCACGGACAAACGGCCGTTCGTCAGCCTTAGCCAGTGTAGTTAGGAGTAACAAAAATGCAGAAAAAAAGTACAAAATACGCATTGTAAAATTTTTTCCATTGGCGTTATCCTCTTGCATAAATAGTAAGCTATTCATCACTTTTCACTATAGTAGACTAGACTCATTTTTTTATCGCCACGTCGAGTGAAACTTAAGCTATATTTCACACCGTCACTGTCTTTTGCTTTTGCCTTTACCGCAGTCATATCCACGGGACGCGTAATGCATGACAGAGCCGCATTATTATTTGGTGCTCGCCGTTTTTCAAATTTCCCTTCACACAGGTCGTTCACGATTACATCTGTGACTTGATCTAAAAACGTTTTATCTGGATTAGAGCCTTTAAATTCTATCGTTCGTTTTCCAAATTCTTCTGATTCGCTAATTTTAATTTTAATGAGTTGAGGTGACCTATTTATTTCAAACGCAGCTATTCGCGATTTTGTTACCTCATCAAACTTATCTTGAGTTTTGTCGTATCCCATACGTTCAAAATAGGCCAATACGCTTTTCAGAGAGGCATCAGGTTCAATACCAAAAAATGGGTAAGAAGTAACAATCTTTGCCTTATCAACGTCATCTATATAATCTCCGGCAGACGCAGACAACGGTATGGTCATAAAGGCCAAGACAGAAAAAGCAGAGATAGCGCTTTTGATCTTCATAGAAAACTCCCTGTTATGTAGTAGCTTCAGAATCTCGATCAAACATGCCAAGATGGCATCTAGCCATCTTAGCAGAGCTAGGTTTAGCCTGTAGCATCCCGACTTCTAGCCTCAACTAACAAAGATACGAAGCATTTATTATAATTTTGCTGAAACATTTTAGAGACACAAAACTACCTCTTAAGGTGCATTAAGTCAAAATCATCAACTAAAAAGGTTAAATATCAAAAATTTTATCTAGCCTACTTCTGATAACTCATTCACGCCCAAATTAACCCAATGACCAGCCAGGGAAATAGCCAGATTAAAGGAAAACCCCGGTAACTCTGTGAGTTACCGGGGTTTATATTGGTTGCGGGGGCACGCAACCACCGATAATTCGATTTCAATAACAAGCCGATTTCAACATTACATACCTTACAACATCTTCTTTTTCAATGTTATAAACCACTATGCTATGTGCCATATGAAAATATATTCATGAAGGACCATATGTTTGATTTAATTAAGTTACCCCATACATATCGGCTCTGTTGCAAAAATCCTCTCGAGATTACTCTACAGTAGATTTTCATTTTCCTACCTCTTTATATTTCTGCCATTGAGGTAGTATTTTATAAAAGGACAAAATTCACGACTCCGTTGCAAAAACTTAACCAAGGTACAAAACTCCATTATCGAGACGGATTTCAGGCATAAACACCAAATAGCCGGTTAATGGATCTTGCCTTCAGCTTTCAACTCACTGATAGCTTCTCTATATGTTAGAGCCTTGTCTGATGAGATAAATATAGGGACATATTGCTGCTTGCGTTTGAGAGTTTAACTGAGGAAACGCTTGTCTGCTCTAGTGTTGCGCGTTAAGGACAAGAAAAATCGAGGGTATCCCCGTCCTTTTCAATAGCTCGAGACAAGTATTTCCTCTTCCCTTCAACCTTTATATAGGCCTCATCCTCGCGCCAGGAATAGGAACGACTTTCTTGTACCAATGGAGTATCTTTAGCAATTCCGGAGCGTAACGCTAAACCCAACGGCAAAGCGTTGAATAATCCACCATTTCCCGGCCTTCGTGATGTTCCGTTGACTTACAAACACTTCTGGCATTAAATCATGTCTGCATGCTTTAGTTTCCGAGTGCGTTGTAATTGCAGAACAACTCAACATAGCGTCTTAAATTAAGTACGTAGAAAGTATTTTGAAGTGACCTAAGAACAGTATAGCTTCAGTTGGACACTGGCTCTTGCGCAAGCTGTTTTCATCGCGTCCCAATGCATAAGAAACTGTCGCAAACGCGAATTCCACTCTGCTGGGTCCCCATCGAGCCCATCGCTAAGGCGAGCTCGTCGTGCGAGACCATTCCCCATCATCCAAATCTCACGGCTATAGACTGGGTTTCTGACGGCTGCGCAAAGCCGACCATTGAGGTCCTCAAGAGACAGATTTTCGGCGTTGCGATATACCCTGCTTCGCCCTTCCAAGCGACGAGTATTGGCTTGAATGTCACTGTCCCAGCGGTCAGGCACCCAAGTATCCGATGCGACACGATTCGAGATGAAAGTGAGGCTAGCGAGCGCTTGGCGACCTACCTCTTGGAGCCCACTGACGTTGTAGCCGCCCCATCCAGCGCCATGCGTATAGGTCTTGGCATGAATAAACACGAGCCTCTTACTGGCCTCATCAAGGGTGATAAAATCTGCCTTCTCTGTTCCATCATCATCGCACACCACAATCGAGAAGCTGGCAACGTCTCGCGTGAGAGCATCTGCTTCTATGGCATGAACATCGAGGGTATCTTCACAGGCTGCGGCAAGCACCCCAAAAAGGGAGCGTCGATGCCAACCGTCGGGGGCGCCCTCAAAGAACGCTTCGCCTTTTTCGCTTTCGACTGCATTCAGAGAGGGGCAAGAGGTCACAGACTCAAGGATTGGTTTTTCATTGCCATCAATGACCCAATTGATCTTTGGCCGAAAGAAACGTCCCTCTGCGTAAACAACGTGGTCCTTGCGCACGAGAATTCTGAAGGCTTGATCCTTGTTTAATCGCTGGACAAGAGTTTGAGACTGACGCCGATCAGCCGTTTCTTCTTTGGGATACAGCTCGTCTAACCCCTCACTACTTAATGAGTATTTTTGGGTTTCCTCATTGAAGGATAATTGACAGTCAATCGGCTCGCCGCCAATCCTGATCTGAAAGTTGCCTTCATCTGGATCGATGTCTGAACAAAGGTCCTCGTAATTGACGTCTTCTTCCCCCATGGCTTGCGCAGCGGCAGCCTCCTCGGCCCGACGGTCCATGAAAGCGTCAAGAGATGGATCAAGGAGAACGCAGAGCGGAGTTGCCTGTTCAAGTGACAGGTCTGATTCCAAAGATGCGTATCGGTCAAAGACAACGTTTCTCTCACGTTCAGCATCGGCAAGTTCTTCATCAACGGTTTGGGTCCAACTCACATACTGATCGATAGGGACGTAACTCTCTGAGGATTCTCGTACCCTGGCACGGGCAAATCCGACATATCGACCTGTGCCGTTGACAAAGCCAAACGCCGTGCCTGGAACAAGCATTGGGTCGAGCAGATCGGTAAAGGTGTCTTCAAATGAACGGGTACGAACGGCCAGTCCACGGATGGCATTTTGGGACATCTCAAGCGAGGAAAATGAGAACCTCGATAGCCGAGTTGGTGCGTCCTCCGCGTTTGATGGGAAGACTTTCTCCATCACTTGTCGATCCGCGCGGTTAAGACCGAGCCTGTTGAAATCGACGACGATGCCTTCAGTATCGTGCATGAAGATATGAGCGTCTTGCTCGACCGCAACAAAGACACCAAACTTCCACTCGGAGAAAAATCGGTCGATCAAATACGGCGAGTTGCGCCAAACATAGTATGTGAAGCCCCAAGCATTCTCGGGCATATCCACAAGTGGCGTGATCTTGAATCTGTCGCGCCCAAGAATCGACTCCTCGATGAGGCCCAGTACGGCCTCGATGCCTTCGCTTCCTGGTTCCCGACAAAGGACAGTCGCACTCTTGGGGAGCTGTATGTCTTTGCCTGCCAATGGGGCCTCAAGTTCAAATCGCCCTCTGAACTCGCCGCCAATGTACTGATACTCGGCCATGAAACGCAAAAGGCGATCCGGAAGCGTCACTTCGTTCGCAACAATCGCCGCGCTGTCTTTGGCAGCATAGACTTCATAGCCTTGGTATCGATCCCACGTCGTACGGATGCGCTCAGCGTTAGAGGGCGTGGCAATGACCCATCCGGTCTGTCTTCGTCTTTGATCCCCGTTGGACCGTCGCGTAACACGGCCAATCTGCTGAACGAGTTGCCGCGCATTGCCCATTAGATCGAATATCGCCACAGCTACGTACGTGGGATCATCTATACCTTCCATCAGCTTGTTCTGGTGTATCCAGAACTGCGCATCTGGCATGGCGTTCATGGCTGCGGAGACAGACTGAAATCTATTGGGCTTTTGCTCAGTCTTCTTAGCCCGATCATGGATCAAAACGGACTCTGTTTCAAAGACGCGGTCGATCTCGTTCTGGAGAATCTGAAGCTTTTCCAAATCAGCTGCGCGGACCATGACCCGGGGTGTCACGTCATCAGCATCAAACCACTGCTTCGATTGATCGAGACGTTCCGGCAACTCCCTTTGAAGGATTTCAACAAACCTTCTGACAGCACCGTTTAGATCATCAGGGTACTCATCATCCGGACGAATAATCTCGGCTGGCCTGATGATCTTTTGTTCGACAGCTTGTGCGTAAGGGTAGTTGAATAGGTATCTTCCACGCACCCGAAAGGACTTGTAGTCGTTTCGATAGGGCGTTGCGCTTAGGAGGATGGTTGGCTTGTTCAATTCCCGAACGCCCCGCGACCACGAAACAGCAGGCTCATAGTGCCCTTCGTCCACAATTACCAAATCAAAGGTATCGGAGAGCAGTTCCAACAGAGTAGCGGCAGCCGCATTTGGCTGAACATCGCCTTTGGCAAAGGCACTCTTCCTAATATCACTCAGGGATTGGTGTGTACTGACCAAAACGACACGATCTTCTTCTGGAATATGGGCGACTATGCTTTGGACTTTGGAAGGCAACAAAGTCTCGACGTAGACCTCCTCAAGGCGAACGCCCGCGATTGCTTCATCGGCGATAAATGTTGCTCCGTCCTCTACATCGAAGCCAATATGCTTCCAGAAGCGATAGCAGATGTCTTTTTGCAACTGCTCGGTCAGAGCTTTCCTTGGTGTGAGGACGAGCACTTTACGAATATCCGGCAGGCATCTTGAAAGGATCGCGACGATCCCGGATTTGCCAGTTCCTGTCGGCAGCTTCAGCAGCGCAGCTTCAGTGTGGCCTTCCCTCTCAGGGATCGTTCTTTCGCCATTGAGATAGGCGATCATGGCACCCAAGGCGGTCTTCTGGTGATCCCAAAGTGGTTTGACGGCATCCTGGCCGTCCCAAAAGGAATATCCCTCAAGGTGTGCGAGCTGATCCCGAAAACGATCCATCTCGATGGCAGCCCTGTGCTCATCTTTGAAGGACGTGCGGGTATCGTTGATTAATTGTTCAAAATCCATGTTGTTCAGCACTTAAACCAATCACTGCAAAAAACGCCTTGGAGTATTCTGGAAGTCTTATCACGCTACCGCCCTTGCGGTTACATCCTTGAGAACCTGGACGAGCGCCTTTACCTGACCGATCTCGAAGACGCCGCTCACGCCTTGGTCATCGATGTCAGTGAATGGGCTTTCATACAATCTGCGCGGGTCCATAGCACCGCGTTCCGTCAGGTGGTCAATGATGAGATCAACAAATTCTATCTGGTTCGAAGAGAGCACTTTTCCGTCAAGGAAGTTCGAGAAAGCTTTCTTTGCGGCCTCGCGATCCAAGCCGACGAGCGAGCGGATGAAGAGCCCGAGCCCACCTTCACCTCGAATACGCGAAAGTTCGGTGTCTTCCACCACGCCTTCTTCAAGAAAGATGCGCTCAAGCTCGCCAATGTCCTGACTAGTGAGTTGCTCGTTACGCCTCAGTTTTTGGAGGACAATGTGTTCTCCGTGCTGCTCCAAGAAATGCCGGACTTTCATCATAAATCTGGCTTTGTCAGTGCCATTCCCGATGTCGGGCAAGACAACATCGCTGCCCTCACCTATCTCATCCTGAAAATCGGTGTAGACGATCTTTCGGGAGGCGGGTTCGATGAGCTTTACGAGACTGCGCAGCTTACGTCGCACCTCTTCAAGCATTGGCAGGGTCACGTCCTCCCAATACTCATCCGTTTGGAGTTCAAGGATCAGGTTCATCTGAGCTGCGACCATCGGCACATTGCCGAGCTCTTCGAGGGACGAAGCTATCTCCTGAATACGCTTTTGAAACTTGGCGAGCGTGACATCTGAACGGAGTAGCGCAAGCTGCGCCAACAGAACCAAATAGTCGAACTGCTTCGCTTCGAGTTCATCGTCCTTGAGTGAGCTTGGCAGACCGGCGATGTGCTCAGTGAGTTCTAGGCGGTTCTCGATAGACAGGTCGCTCCAAGCGGCACGCGCTTGATACTTTTCAACATAGCGTCGCTTCGGCCTAACGATGAAGTTATCGACGTTCATGCCAATCACTTCGTCAAAGAGGCGCTGCTCTATCGAGTCCTTCAAATCAACTAACTCAACATCGGCTCCCTCTTCGCTCTTCGCAATCTCATCCATGAGATCAACTCGGGCAACAAACAGCTTTTCGCTGATTGAAGGTGCGAGAGCACCATCGCTGGCTTTCGGGTTTTGATTGAAAAACTCGAAGTTCTGACAGAAGTCAAAAACCAGAAAGTTCTCTTTGTGCATGTCAGGCCCGAAGAGATCAGGGCACAGGCGCGTTCCGCGTCCGATCATCTGCCAGAACTTCGTTTTTGAACGTACGATTTTGAAGAAGACGAGGTTTACAACCTCAGGAACGTCGATTCCCGTATCCAGCATATCGACTGAGATAGCGATGTGCGGAGGCTTCTTCGGATCGGAGAAGTCATCAATCAAAGACTGCGCGTAATCGACGCTGTAGTCGATGACCTGCGCAAACTGCCCCTTGAGATGAGGATAGTTCTTGTCAAAGCGTTCAGCGATGAACCTGGCGTGCTTGCTGTTCTTGGCGAAGATGATCGATTTTCCGAGACGATCACCTTCCTCGACCTTCAAGCCATTGGTCATCAGGTGCTCCAGCACCTTGTCCACGGTATCTGTGTTGAACAGCCACTTGTTGAGGTCTGACGCTTCAACCCTATCGGGCCGTTCTTCGCCATCCTCTGTCCATTCAAGTGCATCCCATGCTTCCTTTTCCTCTTCGGAAAGATCGTCGTAATTGATCCCTTCTCGCTGGAATTTCAGAGGCACTGACACGGCGCGCGGCGGAACAAGGAAGCCGTCAGCCACAGCCTCATCAAGATCGTAGGAGTCAGTCGGTACGCCTTTCTCAAGCTCGAAGAGCGAGTAAGTATCGCGGTCAATTTCATCGCGGGGCGTAGCCGTCAGGCCGACCAGGAAGCTGTCAAAATACTCGAAGATGGCGCGGTATTTGCGATAAACTGAGCGGTGCGCCTCATCGATGACCACCAGATCGAAGTGGCCTGGCCCGAAACGCCGCGCCCCGTCTTCCACCTCGTTGATCAGCCCCATCATGGTCGGATAGGTCGCAAGACAAATCCGCGCGCCGTTGTGGTCGTTTTTCTTAGGATCGTGCTTTTGAAGGAGGTTTGCACTCGGCGCAGACGGTAAGTGCGACTTAAAAGCGGCGTGGGCTTGGTTCACGAGGGCAATTCGGTCTGCAAGGAAAAGCACCCGCTTTACCCAATTCGCCCGCATGAGCTGATCTGTCAGGGCGATCACGGTGCGGGTCTTGCCTGAACCTGTCGCCATAACCAACAAAGATTTACGCAAATGGTCTTTCTCGAACGCTTCGCCAACACGGCGAATTGCTCGGGTCTGGTAAAACCGCTCTACAATATCGGTATCGATTTTCACCTTAGTAAGATTTTTTCGACTTGAACGGCGCTGGTGCAGTAGCTCCAACTCAGCCTTCTTGTAAAAGCCCTGAACGGGCCGGGGCGGATATCGCGTATCGTCCCAGAGCCAGTGCTCATAGCCGTTGCTCAGGAAGATTACCGGACGCTGCCCGAGCTGCTCTTCGAGACAATCAGCATATAGCTTTGCCTGCTGCTGGCCCACGCGGGAGTCCTTCTTGGTCCGCTTGGCTTCAACGAGTCCGAGCGGTTTCCCGTCATTGCCCCAAAGAACATAGTCTACGAAGCCCTCTCCCGTGCTGTTCGGCATACCGAAAACAGGAAACTCGCGATCACGCTCTTGGTCGAGCGGCCACCCTGCCTCATGTAAGAGTAGGTCGATGAATGCATCACGGGTCTTCTCTTCGTTGTAATCATGGGTATCAGGCGCGGCTTGGTTGGCCTTCTTAGTTGCCGCAATCTCGGCCTGAAGGCGCTTGATCTCTTCATTGAGTTTTTCGCGTTCAGCCTCGGTCGCAAGCCGCGCTGCCTGCTCTTGCTCCAGTGCCTTCTCGCGCGCATCGAAATCCTCGCGCATCTTCTTAATCTGCTGGACAGTGCTTGCCGTTATGGTGAGTGTATTCTGAAGACCGTTCGAATCAAACTGAATATCGGCGGCGGGCTTCGCGCCCTTGGCGTAAGTGCGCACCAGCCAGTAAGAGAAATGGAAAAGCTCGCGCAGCGAAGTGATCGATGACTGCTCGCTGATCTTCTTGTGGCTATCATGGACAGCACGATTGCCGAGGTCCTTGATCAGCTTCGCCTTGGTAACAAGAGCATTGCCCACAAGTTTCCGAAAGCTCGGTTCATGAATGAGCGCGGACAAGGCGTGATCATAGGGGGTGCGAAGCGACGGATCGGATTCATACATCCATTTGATGGCCGTCTCCAAACTCAGCCGAGCGTAGAAGCACGCTCCTCGCGGATCAGATAGCGCTAGGTTCTCGGCCTTTTGAGCATGTGAAAAAACGGGAGCAAACTCAGACCGAAGGAAGACGAACTGGCTCATGCATCACCCCCCGCATAGATTTTCGAGGGATCAAGACGGTCGCTCAGGTAAGGGGCAAATCCTGCGAGTAAAACAGAAACGGCTACCATATCCCGCATCTCAATGTCGCGGAGAGCGCTAGCTGGATTGCCGCCATGGCGAATCCCAGGGTAATCGGAGCCAAAACCATAGAGCTTCTTCATCGCTTCACGTATTGTGGCATGCGGCCACGTATCAACCTGGTCACACATTGCCCCGAGAGAACCCGCAGTCACACCTGGGCACTGCCCAGCGATCACCTCCAGCAAATTCATCTGCTTGTGAATGCAGGTCTTAATGCGAGCACTGCTCTGACCATTTCGCAAGTCTCGAACAGATTCCTCAAACTCATGCATAGCCATGTTGAGAGCAGCATCTTGCTGGGTCGTTGTCCGCAAATCATTGAAGAGCTTGGCAAACACTCCTGGAAGCGTTGGGTGCAGCGTGAATGGACGCCGCAACTCGTAGCGTAGGCTATACGTCTGGATGAAGTCGGCGACGAGCTCGAAATAACGGTCGATGAGTTGCGGATAGCCCAATTCTTCAAGCGCTTCGTGGGCGCGCTCAAGGAATTTCACAATGCCAGCCTCGCCGTCGACCTTAAAGACCTTGGTGCTTCGAAATGCAATGCGCGCCTGTTCCTGATCATCAATAATATTGGCAAGCTCAGTCGCCGGATCGAGGCGGGTGACAAAAGAGCGTTCAAGTTCTCTATAGAGTTCGCAGAACAAGTCGTCAGGTGCATCACGATGATCCGAAAGCTTCTTCCAGACCTTGCGCCACATCTCCGACCAAACACCTGAGAACTCACCCTTCATTTCAGAGTTCCCCTCTAAAAGCACGGCTTTGAAGCGATGCGAACAGTGACTCTGTACGCCTTGAATGCCTCTCAGCGATCTTCCGAAATTCTTCAAGCTTCTGAATCTTACTCTCAAATTCTCGCTGCGCGCCCAAGGATGGCAACGGTATTGGATATCCCAGCAACTGCCTTCTATTTATTTTCGGGATATTCGCGCGGCCTGATGACTGGGCCGCATAAGACAGGAAATCAGATGTGCCCAAAGCGAAATGAACAAATGAAGGTAAGGTATGCTCTTTTTTGCAGTTTAGCGCATACATATCCGCGCTGCACATCCCTTTGCGGTCTGCTATAGCAACTTTATCAAGGTAAGGTCGAATTTTGCTGTAAATGATGTCGCCTTCTTCAAATACATATTTCCCGCTCGTCACGCCGTCCTCTTGGCAGCTAACCACACGCTCCCAAGAAATCCTTCCAGACCCAGAGGAAATGTGTTCGGGTCCGACGTGCGGCAATTCTCGGTATTCCGGCAGTTTTGGGTCAGCAAGCGACGAGCGGATATTAATGACATCGCCCAAGGGCATTCTTTGAGCTTTGGTGCTATCGCCAAACATGTCATGAAAGATTGCCTGCCCCAAAGTGTTAAGGCGAGCAATGGCGCGCTGGCGCAAGCCGCGCAGCGCATCCGCCTGATCCAGGATCGCCGCAATCCGCTTCTGCTCATCAAGCGGCGGGAGCTGCATTTCAATCGATTTCAAGTTTTTGGTCGAGAGGCTTGCTTGATTCACGGCCTTATTGATGAATGGAAGGATCTTGGATCGAAACAAGCTGCTCTTGAGCGTCCATTTTGCATATGGTGGATAGAGGATTTCCTTCTTTGGGCGCAAGCAAAGAAGATTCATACCGTGAACGAGGGGTGTTGGGGAGCCCTCATAGAGCGCACACTTTCCGACATGCTCTACGCTATTGATGTGACTAAAAAGAATATCACCAGTTTGAAGAATCCACTTTTCGGCATCGCGCTCTTCAAGCCCAGCATAACCCACTCGAGTTAGATCAATTGATCCATCTGAAATGGTTTCTATGCGAGTTACCGGGAGTCCATTTGCTTCCTTAGATTGGCGAATATTCATGCCATTCCGAACGAACTCAAAACAGTCATCGATTGGGAGATTCCTGCTTGTCATCCCAGCATCTCCTCCAGCTGGGAGAGCCCATCACTAATTTCGCTTTCGATAGCACGAAGTTCTGCAATTATGTCCGTCGGATGTTGATGCTCGACATCCTCATGCTCCACCTCCTTGTAACGGTTAAGCGAAAGGTCGTAGTCGGCGGTGGCGATATCCGCGAGCGGTACGCAGAAGCTCTGCGCCGTGCGTGGGTTATCACACTCGGTTTCGTCCTTCTCGGACCACCTCTTCAGAAGGTCAGGCAAGTTGTTCTTTTCGTGCTCCTCATCGCTCAGCGCCTCAGTCGGAACCGGCCCGAGCTTTTCGGGTGGTAAAAGTGGCGTGCGTTTGTCGTCGAGGGAGATGCCGTCAGCCTGCATGTCATAGAACCAGACGTGATCGGTGCCGCCGACGCCCGTCTTGGTGAAGACAAGGATCGCTGTCGAGACGCCCGCATAGGGGCGGAAGACACCAGACGGCAGCTTGATCACAGCATCGAGCTTGTGATCCTCGACGAGCATGCGGCGGATTTCCTTGTGCGCCTTGGAGGAGCCAAACAGCACGCCATCGGGCACGACGACGGCAGCCCGACCGCCTGTCTTCAGTAAGCGCAGGAAGAGCGCGACAAACAGAAGCTCTGTCTTCTTCGTCTTAACGATCTTCTGAAGGTCCTTAGCGGTGCTGTCATAGTCCAGCGAGCCCGCAAATGGGGGATTGGCGAGGATCAGAGAATACTTACCCGCATCGGCGTTGTGCTCTTCAGCGAGACTATCGCGGTAGGAGACATCGGCATCCTCGACACCGTGTAAGACCATGTTCATCGCGCCGATGCGCAACATGGTCGGGTCGAAGTCAAAGCCGTGGAACATCTCGTTGTGGAAGTGCGCGCGTTGCTTTTCATTTCTGAAGAGTGAGGAATGGTTGGTTCGCAGATACTCCCCCGCTGCGACCAGGAACCCGCAGGTGCCCGAGGCAGGGTCACAGATCACGTCATCGGGTGTCGGAGCGGTCAGCTCGACCATCAACTGAATGATGTGGCGCGGCGTGCGGAACTGGCCGTTTTGACCGGCGCTGGCGATCTTGCCGAGCATGTATTCGTAGAGGTCGCCCTTGGTGTCGCGGTCATCCATCGGGATTTGGTCGAGCATCTCGACTACCTTGGACAGAAGCGACGGGCTAGAGAAACCGAGGCGGGCATCCTTCATGTGCTGACCGTAGCTGGAACCTTCTTCGCCAAGCTGCCTGAGGAAAGGAAAGACGTGCTCATCGACCACGGCCATCATTTCGCGGGCTTCGAAATTCTTGAAGCGTGACCAGCGCATGTCCTCGTAAGCGCGGCCTTTGTCGTCGTTGCCCTCGGGGAATATCCGCCGCTCAATCGCGATGCCGAGCGTTTCCGCTTTGCTTTCCTCAAGGGTGTGCAGATCGTCCAGCCGCTTGATGAACAGGAGATAGGTGATTTGCTCAATCACGGAGAGCGGGTTCGAAACACCACCCGACCAAAACGCATTCCAGATTTGGTCTACCTTGTTTCGAATTTCACCTGTCAGCATGTTCTTCCTCGCCCTCGGTCGGTTTGTTATTGCGAGAAGGTCCGATGCAGCCAGTCACGTACGCCCGCATGAATTCACGGATCACCTGTGCGGCTGGCTTGTCATCAGATTGACACGCAGCAAGGAATTCATCGCGCAATTCGCGACCAACTCGGACCCGCATGCCAACGTCCTTCTTCATGGTGATAAATGTAACCAATGGTTACATATTTTGAAAGTGAAGAATGCGCAATGTTCGGTGCAGGTGGAGAAGCCAGACTTTCCACGTTCTGCAAACAGGGCTAAAGGGACGGAACTATCATGTCACAGTCATCCATCGGCCTCCGCCTCGAGATAAGCCTTCACCCGCCCTATATCCGTTTCCATAATCTCTAGAGCAGTTTCTCCACCAAAGCTAGCATTCGGGCTTACGATCCATTCATAGCCTCTCCCTGGCTCTTTAAAGATGATCCGCAGAGCTCTGTGTACCCGGAACAACTCCGTGAACTTCAGCCCGAGTTCTGGTTTATCCAGCTCCCCAGCTTTAAATAATTCATATTCCTCACTTGGAAGTCCCAGAACTTCAGCAACGTCATGATCGCTCAGCTGTCATTTCTCAAACAGGCTCCGTACTGCCTTCTGCATCTCACTCATAATTTTCCCTCTGTAATATATTTAGAACATAACAACTCCCTCCAGCTTTCCTCCCAGAGGGAGTTGTTAGTGGATTTGACGACCTCAGTCCTCCATCATATATAGGCAGTCTTTTAAAACCCTTTTGACAACGGATGGATGAGCATCATCATACTCACCTTCCAGAACTGTGAGACCGTCTTCATCTATGACTTTGTAGCCATAACGATGTAAGGCGCCACCTGCCTTTCGTTTGATTATAAAATGATGGAAAG
>NZ_LANI01000003.1 GCF_000982415.1 Kiloniella litopenaei
ATGATTCCTACTGAACGCAAATCGCTCTAATCAGCGTTGCATCAATGCGTGCAGCAGGGAATTTACCTTTTTCAGCTCTGGCTGATACTGGCCTCGCCAAAATAGAGAAGGCCCTGCCATCAGACAAAGTACGTGACTTGCGCAAGTTTTTGGACTGCCTGTACATCGGAAAGCTCTCACCACAGGTCGATATATCAGATATGAAAGCTATCGATCCGGAACTCTTGCCAGCATTCGAGACAGCTTTTCTCAAACGACGGCACCTGACTTTCCAGTATCGCGATGCAAAAGGGATTATGACCACCCGAATTGTTGAACCCCAAGCGATGCTGATCCTACCACCACTTTGGTATCTGGTCGCCTGGGATCCCGAGCGTGAAGATTTTCGTCACTTTCGAATGGATCGTATCAGCAAGCCGACATACGTGGAAAATACAAGCTTCAGACCGCGACATGTTCCCTTCGAAAATCATGTCTCTCCAATGCGCGATTTATCTCGTTAACTTCAGAAGACTTATGCGCTGATTACTCCAAAACTTCTGGCTTGGGTCCACCTGTGGCCCAGTCGATCAGTTCCACGTTATGAACAACAGGAATATCTGTTCCCGATGATATCTGGCACTGGCACCCGATGTTTCCAGTGGCAATAATATCCGGCGTCAGTGTTTCAATATTTTTGACTTTGCGGTCCCGGAGCTTCTCGGCCAATTCAGGCTGCATGATGTTATAGGTCCCCGCCGAGCCACAACACAGGTGCCCTTCGGGTACATCGCGAACGACAAAGCCAGCGCCGGTTAAAAGCTCTTTTGGTTGCCTGGTAATTTTTTGGCCGTGCTGAATAGAACAGGGGGCATGATAGGCAACTATCTTTGCCGGCTGATCTTGTTCTTCTTTATCCGCCAACGTCAAAGGTTCAAGCTCTGCCAGATATTCTGTGATATCTTTTGCAAGGTCAGAAATCTTTGCCGCACGCTCGGCCCAATCAGGATCATTACGCAGCATAAAACCATAGTCTTTTATGGTTGTTCCACACCCGGACGCATTGGTAATAATGGCATCCAGCCCCTCACCGTCGATTTCAGTCATCCAGCCTTGAATAGCGGCTTTCATCTGCTGTTCCGCCATTGTCTCTTTGCCCATATGGTGGACAAGTGATCCACAGCACCTCACACCTTTGGCGATAACAACTTCGATACCGTGACGCGTCAGAAGCCTGACCGTTGCTTCATTTATCGAAGGCGCAAGAACAGTCTGTGCACAGCCTGACAGCAATGCCACGCGCCCTTTCTTCTTCCCAACAGCTTTGAATGTTTGAGGTTGATCCACAACACTTGCAGCGGGGAGATCCTTTGGCGCAAGATCAACCAGCGCCTTTACCCGACCTGACACAAAGGGCTTCACAAGCGGCTTTGTCAAAGAAGCGATGTTCAAAGCGCCCCGAAACCAGAAGGGCCGAGGGATAAGGTAACTCAGAAGATTGCGTAATAACCTCTCAAACAAAGGGCGCTTATAGGTATGTTCAACATGATTACGGGCGTGATCCACCAGATGCATATAGTTCACACCTGACGGACAGGTCGTCATACACGATAGACAGGACAAACAACGGTCGAGATGCTTTGTTACCTCTGCCGTTGCCGCAACGCCTTCTTCCAGCATACCCTTGATCAAATAAATCCGCCCTCGGGGGCTATCTAACTCATCCCCCAACAAGACATAAGTCGGACAAGTCGCCGTGCAAAACCCGCAGTGCACACATTTTCGCAAAATGCTCTCTGCTTCTTCTATATTTGGGTCCGCCAACTGTGCGAGAGAAAAATTGGTTTGCATTTGTCTCTCCTACAGATCTGCGTATAAACGGCCAGGATTCAGGATCGCTTTGGGGTCAAAGTTATCCTTTATGCGCTTCATCAAGGCATGTTCACCCGGATCAAGAGGATGTTGAGGGCTTTCAGTATCTTCGATGTCTTTGGCTGGTCTGACTAAAGTTGCGTGTCCGCCCATGCTCTTTAAAGCATCTCGAAGCACTGCGGCATTGTGATCTCCGGTTAGTGACAACCAGACAAGTCCCCCAGCCCAGTCATAGAAATACTCGGACTGATCTTCGAGTTTTAAGCCCTCGACAAAAGTACTTCCTTGCGCTGGCGGCAGCGATATTCGCCAAATAGATCTTTCCTCTGATACCGACAGAATATCTGCATCACGAAGCTTTTGCCATAAAGTTCGACTTTCAGGATCAGCAATCAAACTTCCCTTACCAAAATCGTTCAAAAGTGATGCCAGTTTGTTTGCCCTGTAAGTGATTGACGGGCCATGTCCCTCTAACCTGAACAGTGTTATCGCTCGATCATTGGTACCAAGCGAAATTCTGGTCACAATTCCCTGTGGTATATGCGCCGCCGAAGAAACTTCACACGAAGAATTCAAAGCGACCGACATTGCCTTGTTTGCCTGTTCATCTGAAAGTCCGTAGAGGGCATAGCTGTTTTCCTCTGGTGGGGCAGGCAATACCTTGATGGTAATATCACTCATAACCGCCAGGGTCCCATAAGACCCAGCCATAAGCTTCATGAGATCATAGCCCGTTACATTCTTGACCACTCGGCCACCGGACTTGAAGGTCTCGCCCCGCCCGGAAACACCCGAAAACCCCAAAAAATGATCTCTGGCAGCGCCAGCTTTTAGCCGACGGGGACCTGACAGGTTACAGGCAACCATACCGCCAATTGTTCCTGCATTGGCCGTCCCCTTTAGAAGAGCTCCATAGTCCATAGGCTCAAACGCCATATACTGTTTATGCTTGATAAGTTCATCCTGAATTTCAATAAGCGATGTACCTGCCCGCGCTGACAAGACCAGCTCTTCGGGTTCGTACATGGTAATACCAGTTAACGCAGATACATCCAGTTGATGATCTGCTTTCACAGATCGACCAAGCTTCTGCTTACTTCCAGAGCCGATAATCTCCATAGGCTCTTCTTGTGACAAAGCCCATTTAATGGCTTCTTCCAATTGGTCTGCGTTCTCAGGCTTGATATGGCTCATGAAACTCTCGTAACTTTTTTATTATTTTTTTTAATCTTTATTTCTAGGTACATAGCTCCAGAAAAGCTCTAGAAGCGGGGAATGTCGGGAAAGGGCAACTTTCCTTTATGAATGTGCATACGGCCCAGTTCAGCACAGCGATGTAGTTCTGGAAAAACCTTGCCCGGGTTTAACAATGCCTTGCTATCAAACGCACATTTCACCCTTAACTGTTGCTTGAGGTCAATCTCGTTAAACATTTCCGGCATCAGATCCCGCTTTTCCACACCAACGCCATGCTCTCCGGTTAAAACACCACCAACCTCGACACAGAGTCTCAAGATATCCGACCCAAAATCTTCAGCCTTTTCCAACTCCCCCGGATTATTCGCATCATACATGATCAAAGGGTGCAGGTTACCATCGCCAGCATGAAAGACATTGGCAACTCTCAAGCCATAATGCTCGCTCATTTCTCGCATGCGCTTGAGGACAAGGGGAAGCTTGTTCCGCGGGATTGTCCCATCCATACAATAATAGTCTGGTGTTAAACGACCTACTGCCGGAAATGCCGCTTTACGGCCAGCCCAGAACAGTTGCCGTTCTTCTTCATTCTGGCTAATGCGGCTGGTAATCGCCCCGCATTTCGTTGCGATTGCTGATACTTCATCAATCAGATAATCAACTTCGGCCTGAGGACCATCCAGCTCTACGATCAGAAGTGCCTCGACATCCAGAGGATAGCCCGCATTTACAAAAGCTTCCGCAGCCTCGATAGCTGGTTTATCCATCATCTCCATGCCACCGGGCACAATGCCATCGGATATGATTGCAGCAACACAATCACCGGCACTCTCGGAACTGGAAAACCCCAGCAAGAGTGCTCGTGCTGTTTCCGGTTTCGGCAAGATACGCACAGTTACTTCGGTCACGACCCCAAGAAGTCCTTCGGAACCGGTCATGAGTCCCAGAAGATCATACCCCGGACTATCCAGGTGTTTTCCGCCAAACCTTAAAACCGTCCCATCAATCAGGACCATTTCAATACCCAAGAGGTTATTTGTGGTCAGACCGTATTTCAGACAATGCACACCACCTGCATTTTCGGCAACATTCCCTCCAATAGAACACGCTATCTGGCTGGAAGGATCTGGTGCATAGTAAAACCCTTTTCCCTCGACCGCTTTTGTGATCCCCAAGTTCGTGACCCCGGGTTGGACCACTGCGCAACGGTTGTCATAATCAACTTCGACAACCTTGTTGAACTTGCCCATACACAGTAAAATTGCATCAGCCAGCGGCAACGCCCCACCCGATAAGGATGTTCCCGATCCACGAGGCACAACTTTAATGCCATTGGCATGACAATAGGCCATAACCTGGCTGACCTGTTCAACGGTTTGAGGTAACACAGCCATCAAGGGAGGTTGTCGATAGGCCGTTAGGCCATCTGATTCATATACCTGTAATTCCCGATCACTTAAGATCACGCCTTCCCCGGGAACAATCTCCCTCAGGGTTTCAGCAATCTCATCTCTTTTAGCCACGATCGACTGATCAGGATCAGGCATCTTCATCTGGTTTCTCCCGGATTTATTATTCTGGCCCTAGCCTCGCCTAACTTCGCGATAAGAACAAGCCCGGAGATAAAGAGTTTCTGTCACAGTATTTGAGACAGATAGTCATATTTGAAGTGTATCAGGTAAAAAAAGAAAAAACCGCTCTCTCTAACGAGAGGCGGTTTTTTTCTTAACTTCATTCTGACCGAACAGTCAGACTGAACAAGATTAGCCCTGACGCGCTTTAAAGCGAGGGTTTTTCTTGTTGATGACATAAACCCGGCCGCGACGACGAACAACACGGCAGTTCTTATCGCGCAGCTTGGCAGTCTTCAGAGAGTTTACAACTTTCATGGTCCTACCTTTGGCAAAAAATGTGCCCGCTGATCGGGCTGTCGAGAAGCCCGGACAATATGTAAGGACCTCTTGAATGTCAACTGCCTGATCAAACAGTGTGAAAACTGAGCGCTTCTATACGCAACTTTTCGGATAAACAAAAGGGAAAAGAGACTCTTTTTTTGGATTCTTTACCAATCAGACAGCATTTGTGTCTGAGATTGTCTGATTGCCAGGAAGCGATAGAGTCTGATCGTTCCGGATTCAAGAGCATGTGTACGACGCGCCCATAACTCCATCTCGCTAACCAAGACCTCTTCCATCTTCTTGTCAGCGCCCTTTTCTTTCATCTGGCTCAAATAATCGGCCCAGCCACTTTTAACCATTTCCAGATAGCGATCTGTCATATCTTCAAAAATGCGACTTTGAACATTACCAGCTGTAAAGCCTTTTTCATATTCCAGCTTAGTCCAGATTTGAAGACTATCACCTTCGCCCTCTTTCCATGATTTCAATATTTCTTCATCAGGTTCATCGTCCACAATAAAATCGGTAAAGAGGAATTGCCCACCATCCTTCAAGGCACGGCAAGTATCTTTGAAAAACTGTTCTTTGTTCTGAATTGTATAAAGAGATTCTTTTGAGAAAATACAATCAAAAGATTTGGGCTTGAATTCAAATTTTTCAGGATCAAAAGCCAGAACAGGTGCCTTTTTTGCCATCCCGGCCATCGTCGAGATTTCCATTCCTGCCTCGACCATTTCATGTTCGCGCTCCATACAGGTCACCCAAACACCAAACTTATCGGACATCGTTCGGCCGACACCACCAAGACCCGCGCCAATATCCAGTACATTTTTAGAAGGGTCCAAGCCGAAAGGCTTAATCAACTCTTCGATATATTCTTCATCTCCGGGAGAAGCATTCCCTTCCCCCCAAACGTCCTGAATCAACTGAATACGAAGGTTTTCCCACTCGTGATTATCTGCACGAACATCGTGTTCTTTGATCGCGGGCATTGGCGGTGCTTTCGGCACAATGCGTAACTCATACCCGAACCACCAAGCCTTCAATCGATCAAAGAACGATATCTGGCCCTTCATGACTTGTGTATTGGCTGATTTTGCCATCTAAGCAGTGCTCCTCATGCCCAGAAGGCTACCGTACTTATACTTGAACCACAAACGCGAACAACCTCATCTCTTATATAACCACTAGCTTAGTGGCCGCCCCCAAGGATGTTTTTTCATGGCGCAATTAACTCACGCATCTTATTTTTGCATGAAATTCATTATTACAGTAAATATTTATACAAACATTAATAACAATATTTCTGGATTATGGGCAACCATCTGTTTGCCCTGGGTCACGTTGAATTGATATCAAGGCTGATATACGTGGGCTATGAATAGCTGCCCGTGTTATTTGAGTACTTTGAATAATGTTATCGAAAATTAATGGCTCGTAATCATAAAACACTTCAGCAATGATAATATTATCCAACGGATCAACAACCAGACCGTTCGGGATCGTTGCTGTTGTCCCCGCAAGTCCTACAGAGCCAGAAACAGACAGATTGCCCGCGCCACATTGTCTCCAGTTTACTTCTGGTGGATTTACCCCTGTACCACTGACAGAAGAAACAATAATGATCCCGTTTGCCCCTAAATCAAATGGATGAATTATATAGTCAGCAGCCGTAAAAATCACATCCATCTCTGTGGCAGACATATTCCGGGATTGCGTAACCAAATCGCTGATCTCAGCTGTTAAACGCAATATCTTATGCTGTATCCAGATATAACGGCTCATTTCAATCGCGCCCGTCAAGATGATCAGCAATATTGGCAAAATCAGTGCCAATTCAACAAGCGCAACGCCTCTGTCACACCCCTTAAAACGTCGGAAAAGCCTATAGTATCTCATGGGAATATTGGAAAAAATGCACATCAGCACGATGCACCTCCTCCATAAGGCTCGTTTCTTACCGCCACACTTGCGCGCAACTTAACCTTACCGTTTTCACCAATCAGATGCGCAATATATCCCGTAATCAATTGTGTCTCGTGCTCAACGGTATAGAGAACCACTTCAGATCCATTCCCGGCCCCATCGAACCCGGCATCGGAATCCCAAGCCCCATTACAATTCAAATCAGTAAAGGCTTCGCCGCCGTCATATATATTATTCCCATTGGCATCAACGTAGGGTTCCGGATCACCAATGGCGTCAAAATCCTCATAAACCAATGTTGAAAGCTCATCTGCCTGTACCTGCACAAAACCAGCACCATGAAGATTAATGGTTTCCAGAATTTTTTCTTCTTTGGTTACACCCGGATCAAGATCACCAGTAACACCATAACGTGCGGCTTCCCTTAATCCGCCCTCAAGAAGAATTGTTGCAAAATATACCCCCCCTAAATCAAAAACGCCCAAAACGAGTGTCAAAAAAATAGGCAGCCCAAGAGCATACTCCAATGCAACAGCACCCCTGTTACATTTTTTGAATTTTTTGATCAGACTTTTCTGATAAAGGTATCGAATAAAGGTCATTTTGATATTCTTAGCTCAGACAGCTCGGTGCCAATTTTTTCAAAAGCTTTTTCCAACTCAGCCGCACTATCTGCTTTGAAATAATATGGCGCCGTGGTTGCACTCGCGACACTTTTCATCAAACTTGTTTCAACGTGATATTCAACAACATAGATATCCACACCCGTTGCCTTGACCTGATCAGCAACTGCAGACAAACGACTATTCATCTGGTTAACACTAAGATCGCCTCTGTACGCGTCGCGATATGAACTCGTATTCAGGCCATCGGTCATAATGACAATTGCGCGTCTAAGATTGCTTTTTGTACTTGCCTGATTGTAAGGCTCACCCGGCATCAGCGCACGCCACGCCCAAACCAACCCCTGGGCAATCGTTGTTGTTCCTGTCGGACTTTCAAGTTCATCAATCGCGTCTGTTGCGTGACTTTTAGTACCCGATAATTTTGAAATACCCCATGCAGGACAACGAACCGTATACAATGACCCATTACTCGGGTTCACAACCCTTCTGGGCATTGGCTCCCAACCTTCCCAGGTCACGCCCCCGACATCGGCATCATACAAAAGATGATCAGCATCATCATCATTACTGTTATCAGTGTAGCGGGCATAAGCACAGCCCCGCCAATCACTATCCGGTTCGGTGATAAATGGCACGGGGGAATTATTTGTATACCAATGACCGTCCACAAAGGTATTCAATGCAGAATCATAAGTTACACCGCGTTCAGCAACATTGACAGCAGCAGACCAAGGGACGAGGCCAACTTGAAGATTTTCACTTTCAGTTTCGTTACCAAATAGCTTGTTAACTAGAATTTCAGCAGCATCTTTGGCAGAGCTTAACCGAGTACCTGACCCATCAGAACTGCCCATTGACCCAGTGGTATCAATCGAAATCACCACATCCAAAGGTGTAATTAGCCGTGTCACTTCGGCGCTTGCCCCCACAGACATGGTCTCTTCACCCAAAACACTCATCAAGGTGGTGTCTAACAGTGCCGTCGCTGAGACAGTCACTTTGGTACCATTGTCACTGATAATCGGTGTCGCCAGCGTAATATCAGCGTTCATAAACTCGCTTGGAAAATTCGCATCAAAATACTTGGTGAATTCGGCTTGTAGCTTAACAACGTTGTCCGCATAAGGCGCCGCAGCCAAAGCAGATGCATCCAGTGCTTGGCTCAAACGCGCCTTAACCACATAGCCACGACCAATATCAACCCCCAAGCCAACCATCGCTATAAGAGGGACAACAACCACACCAAAGTTAATAAATATGGATCCCTTTTCACACTGATAACATGCCCCCGCCACCTGTTTGATGCGTATGACGAGGCTCATAAATGTTGTTATCAATGCCGAAAAAGGTTTCATCACTAGCTCACCCTAATAAATTGGAGCCCTTCGAAATGTCCTGCATCTCTTTTGATGCCATCACCCAATTCACTAAATTTCAATTAGCTCACTTTGCACTTTTACCAATCCAAAATTAAAAAATGATTAACGCTAACCCATTATAAAAAAACAATAATTTAGGTAAAATTTGATATTTATTTTCTTGTAAAAATAAACATAACAATAACAAGCCTCTACCGCCCTGTTATTGCCTTGCTTCCTGATATAGATTTTAAAAATCTCGTTTCGCAGGGAATTCATCTGCAAAAAAATACAAGATGCATTTCGTCGAGCATTCCGCTAGTAGAGATAACACCAACAAAGATGAGAAATGAACGACGAATTTTCTGATGGAATTTTATATCTTTCTTGTCATTGCCCTTGCCGGATCACTGATCTCTGCCATTTTTGGATTTGGCAGCGGATTTATTGTTCTCACTCTTGGATCTCTGATACTTCCCATTAAAGATTGCATTGCCCTGACAACGCTTCTTTTCATGGCATCAACCTTCGTAAAAACAATTCTGTATCACCGCCATATACACTGGCGTCTTTCAGTGGTTATTGCCTTTGGAAGCATTCCTTTTGCATGGCTTGGGGCCGAGACACTAGCCACTATTGACCCGGAACCACTTCGTCCCCTTCTCGCCAGCTTTATCATTCTAAGCGTAATGATTAATTACCTTGGCCTGTTTTTACCTCTGCCTCAAAAAACATCGGTCGCGCTTATCATCTCCGCGTTTTATGGATATTTTTCAGGATTATTCAGCAGTGGAAACCCTATCAAAGCAATTGCCCTGGATCGAATGGGTTTTGAAAAACAGTCTTTTATCGGCGGAATGGCCGCAACAGCTCTGGGTGTAAACCTGATAAAACTAATCAGCTACTCGAACAATAACATACTTCGGCCAGAACACCATTCGACTGGGGTTATCCTGGTCCTAATCGCAATCGTTTCAGCTTTGGCAGGAAGAAGGGTGGTACAGAAAATTAATGACCAAAGATACAAAGGCTATCTATCAGTTGTTCTGATTTTCTCAGCAATAATCTTGCTATTTAAATAATAATTGCCATCCGTCTGAAAGCACAAAACCCCAAGGTTTCCCTTGGGGTTTTCATGGTGGGCGTAACTGGGATTGAACCAGTGACCCCTTCGATGTCAACGAAGTGCTCTCCCGCTGAGCTATACGCCCTATACCCAAAAAAACGCCATGTTTCGTCGCCTTGTTCGGTGAGACAGGGAAGTATCAAACTGCCATAACTTTGACAAGCCTTTTTGAAAAGTTTTCGCTCACAAAATAACTTTATTTACCTCATCAATCAGATCCCTCAGGTGAAACGGCTTGGATAAGACTTTTTCACTTTTGAATGATGGGTCTTTTTCCTCCATCAAAATCCCTGAAAAACCCGTGATAAACATCACTTTAATATCTGGTTGATGAAATCGGGCGATCTTGGCCAATTCGAGTCCGCCCTTTTCCGGCATCACCACATCGGTCAAAACCAAATCAAACCGATGAAAAGATAACGTTTCTTCCGCTTCCAGGCCATTCGCAGCAGATATCACATGATGACCAGCCCGCTCCAACGCACGGCACAGGTAAAAACGAAGGTTATCATCATCTTCTGCAAGAAGAATGTCAGCCATCAGAAATGGTAAATCAATCAAATAAAGTTCAAAAAAACTCTCGACACTTCATCCTCATAGCATCAAGAATAGACTTAAGTTTATACAACAATTCACAGCCCACAATCAAAAGAGCGTTATGAGCACGATCCGTCACACGAATAATTCAACATACATGTTATTCAATGAGCCATTGACGACGACATCATGACTTACGACCCTAACGAAATGGCTGATAAAATCTCTACAAAGCAAGAAAACCTGGATCTGCATAGCGAGCATAGCTCGATTAGAGAAACAGAATCCTATCGCTTGCATCTTCCAAAGCAACATTCCTTACCCGTGGTTTTATCATCACCACACAGCGGGAATCAGTATCCCGAATCATTTATTAAAGGCTCCAGACTGGATAGCCATAATCTAAGACGCTCTGAAGATTCTTTCGTTGATGAACTTTTCCAAAATGCGCCAAAACTAGGCGCGCCCCTACTCTGTGCACTTTTCCCTCGTGCCTTTGTAGATGCAAATAGAGAACCCTTTGAACTTGATCCACATATGTTCGAAGACGAATTACCCAGCTATGTAAATACAAACTCTCCGCGGGTTGCCGTTGGTTTGGGAACGATAGCCCGCAACGTTACCAGCGAAACACAAATCTATAAAGACAAGCTAACCTTTGCCGAGGCCAAAGACCGAATTGAACGTTTTTATTGGCCCTACCATAAAGTACTACGTCAACTCGTTGATACAACAAAGCGCAAGTTCGGGTATTGCATTCTCATTGATTGCCACTCTATGCCCAAGCTTACAACCCATGCGAATACAATCGGGTCCAGGCCATCACCAGTCCATTTTGTACTTGGGGATCGCTTTGGTAAAGCCGGGTCGAGAGTAATCACGAAAACAGTTGAGGATATTTTAGAACAGAATGCCTATCGCGTTCTCAATAACAATCCTTATCCCGGGGGGTTTATCACCCAACATTACGGTGAACCCGCCCTTGGTATTAACTGCCTTCAAATAGAGATATCCCGAACCCTCTATATGGATGAAGACAAGATTGAGCGCAGACCAGATTTTGATGATATTGCCTCGTTAATGGACGACCTTATCATTGCTGTTGGGGCGATCAAACAAAACGAACTTGATTATTAGTATAACCTGATCTGTACCGTTGAAAAAAAGCCTGGCGCCCCGTACATCTGACCATTCCCGTGCATCTGACCTTTTAAAAAATTATATCAGCTGCGGAAAAGTTGCTCAGGTAAATTTTGCCGATCTCTATATCTGCTCGTTTGTACTCTATTTAAGAGACACCCAAGAGAGGCTCACACAAAACACCCCGAGCAGAGTTCACAACACCGCAATTAAATTATTGTTATAAAACAAATAAACATTTCACTTTGAACTATTTTCACGCTCAAAAAGCCTGCTTTTCTTATTAAAAAACAACCCCAAGAACAAAACCTCTATCAGATGGGACGGAACTGGCCTCAAACTTGCTTATTATAATTTCAAGAGAAATGGAAACTGGAGGAGAAAATGTTCGATCATGAAAGACGTCAGGATTTTCTAATTCGTAAAAACCATGAGCCAGTCAAAATTTTGGCTATCAAAGAAGAAAACGTCAGTAAATTTATCAAACGTGTAACCCGTAAATTCCCAAACGAACGTTGGGAAATTTTACCCAGAATGCTTCCGATTCAAACGGATTAACAAACGAACCATGGGAAGACTGTGGATACCAGTCACTCTCTGAACAAAAAAGACGCAAAAAAGGAAAGGAGCAAAAGATTATGCCATGTAATTTATCGCATTCGCTTGTATTGGCCGTTGGTATTTTTTTATCAACCAGCGCTTTTGCTCAATCCCTGAGTGCAAAAAACAATAACGATGTTTGTGCAGACATCATCACAGAAACCGAGATTGAGAAAAAAATCCCGCTGCATTTACTACGTGCCATCTCGCTTGTTGAATCAGGCAAATGGGATAAAGAAAAAGGCAGTAGAGTAGCATGGCCCTGGACAGTAATGGCCGAAGGAAAAGGCCGATATCTTCCGACAAAACAGGCTGCGATTGCTGAGGTCAAGAAACTGAAAGCGAAAGGTGTCAAAAATATTGATGTTGGTTGCATGCAGGTTAATTTGTATCACCACGCCAAAGCATTCAAATCCTTGGAAGCTGCTTTTGACCCACGCACAAACGTTGCCTATGCGGCCAAATTTTTAGTTGAACTACGTGGGAAGTCCCCGTCATGGACATCAGCAGTCGGCAGATATCATTCTTATAACCAAAAGTTCAGCACCCCCTATCGCCGCAAGGTACTTACCGCTTGGCGTGACGAAAAACATCGGATCAACAAAGAGCTACGTCTTGCCGCGCTTGAGAAAAGAGCCAAGCAAAAGATCGCCAGAGAGCAAAAGAAAAATAAGGATCAGGCTAAAAGTCACGCCAGAAACCCTGGGGGCGTTGAAGTAACACATCTAAAACCAGAAGGCACAGCATCAACAATTGATGCTGATTTTCCGCAATCAAGCCCTCGTAAAAAAACCAGCTCGTCAACGCTTCCCCCTGCCCGGACAGTACAAAAAGCAGCTATAGCCGGGACATCCGAGAAAAGATCGGCTTCGCCCGTTACCCCCCCCGTTTTCACCGAAGCCCAAATAGCAACGGGCAAAATTACGAAAACAAAAATTACAGGACGTTCGATTGCCACAAGGATTCTTTTTGAAAAATTTGAAGCAAATTCCTAGAAACCGTGCCAAATTTTACGACTTTGAAAACATCTGATTCAATCAATTGACATGTCATGTTCTTGTAAAGTAGCTTTACTTTGAAATCGCGAGGTTCCCCCTGTGGGATGAAAAGGGAATTTGGTGAAGGCATATGGTATCTTTCCATATGACTAAATCCAAAGCTGCCCCCGCAACTGTAAGTGATGAGATATCATCTTGTGACCCACTGGCCTTATAACAGGCCGGGAAGGAAAGATAGATATTTATGATCCACGAGCCAGGAGACCTGCCATCGCATTTATCAACCATTATCCCGGGCGGGGTGCACCGGAGGAGAAATGCTATGACGAGTCACGCTTCCACACTATCGTTCGCTTCTGCGACAACTCCTTCTAATTCAACAAATGATCCTAAATCCATTATCCATCAAATGCTTATGATGGATGAGGAAACAGCGACACCGCCAGAAGACATTATTCTGGCCTGGGTATTGAGTCTTCCCAACGAACTAGACCCCGCTTTGGCAGCTACACAACTATTGTCGCAGTATGAAGGCCTTGTCGATCAAACGAACCAAAGCACAGTTAAAACCATAATGTTTTTGAAACAAACAGCCGAATTTCCCAGATCTCGCTTGGCAAACTCTCCGCGTCGGGGATCGCGATGCAGACGCAAATTGCATTCCTAACACTTTGCTGTGGCTCGCAAAGAGGCGCCATTTTCAAAACGTGCCCTAGCTTTAAACATCAGCGTCCAGGTTTTTTATCGGATGTAAATAACCAGTGTAAAAAATAAAGCTGCGATAACAGGAAATCATGGGATATAAGTCAGTTTGATATCCCATGCCCCTTTCCTAAAAGTACTGAACTGTTGATCAAGCTGCCTTCTCATTACACACACATTCTGGCTTTAGCGTTCCCGCTAATCCTATCAAACCTTACTGTTCCGTTGTTGGGGGCAGTTGACACCGCAGTTGTTGGGCACTTGCCAGATCCAGCCTACATCGGGGGCGTTGCTGTCGGTGGAACTATATTTAGCTTCCTATTTTGGGGATTTGGTTTCTTGAAGATGGGGACGGTTGGCTTTACCTCCCAGGCCTTTGGAGCCAAAAACCTGCCCGAGCAGCAAGCTAGTTTTTTGCGTCCGATGCTGCTCGCATTGTTCTTCGGATTTTTGCTCATCCTTTTGCAAGGGCCTTTATTACAGCTATGCATCCATTTGATTGATGGCAGTGCAGAAGTTCAACAATTGGCATTACAATACAGTACTATACGTATATGGAGTGCGCCGATTGCCCTGTCCAACTATGTCATAATCGGTTGGCTTATTGGTAAGGGGGAACCAAAGCTAACCTTTATCCTACAGGTAATAATTAATTCTGTGAACATTCTGCTGGATCTGATTTTTGTCATCCAGTTTGAATGGGGGGTAGAGGGGGTTTCTCTTGCAACAGTGATTGCAGAGGTTGTTGGCTTTGCCGTCGGCCTGTGGATCATTCTCAAAAAATCCAACTTCTTTTCGAACAAGATTGATTGGCAGAATGTCTGGCTTCGGTCCCATATCCTTGCCTTGTTCACCGTGAACCGGGATATTTTCATTCGAACCCTGTGTCTTATCTTTTCTTTTGCTTATTTCACACGGCTTGGAGCAGGCATGGGGGATGAGATCCTGGCCGCCAATGCTGTATTGATGCATTTTCTCTATTTTTCGGCATATGGATTAGATGGTTTTGCTCATGCCGCAGAAATAACAACCGGGCATGCAAAGGGTCGAAACGACAACATCGAATTCAAAAACGCAGTTAAAGCCAGTAGTGTCATGGCATTCCTGACATCCATTATTTTCGTAGCAGTCTTTTACCTGTTTGGGCAGTTAATAGTTGGATTGTTTACGGATATTCCAAGCGTCCAATCAACCGCGTCTGAATTTATTTACTGGCCAATTATAATGCCTCTTCTTAGCGTGGCAGGATTTCAGTTTGACGGTATATTTATCGGCACGACAAGAACTGCTGACTTGCGAAATGCCATGATACAATCACTGTTCATTTTCCTGTTAAGTGCATGGCTTTTTGTTCCCTTGTGGGGGAATCACGGGCTGTGGCTCGCCATGGCTATATATATGGCAACTCGTGGCTTAACGCTGCTCAGATATTACCCAGGTCTTTTAAAATCCATAGGGCAAAATCCATAAGGATAAAACGCAAAAAAAGCCCCCACTGAGAAAGCATACGAATATGCGTAAATCAGCGGGAACCTATTAACATACTGCAATAATATCTATTAAAAAGCAGCCCTAAGTGTGCTCTTTCCTATTCGCCCTTTTGCGGAAGAGATACAATTATAGACAGGCCGCCATCCTGGCGATTTTCAGCCCTGACATATCCACCGATTGCCTCCACGTTTCTGCGGACAATCCAAAGACCGATCCCCATATGATTAGAAGAGCTAGCCGTAACAACCTGATCCATATCACCAGCACAGTCCTGATGACCTTTTTTCGGGCGATAGGATACGTACCTTTCGAAAATACGTTCTAGTTCACTCTCTGGTACACCAGGGCCACGATCCCGCACAGCTAATTCAGCCGTCTTCTTTCCATTGATCAAATCAACTGTCACTGTTGTTCCGCGCGGGGAAACCTCTAGAGCGTTATCAATAATATTTTCTAGAATTGTTTCCAGCATATCTTCGCCGGCAAGCACCGATATCTCATGATCAATAGAACTTTGTAGAATAACACCCTGCTGAGAAAAGCTAACGTTATAGGCCTCTAACATACGCAAAAGAAGCGCGGACAGATCAATATTTTCCCGGGGTGGGTTCAGAAGCTCTGCAGACGTATGTTCCAGGTGCCGCGCAGTGGAAACAAGATTTTCCAGACGATCAAGAGCTTCCTCTACGACCTGCAGGGCACGGCGGCCCCTTTTATTTTCATTCTCAACCGTCTTGTTTAACGGTTCAAGAGCTTGCCTGATAATCGCCAATGGCGTCTTGAAAGCATGGGCATTGTCTTCTGCAGCCCGACGAATTGAATCTGATGATTCACGCAAAGTATGCGTCATCCGATCAAATTCATGAGCAACAGGTTCCAGCTCGGGGACCTTATTGCTCATCATAAAGCTGCTTTTATCCACACTGCCTTCACGGATCCCGCGCGCAAGATCGCGAAACCGCATCAAATCTCGCCACACTGTGAAGACCAGAATGGTTAGAATAAGCGCCATGCCAAGATAAATAGCCGCTGCAATCTGAACCTCAAGCGTTTTCCAATAGGGTTGCCCTATGGAAGAGCCGAGGAAAACCTCTGCTGATTGTGTTGCAATAACCGCCCAACATCCTGCATCGGTTCTAATGGCAGTCATAGAGGTCAGCAGTTCTTCGATACCACTGGGTCGTAAATGCCGAATTGCCATTGGCCGTTCAATCAAACAGCTGGCCGTCAAGTTATCAAAAACGCCCTGAGCAACCAGTGTTTCACGTTCTTTACGCAGCTCGTCTGCCGAAAGCCGTGGTTCGGAAGCAACAAAGAAAACTCCTTGCACCCCCTCTTCCCCAGCAGGCCGAAATAGAACTTTAATTCCATTACCCTTGGTCGCGATGCGCTCAATCTCTTCCGGTAGATCCAGCAAAATCGACGGATCTGCACTTTCGAGCATGGGCCGCAGGCTTTCAGCCATAAGCCGTCCCTGTTCACGCACAGCTGTCAAAACAATATTCTGACGGTCTAAATCAGCCTGCCGAAACTCTTGATACAAGAGGGCGGGAACAGCTAAAAACACTAAAAGCATGATAACAAACTTTGCAAACAAAGAGTGCGTCGCCCGGCTCAAGCCTGAACGACGGACTTGTTGTTCACTTTCGTTTATCATCACGCTTTGGTGCTTCACGATCTAGCCTTTAAACCAGTTAAGCCGTGCCTGACGGGCCATCGTTCCGCCAGCGATAACCAAATCCGGGATAATTTTCTATGTGCTCAAAGCTATCATCAATTTCACGGAATTTTTTGCGTATGCGCTTAATAAATGAACGAACGTTTGCTTTGTATCCATCCGTTCCGTAGCCAGCCACGAAATCTTTACCATGTACCAAATCATAGATCTGTCGATAACTGACATCATTGCCAATCCCTGTTGCCAGGAAACAAACAATCGCAAACTCGGTTAAGGTCAAGTCCAGTTGCTCACCTTTCCAATAGGCGCGCATAATATCTTCACGAATTTCAAGATCCCCAATACGAGAAGAGAGTGGGTTTCCTGAATCTTTTTCTTCTTCCTGCGAAGATGAACCACCCTTGGTACCCTCGGCGATTAAGCGCAAACGCTGTAAGATAATAGGCAGACGTCTTGATTTATCAATAAAATCAACTGCCCCCCAACGAAGAGCAGCCTCTTCATAGATTTCATCACTTAACATGGTTAGAAAAATAACAGGATTATTCATCCGGGCTTCCCGCAGCCGTCTTAGAACTGCCAAACCATCTAACCCCGGCATACGCCAATCCAAAAGAATGGGATCAAGTGACGGTTCATTCAACAAATAGCTCAAAACATCAGCGCCATTGTCAAAATCAATTACGTTAAACCCTTCTTCCGATAGGTTTAACCCCAGTGATTCCCGGAAAAGATCGTCATCATCAACCAAAATAACGCGCGGACTTGCTGTTTCAACCATTGTCGTCGCTGCCATCATTTTTATCTCCTGTCTTCACTTCCATTACTTTCGAGTGTGTCATACACATCGCAAATTCATTAAAATAAACTTTTCAGTAAATATCGATTTTTCTCATGAATCTGGCACCAGGTTTTCAGATCCATTCCCTTTAAGAGAGTCCGTTTCTTCTATTATTTTCTGGAAACAAGCCTGTACAACGGCATGATCTTCTTTGCTGATTGCAGTTGGTTTCAAAGGGGTTTTACTGCCAGCTCGTTTCTCGTCATCCGCTTTGAGGGATGTCACCTTTGAAACGCCATCGCCATTAAGACCACTTTCATAGGCCAGCACTCTATAGTCGCCAGCCTGGTCCAGCTTCGGGTAGAAAAAAATCTGAAGGCTACAGCTCTCGATATCATACCCCCAAACACGAGCAGGATAAACATCCCTGATCCAAACAGGCTGCCCTAATTTGTCACGAACCTGGATAAACGACATGCCAAGCAGGTCACTGATTTTCGGTGTAATCACCGGTGTAATCGAGAATGATTTGTCTGTAAGATCTTCACCCGTTTGCAGTACCGCCAGCTCCTCGGAATCCACTGGTTTGTCCGGTATGTTTTCCGGCTTCCAGTTTGGCTTTGGCACCTCCAGCTCTGAAACTACCTGAGGCTCATGCTTTGCATTACCTCGTGCAGCAATTTGCGGCTCGGTAGGTATCTGTGTATCGCTCGCAGCTTTTTTACTCGCAAAGAACCCATCTTTACCTGGAAAATTACTGCATCCAGATACAAAAAGCACCGTTACAAATAAAAGAGAATAACGAAGCGACCCTCCGATCCTGTTCATTCCTAGATGACATCCCAACATAATTGTCTCGTAGCGCGAACGCTGACTATCCCTTATCGACACAAATCGCCCAAGGCTTGTGTTCATTTTGTGGTCAAAGCTTAAACGATGCCATTACGAACAAGGCCTAAACAACAAAAGAGCCCAAATAAAACGTTGATTAAGAAAAGTTAACAACGTTTATTTCCCTACGAAACTCAGGCCAATTTTCGTAGGATACAAGAAAATATAGCAAGCTGCGAGAATAAAGCCAGATGGCAAAAACCTCCATAGAATCTCGAAAGAAAGCCAGATTAACTCCACCTTTATAAACCAGTAAAAGTGGCAATTTAAAGATTTCCTCACCTCCCGGGACAATTATTTCCAAAAGCCACGAGAACAAAAGCTGATAGAATTAGCGCCTTCAACCATTGCACCCTTTAAAATAAGTAGGTATGTCAGAGACTAAATTTGGGAAATAATTTACTAATCCATTTCCGTACGAGCACGACAACTATATGATGCCCTAAACTCGGACCAATAATCCCGAGATCAACTATTTCAGAATTAACCAGCAGGAACCGAATGAAAATCTGCCAAATTTGCGCCGTCGATTTCTCGCTTTACCACATGCTTCTCCCCCTTATGAAGGGGATGAGAGATGCCGGACACGAAGTTGTCGGCGTTTGCAGTGATGGCCCGTTAGTTGAAAAAATTCGCGCAGAAGGTTTTCGGGTAGAAACCATCGAAATCGAGCGATCGCTCAATGTACTTTCGCATACAAAATCATTCGGTAATCTGACGCGATTTTTCAAGAACGAAAACTTTGATCTGGTTCATACACACACCCCAGTAGCATCACTCATTGCCAGGTTTGCAGCACGCGCGGCTGGTGTTCCGCATATCGCCTATACTGCGCACGGTTTTTATTTCCATGAAAACATGCCTGCAATGAAGAAAAACATCTTCATTGGATTAGAATGGCTGGCAGGGCGTTTTACCGACACGCTGTTTACACAAGCCCAGGAAGATGCCGAAACGGCGAAAAAACACAAGCTGTGTAAAAATGGGACAATTGTCGCGATCGGCAATGGTATTGATATCAACAAGTTTTATCCCGCATCACCCAAGTCTTATCGAAAAGCCCTGAGAACGGAACTGGGGGCCAAAGATGACGAGACAGTAATTTTGATGGTTGGACGCCTGGTAAGGGAAAAAGGTTACGTTGAACTAATCGAAGCGATGAAAAAGGTCAACGCAACACTTTGGATTGTCGGGGATCGCCTTGAAAGTGATCATGCTAGCGATATTGACGACGCTGTGGCACAAGCAAAATCAGATGAAAAGTTAAAAAAGCGAATTCGTTTTTTGGGCTATCGTGATGATGTAAACCAAATCATGCGTGCTGCTGATATTTTCACTCTTCCCTCTCACCGCGAAGGTATGCCAAGATCAATCATTGAGGCAATGATGACGGGCCTTCCCGTAGTTGCAACAAACATTCGCGGTTCCCGGGAAGAAGTTGACGACGGGAAAACAGGTATACTGGTACCTGTAAATGAGCCTGCAAAGCTATCTGATGCGCTTTGTAAGCTTGTTAACAGCCCAAAGCTACGTGAAACAATGGGTTCTGCCAGTAGAGAGCGCGCACTTGCTCTCTATGACGAGCAAAAAATAATCGAAACCCAACTTAAGACATTGAACCTGAGTTAGGGCAGAATGCATGACAACACTCCGCTCAAAAATAGCTATGGGTTTGTACGCCTCTGTCGCCACGCTCATGACTCCACTTGTCAAATATCATCTGACAAAACGCATAGCTCGCGGTAAAGAACACCCTGTTCGCTACATAGAAAAACTGGGACAAACACCTTTGGAAAGGCCCAAAGGCAAGCTGATGTGGATACACGGGGCATCAGTTGGTGAGTCGTTGTCTATATTGCCACTACTAGAGACATTTCACAGGCTACAGCCAGATTTAAAATTTCTTGTGACAACTGGGACAGCAACATCGGCAAGGCTTATGGAGGAACGCCTCCCCGGATACGCAATACATCAGTTTGTTCCCCTTGACCTGCCCTTTGCGATTGAACGCTTCTTAAAAAATTGGCGTCCTGACATAGCCCTGATTATTGAATCAGAACTTTGGCCCTCTTTGATCTTCCGTACAAAATCCCGCGGCATACCCTTGATCCTACTAAACGGCAGGATGTCACAGAAATCTGCAAAATCATGGACAAGAGTCGCCTTTTTCATTCGGGATCTCCTCAAACAGTTTGACCTGATACTTGCCCAATCATCAACAGATGCAAGTCGTTTTGCCGAATTGGGAGCATCACACGTCAAGAAACAAAGCAACCTGAAATTTGCAGCCACGCCGTTGACTTACAATCAGGATGATTTCAACAAGCTTACAGCATCTATTGGGACCCGGCCGGTCTGGTTCGCAAGTTCGACACACCGCGGAGAAGAGGCTTTTCTTGCAGAAACTCACGAAAAGCTTCGGTTAAAAATCCCCGAACTTTTATGTATAATCGCCCCCAGACACCCAGAACGGGGGCCTGAAATCCTAAACGAATTTCAGGGAAAAGATCTAAAGGTCAGCCTCAGAAGCCAAGGTGCCGATATAAAAAAAGATACGTCAATCTATCTGGCTGATACGCTCGGGGAACTAGGGTTGTTTTATGCGCTCTCTCCTGTCGTTATCATTGGCGGATCACTATTGCGCAAAGGTGGGCAAAACCTTTTGGAACCTGCCCGGCAAAACTGTGCCATCATCTGTGGTCCGGACATGCAAAACTTTGAAGAAATTTGCAACGAGATGGTTGATCACAACGCGATTATCAAGCTCTCACAGTCCGAAGACATTACCCAGCAACTGGAAACCCTTTTAAACGATAAGTCGATCCAGCAAGAATTGGCACATAAGGCGGCAGTATATGTTCAAGATCGCGGCCAGGAAATTAATGACGTAGCAAACGAAATATTACAAAAACTTCCAGCTGATCCAACCTGACCTTATAGCGTTTGATCAAGCTGGCGAGATAGAACAATCAACTCGTCCACAGTCGAAGGGGCCATGTACCGCTCAAAAATCGGCAATTCTGTAATCGGATCTTTTTGTTGGTTACGATTGACCGCCTGCCTACTCATCAAGATGGCAGAACATCCAGCCTCATTTATCAAGGCATGAGTATTTTCATCAGCATCTTGCGTACCGCCAAAAGGAAGTGCAAACGAAGACGTACAACGATACTTCCCTTTGTTAAGCCAATTTTGGCAAGATATTATTTCTTCGCATTGCTGATCAGGCTTTAAAGAAGACAAGACATAATGCGATGCACTATGGTTGCCATAATGGATCAGAGGATCATTAATCAAATCAGATGGTTTCGCTATTACTTTTGTTAAGGTCAGTAGCTCTTGATCCAAATGTCTTTCAGCAAAAAAAACATTCAGTGCCTGATCAACAAGATGACTATTTAATCCGGGTTGCTTACTGTCTTTGTAAAACCGTTCTGGTCTTATCTTTTTTGTCCATTGTTCTTGTGCAAAAAAGGTTAGAAAGTCCTCTTCAAGTTGCTCGGTCAACACAAAGCGAACCTTGTCACGCCAAAAGATGTCACCACAGACTAGATTACTGTTGATAAAGACCGTGCTCGGTATGCCCTCTCCAACCAGCCACGGAATCGCATATGAAAAAAGATCTGCATAGGCATCATCAAAAGTAATTGTCGCCAAACCACGATTATCTTTCGCTGTGGTAAACTCGTCCATCGAGACAATTTCAAACTCACGGGAAAGCCATTTGATTTGCCGTTTGAATTCATCTGGAAAGACATTATGTAATCTGCTTTCCAAACCCGATGGAATTTTACTGAAGACACCATGGTATAATAAAATGTGCCCACCCTGATATGAAAACGACAATTATTCTTCCAATAAAGTTATTCAGTAAAAAGTTCAGAGCACAGTCACACAAACAAGAAAAACCGATTACTCGCTATAGGCAATAACCTCTACACGCCGATCTTCATCAGCTTTATCACCAGTTCCCCACAAAGAAAAACTGCCATAGGCTTCCCCTCGGAAAACAGTCTCTACCCTCTTTTTATCGATACCTTTTTTTATGAGGTAGTTCTTCGCACTTTGCGCCCGTTTAAGAGAGAGTTTTTTATTCGCCTCTGGATCACCCTGTTTGTCAGCCTGACCAATAGCGCAAATTTTTAACGAAGGATGCCCATCAACGACAGCAAAAAGATCATCTATCTTTTTTTTCGCTTTCTTGGAGAGGCTTGATTGACCGACCTCGAAATAAATCACCTTCTTTACCAAAGGGCTTTGATCTGTAGGACCCTCGCAATTAACAGGGCTAGAGATTGCAGGTGACGCACTTATCCCCCAAACAAGTAATCCCAATGAAAAATACTTAGCAATTGATGCAGACATAAACATTCCCCTTTTTGTTAAGTGCCTGTTCTATTCTACATCACCACAGATCAGAAAACCACATTATGCAACATCACGTGACTGGCCAGCGATCAAGAATTCATCGTAAGCCCGACGAATAACACCTGCATCCGATCCAGGCTTAAAAGCATTTTGGCTGAGACTTCTCCGCCAAGCTCTGGCACCCGGCAATCCGTTGAAAAGGCCAAGGACATGTCGCGTTATTGATTTCACGGGCACACCTTCGGCCACTTTAGCCGCTGCATAATTACAAAGCTCATCTACAATTTCGCTTCGTTTTTTGACCGTGGCTTCACCGTAAAACCTTTGATCAACCTCGGCCAGAACATAAGGATTTTGATAGGCTTCTCGCCCAATCATAACACCATCAACTTTTGTCAGATGCTCACTAACCTGATCCAGCGTTTGCACACCACCATTGAGAATGATTTCCAGATCGGGAAAATCCTGTTTAACCCGGTACACGACATCATATTTCAGCGGAGGTATTTCTCTATTTTGCTTGGGACTTAACCCCTCTAACCACGCCTTACGTGCGTGAACAATCAATGTTTCACAGCCCGCATTTTTCACTTTGGTCACAAGGTCATGCAAAAATTCATAAGAATCCTGATCATCAATACCGATACGTGTTTTAACTGTTGCTGGTAACCCTGATTGCGCCATTGCAGAAACGCATTCCGCCACCAAGTCAGGTTCTGCCATTAAACACGCCCCAAACCGTCCCTTCTGAACACGGTCACTCGGACAACCTACGTTTAGGTTAACTTCGTCATAGCCAAAATCAGCGGCCTTGGCTGCGCACACTCGGATGGCCTCAGGGTCACTTCCACCAAGCTGTAGCGCAATTGGATGTTCTTTTTTATCAAACATTAAAAACCGTTCAGGGTCTTTGCCATGAAGCAACGCGCCTGTTGTCACCATTTCGGTATAGAGAACGGTATGTTGTGAAATCATACGCAAAAAAGAGCGCTCGTGCCGATCGGTCCAATCCAGCATCGGTGCAACACATATTTTTCTGTTCAACGTTTTTTTATCCATCCACTCACAGCCAATGACCATTTCAGCATTGCAGCACTTCCACACCAATACCCAAAAAGATTAGATAGGGCTTTTAACAGCTATAACACAAACATCAAAGCATAGTTGGCTCTAGACCTTAGCCCCCTTACCATCAGTCATCCCACTCAAGAAACAATATACTAATACGAAGGCAAGATTACCTCACAAAGAACAAGGCCACTAAGCACCACAAAAACCATTTTCCATACAGTCCAATCCTACATTTATGTTAAAACAACTACAAATAATCCACACAATAACAACAATAACCACTTTTATCCCACTTTTAACTTGTTCAAAAAGACAATCCATTTTATGATCCCGTCCATAAGTCAAAAATGACACAAACACCTTACTAACCATGCGTTCTGACCACGCAACTATTGAAAGAGGAAGCCCACAATGATCAAGGCCATTACCTTTGACCTATGGGATACAATTGTCGATGACGATTCAGATGAACCAAAGCGGGCGGCACAAGGCTTAAGAAGCAAAAAAGAAGAACGCCGCCATATTGTCTGGAAGGCTTTAAATGAAGTTGCTCCCATTGACATCGAAACAGTTAATCTGGCCTATGACGTTGCCGATGCTTCTTTCAATATAGTCTGGAAAGAACTCTTTATAAACTGGACCGTTGAACAGCGCATTCGCGCTATCCTTAATGGTCTGGATCGCAGCCTTCCAAAAGACCTTTTTGATCGCGTCGTCAAAGAAACTGGCGATATGGAGGTCAACATCCCCCCAAATGCAATTGATGGTGTCAAAGAAGCCTTGGCTGATCTTTCAAGCCGCTACAAACTCTGCATTGTCTCAGACGCTATCGTTACGCCGGGAACTGGCCTTCGCCAAATTCTCGAAAATTACGACCTTAAACAATATTTCAGCGGCTTTGCCTTTTCCGACGAAGTTGGCCATTCAAAACCTCATCGCAGCATGTTTGATACAGCCGCAGAACAACTGGGCGTAGAGGTTGAAGAGATGTTGCATATCGGGGATAGGGATCACAACGATATCAAAGGTCCCCATGCATTGGGTATGAAAGCCATACTCTTCACGGCTACACGCGATGCTGACAAAGATCACACAACGGCTGATGCTATTGTCAACAGCTATGCTGATCTCCCCTCAGCAATTGATGCTCTCGCAGATTCCAGTAAATAACACCCCAATAAATAACACTCAGAGTCCAAACCGGAGAAAGACGATATGTCTCAAAACCCACGTTTCCTCGTTGTTGATGGCTACGCCAAAGAAGGACGTGACGGCCTGAAAGAAGGCGGCGCCTCTACAGCAGGTGACCTTTACGTCAAAATGCTGGAAACACAAAGTCCAGGCGCCAAATGTGATATCGTTTACCCGGCAGATCCGGGGGCCAGCCTTCCTAGTGGCGCTGGCTTGGAGCAATATGATGGCATTGCCTGGACAGGATCAAGCCTGACCGTTCACTCTGACGACCCCAAAGTGGTTCCGCAGATCGAATTTGCCAAAGCCGCTTATGAAGCACAGGTGCCAAGTTTTGGCAGCTGCTGGGCGGCACAAATCTCTGTCGTTGCCGCAGGTGGCGCCTGCGCCGTTAACCCCAAAGACAGGGAAATGGGCTTTGCCCGCAAGATCTCTCTGACTCCTGAAGGGCGCGCACACCCTCTGTTCGAAGGCAAAAAATCCGTTTTTGATGCCTTTATCAGCCATGATGATGAAATCACACACCTCCCCCCCAATGGCCAGATATTGGCCTCCAACGACTGGACATCTGTTCAGGCCGTATCTGTGACACATAAGGGCGGCGTCTTCTGGTCTGTGCAATACCATCCGGAATACGATCTTCATGAAATGGCAAGGCTTTGTTACTGCCGCAAGCAAAAGCTTGTGGACAAAGGCTTCTTTACAAACCTTGACGATGCTCAAAAATTTGTGGACATGCTTGAAGCACTTCATCAAGATCCAAGCAGAAAAGATCTCTGGTGGCTGCTTGGCATTGATCATGACATCATGAACGCCGACATTCGCCAGGCCGAGGTTAAAAACTGGATTGAACGCCTCGTCATTCCAACAATGGCCCGCAGACGCTAATCGCTGCAGACGATTGACAAAATCAGGTCTGTGGCTCGTAACGAGAAACAGACCTGATTTATGACTACGCCTAAGAAAGAGAAATCCACACCTGCTCCACGCGCATGGCAGCGTATGCTGAGCGGACGAAGACTGGATCTTCTCGACCCTTCCCCCCTGGATATTGAAATCGAAGATATCGCGCTCGGCCTCTCGCGCGAAGTCCGGTGGAACGGGCAAACCCTTGGCGAGTGGGGCTATACTATCGCTGAACATTCTCTTCTCGTAGAAGAAATTGTTGGTCTCATTAAACCAGATACAAAACCTGAAATTCGCTTGGCTGCATTGCTTCACGATGCCCCGGAATACGTTATCGGTGATTTGATAACCCCGTTTAAATACGCAATTGGCAGTGGGTACAAAGATCTGGAAAACAGGCTGATGCAAGCTATTCATGTCCGCTTTGGATTGCCCGCCAACTTACCAGATAAAACCAACAAACTGATCAAACGGGCAGATCGCATGGCAGCCTACCTCGAAGCGACCCAACTGGCCGGTTTCAGTGACAAGGAAGCCAGCAAGATATTCGGCAAACCCCGCGCCATGCCCAACATCCGCATCACAGGGATTTCTCCTCAGGAAGCGAACAAGAACTTCCTCAAGCGCTTTGGAGAGCTTGCTTGAAACTTGAAATCCTACCTTCGAAAAATTTCAGCAACCGCATGAAAAGCTTTTACGATTCTCAGCTCTCTTCGCCGCTTGAGTGTCAAAAGATATTCGGTTGTCTCCAGAGCAGCATCAGAAACCCTTAAGGTATGCACCCGTTGATCTCGCGGTAGTTCATGGGAAGATACAATTCCGATACCCAAGCCAGAAGCAACAGCTTCGAACAGGCTTTCCCGGCTTGCAATTTCCATAATGGGTTTAATGTCTAACGATTTTTTCTGACAGGCCTTTTCAAAAACCTGTCGCGTTATTGATTGAGGCTCACGCCAAATCATTTTTTGCGAACTTAACTCGGAAAGCCTGATCTGTTTTTTACCGGACTGCGCCCAGGGGTGTGTATGGCAACAGAAGACAACCACATGATGCCGATAGAAAGGAATTGCTTCGACCAACGGGTTTTCTTCCCATTCGGTTTGCAAAGCAACATCAACTTTCTCTGCAAGCAGGTCCGCTGTCACCTTTTGTGAATTACCGATGTTCAAGCCAATGTGTACCTCGGGGTACTTCTTCTGAAAGGCCGCGATGATTGGCACAATGAAATAGGGGCTTCCTGCAGCTATCCGGCATGTACCACTCCGCAGTTCTTTCGTCGCGCTCAAAAGCTCAGCGGCTTCATCTTCAAGTGCAAATATCTGCGCTGAAATCTTTAAAAGATCCTCGCCAACTTCGGTCAAGGTAACGCCACGGCTGTTGCGGCGGAAAAGACTGAGTTCATATCTCTCTTCCAATGCTCTGATATGTGCTGTTACTGCCGGCTGACTGATGGACAGGTGTTCAGCAGCTCTCGTCAGGCTTCCTTCACGCGCCACAACATTGAATGCTCTCAGTTGAGATAGGTTCATCTCTCATCCATAATTTTTAATTATATCTGAAATAAAAATATCCAATTAGATTTATATCTATAGATATTTCATAGTTCAGAACAAATCAACAAAACCTGCAAAGGCCCTTGTCTTATGACCAGTCATCTATCATCACAGAGTACAACACCCCAAGGTGCAGAGGGGGATGTCAATCATTCCCCTCGACGTAAAGTATGGCATGAGAAAAATATTGATGAAGATGCCAAGGAACTGCTGCGCAGGGATGAAAAGGTTTTTCTCCACCAATCCGTTTCCACCCCCTGCCTCTCTGTCATCAAAAAAGCCGAGGGGATTTGGGTCGAAGATAATCGTGGACACCGATTTATGGATTTTCACGGCAACAATGTGCATCACATTGGCTATGGCCACCCACGCTTAAAACAGGCGATAAAGAAACAACTGGACGATCTCCCCTTTGCGCCACGGCGCTTTACCTGTGATCCAGCCGTCGAACTGGCCGAAAAGCTAGCAGATCTGGCCCCCGGTGACTTAAACAAGGTTCTTTTTGCAACGGGCGGATCAGATGCCATTGAAATTGCCCTTGCCTATGCCCGTGCCAAAACAGGACGTTTTAAAACCATTTCTTTCTGGGACTCATTTCACGGCGCGGGTTTTGGCGCGCGTTCTATCGGCGGCGAGGAAATGTTCCGTTCAGGTCCCATCGGCCCCCTCTTACCCGGCACAGAACATATCCCCCCCTTCGGTGATTACAGAAACGCCTGGGGCGTGACGGAAGGTTCAGCAGAACTCTGCGCCAATACCATTCGATATGTCCTCGAGAAAGAAGGCGATGTTGCTGCTGTTATTGCCGAACCAACACGTGCGGTTCCCTACATCGCCCCTCCCGGTTTCTGGCAGAAGGTCCGCAAAGCCTGTAACGACTTTGGTGCCTTGCTGATTTTCGATGAAATTCCAACAGGGTTGGGAAAAACCGGAAAGATGTTCTCTTGCGAATACGACGAAGTCATTCCTGATATTCTGGTTGTAGGTAAAAGCCTCGGCGGGGGTATCCTCCCTATTGCCGCCACCATTTGCCGCCCGGAACTGGATATTGCTGATCGTTATGCCTATGGACACTATACCCACGAAAAAAATCCTGTAACAACGCGTGCTGCACTAACCACATTACAAATCATCGAAGACGAAGGTTTGGTTGAAAACGCCGCTAAAGTTGGCGATTATGCACTTGAACGCCTTCAGGAAATGCAAAGTCGTCATCCCCTAATCGGTGATGTGCGGGGGCGTGGCTGTTTATTCGGCGCAGAACTTGTTACCAATAGAGACACCAGAGAGCCCGCTAATGATGCAGCCGATATGGTTTTATATGCAGCTCTGAACAAAGGCCTTAGCTTCAAAACCACCATGGGTAATGTTCTCACCTTCACACCTTCTCTGGTCACAACTCAGCAGGAAATGGAAAACGCCATGAACATTATTGATCACTGTCTCGATGAAGTAGAAAAGGAGTTTGGCTATCGGTAGAGCTAATTTAACTCAATAATATACTAGTACACGTAATGTACAAAAAAGACATAGTTGTCCATTATCTCAACAAAGACTGAGTTATCCTTTTGATAGCTGCATACTTCATGTTTCCTAATTTTTAGGTCTTTGTAAGGGATTTTTGAGTGTATTAAAGTGAGAGAAATGGCAGTATATTGTACAGCTCTGCCGTTTTGTTGATTCAACAGTTCAGCTTCGTTAAGTTTCCCAAGCCTATAACCAGAGGCAACACAGGCCTTCAGTATATCTTCGCTCACATTTTCCGGAATCTTAAAAATAGCAATTTCCGCAAAATCGGCCATACCATAGGTTTCATAATACACAACTTGGGAAGTATCAGAAGTCAGATGTATTGGTGAGAACCTTAAATATCGCTCGAGTGGTGTTTCTTTATTCAAGCAACCTGATAACCCGAGCCCCAAACAAGCAGCTAACATATAGAATAAGTATTGTTTCAACACGCCTCCCCCACGATCATTTTCTTTTATATACTTACAAACAAGAATACTCTTATCCTAGAAAATGAAAAAAGTTAGGGGATTTCTTGGTATATCAAAGACTGAATAACTGCTTTGAGCAAATAATAATCTTAAAGATTGATCATAAGTGATTTTAGAAAGAAGGATTAAATACCTTTATTAAAAGAAAGCCCAACAAACAATGACTAATATTCTCTACCGACACGCTGAAGAAAAAGACCTCTTATCCATTATTGCCATGCTGGCTGACGATGAACTTGGGGCAAAACGGGAAGACAACTCAGTGCCTGTAAACTCAAAATATATTCAAGCCTTCGAAGCCATTGATAAAGACCCGAACCAATACCTCGCCGTTGTGGAGCAGGGAAAGGAAATCGTCGGCTGTCTTCAACTAACTTTCATCCCCGGCCTTTCTCGTCTCGGGATGTGGCGGGGACAGATTGAGAGTGTTCGCATAAGCTCCACGCACCGTGGTTCCGGCCTTGGCAGTCAAATGTTTGAATGGGCGATCTCAGAATGCCGCAAACGTGGGTGTGAATTGGTACAGCTCACGACAGACAAAGCGCGCCCTGATGCCCTTAAGTTTTATGAAAAACTTGGCTTCAAAGCCAGCCACGAAGGTATGAAGCTAAATCTATAACCTTGTGTCAGGTTTAGTGGATCGTTGATCGATCCCCATTAGAATCAGTACCGCCTGTCGTGCGTGAGGCTGGGAATGTAATGGTAATTTCTGTACCTTTTCCCAGCTTACTATCGATCCGCAAATCGCCATTATGTAGGTCCGTAAGTGACCTTACCAAAGACAACCCCAGGCCGGAACCTTCCCGTGTTCTCGTCATACTGTTTTCAACTTGCGCAAAGGGATCAAGGACACGGGCCAGATCATCCTCAGCAATACCTACCCCCGTATCAGAAACCTGCAAAACGATCTCACTCTTATCATTGACCAAAGTGCTTGCCCGCACCAGACCAGGTTCCGGCGTGAACTTTATCGCATTACTCACCAAATTCAATATAATCTGCTTCACGCGTCGTTGATCTCCGATCATTTCTGGCAAAGCCTCAAACGGTTCTATTTTTAGATCAACCCTCGCCTCTTCCGCTCTCGCTTTTAACATACGGCACGCATCTTCCAGCGTCTTATTGAGATCAAAATAGTCTTCATCAATGTTAACTTTGTGAAGCTCTAGACGAGAAACATCCAAAATATCATTAATTAAGCTCAAGAGGTAAACACCAGATTGGTTGATATCGTCGATATATTGAAGTTGCTTATCGTCCAACGTTTCCTTTAACTGCATTTTCAAAAGATCAGAAAACCCAATAACAGCGTTCAAGGGTGTCCTTAGCTCATGGCTCATATTCGCTAGGAATTCGACTTTACTGCGGTTCGCATACTCAGCCTGTTCTTTGGCTGATCGCAGTGCTTTTTCTACCTTAATTCTATCTGTGATATCGGTTGCAAACCCGCAAATACCAACAGTTTCACCCGCCCCAGACTTTAAGGGAAATTTTACACTCAAATAGGTATGGACACCGTCATCATGATGGACCTGCTCTTCGAAAGTCATTGCTTTATTCTGTTTAAGAACTTCCAGATCGTTCCCCGCCATCTCTTTCGAAAAATCGGCAGGTAAGTGCTCCATATCTTTTTGCCCAATAAGTTGCTCTTTTTTGACCTGGAAAAGATCCTCATAACTTTTATTGACAAAAAGATACCGCCCCTGGACATCCTTGTAATAAATAACAGCACTCGCATTATCCAAAATAGATTCTGCCCGTGCCTCCGTCTCTTCTAGGTCAAGGACAACCTGATGCAAGACCCCACCAATTTCATTAAACTCTTTAATACGAGAAGGGGCATACTGTTTTTGATTTTTCCCAAGGGAAACATATGCAGCATATTCCTTGAGGTTATGAATGGCTGTTCGGCTAAATCGACGCACAACCCAAACAGACAAAAGCGACAATACAAACGTGATCACAGCCATCATCAAAACAATATCGAGATAGTTCTGACCCAGATTTTTTACCGTTTCCTGAGGATAAAATATTTTTAACTCAAGAAACTGATTGTCCGCGCTTTCAATATCCAAAGGAAGAGACAGTGCCAGAACATCTTCAGCTTCAATCAAGGTACTCGCCCCTGTATTGATACCTATTGATGTATTATGAAGCTGGGAAACGACAGCGTCCCCCGCGACAAGAGCAAGTGAAGAACTGCCAACGTTGTTATTAATTTGATTCAAGACTGATGTTGCATCATTAAGAATAACCCCGGCATATAAATACCCCAGTACCTTGCCAGAATTAAGATGCAAAATTTCTTTTTTATGCAGGATTGAATAGAGCGTCTGGCCTTTTTCAACCGTCACAAACATCTCATTCATAAAACGCGTTTGATTATTGTCGAGTGCTTGTTGCAACAAGCCATCTGTCTCAAAGAGAGAGGCACTTACATCAATAGTTTCAGTTCCTTGCCCAATTTGAGCAAACAAAACATCAAGGTCACCGTCTTGCTGTGAATAATATGCTTCGTTTAATGCATCTGCGACCAACTCATGATCGCCTGACTGCAAACCCTTTGTCACCTTTTCGTTTATAACAGTAAGATCTAGGACGCTTTTTGATACCTGTAAATGTGCATTAAAAAGAAGCCGACCAATTGTTTTACTTTTTTCACCCAGGCTATTGATATCTGTCCGCACAGCATCACGCGCGCCCCAATAACCAGCGAAGCTGACAACACCTGATACGATAAGCATCAAGCATAAAAAGGCCGCGGCAATGACCGTCGACAGCCTGAAAACATATCTTTCTTTTGACGTATCAGTTCGAGTACCGGAAGGCATCTTTTTTCCATATCAAAAGCTGTTCAGAAGTTGTTGATTGGTCAACAACCTTAAAGTCACCTGAAAAAACAGTTGGCACCCGCTTTTCTTTTCCTGCCAAAACCAACTTTATAGCTTCAGCCATGGCCACACCGTTATCGTCGTTCATACGCATAACGGTGAAGTCCATTTCCCCGCGACTGATCGCAGCAAGCTCGCTACTTCCCCCGCCCCAACCATTGACTTTCACCTTCCCTAGCCGCCCTGTCTCCTTTAACGCATCGATGACACCTATGGCGATATCGGTTGAGCATGCATAGATAAAATCAAGATCAGCATTCTCCGCCAAAAGCTCCATTGTCGCCCGGTAAGCTTTTTCACGGTTGAAATCAACATAATAAGATCCCAGCAATCTCGAGCTCTTATGTTGGGACATCACTCTATGGAAGACACCCCCACGAAGGCTGCTTACATATCCCTGGGTGCCATAAAGAATAGCATAATTGGCACCGTCCGGATACTCACGCTTATAGCGATTAGCTAAAATTTGCGCACCAACACCGTGGTCGAAACCAACGTAAAGTAAAGGTTGCTTTTTCTCGAATGCCTTGATAGGGGATGTAATATTTTGAAGCAGAACACGGGTTTTACCAGCAGAAATTATGCGATCAATCATCCCCTTATGCCTTGTGGCATCCAAGGTAAATACTAAAAAATCCGGTGGGTTATTCACACTTTGCCCAAGTAACTTTCCCTGAAGAGCGACCTCTGTTCCTGCTTTTGTAAAGTGAGACGACAGCTCATACGAAATATTTAGTTCCTTCATTCTGCCTTCGAACGAAGCTATTGACCGCCGCCAGTAATCTGAAAATTGCAGGCCAGGATATACGATCAAGATTTGAATCGGAGTGGTTTGTTTTTTACTTAACGTGCTGGCGGGGCCACGTACTTGCTCAAAGAACTGCTCAGAAATGGCAACCTGATCCGGGTGCATCTCCAGGTATTTGTTCAACAGCCAATATTCTTGAGTGCTTTGCGCATAACCTGAAGACGGCAATTTTATTAATATTACAAAACCGAGAAAACAGAGAAAACCCACGCGAGAAAAACAACCAACCATTATATAGCCCTTAGCAAACGGATAACGGAGTTTGGTGTTCAACTATTACAGTAAAAAATTACATATAGGTTAACCCTTGGCTGCGTACATCTAGTGCATAACATTTAACAATATTTATCAAATACTTCCTACCTTTTCTATTACCAGAACTCTGGCCGCCCCTTGTGGATGGGCAACATGTTCATCCCCTTCTTCTGCCACACAGATCGATCCCGCCCCCATCATATGCTGCTCTGTTTCACCACCTTGCTTAAAAAACATCCGTACTTGCCCCTCTAAAACAACAAAAACTTCGTTGCCATCATTGACGTGCCATTTATAAGGCTCATCAGTCCAATGTACCCGCACTGATGCCCCCTCAACAACGGACAGATCCAATGCCGCCCAAGCTCTATCGCCGGTAAAATCACTGCTTTTGAAAAATTTCATTTCGCCTCCTAAAATACAACACTGTTAAAACAGCAAATCCATAGTCGGTATTTTAAAGCTGGCCTCTGAAATCGAAATAGGCATGATGTAGCGTACAGCCTGTTATATTAACTATAACTGACCAACATGGGTATATCTGTGGACGATAAAGATCAGAAACTATTGCAATTGCTACGGCAGAATGCACGCGCATCTATAAAAGAGCTGGCGGCAGGCGTTGATTTATCGAGAACCGCATTGGTAGAACGCATTAAACGTCTAGAGAGAGATGGCGAGATAACCGGGTACACCCTAAAGCCTGTGCACAAGAAGACTGAAATCAAACTCTTTCTGTTGATAAAAACCCATCAACCATCATGCGAGATCATTGCGCCCCGTTTAGAGCGGCTCTCATCAGTGAAAGCCTGCCATTCTTTAGCAGGTTCAATTGACATGATTATTGAGCTTGCCTTGGAAAATATCCATGAAGCCAACACAATCAGAGAACTTGTGTCGAACTATCCAGAAGTCAGCGAAGTGTCAACTTCAACTATCTTAAAAACTCATTTTCAAAAATAAGATGAGGTCTAAAAAAGGCCACCAAAACTGGTGACCTTCTTAATTAATCCGCTGTAATTAATCTGGGAAGATAAAATTATTAGGCCCGAATTGCCTGTTCCAGGTCTTCTTTCAAATCATCGGCATCTTCCAGACCAACGGAAATGCGCAAGAAGCCCTGTGTAATACCAACGGCCAGACGCTCTTCTTCGCTAAGGCGTTGATGCGTTGTTGACGAAGGATGGGTGATCAAGGTCTTAGAATCGCCAAGATTATTCGAAATATCGGCAACACGAAGACCATTAAGAACTTTAAAGGCTGCTTCCTTGCCGCCTTCGAGTTCCAGACCAATCAGCGTACTTCCCTTTCCTGACATCTGAGCCATGGCAAGATCGTATTGTGGATGTGACTTTAACCCGGGATAAATCACCTTTTTAAGGCCCGGCAGGCCTTCGATATGGCTAGCCAACGCCAAGGCATTATCGCTCATCCGGTCAACGCGAAGAGCAAGTGTTTCAAGACCCTTAACCATCGTCCAGGCATTAAAAGGGCTCATGGACGGGCCAGTGTGACGCAGAAAATCCTTAAGGTGATCAGCATCAAATTCTTGGGAACAGAGAATAGCACCGCCCATACAACGTCCCTGCCCGTCGATATGTTTGGTTGTTGAATAGACAACAATGTCCGCGCCAAATTCCAGCGGCTTTTGCAACATCGGCGTGGCAAACACATTATCAACGATAACCAAAGCCCCCGCGGCATGCGCCATATCACACACGGCTTTGAGATCAATAATATCCAGGGCCGGGTTTGAAGGTGTTTCCAACAAAACAGCTTTCGCACCCTTGGCAAGAGCGGCTTCCCAAGCGCTTAAGTCCGTTCCGTCAACAACCTCAGTCTCAACACCATAGCGTGGCAACAGTTCGTTCAGAATAAACAGGCAAGAACCAAAGAGAGCTTTGGCACCGACAACCCGATCTCCGGCCTTTACCTGCGAAAGAAGCGCGGCATTAACCGCAGCCATACCGCTTGCCGTACCACGGCAAACTTCTGCACCTTCCAACAAGCGCATCCGCTCTTCAAACATGGATAGGGTCGGGTTTGCATAGCGGGAATAGACATAACGTTCACGATCGCCATTAAAGGCTTCTTCTGCTTCTTCGGCGGAACTATAAACATAACCGGAATTCAGATACAGCGCTTCACTTGTCTCATCAAAGCCACTGCGCATGAGCCCGCCGCGCACCAGTTCAGTCTGGGGGCGAAGCTTGCGTGCTGAAGCATTTGAATTGCTGTCCGTCATCTCTCTATTCCATTTACTCTATTCAAGTCCTTCGGGAACAAGTCCAAAGGATTTACGTATTGTTTCTAGGTTAATTTTGCTTCCAGGGGATACCAGCAGCTTTCCAGCCTGCAACTTTTCCCCGATGGCCGCGTTCATCCGCAGGCCCTTCGAAACCATGCAGAATATTGAAACAGTTTTTATATCCCTGTGCCGTCAAGGCAATTGCTGCGGAAACAGAACGTACACCGGATCGACACAGGATATACAGGGATTGTTCTTCCCTGATTCCCAATTGCTTTACAGTTGCCACAAAGTCAGGATTAACCTGCATCTGTGGGTAAACCTGCCAGGGTAAGAGCTGCGTATCTTTCCCCAAGGCAGACAAATCAGGCACACCAACAAACTGGAACTCTGGGATCGTACGCACATCAAGCAAAACAGCATCGGGATCTTGTTCCAAGACCTCCCAGGCTTGCTCTACCGAGACATCACCAGCGTAATTTTGTTCCATTCCAATCTCCATTTGTGCCGAACAATTGGCTAATGGCGCTTATTAATATTGAGAATTAGGGATTTTAAAACCTTTTTCATCAAATACTTTATTCAAATACTTTTGAAATAGGATTCAGGCATGTCTGATTTAGAAGAACTTCGCACCCGGGTAGAAGCAGCTGAAGAACATTTTGGTCTTATCGCTGATCAACAAAAAGGCTATAGCCAACGCTTGATTGCCCTGCTCAATATTACCGAGCAAAAGGATCAGACCATCGGAAAACTCGAATACGAAAACGAGCAACTTCGCACGATGCTGTTCTCTCTTTTGCAATCTATTGAAAAGGGAGACACAACAAATACCCTGCAGGACATGGACGCACGCATCTCGGCGATGACAAGCGAAGCTGTTGAAATAGAAAACAAATCATCTGACGATGATCTATCTCTTCCTGCTCCGGACGATAATATTCAAGAGGGAAACGAAATCTCTGATCTTGAAGAAGATACATCTGCGTCAGATGATTCAGTATCATCGGAAAAGGCAAATGAAGAGAGTATCGACGAGATAGAAGACCTTGTAAGCGATCTGGAATCTGCAGATAGCGACATGCCTATGGATGAAGATACGTTATCCATGGATGATGCGAACAAAGGTACAGACGATGAGGCAGCCGACATTACTATGGAAGATGTCTCCGAATCTGCAGTTGCGCCCGATTCTCTGGAATCCGAATCACAAGAATCCGTGCCAGAAGAAATATCTCCAGAAATCACAGACGAAACGCCAGCTGAAGACATTTCGGAAGCTGAAACCAGGGATGACATAGAAGAAGATGCCATAGAAACAGAAGCTGCTGATGCTTCGGAAGACGATATTATCGCGGAAATTGCAGACAATCTGGAAGAGGCCCTACCCGCGGAAGAAGTCGAAATTGCAGACGCTGAACCCGAAGCGGTTATAGAAAATGAAGCCTCTGGTGAAGATATCGATAGCCCTCTGGAAGGATTGGAAGATCCTCTGGAAGATCAAATTTTGTCTCAGAATTCCTCGCCTGATCCTAGTACACGAGAAGGATCAAATGAAGAGCCAACTATGGAACCTGAGATTGAGGCCCAAACTACGCCTAGCATAGGAACGCCAACAGAAGTTGAAGCAGAAATCAGTGCCGAAGAAATTCCCTTGAGCGAAGATACAGATATCGACAGCTTCCTTGATGAAAATGCGGATGAAGAAGAAAAACCGGGCAGCCCGGAAATTGAAGACATAATGGAACGCATTTCAAAACAAGCGCTTTCACAGGGGGAATGAGAAAGGACTGCCCCACGAAAGACCATTTTTATTTCCCTTAACAGTCACCTTGCGTTAATGCCTGTTCCTACATCTTTACTTTTCGAAAAGCATCTCTGCCCGTGATTTCGGACTATCTGAAACTATATCTGCCACCAATTCTACTTGTCACTGGGGCTATTTATCTGGTCGCTTACCCCCAAAGCTATCCGGCACCGATAGGTCTGTTACTCAACATTGCGCCGACAACTCTTTCGGTATTAGGCGCAGGACTTTGCCTCTGGTTTAGAAAATCCAATCCTGTTTTTTGTTTCGCTATTGCCGTTGCCTTTGCCTATTTCAGTAATGACATGTCTGAAACTCAATCTTCTGCTGCATTTATTTGTATCCCATTGGCTTGGATGGGGTTGGCTATCAGTGAAGAAAGAGGCCTTCTGACACCTTCCGGTTTCACCAAGGGCCTCTTGTTATTCGTAGCAAGCAGTATGATTGCCACCTTGGGCTATCCCGCCAATGATCTAGGTATATTTTCCAATCTATGGATTGATTTGAACTATGGGGTTCAATGGCGCCCTACCTGGGGAATCTGGATGCCTTTACCAGCCCTGTCCTTTGGCGCATTCAGCCTATCGGCACTGGTTTTGACCGTTCGTCTAATCATCAAACACAGGCCGATGGACGCCGGATATCTTGGGGGGCTTATTGCTCTTTTTGGCGCGGCATTGCGATACGGAGACTTACCCGCAACTCCTATATTTATTACACTTTCATCTCTTCTACTTATCCTTAGCCTTTTCCAGGAATCCCACCGAATGGCTTTTCTGGATGAATTGACCCGCATTCCTGCCCGACGGGCTCTTCTTGCTGATATGAAAAAATTGGGCCGCCGCTATACACTGGCCATGGTCGATATCGACTTCTTCAAGAAATTCAATGATACCTATGGGCATGACGTTGGGGATCAGGTGCTTAGAATGGTGTCATCCCGTCTAAACCAAACTGGTGGCGGTTGCCGTGCTTACCGCTATGGCGGTGAAGAGTTCACCTTGCTTTTCCCCGGAAAAACCGTTGATGAAACTTTCGACTATCTGGAAGAAGTGCGCGAACGGATTCAAGGAACTGTCTTTGTGATCAGGGGATCAGATCGCCCCACAAAGAAGCCAACAAAAGCGAAGAAGACCACACAAAAGAATGCGGGAAATAAAAAAGTCAAAGTCACCATTTCCATTGGTGTGTCAGAACGAACAGAAAAACACGAAGATCCAATGGATGTGATGAAAAAAGCTGATCGCGCCCTCTACAAGGCAAAAGACAAAGGCAGAAACTGCGTAATCGAGATGTAAGTGGCCAATATCGACAAATAGCAGCGATCTATCGGATAAAAAAGAGGCTCAGATTTCACACGAAATTCTGAGCTTCTTCACTATTCAACGCATACTGGTCAACGCACACTGGTGCTTAATCCAGTAAAATTATTCCTGAGAGATTTATTCTTGGCCGCCCAAAAGAAGCGCATCATTATCATCAATTGGAACACCTGGGGTGTTTTTCGAATTTCTGATCACCTGAATGGTTTGCACGGTCGCCACATGGGGCGCAGCAGTCAGCTTTTCTGTCAGCTCATTTTCATGGCTGGTATTACGGGCAACCAGCTTCAAAACAAAGTCGTTCGAGCCACGAGTCATGCTGCACTCGCGCACTTCCGGCCACTCATTCATATAGTTTTCAAATTCGGTCAAAACCTGTTCGGATTGCCCTGTCAGGCCAACCAAAGCATAGAATGTCACTTCATAGCCCAGGGACTCTGCCTCAAGCTCTGCGTGATAGCCCTTGATAAATCCGGCTTCTTCCAAAGCCCGAACCCGCCGAAGACAAGGTGGTGCTGAAATACCTGCCCGGCGGGCGAGTTCGACGTTCGTAACACGTCCATCTTCTTGAAGATCCTGAAGTATACGAAGATCTATGCGATCTAACTTTACGCGGCGCATGCAAACGTCCTGTATCGTGTTTCCGGTAACACCCTAAGCCTTCATGCCATCACATGATAAACAATTAGAGCGAATCTAGTGATTTTGAGTAACAATATTACTCGTGGCCGCTGACTTTTCAAGATCCAACAAACAAATTCTATTAGGTTACTGTCACAATGATGGTCTTTTCCTTGCCTAGATCCCTTTGTCGCGCGATATTCCCTGAACAATGACAGAGATAAAGAAAAACCTTGTTTGCTGGGCTGTTAGCGATGGACGCGCCGGTATCGAAGCCAATTGCCTGGGCCTTGCGGCGGCTATGGGGCTATCTCCTGTCATTCATCATGTACAGATGAAAGCTCCCTGGAAGTGGCTTCCCCCTGCCCTGCTTCCTCTGCACAGCGGTATATACGACGCCTCAGCGTTTTCGCCCCAAAAGGCAGAAGAGAACAGCTGGCCGGAAAACAACTGGCCAGACATTATTATCGGCTGTGGGCGTCAGGCTGCTCTTTTCACCGCGCTGGTTCGTAAACTGAGCAAGAGAAAAACCTTTGCCATTCAAATTCAGGACCCAAAGGTGCCCCCAAGCCTCTATGATTTGGTGATTACACCAGAACACGACACATTAAGAGGCCCCAATGTTCTGACCACCTGTGGTGCTCTCAACAAGATCACGCCTGATCTGCTAAAACAGGGCAAGGGAGAACTAGCCCCCCGTATCACAAACTTACCCAGACCTTTGGTAGCTGTTTTGGTCGGAGGAAAAAGCAAAGCCTACGACCTCACAGCCGATATAATTCACCAATTAGGAAATCAACTTCAAAAACTTCACCAACAAACGGGATGTGGTTTTCTGGTGACAACTTCCCGGCGAACCGGACAAGAAAACGAAGTGCTATTATCTGGCTACCTGAAAGATCTCCCCGCTTTTGTTTGGGATGGGCACGCCCCTAACCCCTACTTTGGTTTTCTGGGATCTGCCGACGCCATCGTCGTGACAAGCGATTCCGTTAACATGGTTACAGAGGCTGCAAGCACAGGCCGCCCCGTCTTTACTGTTGACCTGAAAGGCGGCAGCAAAAAGTTTGATCGCTTTCACAGGAAGCTCAGGGATGATGGCATTATTCGCCCTTTTACCGGTAGGCTGGATTCATGGTCTTACCCCCCGCTTTGTGAATCGCACCGAATTGCAAAAATCATCTTGAAAAAACTGGATGATTCCGGGCGGTTATCACAGAAAAATAAAAGCCAGTAGATAAAGCTGAAAAGATATACGATCTGCCCCTTGTAGAGAGCGCGAAGGCACTCTATTTTTCACACAAGCATTAAGACGATTCTATCGTGATTTTCACCGAGATTTCCCCAAAATAGTGACAGGGATTTCCACCTCGTTTCTCACCATCCAGATCAGCTACTGATCAACTCTGGTGTTGTTATGGTGTCTCGGAACACTGTTGATCCGATAAAGATATAAACGAGAAAGATACAAAGAGCATGTCCGAAACCCACCGTACCAAAGTACTGATTATTGGCTCTGGCCCCGCTGGCTACACCGCCGCCATCTATGCAGCACGTGCGAATCTTGAACCAATTCTGGTTCAGGGCCTTCAGCCCGGTGGCCAACTGACCATCACCACAGAGGTCGAAAACTATCCCGGGTTTGCGGATGTTATCCAGGGTCCATGGCTGATGGAACAGATGCAAAAGCAGGCAGAGCACGTTGGCACAAAAATGCACTTTGATATTATCAACGAAGTCAATTTTGACGAACGTCCCTTTGTCTGCACAGGTGACAGCGGTAACAGCTATGTTGCAGATACCGTGATCATTGCGACAGGGGCACAGGCACGTTGGCTGGGCTTGCCGGGCGAAGAAACATATAACGGACGTGGTGTTTCCGCTTGTGCGACCTGTGATGGTTTCTTCTATCGCGGCAAGGAAGTTGCCGTCATCGGCGGCGGCAACACCGCAGTCGAAGAAGCGCTTTATCTCGCAAACATCTGCTCCAAGGTAACACTGGTCCACAGAAGAGACGCCTTGCGCTGTGAAAAAATTCTCGAAGACCGCCTGTTGAAGAACGAGAAAATCGATATTCAGTGGAATAAAGTTGTTGATGATGTTCTCGGCACGCCGACCGACGGCGTAACCGGTCTTAAGCTGAAAGATACGCAGGATGATTCATTCTCTGAACTTGATGTTAGCGGTATGTTTGTCGCCATCGGCCATGATCCTGCGACAGCAATCTTCAAGGGCAAACTGGATCTAGATGATGAGAATTACATTCTGGCAACACCCGGTACGGCAACAACCAATGTTCCCGGCGTTTTTGCGGCCGGTGACTGTGTTGATAAAATTTACAGACAGGCCGTGACTGCGGCCGGTATGGGCTGTATGGCGGCATTGGAAGCAGAACGCTATCTAACGGAAATGAATGACTAATATAGTCACATAGCCAAGATAAAAAGCGGAGTTTACAAGAGCTTCGCTTTTTATTTGTCCAAAATAACACATAAGCAGGGATTAGATTTACACGTTTAATTTGATTTGGGTCTTCAAAAAAAATATACGCATAGGCACAATTTGTTAAGAAGCTGTAATTACAGTAAGATATCGATAATTTACGAATCGCTGTCGCGACTTCAACGCGCAGACTAAGGGAGAAGTGGTTTGTCAGAAGGCACAAAACGCCGGAGTGGCCTGAAAGCCTCCATCATGGACTGGGATAAACTGCGTATTTTTCACGCCGTTGCCGAAGCTGGAAGCTTCACCCATGCAGGGGAACAGCTCAACCTCAGCCAATCTGCTGTCAGCCGTCAAATCTCTGCTTTGGAAGACAGTCTCAAGGTTTCCCTTTTCCATCGTCATGCCCGTGGCTTGATCCTGACTGAACAGGGCGAACTTCTTTACAGAACAGCGCACGACGTCTTTGGCAAGCTTGCCATGACAGAGGCACAGCTAACCGAGAGTAAAGACCGCCCCAAAGGCCCGCTCAAAATCACAACAACCGTCGCCTTTGGCTCAACCTGGCTTTCGCCTCGCTTGCACGAATTTATTGACCTCTATCCAGACGTTGAGGTTCAGCTTATTCTTGACGATAATGAACTGGATCTATCCATGCGTCAGGCCGATGTTGCCGTACGTCTTCATCCACCAAGACAGGCAGATCTGATTCAGCGCCATCTGCTAACCGCTCAGATGCATATCTATGCGTCAGTCGGCTATATTAAAAAGTTCGGCATGCCCCGCACGGTAAAAGAAATTTCAGATCACAGGCTTGTCGTCTATGGGGATGATACAAAACCTCCCCTTCCCGATATTAACTGGCTACTGCACGTCGGAACCGAGAAAACGGGTTTACGCCGCGCCTCTTTGGCCATTAACAATATCTATGCCATTATGAAGGCCGTACGCTCTGGCGCGGGCTTGGGTGCGTTGCCGGACTTTATGACACAGGAATCCAGTGACCTTGTGCAGGTCTTGCCAGAGGTAGAGGGGCCACAGTTCGACGCTTACTTCGCCTATGCCGAAGAAATGCGATCTTCCAAGCGTATTGCCATTTTCCGGGATTTCCTTTTACGCAAAGTCGCAGAATCAAAATTCTAGAGTAAAATACTCTGAATTACGCTTTTATTACAAAACCTTAATAGCTATGCACACAATGCATATCGGCACTGTAATAATGTAAATCGACATCTCCCAAAAAAATGCTACATTCATTGTCATCAGATGTTGCGTTGCAATATCTACTTTGACTGGCTGTTGAGCTTGCTCCGGCTGGTCTGTTTCCAGGCTCCGGCCTGGGGGTCTTCGGACCCCACGTCTCCCAGACGTGAAGCCTCCCTGTTCAACTTGCCCCCAAGACATTGTTCTTGGGGGTTTTTTTTCACCTACGCTCCAGCTGAAATCTCTCAGGGACTTGTCAGGGACTTATTTTGCGAAAGCTTGAATCAAAACACATTCGATAAATCAGTCCATCTTGTCGTGTATTTTGGTGGCACCATTCGCTGCCTCATTTTCCAATCCACATCCACGCCACATGGGCAGAACGGACAACAATTCGGCATTATTTTTTGCCTGATGCATCTAGAGATAAACAGTAAGAATTAATATTACTGCCCAGATTGATCTTTACTCAAGATACAAAACTCATGATAGATGGGTTTGAAAATAAAATTATTCAATCGACTTACGAGTGAATAATTATTTAGAAAAACCTACAAATCGAATAAGCGACAAACAATATGAAAATCATTTTAGCACTAGTCTTTTCATTTTTTTATGTATCTGTCAGTTCAGCAGATGAAGTTATAACCTTAGATAAACTTCAAGGTATGTGTGATCAGGGCGATGCGGACACCTGCGAACGTATTGGAGATATTTATGCGAGAGGCCAGGGCGTTGATAAAGACTATAGAATGGCAGTTTCCTTTTACAGAAAAGCCTGCCATTTGGAACATGCCTCTGGCTGTGGCAGCCTTGGTGGGATGATCTATAGTGGTTACGGTGCTAATCAGGATCATGAAAAGGGTATTGCTCTAGTAAAAAAGGCTTGCGAGCTTGGGGATGCTTCAGAATGTAGTAACTACTATTTATTATCAGGAGAAGTAGATCCGAATCATACAAAAGTGATTTCGACATCGAAGGCGTTGTGTGATGAAGGAGACGCGACAGAGTGTAATAATCTCGCAGGGATGTATTTAGAAGGTAAAGGCGTGGATCGGGACTTTAGAAAAGCTGTTACTCTATTCGAGCAAGCTTGTGATGGTGGCGAGCCAACAGGGTGTATAAACACTGCTACGTTATACAATGAAGGTATTGGCGTAGAAAAAAATCGCACAAAAGCTGTAACATATATGCTAAAAGCTTGCGGATTAGGGGAAACCTCTGCTTGTAATTCACTCAAATAGTATTACTAAAATCTTCAACTCCTACATATGAAAACACCCCGGTTCTCTTAAGCTCACCACTCTAGAAACCGGGGTATTTTCTAGCACCCTCATGATAGATTCAACCTCTACTCAGCAGCCTGCGGCAAAGGCTTGCTCCCGCCGAAGACAACCTCATTCCCAGGTCTTGGGTCCCTCGGGACGTTAAAGGCAAGGATCAGAGAGATCACTGCCATGCCGGCACCAGCGGCGAAGACCATCCACATGGCTTCGTCAGGGAAGGCATGGCCGAAGAGGACCGGAATAAAGACAGCCGGGATATGGTTGATGGAAAAGCTGACGCCAGAGGTAGAGGCAATGTCTTTGGGATCAGCAATTTTCTGCAGATAGCTTTTCTGTGCGATGGCAAAGGAAAAGAACAGGTGATCCAGTATATAGAGGACAGCACCGATCCAGGCTTCTGCAACCAGGGCATAGCCAGAAAATACCAGAATAAGCCCGATGTATTCAAAGATCAGTGCTCGGCGTTCGCCCCAGCGCGAGATAAATTTACCGATTTTAGGCGCAAGCCAGAAATTAATGGCCTGATTCACCAAATAGAGCATGGTGATTTCGGCCACAGAAAAATCGAACTTCACGACCATCATAAAGCTGGCAAAAGCAACAAAGATCTGACGACGCGCTCCGCCCATAAAGGTCAGCGCGTAAAAGAGCCAATAGCGTTTGCGCAAGATCATCTTCTTGTGCTGCACTTCCTTTGGCTGATAGGACGGAAAAGCCAATACAACAAACAGGACGAGCAAGATGGTCATGGTACCACCCGCCAGATAAACCCATTTATAATCAAGGCCAAAGAAGGTGAAGATCACCCAGATCATGCCGTAGGCAATGATTGATGCAATGGAACGGGCAGAAAGCTGTCGCCCCAGAGACAAGGGCGCGCGTTCTTTATCAACCCACTGCAGGGTTAGTGACATCTGGACGGTTTCGTAATAGTGAAAGCCGACAGACATGATGACGGTGGTCACATAGAGGCCAAAGGCACTGGGATAAAAGCCCGTAACCGCAACGCCCACGCCCAACAGAATTAAGGCCATCAGGCCAAAAGTGCGTTCCTTGATAAAAAGAAGGAACAAAAGAGCACTCACCACCAAGAGGCCGGGAATTTCACGCACAGACTGTAAGATGCCGATTTCAGCAAGACCAAAGTCAGCCTTTTCCACAACAAAGTTATTCAGCAGGCTCATCCAGGTTGCAAAGGCCAAAGGCATGGCCGCTGAAAGAATGATCAGACAACCTTCGGGCGTGCGCCAGACTTCCGGTTTCAAATAATGACCGAGCGGTTTCATATGTTATTTTCCATAAAGACTTTATGATTAATAGTTCTCAATACAATAGAGATGGCGAGCAAGGCTGTCTTGCGTTATCATGACATATGATATCGCCAAACGGACAGAATTTTAATATTGTATGAGAATTGAACCGCCTCTTGACCAGCCCTTGGTATCGAAACCAAATGACGTTCCTGAAGAACTGGTGCGGCCGGTCATGGTGCGTGCTGCCAACATGCGACCCGGCAGGCGTGTTTTGCCCCACAGCCATGAGTGGTGCCAACTGGCCTATGCCTCTGAAGGCGTTCTTGCCATCTACACAGATCAGGGCAGCTGGGTCGTGCCGCCACAGCGGGCCGTGTGGATACCCCATGAAACCGAGCACGAGGTCTATTCTCCCCATGGCTCCAAATGGCGAGCTTTGCATCTGGACAGAGAGTTCTCTCAGGGGATGCCTGACAGCTGTTGCGTGATTTCGGTCTCAAAGCTGTTGCGGGAAATGCTGATCCACGCTGCCACGCTGCCCGTTGAATATGATGAACAGGGCGCGGATGGGCGGTTAATGCAGGTTCTGATGGATCAAATCCGTGCCGCCAGAACCGTTCCCCTTCACCTCCCTCTTCCTCAGGATGCCAGATTACGACGCGTTACAGAGCTATTGATTCACACCCCCTCTGACCCTCGCGGACTGGAAGACCTCGCCAATGATGCAGGCGCCAGCAGCCGTACACTTGCAAGACTATTTTCCAAAGAGCTGGGCATGACCTTTCGCCAATGGCGTAGTCAATGCCGCCTGATGGCATCCATGGAACGTCTGGCCCTTGGCGAAGCAGTGACATCTGTCGCAATTGACCTGGGATATGACAGCCCCAGCGCCTTTATCGCCATGTTCAAACGCACCCTGGGAAAACCGCCTGCCGCCTATTTTGCGACGCAATAGAAAAGCCAGCTACAAAACGCAGCTGGCCATGGCATAAATCGTCAACAAATTTAGGATGACGCAGTTTCACAAAGAGACTTCATCTCTTAGGTGTAAAGACGTTCATCCTTAATATCTTTATAAAGATCAGCAACTTCCTCGGCATAGCCATTAAACAATAACGTTGGCACACGCTCACTCTTGCCAAGTGGCTGTTCAGTGGCCTGGCTCCAACGTGCATGGGGCACATCCGGGTTCACATTGGCCCAGAAGCCATATTCAGATCCCTGAATTTCTTCCCAGAAGGAAACAGGCCTTTTATCTGTGAAGGTAAATTTCACAATTGATTTCGTAGATTTGAAGCCATATTTCCACGGTGTCACCAACCGCAGCGGCGCGCCGTTCTGTTTCGGCATCGGCTTACCATAAATACCTGTGGCAATGAAGGCAAGATCATGAGACGCCTCTTCAATCGTCAGGCCCTCAATATAAGGCCATGGATACCAATGCGCTTTTTGCCCACTGGCTATGTCGGGTAAATTGAAGGTTTCCATGCGAATATATTTCGCGCTGGATAACGGGCGCGCCAGTTCAACTAGTTTTTTTAGTGGAAACCCTGTCCAGGGAACAGCCATAGACCAGGCTTCAACACAGCGATGTCGATAGAGACGTTCTTCAAACTCAATCTTTGCGAAAAGATCATCGATATCCAGTTGCATCTCTTTCTCGACCATCCCATCAATGGCAACCGACCAGGGGCGCAAGGGTAAAGCCTGGGCTTTTTCATGAATGTTTTTCGAAGAACCAAATTCATAAAAATTGTTATAGGTCGTCGCAAGCTCCTCAAAACTCAGATCCCGATCCAGCTTGTAGGTATCGTTTCGCTTGGCTGGATAATATTTGGCACTTGGATCAATATTGGTTTCAGTCGCTGCCTTTTTGGCTGGTGCTGTTACTTCTGCCGAGGGTTCATCACATCCTGTCACAAGACCTGTGGATAAAACGGCTGATCCTAAAGCAGCCTGTTTCATAAAATTACGCCGATTCAAATACACACTTTCCTCGGTCAACTGACTTTCTTTCAGCTCCCAGGGTTTGCGAAATTTCAATAACATTATAAATCCTCTGTCTTGTTCCACTTACAGAGATACGCTTTGTTTTTCTCACAAACAAATCACTGCTGCGTTAACAAGCTGTGTAAAAGATACCAAAAACTTCATAAACCTCTAATCCGCAAACTTATTTCAGGACGAGAAAAGCAAATAAAAAAGGGTACATCAAATGATGCACCCCTTCGTGTTTTGAACCAGATCCTTTCGCCCAACGACGTTGTGGGAAATGATCTGGTATTAAGCTCTTTGTTAGCTTAGTGCTTCACAAGCACGCTTAATACGCTCACAAGCTTCTTTCAATGCTTCCGTAGATGTCGCATAGGAAATACGGAAATAAGGTGACAACCCAAAAGCCTCACCCTGTACAGCTGCAACATCAAAACCTTCGAGAAGGTAAGTCACAAAATCACCGTCAGATGAGATCTGCTTTCCATCCGGTGTTGTCTTGCCAATTGTACCTTCACAAGACGGATAGACATAAAAAGCACCTTCAGGCTTGGAACAGTTAATGCCCGGACAATCGTTAAGCAAATCAACAACCATGTCGCGACGCGCTTTAAAGACTTCGTTGTGCTTTGGAATAAAACTCTGATCCCCGCGCAAAGCTTCAACAGCTGCGGCCTGACTGACAGAACATGGGTTCGACGTGCTCTGAGACTGAATTTTGGCCATCGCTTTGATTAGGGCGGTTGGACCACCGGCAAAACCGATACGCCAGCCTGTCATACAATAGGCTTTGGAAACGCCGTTCATGGTCAAGGTACGATCATACAAGGATGGCTCAACCTGTGCAGGCGTTACGAACTCAAAATCATCGTAAACAAGCTTTTCGTACATATCATCCGTCAGGATCATCACATGTTCATGACGCTTAAGCACGTCGGTCAGTGCCTTCATCTCGTCATAGGAATAGGCCGCACCCGTTGGGTTTGAAGGACTGTTCAACAATACCCATTTGGTTTTATCCGTAATGGCTTCTTCCAGATCTTCGGCCTGTAACTTAAAGCCATTGCTTTGCATGCAAGGCACGGCAACTGGTTCGCCATCAGCCAAAAGAACCATATCGGGATAGGACACCCAGAAAGGTGCCGGAATAATGACTTCATCGCCGGGGTTCAGCGTCGCCATAAAGGCATTGTAAAGAATCTGCTTACCACCAGTACCTACTGTAATCTGCTCTGGCTTATAGTCGAGACCATTGTCCCGTTTGAACTTCTCACAGATTGCCGCTTTGAGTTCCGGCGTCCCGTCAACAGCGGTATAGCGTGTGTCCCCACCATTAATGGCGGTAATAGCGGCAGCTTTGATGTTATCCGGCGTATCGAAATCCGGTTCACCAGCGCCAAGGCCAATGACGTCACGCCCAGCAGCTTTCAGCTCACGGGCTTTCGTAGTTACAGCAATAGTTGGAGAGGGTTTGATTCGCGAGAGGCGATCCGCGAGTTGCGGCATGACCTTATGCTCCTGTTGTTTCGCCGGATCAAGACAAGATTGGTCAGATCGGGCTTACGAGTTTCAAGACGGGGTGTTGCACAGCGGCACCGTAATATAACCGACACAGACACCGCAACAGTGAATCTGAGAATAAAGCCATTTTATACGATCAACGAATCAATGAGATCGGCGAAAAGAGGCGTGCAGATATCGATGTTAAAACCTTACCCACCCAAACACAAAAACACCAAATTGCCTCATTTCCTCTAAATAGCTGTCACACTTGATCTTTAGAAAAGATAACCAGCAGAGTTTTAGTAAACAGGCAACCAACCCAAAAACATAAGTTCTTGACTAGGTAGGTCGCGCCAATCAAGCACGAGGAGTATGCGGGATGCATCGCACAGGATATGTCCGCAATTCACATAAACAATACTCAACAAAAAAAGGTCTTGTAAGTTTAACCGCTCTATTGGCCTTGTTAATCTCGCTGTCCACAGTTTCTGTCTCACTTGCTGCTATCTTATCGCCCGAAACCTTTCTGGCTGAACGGATGACTGAACAAAAGAAAAAAGACATAGAAAAAGAGGCTCGAAAGCCTCTTCCTTAAACGCCGAAACCAATGGTGATAAAATAATTTATCTATTCCACCAAAGCAGCTTCACCATCAAATGTCGCAGCAAGGGCATGCATGACAGACGCGATACGAATAGCGTCCTGAATACCCTCTTTGGAAATGCCACCAGCAGCAACTTGCTTTTCATGTGATTCAATACACATACCACAACCGTTTATGGCCGAAACAGCCAAAGACCAAAGCTCGAAATCCACTTTATCAACGCCAGGGCGGCCAATGATATTCATGCGCAATCTGGCCGGGAGCTTCAAATAGTCTTCATTCCCGCTTAGATGTGTAAAACGGTAATAGATATTGTTCATCCCCATAATAGACGCCGCCGATTTTGCCGCAGAATAGGCCTCAGCAGATAACTTTTCTTTTGCCTCTGCATTAATTGCCTTGATAACAAAGGCATTGCGGCTTGAAAGGGCTGATGCAAGTGCAGTTCCCCAGATCTGTTGATCATTCAGAGATGTCGATGTCAAAACATTGGTAATGTTCAGTTTAAGATCCTTGGCATACTCAGGAACAGCCGACTTCAAATCACTAATAGACACGATCTATATCTCCCTTTATCGCGTGACGTAATAACCTTGATATTTAAATAACCTGGATATTTAAAAGATGAATAAAAAAGGCGGGCTCGGTTACCCGGACCCGCCCTTTATCAAAGCTTCTGGTTCTTAAGCAACTTTAAGAACGTCGTCGCCTTTGTTCCAGTTACATGGGCACAGCTCGTCAGTCTGTAACGCATCAAGGATACGAAGCGTTTCCTGTGGGTTACGACCAACGTTCAAACCATTTACACCAACATGCTGGATAATTCCGTCTGGATCGACAATGAATGTTGCACGAAGCGCAACACCTGCTTCGGCATCCAGAATTCCAAGACCTTCACAAAGCTCGCGTTTGATGTCAGAAACCATTGGGAAAGGAAGATCGTTCAGGTCTTCATGGTCTTTACGCCATGCCATGTGAACAAAATCACTATCGGTAGAAACACCAAGAATCTGGGCGTCGCGGTCTTCGAACTCTTCATTCATTGCGCCAAAAGCAGCAATCTCGGTTGGGCAGATGAATGTGAAATCTTTTGGCCAGAAGAAAACTACTTTCCATTTTCCTTCGTAGCTTTTGTCAGTGATTTCAACAAAACCATCAGTCGGGTTATTGGAAACAACAGCAGTCAAAGCGTATTCTGGAAACTTATCACCAATCGTAAGCATGCTTACACGTCCTCATAATTATGCCCACTTTGTGAGCGCCGGTATTAATGCAAAATCTGATTGCGCAAAGCCCTGCGCAGAGGGTATTTTCATGGCATACTTAATCTGTAGAAATTCACGAAGTCAAGATTTTTTTAGAATAATTCTAATTAACAACTAGCTTTCTGTCTTTACGCTCTTTCCCTCTCTTTGGAAAAAAGCTTAACTAGGCACAACCCAATACCTTAAAACACTTTAGATTAAGCCAAATGGTCCGTTATCTCTCAACTTGGAAAAGATCTCAATTCAGCCTTCTCCCCAACCCTGATGCGTCCAGATCTTTGGCCTATGGAGAGAACCTTGATTACATTCTTTCCAAAGAAAGCTGTCAAAAAGCACTTAATGAAATAACAAGTTGGCCAGAATATAAGGTCAGCCCACTGACCTCACTCCCCGGCCTTGCCAAACAACTTAATCTCGTTGACGTCAGTTTCAAGGACGAAAGTAAAAGATTTAATCTTGGTTCATTCAAAGCCCTAGGCGGTGCCTATGCCGTTTTAAAATTCCTGAAAACCTTCATAGAACAAAAAGACGACATAACAGTTGATACAGATGATTTACGCAAAGGTTTATACAAGAACATTACATCAACATTAACCGTCACCACCGCGACGGACGGAAATCACGGACGTTCCGTAGCTTGGGGCGCCCAGATCTTTGGGTGTAAGGCTACTATCTATGTCCCGGCCAGTTGCAGTCCATCTCGAATAGAAGCCATCAAAGAACATGGCGCAAAGGTTATCCAGACGTCTCTGGATTATGATGAAACCGTCCGACATTGCGTAAAAGAGGCAGAAAAAAACCATTATCAAATTATATCAGATACATCATGGGAAGATTATCACGAAGTACCTGCACAGATAATGCAAGGCTATAGCATTATTGCTGAAGAAGCCCTAAAGGAATACTTTACACGCCCTTTTCGTCAGGCAATTCCCCCATCCCACATATTTATCCAAGCTGGCGTTGGTGGATTAGCTGCCGCGATAGCTGGATATTTCTGGGCCCATCTTGGGGAACGACGTCCCAAAATTGTTATTGTCGAACCCGAAAATGCAGCCTGCTTGTACGCCACTGCTGCAGAAGGAACACTCACCAAAGCAAGGGGCGATAAAGAAACAGGTAATGTTCACACCATTATGGCCGGGCTTGATTGCGGGGAAACATCCCCTATTGCTTGGCAAATTCTATCCCGTAGTGCTGACTTTTTCATGACAATACCTGATGCCATAACAGGTCCAACAATGAAATTAATTGCTGCCTCCCCCTTTAACGACCCGGTCTTGGAGGCGGGTGAATCCAGTGTCGCCGGGCTTGCAGCCTTGATAATGACAGCAACACACGAAGACACACGTGAAATTCTTGGCTTATCGCCGGATTCACGTATTCTTCTAATTAATAGCGAAGGCATCATGGATCAGTCTTTGTTCCAAAAAATGGTTATGGAAAACGAGACGAACTGATCCTATATAATTTTGGTTTCACTCAACCTTTCAAGGCAATAAACACGTATGACTTCTCCATTGATTGAACGCGCTTCTGACAGTTTTTTCAAAGACGATTCAAAACCTTTTCGCCTTGATTCAGAATTCACGCCATCCGGGGACCAACCCCAGGCAATTCAAGAACTTTGCGATGGCTTAAATCAGGGCGAGCGCAGTCAGGTTTTACTGGGCGTAACCGGGTCAGGTAAAACCTTTACCATGGCTCAAACCATTCAACGGCTGCAGCGACCAGCCCTCGTTCTTGCCCATAATAAAACCCTCGCCGCCCAGCTCTATACCGAGATGAAAGGTTTTTTTCCCGACAACGCAGTCGAATACTTTGTCTCTTATTATGACTACTATCAGCCAGAAGCCTATGTCGCCCGGACAGACACTTACATAGAAAAAGACAGCTCGATCAATGAACAGATTGATCGCATGCGCCATGCAGCCACCCGTGCGCTTTTTGAGCGAGATGATGTTATCATTGTTGCTTCTGTTTCATGTATCTACGGTATTGGCTCACCGGAAACCTATGCGCAAATGACCCTGAGCCTCAAGGTCGAGCAAGAAGTCGATATGCGCGACATTCTGAAATCTTTGGTCGAGCTTCAATATACCCGTAATGACATCGCTTTTGGCCGTGGCACCTTCAGAGTACGGGGTGATACATTAGAGATTTTCCCCGCACACTACGAAGATCGCGCCTGGCGGATATCTTTTTTTGGTGACGAAATCGAAACAGTTCAGGAGTTCGACCCCCTAACTGGCGAGAAAACCGCCGATCTAGAGGGTGTTCGAGTATACGCCAACAGTCACTATGTAACGCCTCGCCCCACATTATTACAGGCAGCAAAAGGCATCAAAGCGGACCTGAAGGTTCAACTGGAAAAATTTAATCAGGAAAACAAACTTCTTGAAGCACAACGCCTTGAACAGCGGACGATTTTCGACCTGGAGATGATCGAGGCAACAGGCGCTTGCGCAGGTATTGAAAACTATTCCAGATATCTGACGGGGCGTGCTCCGGGTGAGCCACCACCCACGCTTTTTGAATACCTGCCGGATAACGCGCTGCTCTTCGTCGATGAAAGCCATGTCACGATCGGGCAACTTAACGGCATGTACAATGGTGACTTTGCCCGTAAATCAAACTTGGCAGAATATGGTTTCCGCCTTCCTTCTTGCATAGATAACCGTCCGCTCAAATTTCAAGAATGGGAAGCGATGCGCCCGCAAAGTATTTTTGTGTCGGCAACGCCAGGCCCCTGGGAACTAAATGAAACGGGTGGTGTTTTTGCCGAACAGGTTATTCGCCCGACTGGCTTGCTTGATCCTGTGTGTGAAATCAGACCAACAGAAACCCAAGTCGATGATCTGATCAAAGAATGTAAGGATGTGGTCAGTCGCAACATGCGTGTTCTTGTCACCACGCTGACAAAACGCATGGCAGAGGATCTGACAGAATACCTGCACGAAGCCCACTTGAAGGTCCGCTACATCCATTCCGATATCGATACGTTGGAAAGAATGGAAATTATCCGCGATCTGCGTAAAGGCGTGTTCGATGTTCTTGTTGGCATTAACCTGTTACGTGAAGGACTTGATATTCCCGAATGCGGACTGGTCTGTATTCTTGATGCGGATAAGGAAGGTTTCTTACGTTCGACGACGGCTTTGGTACAAACCATTGGTCGTGCTGCGCGTAACGTTGACGGAAAGGTCATTCTATATGCAGACAAGATGACTCCTTCGCTGACCAAGGCTCTTGATGAAACCAACCGCCGTCGGGAAAAACAACAGGCCTATAACGAAGAGCACGGGATCACCCCTGAATCTGTTCGGAAACAAATTGGTGATATACTTGGATCAGTATACGAAAGCGATCACGTTACTGTTGATCTAGACGGCACAAGTGATAGCCATCGTGTCGGACATAACCTGAAATCTTATATAGATGATCTGACAAAGCGTATGCACGAAGCTGCCGCCGATCTGGAATTTGAAGAAGCCGCCAGGATCAGAGACGAGATAAAAAAACTACAGGATGACGAGCTTGGGCTTTCAAACGCATCAGATAACAATCTATCCGATCGAATGGCGATGGCTGATGCAAAGTCCAAAAGCAAAAAATATCGCAAGGGGAAGAAAAATTGAAGCTAAGACAATAAAAAATGAAACATTGTGTGATTTACCAGTTAATCTTCCAAACATCATCACACAATGATATCGTGTGTCTAACTTCTGGGTAGAATATATGACTTCGTCTTTGACTGTAAACTTGCCAGAGTTCCAGTTTTGGCAGGATCTATCAGCCTTTAACAGGTTAAGTACAGCCATATGGGTCTTTAATATAGATGATCATAAGATCTGGTGGGGAAATGAATCGGCGCTCAAATTCTGGAACGCCGATACTCTTGATGATCTTGTAAAAAGAGATTTCTCGACGGATTCAAGTTCTGTACGAAGACGCCTTGGTGAAATGTTCGAAACATCTGCCAAAGGTGATCGACTAGAAGAAAACTGGACACTCTATCCCAATGGCCGTCCGCAAATGGCTGCTCTTACCTTCACACCAATTTTGATTGAGGACAGAAAAAAAGCGCTCCTCATAGAAGCTACACCACAAGCAAAGGACGAACTGGATCATAGAACCAAGCGCATTTTAGAAGCAATTAGACACACCCCCCTAATGATTACAACATTTGATGGTGACGGAAGCTTACTTGCACAAAATCCGGCAGCAGCGAATGCCTATAACATCCAAGAAAAAACAACAACGATAGAAGATCGTTACAATGATCCCGAGATTAGGAAACGTATTCTCGATCGGCACGACACCCCTAAACGCTTTACAAGAGACATAAAGGTATACACAGCCTTTGGAGAACGCTGGCACACATTAACAGCCGAAATAGGATTAGACCCGGTTTCCGGTCGACAGGTGATTGTCACAACAGAAGAGAACATAACGGAACGCGTTAAAGCCCAGGAAGAACTGAGACGCCTTAATCTTGATTTGGAACACCGTGTCGCGGAACGAACACAAAAACTGACCATTGCCCGACAAGAAGCTGAAAACGCGAATAAATCCAAGGGTAATTTTCTGGCGACTATGAGCCATGAACTTCGCACCCCCTTAAATGCCATTATTGGCTTTTCTGATTTGTTGGGGCACCAGATTTATGGCTCTATAAACGCAAAACAAACAGCCGCCATTAAAGATATACACTCTAGTGCACAGCACCTTTTAGAGTTGATAAACGAGTTACTTGATGCATCTACCATCGATAGTGGCGAATTGAAGTTGTTCGAAGATTTTTTCCAACATGACGATATTGTTGATTATTGTCACGCCACGTTCGAACTAGAGGCCATGAAAAAGGATCAGACCCTTATTGTAGAGAATAAGGTGAAAGGTATTCTGATCAAAGGTGATTCCCGACGTTTTAGGCAGATACTGATCAACCTGCTTGGAAATGCCTTTAAATATACGCCAGACGGCGGGACTGTATCTCTAAACATTGATTATGACACCGACAACAATCTGCTTTTCCAAATCCAAGACACAGGCATTGGAATAGAAAAAACACGTATCCCTGATATCTGCAAAGCATTTACTCAGGCTGCGTCTTCGTCCTGGGCTGCTGGAAAAGGAGTTGGACTTGGTTTGTATATAGCATCAAGATTGATAGACGCCCACGGCGGAACCCTCACAATCGAAAGCGAAATAAATCAGGGAACAAACGTTAAAGTCCTTATTCCAAATAACCGTATAAAAAAAGCATAGCGGCAGTTTAGTTCAAGATTCTCTGATTTTTGAGTGAGGCCTAGCAAGGTTGGTTTGCATTCAACAAGAAAACAATTGATTTTCCTGCGTTAACCCTCACATACAAAAAATGGATGTGATTGTTAAGGTCTGATGCGGACCACTATCCGCACCAGATGAAACAATTTTCCTGGAAATAAATCAGGTTTCATAAAATGCAAACGAAAAGCCACAAACTAGAAATACGTAATCATATCCCAGAGGGACATTATCATTTCAACACCTTAAAAGCTTATTACGCGTCAAAAACCCCAAAATAAGGCCAAAATTTGACAAACCTTCAGATAGGCTATTGAAATACACCCCGATGAGGGGCATTTAATGGCCTGTATTCTCTCGCAACAAAGGTCGTGAGAGATCCGGCGAGAACATTATAAAGAGTGAAATACATATGACAGCAACAGCATTTCTTGCAGCAGGCGGGGGCCTCGTCCTATTAGCAGTGGGCGGTGAAATCCTCCTCCGCGGCGCACTTGGAATTGCTAGCAAACTTGGTATTTCACCAATGCTTATTGGCCTAACAATTGTGGCCTGTGCAACCTCTATGCCCGAACTTATGGTTACATTGGTTGCTGGCCTTGATGGGGTCACGGATATCGGCGTGGGTAATGTTATCGGATCAAACATCGCTAACATTCTTTTAATTTTGGGTGTCGGTGCTCTTATCTCACCACTCGCGACCAAACCTTGTGATGTCATGCGGGACACGGTTGCAATGTTGATTGCAACCGCAATATTTATAGGCTTCGCACTTTTAGGTTCCTTTACGATCTGGCATGGCGTCTTTATGCTTGCCACGCTTACATTTTATATCTGGCGTAGCTATTACCGAGAGAAAAAATGCAATCCAAAGGAAGAAGCAGATCCTGAACTTGCCGAAGAACTAGAAGCAGCACCGGGATCAATCCCCGTTTCGCTTCTATTACTACTAATCGGGGTTGCGGGCCTTATCTATGGGTCTGAGCTTCTTGTGGACGGAGCTGAAACAATTGCCCGTGCCGCGGGGATCTCTGAAACCGTTATTGGCGTGACCCTTGTTGCTCTGGGGACATCACTCCCTGAACTAGCAACAGCGGTCGTAGCTGGTATTCGCGGGCATACTGATGTCGCACTTGGTAACGCGCTTGGATCAAATATCTTCAATCTTCTCCTTATCCTCGGAGTACTGGCAATTGTCTCACCCTTTACCGTTTCCCCGGCTGTTATAGAGTTTGATATGTGGGTAATGGCAGGTGTTAGCCTCTTGATTGTTCCCACAATGGTCCATGCCGGAAAAATCTGTCGATCCAAAGGTGTTTTCTTTCTCGCTTTGTACGCGGCTTATATTCTCTACCAATTTAAAGATAAACTCTTTGCGGCCTAAAAGAGAATCGCGCCACAAAACGGTTGGAATGCTTTTGACCTTCGGAAATTCCAAGCGTAGATTGACGCCCGATTAAATCGCCCTGTTAATCCGGGTTTGTCTAAGATCGTTTAAAAGAAAAGGAATGTCGAGATGACATCCGAAAAGTCCGCTATTTCCGGGAGCCAGTTAACAGAACAAAAGTTGATTGTAAGAGACCTTACACTGAGCTGTAATATAGGGTTGACCGAAGAAGAAAGACTTCGACCTCAGCGGCTTAAAGTGAATCTTGAGCTCACGCTGACCCCACTTCCGGTTCTTAACGACGAGATTGATGAAACAATCAATTATGGAATACTCGTCAAAAAAGTCAGAAATGTCTGTTTACAGACCAAAGTTAAACTTTTGGAAACACTGGCAAATGATATTTCAGAAACCTGCTTCTTTGACGAGCGAATTAAAGCGGTTCATATGCGGATTGAAAAGCTTGATCGCTATCCGGACGTCGCAGGTGTCGGCATCGAAATAACGAGACACCGTTCATAAGGAACATCCCTCTCGTAATGAAAAAACCATCTCAAAAGGCCAGAGTTCGCTCTGGCCTTAATCGCATTGTGCATTAAGCTCAAGCATTAACACTTTTTAACAAATCTCCTTCCAGTAAGCCGCTCCAGATTCTGCTAATGATCAAAGTCTGCGCAGATAAAACCTTTAAGAATCAAAGAAATTTTATTACGAGAATCCCTTACTTGTACACAGGAGAAATCTTTCTGTAACCGTCAAGCCATAAAAAAGAATTTTTTTTATACTTTAGAGCGTTGACTTTGAATTTAACAACAATATCAATAGCTTGTAAAATATGCCTATTTTTTAAGCAGCTTATTGTAATGCTAGTGTTTTCAAGGGGTATACGCGTAGGCTCACAAGATAGCCACAAAGTTATCCACAGGATCCGTGGATATAATTTTGTACGGATTCACGCGGGTAAAATGACAAATGCGACGAATCCTAAGACTTCTAAAGAGTCCCATCATTACATTAAGAAAGTGTTCTTGACCTGTTCCACTTTAAACGCCATCTAATGAAGTAACAACACACCCTTCTTAGGGCAGATGTAACCTGCTATATTAGATTTCCTAGATCTAATAAAATTGAACAAACATACCGGACCTATCAAAGCCAATCGATGACAAAAGTACCTTCGCGCAAAGCAAGAAAAAAGGACCCCTCTCAAGGTGGTAAAAGATCGGCCATGGCAGCGCGTGAAGATCTGGATCTGACGACGACCAGTGTATCACTTGATACTGTATCCGGTTTATCGGAAGACACTATCAGCTGGGAAGCAGGATCACAGTCAGAAACAGTACAGCCAACAGAAACCAGTAATATTGAAACTGGCACCAAGGTTATCTTGAGCGTCGTCAAAACATTACCGGGTTCACCCGGTGTGTATAGGATGATGGATAGCGACGGAAATCCTCTATACGTTGGCAAAGCCAAAAACCTCAAGAAACGTGTCGTTTCATATACGCGGGTTGATCAGCTCCCATACAGAATAAAACGTATGGTCTCTGAAACCCGGTCGATGGAAATCGTACAAACAAATACCGAAGCAGAGGCTCTTTTATTAGAAAGCAATCTAATCAAGCGCCTTGCCCCACGCTACAATGTCTTGCTTCGCGATGATAAGTCCTTTCCCTACATCCTGATTACGGCCGACCACGAAGCGCCGCAGATTACAAAACACCGCGGTGCTCAAAAAAGAGAAGGCCGTTATTATGGTCCCTTTGCAGATGCCAGATCCGTTAATCAGACGATAACAGCTTTGGAAAAAGCCTTTTTACTTCGCTCTTGTAGCGACGGTGTTTACACAAACCGTACGCGCCCTTGCCTGATGTACCAAATCAAACGCTGCTCTGCCCCATGTGTTGGCCGGGTATCTCTATCCAATTATGCCTCTCACGTACGTGAGGCGGAAAGTTATCTCAGCGGTTCTTCTTCGGATTTTCAAAAAAAGATGGCCGAGAAAATGGAAACGGCTGCTGAAGAACAGGACTATGAACAAGCTGCTGTTTATCGGGACCGTATTCGCGCCCTGACGGCGATTCAATCCAAACAGGAAATCAATATTGCTGAACTGGATGATGCAGATGTTTTCGCCCTCTTTGAAAAGGCAGGGCAATCCTGTATTCAGGTATTCTTTTTTCGGGCTGGACGAAACTACGGAAACCGTTCTTACTTCCCAAAACATGACAAAACAATAGAGCCCGAAACAGTTCTTACCTCCTTTATCGCCCAGTTCTATGCAAACAAACCAGTGCCTAAACTGGTGATGGTCAGCCATAAACTGCCCGAAGCCCCCGTTCTGGCCGAAGCTTTGGGAACCAAGGCTGGAAAACGTGTCCAGGTCGCCCACCCTTCCCGAGGGGCAAAAAGAAAACTGGTCGAAAATGCGACTGTTAATGCCCGCGAAGCACTCGCGCGGCGTATGGCAGAAAGCGCAAGCCAGCGCCGATTACTCGAAGGCCTGTCCGACATGCTTTTTCTGGAAACAACCCCGGAAAGGGTTGAGGTTTATGATAACTCTCATACTCAAGGGTCAGAGGCTTACGGCGGGATGATTGTCGCAGGCCCCGAAGGCTTTATGAAAAAGGCCTATCGGAAATTTAAAATCCGTGGGGACAAATCCCAGAAAGTGGACGTCAAAACTGATGGCAGTCCAGGCACCAAACCTGCTGAATTTCAGGCTGGCGACGACTACGCTATGATGCGAGAAGTGTTAACCCGCAGGCTCTCAAGAAGCTTAAGGGAAGACCCGGATAGACAAACGGACCAATGGCCAGACCTTCTCGTTCTCGACGGTGGTCAAGGCCAATTGACCGTTGGCCTTGAAGTTCTCGAAGATTTGGGACTGACGGATATTCCAATAGTTGCCATTGCCAAAGGCCAGGACAGAAACGCAGGCAGAGAGAGGATCTTCCTTCCCGACCGCCCATCATTTCTGGTCGACCCCAAAGATCCTGTCTTGTACTTCATCCAGCGATTACGGGATGAAGCACACCGTTACGCTATCGAAACCCACCGCAAAGGCAGAACCAATGCACGGTTAAAGTCTGCTCTTGACGGTGTTCCCGGCATTGGAGCAAAACGAAAAAAGGCACTTCTGTTCCGCTTTGGCTCCGCAGACGCCGTTGCCCGTGCAGGTATAGAAGACCTGGCCGCAGTTGATGGAATCAGTCGTGTTGTCGCACAATCAATCTACGATCACTTCAACACTGAATAATCTCTGTTTCGCTATTTACGACCTCAACTTTTTTATTCCAAGGTCGCCATCACCTTATTTGATCTATAACATAGAAATTGGCCTATTCGAGCGTTATATAGCGTGTAGTAATTTACCAATTCGTCAGAGGATTTATTATGAAGGTTTTTGGCCTTGCAGGTTGGAGTGGTAGTGGCAAGACAACTCTTCTTAAACAGTTGATCCCGACCTTGGTCCAGCGTGGTTTAAAGGTCTCGACATTAAAACATGCACACCACAAGTTTGATGTCGACAAACCCGGCAAAGATTCATATGAACACCGCGAAGCAGGTGCAAGTGAAGTTATGATTTCATCCGGAAACCGCTGGGCTCTCATGCATGAACTGCGTGACGAAAAAGAACCAACTCTGGAAGAGCTAATTCCACATATGACGCCCGTGGATATTCTTTTAATAGAAGGCTTTAAAAGAGAGAGCCACAAAAAACTGGAAATATTCCGCCCAGCCCTCGGAAAACGAATGCTTCACAAAGATGATCCAAATATTATCGGGGTCGCGACCGATGACGCCGAAATAGATACATCGTTACCTGTCATTGACCTCAATAACATAGAAGCAATCGCCGACTTCATCTGCGCATCCTGTGATCTTCAAAACAAGATCAGAAAGGCCACTGACTGATGGCCCAGCTTTCAGATGATTGTTTTGCTCATGGCGGCAAGCTGATGACAACAGCCGAAGCACTCACCCTGTTAGAAAACAAGCTTCGGTGTATCACAAGTACAGAAATCATCTCTGTTCAGGATGCATTAGGCAGAGTATTGTCCGAAGACGTGATGTCGCCTTGTAACGTTCCACCACACGACAATTCCGCTGTTGATGGCTATGCAGTATATTTTGATGACTTAAACAAGACATCAGTAACCACACTGCCGATTAGTGACCGAATTACCGCCGGAAGCCATGTTCCGGGAACTCTAGACAAAGGCACCGCTGCCCGAATTTTCACAGGCGCCCCCATGCCCTTAGGCGCTGATACGGTATTGATGCAGGAAGATTGCACCCTAGTGGAAACGAATAAAGTTTCTATTCCTGTGGGCATTAAATTGGGTTCAAACAGGCGTTTTGCTGGTGAAGATGTTGAACAAGGCTCTGTTATTTTTCGTGCTGGCCGCAGAGTTCGACCGCAGGATCTGGGGCTGATTTCCGCGATTGGGATTTCAAAAATCAGCGTTCAAAAATCCCTTCGTGTTGCCTTTTTTTCTACCGGAGATGAGCTCAGAAACCCTGGAACACCCCTCGAAAGCGGTCAGGTCTATGATTCCAATCGCTATACAATAAATGGTTTATTAAAAAATCTGGGCTGTAACGTAACAGACTTGGGCATTCTACCTGATAAACCAGACCTTATTCACAAGGCACTGGAAAGCACTATCAACAGGTTTGATCTGGTCCTGACATCTGGTGGCGTATCTGTTGGTGAAGAAGACCATGTAAAACAAGTTGTTGAATCTCTGGGTTCGCTCCACGCATGGCGGCTTGCTATCAAACCCGGCAGGCCCGTTGCTCTGGGCCAGATCGGCTCTACTGCATTTGTCGGGCTACCCGGTAATCCTGTCGCCGTTATTGTCACTTTCGCAAACTTTGTTCGGCCCCTGATAAATTTACTGTCTGGTGCGGAAAATGTAACACCGAAAACCTTCCCTGTTGTGGCAGCCTTTGCACATAAAAAGAAGAAAGATCGCAGAGAATGGGTTCGCGTTCATCTGAGAGAAAGCCTTGACGGTCAGTGGGAAGCGCATAAATATTCCAAGGAGGGAGCTGGTGTTCTCTCGTCAGTGTGCCACTCTGATGGCTTCGCCGTTCTGAATGAAGACCTTTTATCTGTCCACCCCGGGGACACCATTTCCTATCTGCCTTTCAACGAGATTGCTTTATGAAAATTCTCTATTTTGCATGGTTACGAACAACAATTGGCAAATCTTCCGAAGATATTTCGCCCCCAGAGGCCGTGCATACTGTGAGTGATCTTCTGAATTGGCTTCCCTCGCTTGGCGAGAACTACAGTTCTGCCCTTGAAAAGCGAGACCTGCTTCGGATCGCCATAAATCAGGAATACGCCGATCTTGACCAGAAAATCAAACCAGGGGACGAAATAGCTATCTTCCCCCCTGTAACAGGCGGTTGACATGATCAGGGTACAAGAAAAAGATTTTGATGTGGGGCAGGAAATTAGAAATCTGACCCTAGGGAATCATGCTATCGGCGGGGTTGCTTCATTCCTTGGCCTAGTAAGGGACATTGCCAGTGAGGAAGAAATTTCGGCAATGACCCTTGAACACTATCCCGGCATGACAGAAAAGATGCTTGCAGAAATAGAAGCCGAAGCCAATCGCCGTTGGGAACTGGATGCCAGCCTGATTATTCATCGTTATGGTCGAATGGAGCCAGGTGAGCAAATAGTACTGGTCATTACCTGTAGCAAGCATCGTAAGGCAGCTTTTGAAAGCTGCGAATTTCTGATGGATTACCTAAAGACCAAGGCCCCCTTCTGGAAGTTGGAAGAAACACCCGAGGGAGGGAAATGGGTTGATGCACGTGATAGTGACGATACCGCCGCATCACGCTGGATAGAAAAATAAATTAATAAAATTATAAAAAAAAATAGCGCCCTGTCGGTTAAACAAGGCGCTATTCTTGTTGCAAATTTTACTTTCTTTGTATCAGCCAAAGGAGTGTTCAGAATATCGTCCCAGAATCTTATGCTGTGGGAAACTTAAGCTGTGGGTTGGCGAACAAGCTCGTCATAGGCCAGTAAAAGGTCTTTTGTTATATCCCCCGGGGTAAATTTATAATTCCCAATTTCCGACACCGGGGTCACTTCAACCGCTGTACCTGTTAAAAACACTTCCTGCGTATTTGACAATTCTTCGGGCATAATAGCCCTTTCAATCACCTCATACCCTTTTTGCTTTGCCAGATCGATAATTGTACGACGGGTTATTCCATCAAGAAAACAATCGGGTGTTGGCGTATGTATTTTGCCATCCTGAACCAGGAAAACGTTTGCCCCCGTCGCCTCTGCGATCTGCCCCCGGTAATCAAGCATCAACGCGTCATTGTAACCTTTTGCCTCGGCAGCGTGTTTGGAAAGGGTTGCGATCATATACAATCCTGCAGCTTTGGAATGAACCGGAGCCGTGCTTGGATCAGGACGACGCCACTCTGCAAAGTCCAGCCGGATACCTTTCAATCGATCTTCCGGTGAGAAGTAAGACGGCCATTCCCAAGCAGCAATCGCAACATGTATACGTGATTTTTGGGCGGAAACCGCCATCATTTCACTTCCGCGCCATGCAACTGGCCGCAAATAACCATCAACAATACCATTGGCATCCATCACCTCTTGCGCAGCCAGGTGTAGTTCATCAATCGTATAGGGAATATCAAAACCAAGTAGTTTTCCGGAACTGATCAAACGCTCGTGATGTTCCTGTCTCTTGAAGATCCGGCCATTGTAAGAACGCTCACCCTCAAAGACGCTACTGCCATAATGAAGACCATGACTAAGAATATGAACCTTAGCATCCCGCCAAGGTATTATTTCACCGTTGTACCAGATAGAACCGTCGCGATCATCAAATGGAAGCATAGTCATAGCTTTCGTGTTAAAGGTGGTATAGAGTTCATTTTTTACGTATCTTTCATTGGCTTAACCACAGCATCATTGGATGAACCACAAAAAGAACAGTAACTTAATTACAAAATACAGTGAATAATTGATATCTTCATTTATTCATAAGTAAAAACAGATAATACTAATCTAATAGATAAGTCAACATGACTGACATAAAATCCGGACCTAATCCTCTTTTCCTTCGAACAGACGAAATCATGCAAGCAATTGAATTGCTGTTTTTTGCATACAGAGATTTCACCGGAGAACCCGACGAATTACTGGCTGAATATGGCTTTGGGCGTGCTCATCACAGGGTAATTCATTTTGTCGGACGGCACCCCGGCATGACAGTCAGCGACCTGTTATCGATTCTTCAAATCACCAAACAGTCCTTATCACGGGTTCTTTCGCAATTGGTGACCGAAGGTTTTATCAAACAAACCCCCGGTGAAGTTGATCGACGACAGCGCTTGTTAGAATTGACAGAAAAAGGGGCTGAGCTTGATGAGAAACTTTTTAATGTCCAACGGCAAAGGATTGTGAAAGCCTATAAAGAATCCGGGGCAGAAGCTGTTGCCGGTTTCAGATCAGTTCTCATGAATATGATGGATGAAAACGACCGTACCCGCTTCACTCAAAAAAACACGCTTCCAACACCTCGACGTTAAGAGATTATCACAGCTAATTTTTGACAGCCGCACCTCAATTAAGCCCCGTGAATAATTAAGACCTGTGAATACAAATCCGACACGCTATACTATAAACATGAATGATTTTAACCCACATTTATTGGTCGTAGACGATGATACTCGGCTCCGTGAACTCCTACAGAAGTTTTTAACGGATCAAGGTTTTATGGTCACGGCGGCCTCTAGTGCAGAAGAAGCTAGATCAAAACTGGCATCTTTATCTTTCGACCTGTTGATTCTTGATATCATGATGCCCGGCGAAAGTGGATTAGAGCTTACAAAATCCCTCAGGGAAAAGGATGATGTTCCCATACTTTTGTTGACAGCAATGGGGGAAACAAATGACCGGATCAGTGGGCTGGAGGTCGGTGCAGATGACTATCTTTCCAAACCCTTTGAACCACGGGAACTTGTTCTGCGTATCAATGCGATTTTAAAGCGGATACAAACAACAACTCCTGTTACTGAACTCTCAACAGAGAATGTTATTTTTGGATCTTTCAGATTTGACGTACGTAAATCGCAGCTTTGGAATAACGACGAATACATACATCTGACCGACGTTGAGGCAGCTCTTTTAAAAACTCTGGCCCAGCAAGCAGGAACCGCGGTGGGACGGGATGACTTGATAGATAGTGGATCTGAACTCGCCAATACACGTAGTGTCGATGTTCAGGTTACCAGATTACGACGGAAAATTGAACAAGATCCCAAATATCCAAGATTCCTTCAAACGATCCGCGGCGTCGGATACATCTTGAAAACAGATTAAATGACCAGCACCCCAGCCAAAGAATCATATCTGGATGAAGAAGATATCCTTCCTAAAAAGAAGAAACGCCCTTTCTTTTTAAAGCGATACCTTCCTAAATCCCTTCTGGGGCGTTCTTTAATTATTATTATCACCCCTCTTTTACTGGTACAGGCTATCTCGGTCTGGGTGTTTTATGATCGTCACTACGAAACCGTAACAAAACGCCTGGCCCAAGGCATTGCAGGTGACATCGCCACCTCAATCCTTCTATTACAAGAAGCAGAAACCCCCTTTGACAAAGCAAACATTTTTCAGTTGATGCAAAAGACTGCGGGATTATCGCTTACCCTGCATCAAGGGATTGAGCTACCCCCTGTGAACTGGGAACCTGGTTGGTCAGTATTGGAACGCCGACTTGATCAGGCGATCCATGATCAACTGCTCAAAAACCTGAACGAAAACTATCGCTACGACATAGATACAACCAGTCTGGTTGATCAGGTTAAAATACAAATCGAGCTGGAAAATGCTGTTTTATTGGTTCTGGTTCCCAGTAAGCGCCTTTTTACCTCAACGACTTATCTCGTTATTCTTTGGATGGTTGGTTCATCCGTTATTACCTTTGGCGTTGCGGTAATCTTTATGCGCAATCAGGTTCGTCCGATTCAACGATTAGCCCGAGCCGCAGAGAGCTTCGGTAAAGGTCGGGATGTAAAAGGTTTCAAACCCGAAGGTGCAACAGAAGTCAGACAAGCATCTGGCGCTTTCATTCGGATGAGATCTCGGATCAAAAGACAGGTCGAACATCGCATGGCAATGCTTGCTGGGGTTAGCCATGACTTAAGAACCCCACTCACACGGATGAAACTGCAACTGGCCATGTCAGGACAGTCAGAAGAAACCAAAGACCTTCAAACCGACGTCGCTGAAATGGAAAAGATGATCGAAGGTTACCTTGCCTTTGCACGGGGAGAAGGACACGAACAAACCGCATCATGTAATGTATCTGCCCTTATGAAAACATTGATGCAACAGTTGAGCTTTAACAACAACCCCATCGATCTACATATTGAACAGGAAATAAATATACAGCTTCGCCAGGAAAACTTTAAACGTGCGATCAGCAACCTTGTTACAAATGCACAGCGATATGGTAGCCACGTGATGGTCTGCGTTAGAAAAAAATCAAAAGATGCTGACGAGCTACTGGAAATAACAATTGACGATGATGGGCCAGGAATTCCAGAAGAACACCGAAAGGATGTCCTAAAGCCATTCTTTCGCCTGGAACAGTCCCGAAATCAGGCAACAGGCGGCGTTGGACTAGGTCTTTCAATCGCCAATGATATTATCAGTAATCATGGCGGTGATCTTTCATTGGAAGATGCCCCCGGTGGCGGTCTACGGGCCAGAATTTCTCTCCCATTCTAGCTTTTTTCTCTGCCCACGCTTTCTTGTAACCACGCAACTTAATGCATTCTGCTACCGTTAGGCACTTTGAAATCAGGGGATAGCAAAACGATGCCGTCTTTATCATCAGATGCACCCAAAACAAGAATCTCAGACATGAACTTGCCAATTTGGCGTGGCGGAAAGTTCACAACAGCCATTACCTGACGCCCAATGAGTGTTTCTGGCGTGTAGTGATCTGTAATTTGAGCAGACGATTTACGGACCCCAATATCACCACCAAAATCCACCCAAAGTTTAATTGCCGGACGACGAGCTTCGGGATAAGGCTGTGCATCAACCACGGTTCCAGCCCTGATATCCACCTTCAGAAAATCATCAAACGTCAACTCATCACTCATAAAGCTTATTCCCTCTATAAATAGAGAGGAATAATTATACGCAACTCATTGAAAAGCAAGACAGGTAGAACAAAACAAAGCAGGTTAAGCCGCTTTTTTCCGAATTGATCTCGCTCGGGTGTTTGAACAACGTCTTGCTATTGTATCCAAACGCCCAAGCACCTTATCCAGCTTAGCCATTGTCTTGGATAAATCTTCGCTGCCATCATGCAGCCAGGTTTGTAGGGCTGCAAGATACGCAAGGGAAAAGGCTTTTGTCCGGATAATTCCCCGCATTCCAGATGTTGATATACCCGCAGTTTCCAACATCAAAGGCATCGACCGTCTTAAGTTACAAAAGAACAACAAGGCGGAAACAGGGTCCCGTCGACTATCTTTGACAACAGCCTTAATTCCCTCTTTATAGGGCGTAAGTGCATCAAATCTGTTCATACAGATTTCAAACAACCTGTCTTTTGCGGGTTGGTTAAGAGAGTCATTATCATATTCCCCGAGAACACCTTGATCAGCCTGTTCGGATATGAAGCACAATATACTATTCTTGGAAGGGAAAATCTGGTGCAATTCGGATAATGATACTTTTGAAGCTTCGGCAATTTCAGCAAGCGACAGAGTTCCCCATCCCTGTTCGACAGCCAAAGACATGGCCGTCGATACGATATGCTGGGGTATTTCAGACTTTTTCATCACTACTCTCCCCAAAATGAAGATATTTCTATTATATTATTATATAAGGCAGAAAATAGAGATTAAAAGACAGTTCTACGGTCTCAAAATGCGCCAGCTCAAGGGACTTTCCAGGCTAGGACAGCTCTTTACTTCTTTTGGCAGCAGCAGCAACCGCCTTGCTCATGACGGGTTGCAAACCATCATCTGCCATCAGGACTTCTAACGCAGCTTGCGTCGTTCCATTCGGGCTGGTGACATTTACACGAAGTTGGCTAGGGCTATCATCTGAAAGTCTAAGAAGTTCTCCAGCGCCCGATACCGTTGTATCAGCCAATTTTTGTGCCAACTCTTTGGGTAACCCTGCATCAACCCCGGCCTGTGCAAGACATTCAGCCAGATAGAAGATATAGGCTGGGCCGCTGCCCGAAACACCCGTAACGGCATCAATCTGATTTTCGGCATCAAGCCATGCAGTTTCACCAACAGCAGCCATAAGACCTTCGCAGATATCTGCCTGTGCCTGACTGACATTTTTGTTCGCATAAAGAACCGTCATCCCACGAGAAACGGCAGCTGGCGTATTCGGCATTGTGCGGACAACGGCTGCATCAGATCCCAAATTATCTTCGAAGAAGGATATTTTTTTTCCAGCAATAACAGAAAGGAACACTGCACCTTGTTTTGCATAGGACTGATAACTTGTAATTGTCGCATCAATCATCTGCGGTTTAACCGCAAAAAGGATATAGTCTGGCTTGAAGGCTCCATCCAGATCTTCCAGCGCTTCAACAGCCTGCACACCTTTGTCGACAAAGGGCTGCATGTAAGGTGCTTTTGCCGAGGGATCCACAATAGCAACCTGTGCTCCCTCTAAACCACGATCTAACCATCCTTGCAGCATTGCGCCGCCCATCTTGCCACAACCAACAAGCAGCAAGGTCCCATTGTTAAGCATTTTTAGTGTCCTGTTTCCTAAACCTTGAGAAACAGAACTCTACGCTTCTCCTGCCGTATCCATCAAGGCAAGATCTACTGCATTTAATTCGGAATCCCCCCCAGAGGATACCAACTGGATCGCAGGGATAAGACGATCCCACTCTGCAACTGCGGTCGCGACCAGATCTTCGGTTTGATCCTGAGAAAAACCATCTTGCCCTCTTAATGGCACCGTATGCCGATAAGCAGGCCCCCCGGTTTCAGGAACAAGATCAAAATGCCCAAGCCAGAGTTGATTGTTGACAGAAATCAACAGCTCACAAATACGGCTTTTGGCCAACTGTGGAATAACAACTTCACTATGACAGGCAAAAAACATGGCCTGTAACTCGCCTTGCCATTGGAAATGAAGATGAAGTGGCCCCCAATGTCCTTCAATCACTGCTAGCAGCTCGAAGTCACCTTCGCGCTCAAAATCCCAGTTATAGTCCAGGATCCATTCTTCGATAGCATCAATAGGATTGAAAGGTAGTCGCTCATTCGTAGTTTCTGAGTTCATTGCACTAACCCCTCACTAAGTATAGTTGAGCAAGATACAATAGTTACCGCCACAGTCCATATATTGAATTAATGTGACAGAGTACTACCAAATATAGTGTGACACAGAACGAATCTTGGGATCAAGAAAAAACGTAAAATAAAAGCCCGGGCAACAGCCGGGCTTTTATGTATCTAGACGTCAGATCGCAAACTAAGCAGTCACAATTCACCTTATCTCCATAGAGATGACCAAGTGACCTCTGCTCACCCCATGAGTTATTCAGCTTTTTTAGGGGCCGCTTTTTTTGCCGCTGAGGTCCGCGTTTTTGCTTTTGATGCCCCTTCCAACTTATCCAGTCGAGCTTCAAGGGTTGCGACTTTTTCAGCCAGGTCTTCGCTTTCTTCGCGCGCTTTGACTGCAACAGCTTTCATCACGTCAAACTCTTCGCGTGGGACCACATCCATTTGAGAGATAATACGTTCAAACTGTTCACGAATCCGTGCTTCGACTTCCCCTCTCATTCCTGCAGCAGCACCCATCGCGCTACTGGCAACTTTGGCCAAATCATCGAGGATACGGTTTTGAGTTTGCATGTCTTTGCCTTTCACATCGTAAGTCTGGTCAAAAGACCTCTAACAGACTCACATTTTTGACTTTATTTAAGCCTAATATGGCCCTTTGATCACTCTGCTTCAACCTTGTTCGTTATCGTTTAAACAAAGTTCTCAAAAAATATCCTTAAAATATCGATGCAAAAGCTTCTCTATAGCTTCTCAAAAGCATATATAGGAAAGCAGAAGATATATCACGAAAGGCTTTACGCATGTTTCTCGTTACTGGCGGCGCTGGTTTTATTGGATCAAACCTCGTTGCATCCCTTGTCGGACAAGGCAAATCCGTTGTCGTCAGCGACTGGCTTGGCCATGATGACAAATGGCGTAATCTTGCAAAACACGAACTTGAAGACATTATAAAGCCTGAAACACTCCCTGAGTTTTTAACCGAAAATGCAGATAAACTCGAAGGTGTGTTTCACATGGGGGCCATTTCGGCGACCACCGAAACCGATGGCGATGCCCTTATGGAAAACAACTTTAAACTTAGCAAAGAACTTTGGCATTTCTGTGCGAAGCATAGCATTCCTTATATTTATGCCTCCTCTGCTGCAACTTATGGCGGCGGAGAACACGGTTTTGATGACGAAGAAGACATCACACACCTTGCCAAACTCCAACCTCTAAATGGCTATGGCTGGAGCAAGCAACTCTTTGATCGCTGGGTAGCACGCCGGATTGAAAACAACGATCCCCAACCACCACAATGGGCCGGTCTCAAATTTTTTAACGTCTATGGCCCAAACGAATATCACAAAGGTGGACAGGCAAGCGTTGCATTCCACCTTTTCAATCAGGTGACGTCCGGTGAAGCCGCAAAGCTATTCCAATCGCATCACCCTGATTATTCTGATGGCGGACAACTACGTGACTTTATCGCAGTTGAAGATTGCGTGCGTGTTATGATGTGGCTAAAGGACAATCCGACAGTTAGTGGCCTGTTCAACGTCGGAACAGGTCAGGCAAGGTCTTTCGTTGATTTAGCCCGGGCAGTGTTCTCGGCAATGAACCGTAATGAGAATATCAAATACGTCCCGACGCCAGAAAATATTCGTGACAAATACCAATACTTCACCGAAGCCCGTATGAGTAAGCTAAAAGAGGCCGGGTACGACCATCCCTTCACATCATTGGAAGAAGGTGTGCAACGTTACGTCACAGAATTTCTTGCACAGGAAGACGCATATAAATGACACAGGAATTGGTCTTCGCTGCACTCACCTATCCAGAAATTGACCCCATAGCCATTAGCTTGGGCCCTTTGGCGATACGTTGGTATTCGCTGGCTTACATATTTGGCATCATTCTTGGTTGGCGCTATTGCCGATGGCTTTGCTTTCAGGCCCCGAGACAACTACGCCCGATTGCCATGGATGACTTTATCGTTTGGGTGACACTGGGGATCATTCTTGGCGGAAGACTGGGTTATGTACTTTTCTATAACTTCACCTATTTCCTTTATAATCCGCTCGAAATTCTAGCCGTTTGGCAAGGGGGAATGAGCTTCCATGGTGGCCTTTTAGGTGTCATTACAGCCATGGTTCTCTTTGCCCGCAAAGAAAAGATACACTTTCTCGCGCTGGCCGATATTATAGCCTGTGCGACACCAATTGGCCTGCTCTTTGGTCGTCTCGCAAACTTTATCAACGGTGAGCTATTTGGCCGGGTAACAACGGCAGAAATTGGCATGGTATTCCCGGATGGGGGGCCTCTGCCTCGCCATCCAAGCCAACTCTACGAAGCAGGCCTCGAAGGACTTACCTTGCTTCTGGTTCTCTATCTCGTTGTCCGAGCAGGCGGACTTCGTCGCAGAGGCCTGACAGCAGGCTTGTTCCTGGTTGGATACGGCCTGTCCCGAACAGTTGTTGAATTTTTCAGAGAACCGGACGCCCACATCGGCTTCCTCTTTGCAGAAATAACAATTGGGCAGCTTCTGTCATCGCCTATGATACTCGGCGGTATCATTTTGGTGGTTCTGGCTTTTCGGCAACCGCTCCAAACAACCGGACCAGAATTCAAACCTGAAGACATCTCCCCAAAAGAGGCTGATAAAGCGGCAAAAAAGAAAGCTTCATCGAATAAGAAATGAATACAACGCCCAAAAAAGGATCACTTTTTGAAAGCTTTCGTCGGCGCATAAAGCTAGAAGGTGCCATATCCGTCGCTGATTATATGGCTGATGTTCTGGTCGCCCCGACACATGGCTATTACATGTCGAATGAACCTTTTGGCCTATCCGGAGATTTCATAACCTCCCCCGAAATAAGCCAGATGTTTGGTGAGCTTATCGGTTTTTGGTGTGCAGATACCTGGTACAATATGGGGGGGCCAACAGAAATTCATTTGGTCGAGATGGGACCAGGCCGCGGTACACTCATGAGCGACCTAATGCGGGCGGCTGCAATGGTGCCCGGTTTTCACCAGACTGTGAAAATAAACCTTATTGAAGTCAGCCCGAAGCTACGAAAAAAGCAAAAAGAAGCCCTAAGCGGATATGATGTTAGCTGGCATGACGACTTGACAGATCTCCCCAAGGGGCCCTGTATCTTTATTGCCAATGAATTCTTTGATGCCCTGCCTTTTCGTCAATTCGAGCGATCTCCCAAAGGCTGGTGCGAGCGCTTGGTCACCTTGAACGAAAATGAAACCGATCTGGTCTTTACGCTTTCCCCCCCATCAAAAGCGATTGAGACGATTATTCCCCAAGAGTTAATTGATAATCATGAGGGAGCCGTCGTAGAGCTTTCATCAATAGCGGCCAACGTTTCTGCACAGGTATCCCATCATATCAGTCACTATGGTGGCGCCGCGCTTTTCGTAGATTATGGGTGGGAAAAACCAACAGCAAAACCAAGCCTACAAGCTATCCGTAATCACAAAAAACACCCAGTCCTGAAAGAACCGGGTACAGCAGATATTTCTGCGTTTGTTGATTTCCCCACTTTGAAAAAATCAGCTGAAGCAAATGGAGTTGCTGTTCATGGCCCTGTGAATCAGGGGGATTTCCTGAAAAATCTTGGGATTGAACAGCGCGCCGAAATGTTACGCTTAAACGCCGATAAAAAGCAGGCTATAGATATTACGGCAGCAGAACACCGGCTGACCGACCCGAGTCAAATGGGAACCCTGTTCAAAGTCATGGCCCTGACAAAACCTGATCAGCCCACTCCAGCTGCATTTCCAGAACCAAAGGAAATATCATGATAAAAAACCCCGTACTGGATCAGCACAAGAACATCAAGCATGGTTTTCTGACCCGACAGGATGGAGTGAGTGAAGGTTTGTATTCATCGCTTAATTGCGGATATGGTGCCGATGAGCCTCATGAAAATGTAACCCAAAACAGGTTGCTTGCACTTGAGCAAATGGGTTGTCCCCAAGCCAAACTTGTCACTGGGTATCAAATTCATTCCGCAAATGTAGAGATCGTCAAAACACCCTGGAAATGCCCCGACGATGCCCCGCAAGTTGATGCCTTGGTAACCAACCAACCCGATCTCGCCCTGGGTATTATGACCGCAGATTGTGCGCCGGTTCTTTTTGCTGATCCTGATGCACAAGTGATCGGGGCGGCACATGCGGGTTGGCAGGGTGCGATCAAAGGGGTTACCGATAACACGATCGAAGCCATGGAAAGCCTGGGTGCAACCAGATCAAATATCTATACGGCAATTGGCCCCTGTATTGCCCAAGCCTCTTATGAAGTTGGCGCCGAGTTTGCACATCGTTTCTTTGAAGATACTGATGATAATATGGCTTACTTCATTCCCTCGCCCCGAGAAGGGAAATTTCTTTTTGACCTTCGCCAATATGTTGGCGACAGATTGAAAAAATCCGGTGCGAAACAAGTATCCATTTCAAAGAATGATACCTATGCCGAAGAAAACCTGTTTTTCAGCTATCGCCGTTCCTGCCACAGAAAAGAAGCTGATTACGGCAGAGGTATATCCATCATATCACTCGAAAGAACAAGCTGATGCCACACTTAATTCTCTTCTTTCTAATGTGTATTCTCGGCATTCTCGCGACGTGCAGTTTTATGTGATAACAAATTCAGCTCAATATCCATGCCTTTGTTTCATTACTCAATTATATGACCAGATTATTTCCTCTTCTTGCTATCTTGATGATTACCGCCTGTGGCCCTCTGCCCCGGCCTTTCATTGCGCAGGAACCAAATAGCAACCCGCTCCTTCAGCTAGAGAATACCCGCCCCCTTGCTGTTGAGCCGCCTATTTTCAAGGTAGATGAAACAGCGACAGAGACAAATGACCTTACCTTGTGGGCACAGGATAACCTGAGCATCGCTTTACGTGACCAGGATTTACCGGCAGCAAACTATGCTTTTGCCTCGAATAGCCTGCACCTATACAGCAGCTTTGAAACAGAAAGGATTGCTGGCGATCAAGTTCTATTGAGCCTCAAAATCAAAGTTACCGAAACCGCAACGCCTGATCTTTTGCTGGTTGAATTGGAAGAAATAACCAAAGTCCCCGCGGTACATTTGACTAAAGATGCAAAACCAGTTCTTGCGGAGCTCATAAAAAGAGCAGCACAAAACGTTAGTTTCAAAATCTCACAGCTTGATCAGGAAAACGATCCCCAACCACAGGCGACAGATCATATTTCTATCCAACTCGCCTCTTTGCCTGATAATCTTGATGACAGAACCAGGAAAGTACTGGAAAGCGAATTAAGAGCCTCATTCCAAATCAGAAAGCTGTATCTGACACACCAGTCAAACGAGGCCTCTACTTACAAGCTCAACTTGAAAATCAATCTGTCCAAACAAAACGATCAAGGCATTTTGTCCCTACTCTGGATTCTAGAAGACAGCGCCAACGGTGACGAAATCGGCCAAATCAGCCAAACCAACCCAATTCCCAATCTCCCACTTTCGCGTATACTAATTCCGGCCTCAGAGGCAATTGCAGAGGGAACTTCTATGGGAATCAAGGACTTGCTGCAACAAAAGAGTCTTCAAAATCAAACTGTTCTGAAATAAGCAAGAAACGAATCTTTATGGGCGTTTACAGAAAAGACTGAGATTGCTAAGTTCCGCCCGTCCAATATGAAAACTGCCGACAAGTCATCTGTTATGGCTTGTCCAGCCTAGCCGGGGATTTTGGCGTGAAGATCTTAACGGGTAACAGCAACCGACCATTGGCCGAGGCCATTTCTGCATATTTGAATCTGCCACTGACAAAAGCATCAGTGAGACGGTTTTCTGATGAAGAAGTTTTTGTGGAAATCCACGAAAACGTGCGCGGTGAAGACGTATTTATTATTCAACCGACATCCTATCCTACCAATGACAACCTTATGGAACTTTTGGTAACGATAGATGCACTGAAACGCAGCTCAGCAAGCCGCATAACAGCCGTAATGCCATACTATGGCTACGCAAGGCAGGATCGTAAATCCAGCCCTCGCACACCAATTTCGGCGAAACTTGTTGCAAACCTGATTCAAACTGCCGGGGCGGATCGCGTTCTGACCATGGATCTCCATGCAGGACAGATCCAGGGCTTCTTTGACATTCCGACAGATAACCTTTTTGCGGCACCTGTCTTTATCAAAGACATCCAAGAAAGAACCTCCGACGGACCTTTGACAATTGTATCACCTGACGTTGGTGGTGTTGTTCGCGCAAGAGCAATTGCCAAACGCCTTGATGCAGATCTGGCAATTATCGACAAACGTCGTGAAAAAGCCGGTGTTTCAGAAGTGATGAACATCATCGGCGATGTAAAAGGTCAGCGTTGCATTCTGATCGATGACATCGTGGATTCGGCTGGTACCCTCTGTAATGCAGCCGGTGCCTTGAAGGATGCGGGCGCAACAGCAGTTTCTGCCTACATCTCTCACGGTGTTCTATCTGGTGGTGCTGTGGCGCGGGTCACCTCTTCTCCGCTTGAGGAGCTTGTCACGACAGATTCAATCCAGGCAACAGAAGCAGTTCGGGTTGCTCATAACATGCGTCAAATTTCCGTTGCACCATTACTTGGTGAAGCAATGCGCCGCATCAGTGATGAGCAATCTGTATCCTGTCTGTTTGACTGATTGCGGCTAACCACGGTTAATTACTGCGGATTAATTTGACGAATAGCTTTCGTCCGTATACAAGACGGGCGAATTCTCTGGCTCAGCACCCCTGGAGGCTGGCCAGTTACTGCATCGGCGGAGCAAATGCTCTGCCGCTGTCATTTTACTTTTGGAGACTAAAATGAGTGATATCACAAAAGTGAGCGCTGAAGCTCGCGATAGAGCCGGCAAGGGGCCCGCTCGTGCCGCTCGTCGTGCAGGCCTGGTTCCTGCCGTCATCTATGGTGCAAAAAAAGACCCTGTCATGATCAACCTGGACCCACGTCCGATCGTTAAAGAGTACAACTCTGGTCACTTTGGTACCCGCCTTTGGGAAATCGAAGTTGGTGGTAAAAAAGAGCGTACACTTCCACGTGACATTCAATTGCACCCTGTAACAGACATGGTTGAGCACGTTGACTTCCTTCGCGTTTCTGCCAAAACATCTGTTAACGTGATGATCCCTGTTGCATTCATCAACGAAGATACTTGCCCTGGCCTTAAACAGGGTGGTGTTCTTAACGTTGTACGTTATGACATCGAGCTATCTTGCCGCGCTGACCACATTCCAGAAAACATCGAAGTTGATCTGGCTGGTGTTGAGCTGGGTGACAGTGTTCACATTTCTTCCGTGACTCTTCCCGACGGCACAGAGCCAGTAATTTCTGATCGTGACTTCACAATCGCGACGATTGCTGTACCAAGCTCTGTTAAGTCTGCGAAAGCTGATGAAGAAGGCGAAGAAGAAGTTGCAGGTGAAGAAGAAGCAGCACCAGCAGCTGAAGAGTAAGATATCTCTATTTTGATCTGAGAACCTAGAGGTAAACTGACATGCTATTGTTTGTGGGTCTCGGTAATCCAGGTCAAAAGTACGAGAATAACCGACACAACATCGGTTTTATGGCGGTGGACAATATTGTCCACCGCCATAACTTTTCACCCTGGCGTTCTCGTTTTCAGGGAAAGACTTCTGAGGGCAGGATTGGAACCGAAAAGGTTCTTATCCTCAAACCAGAAACCTATATGAACGAATCTGGCCGTGCTGTTGGCGAAGCAATTCGTTTTTTTAAAATCGATCCCGAAGATGTCTTTGTCTTTTATGACGAGCTTGATCTTGCCCCCGGGAAGCTCCGCATCAAGAAAGCAGGTGGGTCAGGTGGTCATAATGGCATCAAATCTATTGATGCACATATTGGCAAAGAGTACTGGCGCTTGCGGATGGGAATTGGTCACCCAGGCAAAGAACGTGTTACCAGTCATGTTCTCGGTGACTTTTCAAAGGCTGATCAAGATTGGCTCGGCAAAGAAATTGACGCCATTTCCCGACACATCGACCTGCTTGCAAAGGGTGACACCCCTGGCTTTATGTCAAAGGTTGCCCAAGACGTTGCGCCCCCCAAAGCAAAGAAAATGTCGACACAAAAAGCACCATCTGAAATGCCCGGGGATGACAAAAAAGCTCCTAAAACAGTAAAGCAAGAAACAACCAAGACAGATGCAAACGTCAAAAAGAGCAAAGACGGATGGCAATCGACCTTGGCTAACTGGTTCAGTAATAGTAAAACCCCCCAAGATTAATGATATTTTTAGCCATTGGCTTAATTAGATAACAACTGTTCTCGGCATTACAGACCATGCTTCGACGAGAACCATAGTGAAAGGGAATACCCATGGGTTTCAACTGCGGCATCGTCGGCTTGCCAAACGTAGGCAAATCCACACTTTTCAATGCGCTGACTGAAACAGCAGCAGCCGAAGCGGCCAACTATCCTTTCTGCACGATTGAACCGAACGTTGGTCGGGTTGCTGTACCTGATCCCCGTTTGGACAAGATTGCAGCCATTGCCAGTTCCCAAAAAATTATCCCAACCCAACTTGAGTTTGTGGATATCGCTGGTCTGGTCCGTGGTGCATCCAAGGGCGAAGGCATGGGGAACGAATTTCTTGGCAACATTCGTTCTGTTGATGCCATTGTTCATGTTTTACGCTGCTTTGATGGCGAAGTAACCCATGTTGACGGGTCCGTTGATCCAGTACGGGATGCAGAGACCGTCGAAACAGAGCTCCTTATCGCTGATCTTGAATCTGTTGAGAAGCAAATCACATCCAATGCAAAGCGAGCAAAGGGCGGTGACAAAGAAGCCAAAGCTAAACTTGAAGTTCTGAATATTGTAGTCGAAGTCCTCCAAGAGGGTAAGCCAGCAAGAACAGCTGATATATCTTCAGATCAACGCGCAATATACAATCAACTTCAATTGCTCACTGCAAAGCCTGTTCTTTATGTAGCAAACGTTGAAGAAGAGAATGCCGCGACTGGAAACGATTACTCCAAACAAGTCGAGGAAATGGCTGCGGCCTCTGGTGGTGTGAGTGTTATTATCTCTGCGGCAATCGAAGCAGAAGTTGCTTCCCTTTCTGATCCAGAAGAAAAATCTGAATTCCTCGCCGATCTCGGTCTGGAAGAAACTGGTCTGAAAAGAATTATTGCTGCGGGTTATGGCCTACTCGGCCTTCTTACCTTCTTTACTGTTGGCCCTAAAGAAGCACGAGCCTGGACAGTTGTAGAAGGATCGACAGCACCAAATGCTGCCGGCGCTATCCATACCGACTTTGAACGTGGCTTTATTCGTGCAGAAACCATTGCCTATGACGATTACATCGAATGTAATGGTGAACAAGGCGCAAAAGATGCGGGAAAAATGCGTGCTGAAGGAAAAGAATACATCGCCAAGGATGGTGATATCTTCCACTTCCGCTTCAACGTTTAAAAGTTGTTATATCAGCACGTTAAATTTAAAAGGCGGCTAATCAAGCCGCCTTTTTATTTATAGATTTCACACTCCTTATCACATCAACACCAACAAAGCTCACCAGTATTCTGGATAAGACCTGTTGCGCGACAAATTGTTCGTGATCAAACCAACAAACAGGATAATAAACGCCCCACTTAATACCGGGGTAAAAACAAACGACCAATCAGCACCTTCGAGCATAATCACAAGCGGTGTAGCTCCAGCTGGCGCATGAAGAGTTCGCGTTAGCTGCATAAAAGCAATTGCCGTAGCAACAGCAACCCCCATAGAAAACCAGTTTGCCCCAAGTGCCTCAAGGACAAGCAACCCTATTAATGCTGCAATTAGATGGCCAAGGACTAGACTGCGCGGTTGCGCCAACGGACTATTAGGTACCCCGAAAACCAGTACACAACTTGCCCCAAATGGCGCCATAAAGAACAAAGCCCCAGCCTGATCAGATAGCCACGCGATTGCACCAATTGCGACCATAGCCCCAAGCCAGCTCCACCAAATATGGCTAACACTGGGAATTGCAGGAACAGCAGTTCCTCTTCCCCGATACTTCAAGAGGTAATTTTTCATCACATAAATCCAAGTTTTATCCAGGACAGGATATAAGGAAAGTATACCGAGCGTTCTATTTTTATATTTCTATCTCTTCATCAGTTATATGGATCGAAGGGATAATTAGAAGACGCCAATATTACTAAAGGCCATCAAAGGCCAGAACAACCCCGCAGGCATCATTTTTCTGCACACTGATACGTGTATTGCCTTCACGTTGGTAACTAACCCTGTATTGGTCAAAATAAGCCTGTGTGACCTTTAAATTTTCTGCCCAAAGATGAATGGCAATCATGTAGCTTTCAGTTATGGGATTACTCTGCTCATATCCTGGGTAAAATCGACTAATATCTTCCGGAGCAATAAACCGCAAAACCTGCTTACGCTCGCTCACATAGACATCAATACACCCATCGGTAACAACGACTGCATCCGCACCAAAAAAATCTGAATACTTCGTAATCACGTCACTTGGGCTTGGGGTCACATAAACCACCCGCTTGATACCACAAGCACTATTTGCATGTTCAAGCCACTGGCTTTGCCAGACTACGTCCGGAGTTTTATGATCACAAACAAAAGAGGATACTTGGGGACTAACTTGATTGTCATATCGCAAAAGCTCGAATGCTGGCATGACATCACCATGTTCCAGCTCTAGTATACGCTTTAGATCTTTGGGTCCATCAATAGGCACATTCATCTCTTGCAAGCAAGCCGCTGTCTGGCTGATATTCTCGCTTCTGAATGCCAAACCAAGTCCCCCCTGCCCGCTTTCAAGAAAAACATCCAGTCCGTTGGTATCCTGACTTTTGTCAACGATACCGATTAATTCCAGATAATCGTCGGGAAACATAATACAGTAATTGGCGGTCCCCCACCCGATATGCCGTCCCCTGGGTGTTAATCGAAACCCGAGACGTAGGTAATGATGACGAGCCTCTTCCAACTGCTGCACGCCAATTAAAAGATGATCAATCCCCTTGAGAGACGAACTGAAAAGCATTCAAATTTCCCTTTGATATCTATTCGGCAAATCAAGCCTACTCTATCCTGATGACAATGGTAATCCCTCATCTTGCCAAGGCACATCCGACACCAAAATTTTTCGAAAAATGTCATAAAAAAAGGCTGCTCGAACCAAGCAGCCTTTCTCGTAAACCAAGAAAAATCTTAGTGGACTTTAGCAAATACCTTACGCTTTGCAGCATACATAATCAGTGTAAAGATGATCAGGAAGATCATAACTTTCACGCCAGTATTCTTACGCGCTTCAAGCTTTGGCTCAGCAGCCCACATCATGAAATGGCTAACATCAGCCGCCATCTGATCAACCGTTGCAGCTGTACCATCACCATATTCCACAGCATCTTCTGAAAGTGGCGGAGCCATTGCAATCAGATGACCTGGAAAATATTTGTTATAGCTCAGATCACCAGTCTCGAAACCTTCTGGCGCATCTTCGTAACCAGTCAACAGAGCACGAACAAAGTTTGGTCCGCCAACACGTGCTTTCGCCATTAGTGAAAGATCGGGGGGCGCTTTACCACCGTTTGAAGCTGCTGCTGCTTTTTCATTCGGAAATGGTGCCGGGAAATAATCAGACGGAATAGCATTACGCTCAAACATTTCGCCTTCATCATTTGGTCCATCTTCAACTGTATATTCAGCAGCAATCGCCTTGATTTCATCTACATTGTAGCCAAGATCAGCCAGGTTACGGAATGCAATCAAATCAAGCGAGTGACATCCAGAGCAAACTTCTTTGTAAACTTGAAATCCACGTTGTAGAGCAGCTTTATCATAAGTGCCAAAAACACCGTCAAAGCTCCACTCATAGTCAGGCAACGGAACAGCATCCCCTGCTGAATAGGCAGGTACTGTTGCAAAACCAAGGGCCGCAGCAAAGAGGCCAGACAGAATTTTCTTCATAGGTCTTTCCCCTCTCTTAAGATTTCAACACGGCTTCATGGATAGAGCTCGGCAATTCTCGCGGACGCTCAATCATCGGCAGAATTACAGGAAGCAATATCAAGAAGTGGAAGAAGTAATAAACAGTCGCGATCTGACTTGCGACAACGTACCAACCTTCAGCTGGCTTACCGCCAAGATAACCAAGGAAAAGGCCATTGAGAAGGAAGATCCAGAAGAAAATTCTGGCAACGGGACGGAACTTACAGCTACGTATTTTTGAACGATCCAGCCAAGGTAGAACAAACAAAACAGCAATAGCACCGAACATGGCAATAACGCCACCAAGTTTATCAGGAACCGCACGCAAGATTGCATAGAAAGGCAGGAAGTACCATTCAGGAACAATGTGCGCAGGTGTCGATAGCGGGTTCGCTGGAATATAGTTATCCGGATGCCCCATATAGTTAGGTGCCCAGAACAGGAATGCCGAGAAAGCCATAAGGAATACGCCAAGACCAAACAGATCTTTAATGGTGTAATAAGGCTGGAATGTCAGGCTGTCCTGTGGACCTTTCATATCAATACCGAGCGGGTTGTTCGAGGTCACAGTGTGAAGAGCCACAATGTGAAGAACAACAACAGCAACGATAATGAATGGCAACAGATAGTGCAGCGCAAAGAAACGGTTCAATGTTGGATTATCAACAGAGAAACCACCCCAAAGCCAGGTAACAATGTTCTCACCAACAATCGGGATGGCAGAGAAAAGGTTTGTGATAACCGTTGCACCCCAGAAGCTCATTTGACCCCATGGAAGCACGTAGCCCATGAACGCAGTTGCCATCATCAACAAGAAGATAACAACACCCAACTGCCAAAGAAGTTCGCGTGGTGCTTTATAAGATCCGTAATACAGTCCACGCATGATGTGGATGTAAACAGCAATAAAGAAGAACGATGCCATATTCATGTGAATATAACGGATCAACCAACCGTTATTCACATCACGCATGATACGTTCAACTGAATTGAAGGCCAAATCAACATGCGGTGTATACTGCATCGCAAGAATGATACCCGTTACAATCATTGTCACCAGAGCAAATCCGGCAAGCGATCCAAAGTTCCAAAGATAGTTCAGGTTCTTTGGCATTGGGTATTCGTAAAGGGTGTGATGTCCCATAGAGATCAGAGGCAGACGATCCTCAACCCACTGGACGACTTTATTATTCGTTTTAAAACTCATGACCTGTTCCCCCTAGCCGATCTTGATAGAGTTGTCAGTCAAGAAAACATAAGGTGGCACTTCCAGGTTTGTGGGTGCCGGTCCCTTACGAATACGTCCTGATGTATCATAGTGCGAACCATGGCAAGGGCAGAACCACCCGCCATAATCACCCCGTGATTCACCCGTTTTCTGACCAAGTGGAACACATCCCAGGTGTGTACAAACACCAACAAGAACGAGCCATTCAGGTTTTTCAACACGATCTTCATCCGTTTGAGGATCAGGAAGATCAGCCAGCGGAGTTTCCTCTGCAAGGGCGATTTCTTCAGCTCCACGACGTCTGATAAATACAGGCTTACCGCGCCATGTAATTGTTACGGATTGACCTTCTTCGATCGGTGACAAATCTACCTCGGTAGAAGATAGAGCCAGAACATCAGCCGAAGGATTCATAGAATCGATCATCGGCCATATTGCACCAGCAGCCCCGACAACGGTCATAGCCCCGGCCGTCAGGTACAGAAATTCACGCCGGGTCTCGCCGGACCCTTGGGCGGAATTTTCAGGATTCGCGCCGTCTGCCATTTGTGTAATCCCTATTTTCATCTCTCAAGCTTACAACTCTAAAACAAAGAGCTGCGATACGATACAGGATTTTTGGGCCATTGCCCTTGTCTAACCCTAATTGCGCCCCCATCTAAGCATCGCTGGATGCAAGAACGGATGTGACATCCTGTCGCACTTAGGACTAGTCCTATATTTAGAGACAGGGATATAAAGGATTTGTCATAGAAAGGCAAAGACTCTAAGTGTGAGTCGGACAGGAAAATAACGTTTTTTCCGTCACTTCCGTATTTATGGCCCCGATTTATGGCGATATCCATTGCCTCAGTAAGAGATAAACAGCATGCGTCTTGCTCTTTACCAACCAGATATCCCCCAAAACACAGGAACAATGCTTCGCATGGCTGCCTGTCTTGATGTTGCAGTCGATATTATTGAACCCTGTGGATTTGTTCTCAACGACAAACGCATGAAACGATCCGGTATGGATTACCTGGACCAAACAGAGCTTGTTCGACACACATCCTGGGATGCTTTTAATAACAATCGGTTGGCAAGCGCCCGACCAAAACGTCTGATATTGCTTTCAACCAAAGCGACAACCACCTATCCGGACTTTAGTTTTGAGCCCGACGACATACTCATGGTCGGCAGAGAATCAGCCGGGGTCCCTGACGATGTTCACAAGGCTGTTGATCATTCCGTTCTCATTCCCATGGCAGCTGGCGTCCGCTCGCTCAACATCGCGGTATCTGCTGCTATAGTTCTTGGCGAAGCACTGCGACAGACAGGTGGATTTCCTGTCCCAAGCACCGTATAAAGTTTATATTACCTATCCACATTCCTGCCCCAGAACACCAAAACCACACGAGTAACAAATGTACCAACGGCAAGATCCGACAAGTCCCTTTCCCAATCACAGCGCACCGGACGACCATAAAGAACAGGCCCAACGCTGGTTCAGACAACTTCGGGATAGTATATGTGCCGAGTTCGAAAGGCTGGAAGACGAACTTTCCGGTACTGTTCTTGCGAAACTGGGCGAACCTGTTGCGGGCCGTTTTGAACGCAAACAGTGGGACCGCGATGGTGGTGGCGGTGGTGAAATGTCTATCATGCGCGGACGCGTGTTCGAAAAAGTGGGCGTTAACATATCCACAGTCATGGGGGAATTCAGTGAAGAGTTTTCCAAGCGCATTCCCGGCGCAGATAAAGACCCAAGATTCTGGGCCAGTGGTATTTCCCTTGTCGCCCACATGCATTCACCGCTTGTCCCCGCCGTTCACATGAACACACGTCATATTGTCACGACAACCAGTTGGTTTGGTGGCGGTGGTGATTTGAACCCCATGTATCCTGTCGATCAGGACACCCATGACTTTCACCGGGCATACAAAGACGCCTGTGACAAACACAATCCGGGCTTTTTTCCTGTCTTCAAGGAATGGTGTGATGAATATTTCTATATTCCTCATCGTAATGAAGCCCGCGGTGTCGGTGGCATTTTCTATGACTACCTGAACACAGGAAACTGGAACGCTGATTTTGCCTTTACACAGGATGTGGGCCGCGCATTTCTGGATATCTATCCCCAGATTGTGAGGCGTCACATGCACAAGGACTGGAACGACGAACAGAGGAAACATCAACTGTTCCGTCGGGGACGCTATGCAGAATTCAACTTGCTCTATGATCGCGGCACCATGTTTGGTCTTAAGACAGGGGGCAATGTCGAAGCAATTCTTATGTCCATGCCGCCGGAAGCTGCCTGGCCCTAAACCCGCCAGAGGGACGACAGAAAACAATCCGATAGATAAAACCACCCAAGGACCAGACCTATGCCATCGGTGCAGCAAAAGATCATATTGGAAACAGATCGCCTTATCGTCAGAGAGCTTGGCGAGACCGATGCGCCCTTTATCCTACGTCTTTTGAATGACCCGGCTTTCATTAAAAATATCGTCGATAAAGAAGTCAGAACACTTGATCAGGCCTGTGAGTATATTAATTCTGGACCTGTAGCCAGTTACCGCGAAAACGGATTTGGCCTCTACGTAGTTATCCTGAAAGAAGGAAAAGCGTCCATCGGCATGTGCGGGTTGGTAAAGCGTGATGGATTGGATGATCCTGATATTGGCTATGCCCTGCTCCCTGAATACTGCTCAAAAGGCTATGCTGCCGAGGCTGCCGACGCCGTTCTCAGATATGGGCACGATCAACTGGGGCTAGAGAAAATCGTTGGCATCGTAAATCCCGATAATACAGGCTCTGCCAGAGTACTTGAGAAAATTGGCCTTACATTTGAAAAAATGATCAAGGTTTCAGAAGATCTCCCCGAAACAAAGTACTATGTTTCCGGGAAAGCAACCCGATAGCCCCACCTAAACCTTTAGGGCATAAGCCAAACATTCTTCGTGATCGGGCTTAAACGACTGCTCGATCCACCAGTTTTCAGTTGCCTTTAAAAGCCGACCCATTTTGGGTCCGGGTTCAACACCTGCTTGAATGAGATCTCTTCCCTGAAGCGGAAAAAAAACCGGGCGCCAGTTTTCTATTATCTTTGCACGGGAACGGGCATTCTCATGACCGAAGCTTGTACCATCCCTTGCCATTTGCAGCCTGAGAAGATCCGAAACCAATCCAGCGCCAATACGATAAAGCGCTTCTTTAAACAGCATTTCATCTGTCGAAGCATCAATTCCATACTCGGGCTCAATCAAAGAAAGAAAATGTTGTTTTTCCGCCGTGGAAAACCGTAGTCGATCGGGAATAGATCGTTTCTCTTTCGCTTCCCCCCCGTCAAGTAAAGCAACTAAACGAACCAGAGGATCCCTTCTGCCCTCCAAAGCGATAAACGCCTCGACACAATCAACGGTGCGGACTTCAGGCAGGAAATGAGAAAAAATTTGCTTCTCAAGCATTACCTTCAAGACGGGTATTGGATTGGGTGCAGCCAGAAGTTTCATCAATTCGCTGTGAATACGTTCTGCTGACAAGCCTTTTAACATAGGGGCCTTTGTTTTGGCCGCCATTACGCCTTCTTGATCAAAAGCATCTGTCCCATACCAGGCCTGGAATCGGAAAAACCGTAATAGCCTTAGCGCATCTTCTTCGATACGTGTTTCTGCCTTGCCAACAAAACGGATACGATTTTCCTTTAGATCCTGAACGCCGCCAAAGGGATCGAACACCGTCCCATCAAGACGACAGGACAGTGCATTCATCGTTAGATCCCGTCGGGCAGCATCTTCTTCCCAATTATCTGTATAGGCCACGGTTGCATGGCGACCATCGGTCTCGACATCGACCCTTAAGGTGGTAATCTCAAAAACCTGATGATTGCAAACCGCCGTTATCGTCCCATGATCAAGCCCCGTCGGAATAGCTTTGATCTTGCCAGCTTCAAGTAGCTTGATAACGGTTTCAGGGTGGTCCGGCGTCGCGATATCAATGTCTTTGATTTCACGACCGAGCATGGCATCACGCACACACCCACCAACAAAGCGGACATCTTGTCCTTGCTTGGACAACGCCCCGATGACACGCTGCGTTTCCTCTGCCAACATCCATGGCTGGCTTTCTAGCCGATAAGTCGTCGTCATGAATCAGTGTCTGTATTTTCCAGAACTTTTGGTTGGTAGCTCGGCGATACAAGGCTATCCCCCGGTGCGGGTCCAGAATTTGAGAAATAGACACCCATCGCAATTCCGGCCATGACAACACCACTTAGAAACAACCAGGCCCAAGGTCCTTGTTCGATCCAGGGTAAGTCTTCTTCACGCATTTCCCCTGCCTTTTCGGAATGGGATCTCCGGGTAACAAGATAATATGCGAAATAGAGAGCAAAAGGTAATAGGATTGGCAGAAGAGTTAGAAGTAACCTGGTCAGCATCTGTTGTTATTCCCCATTACAAATCACCTCATTACAAGTTACATCGTTATCAGAGATATCATTACCTCTATTTAGACTTAAAATTTCGCACAGATTAACGAGCATGCCCGCCGTTGCTCCCCAGATAAAATAATCATTGAAAGGAAAAGCATAATAGTATCGCCGATAGCCTTCAAATTCACGAAAGTGTCGCTGGCGATTGCCCGGCGTTAGAAAGAAATTCAAAGGTACTTCAAAAACTTCGGCAACCTCAAAGCTGTCTGGCTCAACTGGAAAGGGTGGCTTGATAAGCCCCACAACAGGCGTAATCACAAACCCTGTGCGGGTGACATAGGTATCCAGTTCTCCAATAATATCGACATGTTTTCTGGGAAGACCTACCTCTTCTTCCAATTCACGTAAAGCGGTGTCACAGTGATTTTGATCTGTGGGGTCAACACGTCCGCCGGGGAAACTGACTTGTCCAGCATGATCATGAAGGTGATCTGTTCGTTTGGTTAACAGAATCGTGAAGCCATTTTCACGCTCAATCAGCGGCACTACAACAGCCGCGGGGGTTTTATCGCGCTTTGGATCGAAAAAACCCGGGTTCAAATCGTGATCGCCTCGTAAGTTACCCTGGTCAGACGGCACAGCTTTTTGCTGCGCAAAAACCTGTATCAATCTTTGAGATGTCCAGTTCGACCCCACGTTCACCATCGCCCTCTTGTTAAAATTTCAGCCTAATCTCAGTACTTCTATAGCCCCTTACCCAGCACATAAAATACCCCTGAACTCCATACTCCAACGTCCTCTCCCTTTAAGTCGGCCAAATCCACAAGCTGGTAATAAACGTTACGTAATATACGGGCCTCAAGATTATCTCTTACCAATATATAGGGCGATGGCTCATCACTTCCATCTTTATAATCAATTCGAATCGGGTGATCTTTATCCAGATCAAACCATTGATCCATATTGTTACGGAAAGAAAGAACCTGTTCCTCCCCCTGACCAACGCTTTTTAATTCAACAATTGTGAAAGGAACGTCCTCGACACCAATTTGTGCTTTTTCTACAGGTGTGACCAACCAATATTTACCAGCGTCATCCCGCTTGAGAACTGTCGAAAATAATCGCGCCAAGGCTTTACGCTCTATTTCCCGTCCTTCGTGATACCAAACCCCATTACGATCAATCCGCATATCAACATGACTGGTTATAGGCATTTGCCGTACGGCTTCGACTAAATCGCTTTGATTTGGTGTGTCACGATAATCTGTCATTTTTTTATGTCTCTATACACAGGCGATCACTGTTGATTGATAGGATATCACTATGCAAATGCTCGTTTTAAGTTCATTATAACCAAGGTGTTATTCGTCATTCTAAAGAATTGATGTATACTACCATAGGATACATCTGGGCAACGACCCTACGGTATATTGCCAATAACACTAACAGGGAACAAACACTGTTCGCGACAGAGGAAACAAAGGTAAAGACCCCACCCGACAAGAAGCCATAGTTTTAAAAGTTACGTCAAAAGAGGAAGCAAAATGGACACTACGGATAGAAATCCGAGTACAACATTATCCAAAGACCTAACCTTACAGGCAGATCAACTCTACACGCGCCTCGCACAACTCAATCAAAATCTAGGAAAAGTTGTTTTTGGGCAAGAAGATGTCATTGAACAAGTCCTAATTACCTTATTGGCCGGAGGACACGGTCTGCTGGTCGGCGCCCCCGGATTGGCAAAAACGCGATTGGTTGAAAACCTTGGCATTGTATTTGGCCTTCAGGAAAAGCGTATTCAATGTACGCCCGATTTAATGCCATCCGATATTATTGGTGCCGAAGTTCTGGAAGAAGACGAAGATGGACGACGATCTTTCCGCTTCATTCACGGTCCAGTCTTCTCTCAACTGCTCATGGCTGATGAGATCAACCGCGCCAGCCCCAGAACACAGTCAGCTTTGTTACAGGCTATGCAAGAACACACTGTCACAGTAGCTGGGCAAAGCCACAAACTCCCCTCTCCCTTCCATGTACTTGCAACTCAAAACCCTCTTGAACAGGAAGGTACTTATCCCCTTCCAGAAGCACAGCTTGATCGATTTCTTTTGGAAATTTATGTCGGGTATCCAGACCGCGAAGCTGAAAAACAAATGTTGCTTGCGACAACCGGAACCAGTGAACCCGAGGCCGAAAGCATTCTGACATCACAAGAACTATTGGCGGCACAGAGCCTGGTTAGGGAAATCCCGGTTGGCGAAGATGTGCTCGAGGGGATTTTAACACTGGTCCGCAACGGACGCCCGGAAGAAACAGAAGATGACTTTGTAAAACAGTTCGTTGCCTGGGGACCTGGACCTCGTGCCAGCCAAGCATTGATGATGGCAAGTAAAGCACGATGCCTGCTTCAAGGACGATTGAGCCCCTCACTGGATGATGTAATCGCCTTGGCCGCTCCGGTTTTAAGACACAGAATACACTTGGATTTCACTGCTCGAGCCGAAGGCATAACCGTCTCCAAGATTATTAAACGACTTATCGCCCCCCTGAGTTAAAGGGTAAATATGTATAAACGGGCCTCATCAATAGAAGCTTCTGCCGAGAAGCTCACTGCAACACTCCCCCCCCTTCTGGTTGAAGCTGAACGTGTTGCGTCAACGGTCTTTCAAGGGGCGCACGGAAGACGTCATGTGGGACAGGGGGATGAATTCTGGCAGTACAGGCACTATAGCCCCGGGGATTCACCACGAAAAATTGACTGGCGCCGATCCGCAAAATCTGATCCAAATTCGGAAAATTCGGGCATATTTATTCGCCAAAAAGAATGGGAATCAGCCCAGAGTTTATGGCTATGGAACAACAATTCCTCTGGGATGAATTGGGCATCTAGCAAAAACCTTGTAACAAAAACACATCGTGCTTCCGTCCTGAGTCTTGCCCTCGCACAACTTTTAATCCGGGGCGGAGAAAAAGTCGCTCTGGCCGGGACGGGCATCCCCCCGTCGAATTCAAGGAAAAACCTTTTTACAATTGCGCAACAACTGGAAAGTCACAATTCCGATACCAAGGACAAACATCCCGAACATGAATTACCCCAAGGATATCGTTTTTCCCAAAATTCTGCCTTGGTCTGCTTTTCCGATTTTCTTGTCCCCTTGGCCGAACAAAAACAGGTTCTTGCTAGCCTTGCACACAAAAATCTGCGTGTCTGGCTAGTACAAATCCTGGACCCTGCTGAAATGAACTTACCCTACACAGGAAGAGTGAAGTTCCAGCAACCAGCCGGAGATACCGAACTTTTACATTCAGATGTAGAATCAATCCGTGACTTATATATCGACCGTATACGGGCACATAACAAAGATCTTTCCCGCCTCGTCAAAAAATGGGGGTGGCACCACATTCTTCACACAACGGACAAATCACCAGAATCCACACTTCTGACTCTCTATCGAAGTATCTCTGAACGACAGAACACCATTGCGCTTACCGCCGATGAAAACCGAAATGACACAATGGCAAGAGCCAGTATAAACGGCGGAAAATCAGGGGAAGAGTATGCTTGATTTAGGAATCATAGGATTTTTAAATCCATGGCTCTTACTCGGCCTTATGACACTTCCAGTTGTCTGGCTCATTCTGCGCATCACACCACCAGCTCCAAAAAAGATCACATTCCCAGCTTTGCGCCTTCTCTTCGGGCTACAGGGATCAAGTTCCAAACCCCAAAAGACAGCATGGTGGCTAATTCTATTGAGGATTTTGATCTTGTTGCTTTTGATCCTGGCCTTGTCAGAGCCTGTTTATGCGCCAATCAAAAGAGCTGACAATGACTATAACACCCTTGTTTTAGTAGATAACGACTGGGCATCAACCAACAGCTGGCCCCAACAATTGGGAACATTACGTTCGATGCTGGAACAGAACAAAAGCAGCAACAAACAATTTGCCTTTTTGGCTACAGCAAAGAACGAGACGGAGCATTATAATTTTTCTGGGTTCAAAAGCCCGGAAAACCTTTTGGCAGATATAGAGCAACTATCAACCATACAAAGCTGGTCATCCAACCCACAGGACGCCCTGAAAGGCATTGAAAAGCAGCTAGAACCTTATCAACCACTTAAAATTCTGTGGCTCTCAAACGGAATAACTTCGACCTCGCAGGCGGACGAAACCCCGGAATTGGAAATACCTTTTGCCATCTCAGAAATTTATCTACCACCTGATGACAATCTTCCCCTTTGGATAACAGCGGTTAAACCAGAGCAAAACGGGGTAACTGTCACGATAGAACGCGCTTTTGAACAGCTTGAAACAGAAGAACGGATCGCTGCTCTTTCGGATAAAAATGAAATTTTGGCCTCTGAAAAGGTCACCTTTAATTCCGGCACAAAAACAGTTTCAACAACCCTCAAGATGCCCAATGAGCTCTATAACAAAGCAAAAAAAGTAACCGTCGTCGGAAAGAGCACAGCGGCCACAACTTTTTTACTTGATCAGAGCAACTATCGTTTTCCTGTGGGCATACTAACGGCAGCAGGACAGCAAGATAACAAATCTTTGCTTGGCGAACACTATTACCTTCAACGGGCGCTTGGTCTGTTTACCGATGTCAGATACGGATCGATAAAGGAACTGTTGTCACGCGAACTTTCAACAATCATTGTCACCGACAAAGAAACCATCCCTGTCAACGACCAGGAAACGCTTAGTCAATGGATTGACCAAGGAGGTCTTCTCCTGAGGTTTTCCGGCCCAAATCTCGCAGAAAAAAGAGATCAGTTTATCCCCGTACCCCTGCGCAGTGGCTATCGAAACCTCGAAGGAAATTTAACTTGGGAACAGCCCCTCACCTTGGAAGATTTTGACAAAAACAGCCCCTTTTTCGGACTTCCTCAAAACCCGGAAATAACAGTTTCTGGCCAATTACTCGCCCAACCGACACCCGAATTGGACAGCCACACATGGGCACGACTTCAAGATGGCACCCCCCTAATCACAGCAACTAACCAGGGGGATGGCACAATTGTGCTTGTCCACACCTCATCAAATACCCGATGGTCAAACCTTGCTTTATCCGGATCATTTGTTGATATCCTCAGACGTATATTACAGTTTGGACAAGGTGTTGGCGTCACCAACGCGACCGAAAGCAAGCTTCCCATACACGATGTACTGGATGCCTATGGCAATCTAATTCCTGTTGAAAATTCTGCCATTACATTAGACACGGTGCCCAAAAAACCACTTCAAGCACAAAGCATCGGTCCCCAAAATCCCCCAGGTTACTATGGAAAAAACAAACGACAAAAAGCCATAAATCTAGCTGGTAACTTGCCAAATGTTCAAAAGAACTATTTCCGTGCTGATAATCGACACGTTTACGATTCAAAAAGGGAAAGTCCGCTCCAGATACCGTTGTTTTTCATGGCTCTGGTACTTTTTTTACTGGATCAAGCCCTGACCTTATGGCTCAGAGGCTTATTCCCAATTGCTGCGATCGGAAAACCGATTGCGGTTATCGCCCTCCTTCTAATTCCCGTGGCCTTGATACCTTCCCACAGAGCAACAGCCCAGGATATCAACGAACCTCTGGACAAAAAGGGCATAGAGGCGACACTGAATACTTACCTTGCCTACATCATCACCGGGGACAACAAGGTCGATGCTGACAGCCACTCAGGATTGGCAGGCCTTTCCCTTCAATTGCACAGGCGCACAGCAGTAGAAAATGTGAGGGTGACCGGCGTTGATCTGGATCGAGATCAAATCTCTCCATACCCTTTTCTGTATTGGCCGATCACGGCTATTCAGGAACCTTTGACATCCCGGGGCAAGCGTCAACTAAACGAGTACATCAGCAATGGCGGCTTGATCTTATTCGATCTGCGCGAAGCATCCAGCACACTCAATTCTGCTTTGGGATCACAAGGCAATGCACAATACCTGCAAATGCTGACAAATGAGATAAATATCCCTCAGATGGAACCTGTTCCGGCCGGACATGTAATTACACGCTCTTTTTACCTTCTGGAAAGCTTTCCAGGCCGTAATAACAATCGAGATTTTTGGACTGAAAGTACCGATCCTTACAGAAATGACGGTGTTGCAAGAATTTTGATCGGATCAAATGACTGGTCACGCGCCTGGGCGATCAACGGACAAGGAGCCCCGCTCTATGCCATGGTACGAGGGGGCGAACGCCAACGAGAACTGGCCTATCGCTTTGGCATTAATCTGGTAATGTATGCCTTAACTGGAAACTACAAAGAAGATCAGGTTCATATCCCCCATATTCTAGAGAGGCTAGGCCAATGATCTCTAGTTACGGAATAGAGTGGCAGCCTCTTGTTCCTCTATGGATGATCTACACGATCCTCGGCTTTGCGCTGATTTCATTACTTTCTCTGTTTTTTCTCAAAAGTAAGGGCGGGGAACTCAGAGCATTTTTCTTGGTGATCGTTGCTCTGTTTTTATCCAATCCCAACCTTCATAAAGAAATCAGCGAAGCTTTACCGGAACTGGTATTGGCCATTGTCGATAATAGCCCATCGATGAATTATGGCGGGCGAAAAAGTCAAGCTGCCAACGCCCTGACTTCGCTACATGAGCAAGTTAATCAGCGATCAGATCTAATCCTCAAAACCATTCAGATTAACGGAGACGCCGAAAACGGGACAAAGTTATTCGATGACATATACCTGACTGCTGAAGAGAAAGAACGTCTGGCAGGAATTGTCATCATCTCAGATGGGCAAATTCATGACATCCCCAACACATTAGAAGGAACTCAGTTTCCACAAAACATTCCATTTCATCTATTTTTAGCCGGAGACCCCGACAAGGGGGATCGCCGTATTGTTATTGAACAGGCTCCGGCCTTTGGAATTATAGATCAGAAAACGGAACTAACCTTTAGAGTTATTGATGAAAACATCAATGAAACAGACACGCCCGCAACGGTTACATTACGTAAAAATGGTGATGTTATCGCGGAGTTTCAAACCCCGATAAACCAAACGATCACACATGAATTGACACTGGAAAATCGCGGGGAAGCAACTTTTGATATAACCGCAGAAACATTAGGCAACGAAATCACACCGATAAATAATCAGGCTGTTTTCACTGCCAATGGGGTAAGAGACAGATTAAAAGTCCTTTTAATTTCAGGAGAACCACACCCAGGCGAACGCGCTTGGAGAAATATTCTCAAAGAAGATCCCTCTGTTGATCTTATTCATTTCACAATTCTTCGACACCCAAGCAAACAGGACGGCACCCCCATTAGAGAACTGTCCCTCATTGCCTTCCCAATTCACGAATTGTTCGAAGTAAAGCTGGCCGATTTTGACTTGATCATTTTTGATCAGTATCAGCGTCAAGGTTTCCTTCCCAGTCATTATCTGACCAATATTGTCAGATACGTCAAACAAGGGGGCGCTCTTTTAGAGGTCGGCGGCCCTGGCTACGCGACACCTGCATCACTCTATAATACCGCACTTGGAAGTATTCTGCCCGCAGAACCTTTGGGAAAAGTATCCGAACAAGCTTTTCAACCCCTTATAACACAACTTGGATTTCGCCATCCTGTAACGGCTCGCCTTCCCCAGGCAAACCTGTCAAAAGATGAAAAACCCCGGTGGGGACGATGGTTCAGACAGGTTGAAACAGATACACTTGGGGGATCAACCCTCATGACTGGGAACGGACAGTTACCTCTGCTTATACTGGATCATTACGAGGCTGGACGTGTTGCTCAGATGACCAGTGACCACATTTGGTTATGGGGGCGAAACATCGAAGGCGGGGGTCCACAAACAGAACTGATACGTCGCTTGGTTCACTGGCTTATGAAAGAACCCGAGCTGGAAGAAGAAACATTAAGAGCTCAGTTAAAAGATCAACAGCTGACAATCACACGCCAGAGCATGTCAGAAAAGGAAGTCACACTGACGATCACCAGTCCTTCCGGAAAAATAACAGAAACTGTTCTTAGGGCAGATACGCACGGGTATGCCTCAACCAGACTAGAAGCCACAGAACCCGGTCTTTACACAATTAATGATAATATCCATACCGTGGTTGCCCAACAGGCCCTAAGTGGCCCCGAGCATGAAAGAGTACGTGCAGATCCCACGCCGCTTGCTTCAATCATCACAACAAGTAAAGGCGGCACATACCCCCTTAAGGACCTTACCCCCAAGTTACGGCTGGTACGGGGAAAAGGCACTCTAACAGGAAAAGAGTGGGCCGGATTACAGGCACAAAGGGCTGAAAAGTTAATTGGATCAACAAGACACCCTCTGCTTCCTCCATGGGTTTTCTTATCCCTTTTACTCTTTACAGCTTTCGGGGCCTGGTATCGCGAAGGTCGTTAGACTTTTTGTAGGATACGATCCACACAGGTATTTCCGCAAGGCAACAACTGACCTTTGGGGAGACCGTCAAAGGGGATATTCTGGAGTGACAGAACCTGAAATTTATCGGCACCGACTGGAACCGGCATATCAAACCCGCAAGGTTTCGCAAGCTCGAAGCCATAGGGTGCATAATAAGGATGTTCGCCGACAACAAAACACAAACGATACCCCATTTTACGCGCCTCGCTCAGACCGTGCTTAACCAAGGCCTTACCGATACCCTTGCCCTGTAAATCCGGCTGCACAGCCAAAGGTCCTAGCAAGATAGCCGTCTCACCATCAATCAGTACAGGCCAAAAGCGGAGTGTCCCGAGCAGATCACCAGACAGGGGGGATCTGACGGAAAAACTTAAATCTTGAATGGCAGAAACATCAGTCCGGAAAGAATAGGACGGGCGCGATTTGCGCTCAGGTCCAAACGTTAAATCCAACAAAGTGTCGATCTGTGCTTCATCAGCAGCATTCTGGAGAGTAATCGTATAGTCACACATGGTACTTCCTGCATTAGTGCCAGCTCTTCGAGCCTGTACTTTTATTTTTCAAAGACATTATTGCTAACTGCTGTCTTTGGTTCGTGCAGGTTGACCCGATACTCAGGTCGCTGAACAATCCGTCTCGACACACAGACTAACAGCCCAGCGAACAGAAGTTCGAGGGCAGGTGCGTCGTCGTCGGAGATGTTCACAACAGTTGGGCATCTAAATGACCAAACCTTAAAAAAGTAAATACGATTTCTATATCTTCGATATCACGAAATTTTGCCCTGTCAAAGCAAGAAAATATCTCGAGCATCTTTTTACCGCATATGGGCACTTTAAAACGAATGATTAAGGTCCGATCGATTACGATAGTAATCCGTGATGAAATCTATAAAAACTCTGGCTTTGGGCGAAAGGTTACGATTAATAGGATAGACAACATATATCCCGTTTTCGGTATCCACTATCCAATCAGAGAATAGTTTTACAACCCGATTTTCCTTGATCGCATCCCGACAGATGAAATGTGGCATACAGGAAAATCCAATACCTTCTTCAACAGCCGAGAGAATAAAGTCTCCGTTGTTAGCTGATAAATTACTTTTGAGGGATATCGTAACCGTCCCTTGATCACCAATAAGCTTTAAATCAGATATCCGATTAAGATTTGAATAATGTAAAAAATTATACCCCGTGAGTTCTGACGGTATTACTGAACGAGGATCTTTTCCAAAAAACGATGGAGCCGCAACTATACTCATTTCACAATCCGATATTTTTTTGGAAATCAGTCTAGAATCCATCATTCGCCCTATACGAACCCCCACATCAAAACTCTCTTCCACCAGATCAACAATTTGATCGTTAAGAACCAAATCTATTTCTATTTCAGAATAATGCTCTCGAAAAGCAGCCAGCATCGGTGCCATGCATTTGATTCCAAAAGACATCGGGGCATTTATTTTCAACAACCCTCTTGGCGTTTCAGACAAGCGAGAGACAGCATGCTCTGCCTGTTCGGCAACATTCATTACCGCTTGGCACTTTTCAAAGAACAACCGCCCTGCTTCTGTCAAAGAAAGGCGGCGTGTCGTGCGATTTAACAATCGTATTCCCAAACGATCTTCAAGACGGCTGACTTGTTTGGATACAGCAGACTTACTGATCCCCAACACCTTTGCCGCAGCCGTAAAACTCTCGTTTTGAACCACAGTAGCAAAGACAGCCATTTCATTCAGATTCATGTGTGCCCCTCACCAAACATTGTTTCTGTTGAGAAACAATGTTGTTCTTAAAACACCCATTATAAATCGAAACAGATATAACTATCTATAGCTCAATTGTAATTTTAAGCGTACAGGAGATCCTGATGATTGATGTCAGACCTTTTGATAGTTTGGGCAGGTTTCAAAATGAATGGTTAAACGCCCATTATCACTTCAGCTTTGCGAACTATATGAATCCGGATCGAACAGGCATCGGACCTCTGCTGGTTTGGAATGATGATGAAATTCAGCCCGGTGGCGGTTTTCCAATGCATGGGCACCGAAATATGGAAATCATCACCTATGTGCGATACGGCGCGATTTCTCATGAAGACCATCTGTCCAATAAAGGTAAAACACCCGCAGGAGATATACAGGTCATGTCCGCTGGCAAGGGCATCCTTCATAGCGAATACAATCACGAGGCCGAGATTACGGGGCTTTATCAAATCTGGATACAACCGTCAGAAACCTATCTCAAACCTCATTGGGATCAAAAAACCTTTTCCGAGGCTGATTATGCGGGCCGCTTTCTACCTTTGGCGTCTGGTGAAGCAAAACACCCGGATGCACTGCCTATAAACCAAAACGCCACTCTTTATGGGACACATCTGAAAGACAATGAAGAGATAAATCAGCCAATAGAGAAAAACCGATTAGGCTATCTTGTGGTTTCGAAAGGATCGATCCAGCTGAACGGCCAACGAATGGACGAACGGGACGGTGCCATGATTGCCAACGAAGAAAACCTGAACATCAAAGCCCTTGGTAACGCAGAACTTATTTTTGCAGACCTGCCAGATACAGTTCAATAAGCAACAGACAGGAAGAAAAGGACAAACAATGGGAAAACTCGTCGATGGCCAATGGCATGATGTCTGGTATGACACCAAAAGCAGCAACGGCAAATTTCAACGCACAGACGCGCAATTCAGAAATTGGATAACCACAAATGGGTCACAAGGCCCTAATGGAGAAACAGGTTATCCAGCAGAAAGCGGGCGTTATCATCTCTATGTAAACCTTGCATGCCCCTGGGCACACCGTGCTCTGATTTTCAGAGCTCTTAAAGGGTTGGAAGAGGTTATTTCAGTCTCGGTGGTTCACTGGAAAATGAAAGAAAACGGCTGGGAATTCAAACCCGGGGATCTTGGCTCGACCAAAGACCATCTCTATGGGGTTGATTATCTATATCAAATTTACACCAAAGCTGATCCAAACTATACGGGGCGCGTTACCGTTCCCGTTCTGTGGGATAAAAAAGAGCAGACAATTATCTCTAATGAATCATCTGAAATCATCAGAATGCTCAACAGCTCTTTTGATGCCTTTGCAACAAAAACTGTTCCAGATTTTTATCCAGAAGATATGCGAAAAGCCATCGATAGCGTAAATGATTTTGTCTATCACAACATCAATAACGGCGTTTACAAAAGCGGTTTTGCGACAACCCAGACAGCCTATGAAGAGGCTTACCACGCACTTTTCGACGCCATGGACGATTTAGAGAAAAGACTGAGTTCTCAGAAATACCTAGCCGGGGATCGTTTGACAGAGGCTGATTGGCGACTTTTCACCACCCTGTTACGCTTTGACCCCGTCTATTACGGCCATTTTAAATGTAACAAAAAGCGGCTTGTTGACTATCCCAACCTGTGGGCCTTAACACGCGAGCTTTACCAATACGAAGGGGTAGCAGAAACCGTTAATATTCCCCACATAAAAGCCCATTATTACGGCAGTCATGACACAATTAACCCAACGGGTGTCATTCCTGTTGGACCAGATATTGATTTCAACCAGCCCCATAACAGGTAAACAAATCCCGTTGCAGGTTTCCAGTGTACAATCCCGATGTGTTTATTGTCTCGCTCCAGAGCAATATACACATCGGATTTATCTGCCTTAACAGACAGAACTAAAAAGAAGACCCGGGTTGTTTGAGAAATTCAATTTCCTCTGGCGTGCTTTCCCGACCCAGCACTTTATTGCGATGGGGAAAGCGGCCAAACCGACGGATAATAACCTCATGCTTTTTTGCATAACTGAGCCAGTCAGGGTTTTCGTCCATATCCTGATACAGCTCCAGAGATTTTTCCTGCATCGCTAGGTCTTCGCTGTGTTCAAAAGGTAAGAGGATAAAGTTTCGCTCTCGTTGCGGCAGCTCTTTATGCCACCCCTTATCAACAGCCTTCTGAGCAATCCCCAGCGCCTTTTTATCCGTCGCAAAGGTCTTGGGGTCATTTCGAAACAGATTGCGTGGAGCCTGATCCAGAAGGATACACAGAGCCAAACATCCCTTGGGTGTCTCAGCCCAATGGTCAAACTCACCTGCACTTGCCCGTTCATAGAGAGGGCCGAGTTTTTCCGCAACTTCGCGATCAAATGCCGGATCTTTAAAGAACCACTTCCGGTCCATACCGTCAGCCAGCCAAAAATCCAAAACATCATCAATCACGGTACACTCCCCCAACAAATCAACATTTTGCCACAAAATCCAGAACCTGTAATTCACTGCTCAAATAGAAAATTACAGGTTCTGAAACTTTTATACCAATGCTTTAGCCATGCGCACCAATACTATTTGAAATACCGACAGAGATCCGACGACAAAGATCATACAGTTCTTCAATCGGCTTAAAGATAGTGGCATGCTCATCAGAATAATCCCGCGTCTCATCATCGCTATAATCACTGGGCTCACCATACTCTTGCGCAGTAAAAATCGTCTTCCCTTCGTGCACAGGGAAAGTTGCCTTCAGCTCTTCTAATGCGGCCGGAATTTCCATGGCAATAATATCCTGGATCAAATCCTCTAGGGTTAAATCATCTCGGTTGGCAAAGGCCGGAATACGCATCGCCAAGAGGAAGATTTCCTGAATAAGACACAAGCGAACTACATGTAGAATGATCAAATTAATGCGCCGACGGGTATCAAAAGGGAAAACCTTCTCTTGCCCGTCAGCCGCCAGTGCATCCAACCCACGGTGAAGATGAATCGCATCCTGACGGAAAACCTGTAACATTCTGTTCATGCCGTCATACCGCTGCGTATCACCAACAAGGTTGGAAAGGCGAAGCTGATCACGGGCCCGTGCGGTATGCTTCACGGCATAGGCCTTGGCCAACCAATATCTGGGATTAAAAAGCGCGGCATAGGCTTCCGGTGTGTTCAGGCTACTCAGACCCTTGGCATAAGACACCATATCCATAAAGCGTCGAACACGATCTGATTCGCCGTGCAATTTCACAAAGGCATCCAGATCTCTCGATATCGCAGTACCGAAACCACCCGCCGTGTTGGCCAGATACCCCAATTGCTGGAGGATCGCATTATGCGGAATCGCCCTGATCTGTGACGGGTGCCCCCGATCAATCCCGTGATGTTTATCGTGCTGGCGCTTACTTTTTCTGGATCCTGTCTGGTACAACAGATTTGTGCTGAAAGAACCTAAAAGAGCCGCATAGTCTTTGTTTTCCAGCGTATTCTCATGGAAATCTTTCAGGGTTAAAAAGAAATCCAGTGAGTAGTCTGTGTTGGTATAAAACGCATCCTTGTCATCCACAGTCGGCTTGCCCAGCGCATGCTCCAAAAGACGGGTTACCGTGGTCAGCGCAAGCTTGGGTGTTCCGAAATAGAGATATCCGTCACCACCCTGAAAACTGACTTCCTGTTTCAGGGGAATATCATTCGCCGCAAACAAGGAACGTGTCATCGGAGAAGAGACATATTTAAGACGATCATTAAAACTTAGCGGATGCGCCCCGCGACCCATTGATTCGCCGTGGGTATCAAAGATAACAACTTCGACACCTTTGACGCTATAGTCCGCAAGCAACCGGGCCAATTTCATGTGCAGACGTTCAATAGCAAGCGATGCTGAAACCTGTCCCAAATAACGCCCGGCATCAGAGAAACCGGTCTGAATGCACAAACGCCCGCGCTTTTCGACATAGGCGCGGTAGTGTTCGTTCTCCAGCAGTTCAGCAATGACTTCACTTCCGCGTTCCAGTGCCGTTCCTGTCTCAAAGAGCGGAGAGATATCCAGTAAATCATCAACACCGAACAGCTTAGCGTAATAAAGCGCTGTCAAAATGGTAAAAGGCGTATCGCATTCGGCAATCAAAAAACGGATTGGACGCGAGGCATCAACATACTTGATCATCTGGGCGATCAGCATGAACATGCGTTTCGCGGTCGTATGTTCAGCAGATAATGAGCCAAAGTTTATACGAATGGGCTGAACTTCATCCAGCAAACCGGACAGCGCCCGGAAATTCCCTCTGCGGCGCCCGGGATCATCCGGCTCCCCTTCCATCCCGATATTCTTTCGGATGGCATTATGAAGCTGCGCAGAATTGAGTCTCACGTGCATGTGGGATGTCGCCAGACCATAGTTCGCAATTTCCGACCTCAGAATAATGAGCGAACGCTTCAGATCGGCTTTATCTGTTAAATTCAGTGCCCGGTTAATTGCTTCAATCAATTCCGCGGTATGCACCAGACGTGCGCCATCATCTGCAACGATAGAGCGGGATACTTCCTTTAGTGCCTCTTCCGACGTAGCGTTATCACCGAAAAATTCAGTTTCCTTTTCGGCCACATGCAAAGCAAGGGTCACCCGGCTCTTGATCAAGGCAAGGGTGGTTTCCAGCTCGTCTTTCTCGCCCTTGTGTGTCGCAATAATTTCGTTCAGTTTGGAAATATAGTACCCAAGCTGAACAACCTGAACCTTCATACGGGTATGAAGTGTATTTGCCCAAGTAATGTCTGTCCGGCCATCAAGATCATAGCCGACCCAGCTCGCCACAGACAGAACACGCGGAGAAAGTTCAGTCCACTTTTCCGGGTACAATTCTTCTGTCACAGCCAACGCAACATCGTATACGTCCCGCAAGGCTTGTTGTATCGAAGCAATTGCTTCCATGGCCTGACCGTGTTCAGCCAGCAGGTCAATTCCCTGATCCGGTTCATGAGAATTCTCAATGACTCGCTGATTAAGAGCCTCAATAGCCTTGGCATCGAGTGCCTGCCCATTCTGGTTTTCATTAGCAGTAAACTGAGCCAATGCCTGATAAAGCTCTTTTGACAACCCAAAGGTTGGATGCGCGGTGATAACAATTCCGAATGCTTCGCGCTCTAGCTTATTTTTAAAAGCGTCAAACGATAACTGGGTATTGGTATCCTCAAAAGCCAGCGCCTTGAAAAGCTCTGACAATCTGGATTTATTATCTGCGATGCTTTCGACACCAACATAATCAGAAACGCGCTTGGCCCTGTCGCCAAAGGCTTCGACGGACAAGTATTGCACCAGTTGAGAAAGAAGATCGACAGACAGATTTCCTGCCGCAAGTCGTTCAGAAAGGTCGTGAGCAAGTTCCAGAACCGGGTTTCCCAGGGGATGGCTGGTTGTCTGTTGTCGCATGGTAATCAGGCGGGATTCCAGTTCATCACGCAGTGCGCAAGCTTCCGCGAAACGCTTTTCACCTTTCACCTGTGAAAACAATGCGTCCAAAGCGAGCCCTTTAGGGGCTTTAGATTTTGCCATTAATTTTGACCTTCCCATTCACGACATTACTATGGGCATCGCAGACTCAAAAAGTCGTTCATGCCTTCGAATTCATGGTCATTATTTTATATTTAATTTCCCGATTTTTCGGGTCTGTCGTGCTGGGGCTTTTATATGACCAGTTTTGATTTCCAGTGCTTATAAGAGAAAGTTACAAAGCTGGCAAAGAGAATTCTTCGATCAAATCATAAGCAAATTAAATAAATCTAAGTTTTTTCAAATAATTAGATTGTTTTTTAACCTGAAAAAGAAAAAAATCTTCAAATCACAATCATCAATCCACAGCTGAATATGGTTAATTTCACCCTCGCCACAGAAAAGTCACTGGAATCACTAGAAAAAATCGTTGCATCAGCATTCATAAAGGAATAAAACTAAGGTATGAGCGATTTTTTTGAAAATGACGATGAACTCGTTTTGCAGCTAGGCGACCTTCTTCCTGATGATGCAGGAGAGGTTGTTTTGTTTGCGCGTGATGAGCCGCTCAAAATTGAAGCAGATACCCCCTTGATCGAAACGGGTGTCGTAGAAGATTCACATATTACAGCTTCAGGCACAGATGTTGGTGGACTGACATATAGTCAATTTGCAAATGGCATGACATTGTATCACGACAATGATCATATCCTGATTATTGCACCTGACGTTTAAAACACCCTATCCTAATCAATAAATTCAAAGCAGTTTAAGCATACCGGAATCTGATTTTTTCCTGTAAGCTTCCTTGCGATTACGCTCCGTGATTGTATCTGATCATTTTTAACCTCTTAACAGTCAGAGATCTAATGATACGCGTCTTTGCTTCCGCTTTCTTTCTATTTATCTCAACTCAATCTTTTGCCGAGACATCGCTCGGTCTTCAGGCTTACGAGAACGGTGATAAGCAAACCGCCCTATCCGAGTTTCAAGAATCGGCCCAAAGCGGGGATGCAACGGCACAGCTCTATATGGGGCACATATATCGCGAAGGCATAAATGGCAACTTAGACTACAGGCAATCAGCCTTTTGGTATTTGAAAGCAGCAAAACAAGGCCAAGTCGAAGCCCAGAGTTTTATCGGACTGTATTATACGGATGGGATCGGCGTTAATCAGGACTTTGATCTCGCCGTTTATTGGTTAGAAAAAGCTGCTAAGGCCGGGGATCCTGCAGCACAAAACAGTCTGGCAGCAATCTTTAAAAATGGTCTGGGCCGTCCTGTCGACTATGACACCGCGGCCTATTGGTATACCAAAGCTGCCATGCAAGGGCATCCCATTGCTCAACGGAATCTAGGGCGATTTTATGAAAAAGGGCGCGGTTCTCAGATTGATCTTATCAAGGCCTATGCTTGGTACAAAGTCTCATCCCTTCAAGGTAACACCTATGGCACCCAGTCTCTGCGACAAATAAGCGCAAAAATGTCTTCTATAGAGGTTCTAGAGGGTGAACAACTTGCCAAGACTCTCCCCAGAAGGTAAGGATCAATCTTGAAGATGCTCAACCCAATGAGCGAACTTTAAGGTACTTGAGCGCAGTATGCCCCGGCAGATTGGACAAACATCGAAACAAGACAAACAAAGCATTGCCATGCTTTCCGTCCTTGCGCTTTGCCTCAAGCTACTTCTGCCCATATTTGCAAGCTTCTTTATTTCCGTTCAGGCAACTGCTGCCACCCCTGACGATTCTGCGAATGACATTAATCCTACTCTACAGGAAGCTCTCAGCTTTATTTGCACACCAAACGGCTTAGACAAAAATCTGGATAATGGCTCAGGCTCAGGACCAACCACACAAATGGATCACTGTGACCATTGCTTGACCTGTGCTTTTTATTCACTTCAACGAAATACTGATAAACTGACATCAGCCTCATTGACACTAAGCCCGCTATCTTGGCAGGTCATAAAATCAAAACAGGCGAAGCTGCCTTTTGACGACCATCGTCATTCTTCAAGAGCGCCTCCTCGCGCCTAATCAAGAATTCCAAGAAAAATTTCACTTATATTTTCTCTACTCTCAAGCCATTCACGCTTGAAAATAACATGAGGTCATCATGAAAAAATTTCTCGTTACCCTAACAGCCCTTCTCGCTTTGACTTTCTCTGGCCTAGCCGTCGCAAAAGACTATAAAGCAGGCGATATTATGATTAAACAGCCATGGGCCCGCGCTACTCTTGGTCAAATGAAAAACGGTGCGTCATTCCTAACCCTTCACAATATGGGCGCAGAAGATGACAAACTGGTTGCAGCCACTGGATCTGCGGCCAAACGCATTGAACTGCATTCTCACACAATGGTCGATGGCGTTATGAAAATGCGCGAAGTAGAAGGTGGTATTCCTGTTGCAGCCCAATCAATGGTAGAACTAAAACCTGGCAGCTTTCACATCATGTTAATGGGTCTTGAAGCACCTTTAAAAGAAGGTGAAATGTTCCCACTTACACTTACTTTCGAAAAAGCAGGAAACGTCGACATTATGGTTCACATCGAAAAAGGTGGCGCCATGAAAAAGACAGATGATCATAGCAACCATTAAAAACACAAAACCACAGTCTGGTTAAATGATACAAAAGCCGAGCTTCGAACAAGCTCGGCTTTTACGAACCACAGTGTGTGTCTAGGCGCAAGCAACCTCCATAATCAATTCAAAATCCTTAATCCCAAACGACGTTCCATTGACAATAATTTCAACTCTATGAATTCCAGGATAGTACTTGCGCGTGGTTATAGGTTTGATGTTATGACGCTTGCGAATTGTATGTTCTTCGCCCACAGCTAAACTAAAGGTTTTCCACTTAAAGACTTTCGGCGATGTATCACCATTGGCCTTGCGATGATGAATAACAAAATCCAGAATTAACGCCTGATCAACCTTGCCGACAGAATTCATTGTTACTTCGAATTCCACCCCCTCACCGTAAGTTACAGACGGAGTCAGTATATTAAAATCAGTCAACTCAATTTGGGCGTCTTTATAGCCCAAAGCCTCTAAACACTTCTTGTGCCCTGATTTGATAAGCGTCCGACACGCATGCCGTATTAGCTTTTGTCGCTCCTTAGATGCCCCTTTCATCCACTTCTTTGCAATATCGGCAACCAGATCCGGATGATCCTTTGCAATATCATTAAGACTATTCGCTACAGAGCGCCGTACATACTCTTCTGGATCATCCCGCAGCTTTTCCAAAAGAGGAACCAGAGGTGCAGGATCGTTGATAAAATCAGGTAACTGCATTGACCAAGGTAAACGAGGCCGCGAACCTTCAGAAGCTAATCGACGCACATGGTAATTTTCATCATCGGCCCATTTCAGAACGGTTGCCATTGTCTCCTTTGGCGCAGACAGAAAAAAATGTCTAATCGCAAATTCCGAGCTTGATCGTTTGGTCATCTCCTTCAGCAATTCCATAGACATATGAAAATGATCTTTCCCGAAGAATGCCACATAGTCACACATCGGCATAACCAGCCAGCCTGACACCCCCTTATCAGATGTTCCCTGATCACTGATCGAAATATTCTCGTCCGGGTGCAAAATTGCCTGCAAGATTTCAGCAGCACGGCAAAAATCGTCTGGTAAAAATTTATACAATGCCTCTGTAATACGTTCTGATCGCTGCTTTAACTCTAATGTGCTCAGATCTTTAGTTGCATAGGCAATAAATCCATCTTGGTCAAAGTTATCCTGCCGAGCACTTATATGTTCAGCCATTTTAGAAATAGATTTATGATTAAAGACTTCTTTAAATGGCTCCATAACTATCCTGTCTAATGTGAGAATTTTATTTTCTTCTTTTCTTATAAAACACCGCTACTGACAGCATTGTGTCAGTAGGAACTAACCAGAAATAGCTCACAATAAATTGAGTATTCTTTGCTCGTCATTACAGATGGTTATTATAGGTTAATGGAATGACATAAACAGTCTTTGAACAGATGGATCAGATAATGTCTCGGACCCGCCCGCTATCCTCAATTATGTTTATAACCGCCCTTACCCTGTCAGGCACAGTCAGCCTGACGGCGACAGCAAACGAGGCCTTGAAGCACGTAGGTCACGTTATGACCCATTGGGCAGACACACCTGAAGAAAGAGGGTTATTACCAGTTGCCACAGCAGAAGCCGAAATAGCCAGAACGCATGCTGGCTTCGCAGCATCGGACCTGACTGACCTTGCCTCTATGCACCTCCATACACGTCACGTTTTACACGCCCTAGATCCTACAGAGGAATCAAAGGGTCCCGGACTTGGTTATGGCTTGATAAAAGCAGCTGAAGGTGTCGCAGCACATGCAGAGCTGGCTTCAGATTCAGAAGACGCAAGTGATATTATTCGCGTCTCAGGAATCATGGTTGCCTCCGTTGGACGGAACACAACGCGCCGCGGAGAAGAAGCAATCGAGCTTTCGAAAGAAATTCTAACTGGCAAAACCCCGGAATCTGTTGCTCCCCAGGTACAAAGACTCCAGAAGCTGACCGAAGCACTCTTTATCGGACAGGATCTGGATCAAGATGGACGGATTGTTTGGTATCACCACGAAGGCGGCCTCGCAATTGCCACAGAGCAAATGGATATAATCATGCACAGTACCAAACAGTAAAATATCCAAATCCAGCTAAGCACACGATACAAAAAAGGCCAGTATTGATACTGACATCAATACCGGCCTTTCACATCTTTGCATTATGTATAGCTTGCTTATATCCAGACTACACTTTAACAACACCGCCGCTTTTTTTATTCCACAAGAAAAAGAGAACAAAAACAGCCAAGACAGCAAGATGAATCTGCCACCCCAAAGGCCACAGTAATCCGGCACCAAGTGCAAACACCACAGCACGTTCCAGCCAGCTCAACTTCTCTTCCAGATATCCTTGCAACGCCCCGGTAAAGGCATAAAGACCAACCAGAGAGAAGCCAAAGATCGAGAGAACTTCGTGCCATTCGCCACCCAAGAATGGTGTATAAGCAAAAAGCAGCGGTACAATGTAGAGACCTTTGGCAACTTTCCAGGACTGCAATCCTGTTGCCATCGGTGGTGTTTTAGCAATTGCCGCGGCTGTAAAGGCCGTCAAACAAACCGGTGGGGTCACATTACTGTCCTGTGACAACCAGAAAATAATCATATGTGCTGATAACAGCGCATAGATTTGGGTATCTTGATCCAACACCATTTGACGCAACGTATCCGCCATATCCGGTGGCACCAATGCCAGAATTTCCTTTGCCGCCTCTGCAGACATTGGCAAGCCAATTTCGGCTAGCCTTTCAGGAGCCGCCAACATAAAGATTGCCTTGGCATCATCAGCCAAATTACCTGCCGCAATGGCCTCAACAAGCAGACCATCAGCAATAAGCGAATAAAGCGCCGGGGCCGAAAGTGTTCCCAACACAATATAAGACGCGGTAACAGGCAGCCCCATACCCAACACCAATGATGCAAGTCCAATAAGCACCATGGCGATGATCAGACTATCCCCCGCCCAGTTAGTAATCATCAGCGAAAAGGTATTCCCAATGCCCGCCGTGGCAATCACATTAACGATCAAACCAACAGCACACAGCAAGATCCCCGTCATGACCATGTTTCGCGCCCCTAGGGCCAAAGCATCAAGGATTGCACGCAGGCCCATCTTATTTGGTGTCAACCACGAGGCAACCACGACCCCAATGATCGAAAAACCAGCTGCATAGGTTGGGGTAAAGCCATAGATCAACAAGCCAATCAGAACAGTAATCGGGACCAGAAACGGCAATCCGCCCCTCTTGAGAACCTCGAACGCACTTTCCGTTTCGACTTCGACCACATGTACATTACTGCGTTTGGCTTCCATCCGTACAAAGAACGCAACCGTCGCAAAGTAAAGAATGGCTGGTAAGAAAGACACGGCAATAATGGTGGTGTAGGGGATCTGCGTGTAACTTGCCATAACAAAGGCGCCCGCCCCCATAATAGGTGGCATTAGCTGACCTCCCGTTGACGCAGCGGCTTCAACGCCACCTGCGAACCGGGCAGGAAAGCCCGCTTTTTTCATCAAAGGAATGGTAATCACACCAGTCGATGCTGTATTTGCCACAGCCGAACCTGAAATTGTCCCCGTCAGACCAGAGGCAAATACCGCCACCAGGCCAGGTCCCCCCACGGTGCGCCCAGCGACCACACGGGCCAGGTCAATAATGAATTCACCTGCGCCAGAACGCACTAGAAAAGCACCAAAGAGGATAAACATAAAGACAAAAGTAGAAGAGATACGCGCTATATTTCCAAACAATCCATCATCGCCATAAACACTTCTGAACAGAATAGTTTCCGTGCTTAGGCCTTTGAATTTGAACACGCCGTCAATCAGTGCGCCCCACCAACCAATGTAAGTGAGCGCCAACACAATCAGTATCGGAATTATCCATCCTGTCGTACGACGGGTAAATTCAATGGCGACAAGAATTGCTAAAGTCCCAAAGATCCATTCTGGCGTATCCAGTCGAACACCACGCTCATAGATTGTATCTTCCATAGAAATCATATAAAGCGCAGCGAACGCCCCCAAGATCCCCAAAGACAGATCAAAAACAAGAAGCCCCTTGCTCTTTCCCCTTCCAAACATGGGGTAAATCAAAGCCCCCATAAGAACAAAACCAGCAAAGTGCAGTGCATTTTGCCAAAGCCCCGGTATCACGGCAAAGACATTAAAATAGATGTGCATCAGGGAGATAAGGACGCCCAAACCGAAAACGACTTTTCCTATCCACCCGTCTTCACCGCGGACAATTGCTTCGTGCTCGCCCAACTCAACTTCTGGTGCGTTTGTTTCTTGTGACATGATTTCCCCGAAAGAAAAGCGTACTAAGTAAGACGGGCGCCCGACATGTCGAGCGCCCGATAAAACATTGAAATATTACAATTTCGACTGATTATTTCGCAATTAGGTTTGCGGGAATATCAATGCCAATTTCCTTGTAGTACTTAGCAGCACCAGGATGCAGAGGCACAGGCAAGCCGGCCAGCGCAGCATCTGTGCTCATTGCTTTTGTTGCTTTGTGAATAGCGTTAAGGAAAGGAAGATTCTCATAGATCGTTTTTGTGATCTGGTATACAGCATCTTCATCCACATCATCACGCACAGCAAGGAAGTTTGGCTGAGCAATGGTCGTCACATCTTTTGTCTGACCAGGATAGGTACCAGCCGCAATTGTGAAAGGTGTCCAAAGACCAAATCCGCCATCAGCCTGCTTTGCTTGTTCGGCCGTAAAGTTCAACAGAGTGATTTTATCACCCATAGCGGCCATCGCTTTGGTTACCGCGCCAGTCGGCGTACCTGATGGAGTTCCCATTCCCGCAACTTGACCATTTTGCAACGCATCAGCAGACGGACCATAACCCACATGAACCAAGCTGTAGTCAGCTTCAGCATCAATACCAAGGTTTTTCAAAAGAACCGTATTGGAACCAATCGTTCCAGAGTTCTTTTTACCCAGGGCCATGCTCTGCCCCTTCATATCAGCCAAATCAGAAACTGTTCCTGTTTTTGCATACTCAGACAACACCGTAAACTGTTCCACATTCTGCCATAGCATTGATACGGAACGCATCTTTGTTTGTGGGCCATCTTTTTCGACAGGACCTTTACCGTTCCACGCGTAATAACCATACAGTCCTTGAAGAATAGCGAATTGAGCCTCATCTTCGCGCAGTAGCTTTACGTTTTCGCCGGAACCAGCAGAGTTAATAGCAGAGAGACCAATTTTTTGTTTTGGCTGCAGCTTAACTTTCACCAGAGTAGAAATCGCAACACCAACCGGATAATACGTCCCGCCAGTACTTGCAGTTGCCAAAAGATAATCACGAGCTTCAGCAGCCTGAGCCACTGCACCAGCCGAAAGAGCACTGCAAATTGTCGCAGCAGCAGCAACACCTTTGATTGCTTTCATCATTTTCATAAGAGCCTCCCTAAGACATTTATTATTTTCGTACATATTACGTGTTTGAGTGTATCAGGCTCTACGTTACTCATTTCCCCGAAACAAAACCAGCATCCTTTTTAGGGGTTTTCAAAACAAGTAGCGTAGAAAGAAAACTTATAGCGACATATTTGGCAAAAAACATGCCATTCAGCGACAGCACCAACACACTGAAAACAAACAATATTAAAAGATCACAACAAAGTTTAAAGCGAGTTTTCGCCGATATCCAAATCCATGATCGGCAACTTTCCGCGCATGTTCATCTAAACATCGCGATTCAATACAGCTTCGAATTCAATAACAAATCGGGCACCTGATTTCGCCGCGTTTTCAACACGAATATTCCCACCAAAGTCTTTGATGATTCCATAGCTGATTGATAATCCCAAACCGACACCTTCACCAACTTCTTTAGTCGTGAAAAAGGGGTCAAATATCTGATCTAAATTTTGGGGATTAATACCCGGACCACTATCTTCAACAATAACAATCGCGCAATGATCAATCTGACGAAGACAAACAAAGATCTTCTTTTCACTTTGTTTGTCCATCGCATCCACGGCATTACGAAGCAAGTTAACAAAAACCTGTTCTAACCGAATCAGATCGCCCTTCACAAAAACAGGGGTACCTAAATCCTGAAAATCGAGTTTGATCTCGTCCGGTTTCCAAACCGTTTCCATCAGGTTTATCGCATTTTGCAGAGCTGCTCTCAAATCAACAGCCTCATACTCAACAGAGGCTTTTTGCGCAAAGCTGTTTAACTCACCAGTGATATTACTCATGCGCTCGGTCAGTGACGATATTTCGGTCAAAGACTCTTTCACACTTTCTTTTTTTCCCTTAGCTAAAAGCAAGCGCGCACTGGCAACAAAAGTTCGGATCGCTGCCATTGGCTGATTTATCTCATGCGCTATCGCGGTCGACATCTGCCCCAATGCAGCAAGTTTCCCCGTTTGGACCAAGTCTTCCTGCGTCTTCAATAACTGCGTTTCCGTACGCTTTCGTTCATCAATTTCCAGCTGCAGCTTTTTGTTAATAGCCTGGAACCTGCCAGCCTGACGTGCCCGTTGGGCTGAACGTAACTTTTGTCGACGCTCGCGTAGGAAGAGCCCACCAAGAACAAACAATATCAACAAGACAGCACCAATAACCCAAGCCGTCTGTTGTTTTTCTTCGACAAGCTTAAGCGGGATTAAAAAGTGCATAACCCATCCTGGTTTTACAGAATCCCTCGTCAAAGAAAGATATTTCGTCCCATCAATTTCAAAAACGCTTCGCCCAAACAGATTGTGAAACCGGAGATTAAGCGGCAAAAGATCCGCACCACCAAACTGGCGATCACTTCTTATCCGTGTCATAGCCTGATCGCGAATGGGCAGAATAGTTCGATATCGCCATTCATCCCGGCTGGATAGAAAGATAACCCCGTTATTATCAGTCACAAAAACATGTTCACCACCGTTGTGCCACTGCTTTTGCAGCGGTCTCATATCGACCTTGGCAACGATTACACCCTTAACTCCGGACTTGTCTTGAACGGCATGAGACATGAAATAACCAGGCACACCCGTTGTTGCGCCCACTGCAAAAAAACCTGCCTCTCGCCCTTCGATTGCATCCTTATAATAGGGGCGAAAAGCATAGTTATGTCCAACAAAGGATCGTTCTTCCATCCAGTTAGACGCAGCAAGTGTTGTGCCTTCACTATTCAAAACATAGAGAACATCAGACTCAGCTTTTTGGTTTGTCGCACTTAAAACACGATTAACTGAGGTAACAACACCTTCTCGTCCATCCTCTACACTCAGTAAGTTTTTAATTCCTTCATCTCGGGAAAGAACGAAAGGGAGGTAGCGGTGCTTTTCCAAGGCAGACCGCAATGTTCCCTGGTATAAAGATAACCTTTCCTGACCGACCAACGATAAATCCCGCGCCGTCAAAATTCCAACCCAGTACCCGGCCCCATAGACAGCAGCGACGCCAATGCTCAACCCACTTAACCAAAGCAATAATATTTTCCAGGAAATACCAGGTGTCAAAATTCTAGGGATCATCGACATGATGTTTCGGCATGATGTTTTTAGGAAATAATGTACAATCGATACGTCACTGCCATAGTTATTGCTTTTTATGGATAAGCTGATCCAAAGAAGACAAAAACCGAGATCTATCCTGTTTCGTAAATGCAGGCGAGTAGCTTTTCACCTCACCGCTCTCTCGTAAATTGGTCATTAAGTCTCTGACTGCCAGCGTCATCCCCATTGCATCTTCGGTAAAAATTTTACCTTTGGGGTCCAAAACCTTTGCTCCTTCGGCAACACATCTAGATGCCAAAGGGATATCGGCAGTTATGGCAATATCCCCCTGTTTAATATTTTCAGCAATCCAGATATCGGCGGCATCTGGTTCTTCCGGTACGACCACAGATGTGACCAAAGGGTGTCGACCGTATCTGAGCCAGGTATTGCTTACCATGTGCACTTTCAGATTATGGCGTTCAGCAACCTTGACGACCTCATCCTTTACCGGACAAGCATCACCATCTACATAAATTTCCATCTAGAACTTCCATTAATAAGTGTCACCTCAACGTCCACGGGGCAAAGATGAGCAGCCCTCATCAAGCCGCTAAATTATTTTCCTTTGCCAAACCCAAGCTCGTTCTTCCACCAGTTTGGTAATGCAAAAGCAGCTTTGTGAACCGCCGCATTATAGTGCTTTCCATCATGTTCAGTATAAGGATCAGAATAATTAAAACCATCCTTGCTATACAGGAAAAACCCAAACTCTGCCCCGGGATACATAGGCACAATAGAACGATAGACATCTAAATGCGGGAAAAACCGACCGCTGCGCATAATCTCTAAAAGACTATGATCTTCTTCACTGGAAGCTTCCTGTAAAAACCTGATCCGGTCTTTACCAATAAAGATACTGTCAGAATCAATACAGACCCCGTCATCTTTCAGAATAGCGACCAGATTATCCAAAAATTCTTCGGTAAATAAGCTGGCAGAGGGACCAACGGGTTCAGTTATATCCATAAAGATAAGATCAAACTGTTCTTTTCTATCCAATGCTTCAATGACATAACGCGCAGCGTCGTCACAAATCAATTCAACGCGCGGATCATTATAATCACCATTGATAGCAAGGTATTCGTTACTAAGCTCAATAACGCGACGATCAATTTCTGCCATAACAACCTTTTCAATGTTGTTATGAACCAACAGCTCTCTCAAAAGACCACCGTCCCCGCCACCAACGATCAACGCACGCAAGTTCTTTCGCTTTCGACCAAGCACAGGAACATGAACTGCCATTTCATGATAAATAAATTCATCGGCTTCTGATGCCTGTATCAGATCGTCCAAGACAAGAATACGCCCAAAATCCTTGTGATCATAAATTTCAATCTTTTGAAACTGGCTCTGTTCACTGTGCAGAAGTTCCATTTTCATTGCATGTGTAAAGCCTATTGCGCCGGGGTCTTCGTGCCACCAGGTACTGAAATCAATTTTATCTGCCAATGATCTTGTCCTATTCATAAAAAAATATTCATTCGTGTATAGTAAAGCACGCTGCGCCGAACAATCCCAGACAATCATAGAGCCACAAAAACCTGGAAGAGAATGCCAGAGGCTAAACCTTTTAAAATCGGCCCCATCAATATCAACAAAATGGCTCTACGAACTGGACCCGTTTTGTGACTAACTGTGCACACACTCACCACACGGATAGAATAAATATGTGTACAAACTCTCTTGGGCAGCCAATTGGTCCAATCGTCACCAATTGGACAGAGCCAAGCCACCCCACAGCACTCGAACTGGATGGGCAGTATTGCAAACTTGAAAAATTAAACCCACACTGCCATGCTCAGGATCTCTTTAACGCCAACTCAGAAAGCAAAGAAGGGGAGATCTGGACATACCTTCCCTATGGGCCTTTTGCCAAATTCGAAAGCTACCAAAGATGGGTAGAAGAGATGGCCGCAAAAACAGATCCACTTTTTTATGCCGTGATTGATAAGAAAACTCAAAAAGCTCTTGGTGTCGCAAGTTACCTTCGAATAACCCCCGTTGCGGGTTCTATAGAGGTCGGACACATAAACTTTTCGCCGGCATTACAGAAAACAATAATTGCCAGCGAAGCTATGTACCTGATGATGCGTTATATTTTTGTCGAACTCGGCTATCGGCGGTATGAATGGAAGTGCAACGCACTAAACGAAGGCTCAAAAGAGGCTGCAAAACGTCTCGGCTTTTCCTATGAAGGCACCTTCAGGCAAGCGGGCATCGTTAAGGGGCGAAACAGAGACACGGCCTGGTTTTCAATCCTTGATACAGAATGGCCTGTCATGGAACAGGCATTTTCCCGTTGGCTTGCCCCAGACAACTTCACAGGTGACGGTAACCAGATTACCAGCCTATCCGATATCAGGAATAAGATAAAACAAGAACAGGCCGCGTAAACGATCAGCGGACAAACTATTCAAACCAGGTAGAGATAACATCCAGATCTTTTTTGTTTAAAGCCTCTTGAGGGACAGATGCAGAATCAGAGGGATGCCCCGTGACAATAATCATAACCGGCTTTTCATGCTTGGGTCGTCCCAATAAATCTCTCAAGAACCCCATAGGACTTGGCGTGTGTGTCAAAGTTGCCAACCCAGCGTTGTGCAGTGCTGTAATCAAAAACCCACACGCCAGTCCAACGGATTCCTGTATGTAGTAATGTTTGATTTTCTCGCCAGTATTGAGATCAATGTCATAGTTTTGCTGAAAAACGACGATCAGATACGGGGCAATTTCCAAAAACGGTTTTTGGGGATCGGTCCCTAAGGGAAGAAGGTCTTTTAGCCATGCCTCTCCGGCTTTACCCGCATAAAACTCTTCCTCTTCAATCTCAGCCGCCTGTCTAATTTTCGTTTTGACATCAGGGTTACTTACAACGGCAAAATGCCATGGCTGTTTGTTTGCCCCCGAAGGCGCCAGTCCAGCCGTACGTATCGCATTTTCAATGATTGATCGATCAACGGGCGCCGAAGAAAAATCGCGAATTGTTCGGCGCCTCTGCATTAAGCTGTAAAAATCACGCGAACGTTGTTGTCGTTCATCCTCTGTATAATCGGGTAAACCTTCGAAGGGAACGACTCGAAATTCTGCAGACATGGCGAACTATCCCTGTTTTTTTTTAAGCCAAGCCCCCAAAAGCAGCTTTAGGCATCACTATCTGGAATACTGGCTTTGAATTATTTATTAAAATATTTTTTCGAAAAGACTAACACAGTTAGGAAAAATAAACAGACTCTTGGTGATAGACTCTTCGCGAATGAGCGAAAAGACCGCCATGACCGCTTCCAAGAATTTAAAAAGAAAAAACCCCATAACAATGTCATGGGGTTCTCTTTGGCTGGGACGGCAGGATTCGAACCTGCGAATGCCGCTACCAAAAAGCGGTGCCTTACCACTTGGCGACGTCCCATCAGATGTGGGAGAGAAAATAGCGTTACTTCCGAGGAAGTCAATGGCTTAAAAGTAATTTTTATCACATTTTTTTAATTATTTTTTTTAGCATTCTTCAAGGATATTTACCTCTTTTAAACCAGAATGCTTTACCCCTTACCCAGATATTGATTATCCTTGTATAAATAATGAGTGGTAATCAAACAAAACACGCCATTTAAAGGCACCCACCTAGAGCAATTCTTGCTCTAAAACACCGAATATATAAAACACAGGGAACTGGAATTGATGAGCGACGACAAGCTTAAGTCTGAAGACGAAAAGCCAACCAGCCGCAAATCCCGCCAGCCGACGACGCGAAAAACTGCCGCAAAGAAGTCTTCTGCCAAGGCGAAACCTGAAGAAAAAAGCACTTCAACCACAACAAAAAAGGCCGCAGCAAAAAAAGCTGCACCGAAAAAAGTGGTCAGTAAAGCAAGCGCAGCTCCGACATCATCATCTGATGAAAAGCTTGCGAAAGATAAAAGCACTGGGGAAAGCAAAAAAACAGGGCCAGTTGCCAAGACCGTCACGGCAAAGACAAAAAAGGTTTTGGACAAAAGTAAATCTGAGCCTGTAGGCGATGATACGAAAAAAGCGCCCCAAGGGAAGAAAGCAGACAAGGAGGCTAAAACAGCGAAGCCCGAAAATCGTCTGAATGAGAGCAAAGAGAAAACCAAATCCCCGGCAGCCCCCCCCAAAGACGCCATTTCACGTCCCAAAAAGGGGTATTCACTATCTAAAATGATAACGGTCGCTGCTGTACTTTTCTTAGGCGTACTCGCCGTATTTCTTGTGGGCAAGGATTCCCTTCTGACAAAAAGCGAGAATGAACCTCAGCAATCTGCGACGCAGGCAACGGATGAACCTAATCCAAATGCCAGCTCTCCTTACGGAATGCGTGTTGAACAGTTGAAAGAAATCGAGGGATTGCTCGCAAGTTTGAATTTTGACCCCGGCCGGATTGACGGCGACATTGATCACGAAGCCGTCGCAGCGATCAGCTTGTTTCAAGAAATTTCGGGACTACAAGTCGATGGTAAACCGACACCTGACCTACTGGCAGAGCTCAAAGCTGTCGATGAAATGCTGAGTAATAACTAGACTTACCCTAACAAGATATGGCGATGCTCAACAATAAAGAGCATCGCTTTTTATACACCTGTTTTCTAATACAGGGTTACGGGTTGAACCCACCATTCTTTACGGGCATTTGCGATCTCGCCCGACGCCTTTTTCGCTGCATCGAATGTTTCATAAAGACCGAAACAAGTCGCTCCACTACCCGACATCCCCGCAAAAAGGCACCCTGTGTTGGCCCTTAATGCATTGATACAATCAAGAATAACAGGCGCTAACCGTGAAGCTGGTTTAGTCAAATCATTACCACTGGCATTCAAGTAACTTAACAAATCGGACATACTCAATTCGCGTCGGCGTTCCGATATGACTTGTGAAAACCCACCCTTTAGCTCTTTAAATATCTCAGGGGTCGATACGGGATATCCTGGATTTATGAGCACGCCATATAGATCTGGCAAGCCGGGGCCGGACTCCACGACTTCCCCGACGCCTTCCATCCAGGAACAAGCACTTTCCAGACAAACAGGAACGTCCGCCCCAACTTCCAAAGCCAAATCACGCAAGCCAGATATATTCTGGGGGACTTCATGCCAGAGCCGCATCAATCCTCTCAGGGCTGCCGCAGCGTCTGATGACCCGCCCCCAATACCTGATGCGACTGGCAAATTTTTCTCTAATGTAATAGTTGCGCCCTGATCGGTTCCTAAAAATTTTTGCAATTTTCGACCGGTTTTGATGACAAGATTATCTTCCTGATTATCGTTCTTGCTCAAGAACGCACCAAAAGGACCTGTGACCTTAAGGGAAAAATCCGAAGAAGGTTCCAGAAAAACCCGATCCCCGACGCTCGCAAATACCACCAAGCTTTTAAGAAGATGATAACCGTCATCCCGTCGCCCCGTTACCTGCAAAGATAAATTTATCTTTGCAGGGGCGAATTCGATAATCTGTCCCATCGAACCAGATCTATCCCGTCAACTGCCAGAATTATCAGCGACAATGCCTTTATCGATCTTGGACCGAATCAGCTCAACCTGTTCTTCTTCTGGCTCAAAGCTAAGCGCACGTCGCCATTGGAACCTGGCCTCATGTTTACGCCCAACCTGCCAATAGGCATCCCCAAGATGATCATTAATTACCGGGTCCTCTGCCTTCAGTTCGATCGCTTTTTCCAGATACTTAACGGCCTCATCAAACTTTCCAAGGCGATAGTATACCCAACCCAGACTGTCCACGACATAGCCATCATCAGGGCGAAGTTCGACCGCCTTAATCAACATTTTCTCGGCTTGTTCCAGGTTCTTTTTTAACTCAACCCAAGAATAGGCAAGATAATTCAACACATGCGGTTGGTCGGGTGACAATTCCAAAGCTTTCAAGAAATCAGCTTCTGCTTTGGGCCATTTTTTCTGGCGTTCAAAAGCAATTCCACGATAATAAAACAAGGCCCAGTAACGGCTGTTATTTTCATCAATCCGCTTAATCGCTTCATCATAGGCATCGGCTGCTTCGGCAAAACGTTCAGCACCGCGGAACATATCACCCTTTCGCAAATGGGTTTCAAAACGTTCAGGCCGCAACTCTTCCAGTTGCGCCAAGGTTTCAAGCATTTCTTTTTCATGCCCCAGAGCATCTAATTCATCCGCAATTCTCAGACCAATCGTCCAGGCATAGGGTGAATCCAGCGGGATGGTTTTATAAAGCTCAATCGCCGCGCGGCTACGCCCTTGTGTTTGCATAATTTCGCCCACAAGGATTTTAGCTTCTTCATAATCAGGCCGTAGTTTCAATGCCTGGTTGGCATAAATCAATCCGGTATCATAGGCTTTTTCCTGCGCATGCAAGCTGGCAAATCCAAAAAGGATTTCGGCGAAGGCATCCCCCGGCTTAGAAATGATCCGCGGTAAATTTTCATCTGAATCCAGACGAGATAACGCATGATTAGCAATCGCATTTTCCGGATCTTGTTCCAGATACGTTGTAATCAATCCCCGGGCAGCTTCTTTATCACCTTGTCTGCTTAAAAAATCAGCAACAATATTTACTTGCCGAAGCGTTGGCTGTTCTGAAGTTTCTAGCAAGGATAAATAGTCCTTACGGGCAGCATCAGGACGCCCCCCCAAATCTTTCAGCAGAGCAACCTGTATCCCATAGAGAGATTGAAATCCTTCTTTTTTGGAAAGCGGTTCAAGGTTCTCCAGAGCCTTATCCAGATCATTTTGCGCAAGATCAGTCCAAGCCGTGAACATCGGCTCCAGAATTGTATTAACGCCGACATCTGGAGTTGCGTCGATTCTTTCCCTGACTTCATCCCAATCTTCACGCTCTACAGCATCAATCACCAGAACGAGATGTGCGATAGATTGTTGCGGAGAAATATCGAGTAGCCGTTTTGCCAACTCTAGTGCTTCGTCGTTTCGCCCTGTACTTGCCGTCAGCAAAAAAGAACGCGCAAGAAGCCGAGGATCATCTGGCGAGGCCTCTAATGCATGAAGCATAAGTTCCGTTGCAATCTCATAATCACGATTATGGCCTGCGACAATCCCGGCAAGATAAGACCCCGAGGGAGAGTTACTGGCCCGGACAAAAGGCGTTTCCATTCCAAGATCAGCAGAGCTTTGCTTACTTTCGGAATCACTTTGAGCCGCTGTACAAGCGCCGAGAATGAGCGCCGTTCCCGCAGAGAAAATAAAGCGTTGTAAATATTGTTTTACGAACATAGAGCCATGGCGAGGCAAATCATCCTCCTCTTCGCCAGACAAGAAATGACAGCAGTCTACCCCCCTAAATGCTCAACGCCAAGTATCTGCTGCACAATATAAAGTGACTGGATAAAAAAACTGACCGCCTTATCTATAAAAGCGGTCAGTTTTGCGTGGGTTTAAAAAATGTTTACCGAGAGGAATCCGGCACATTTTTACTATCTACATACTCAGCAAGTGCCTACATATTTGGATAGTTCGGCCCACCGGCACCTTCTGGTGTTACCCAATTAATATTTTGGGTCGGATCTTTGATGTCACAGGTTTTACAATGCACACAGTTTTGCGCATTGATCTGTAACTGCGGGTTATTACCATCATCATCCCGAACAATTTCATAGACACCAGCCGGACAGAATCTTTGCTCTGGAGCATCATAAATTGCCAAATTATGCGAAATTGGCACTGAAGCATCTTTCAGCGTCAGATGCACAGGCTGATCTTCTTCGTGGTTTGTTCCTGAAATAAAGACCGACGAAAGCCGATCAAATGAAAGTTTTCCATCTGGCTTCGGATAGTCAATTTTGGGCATATCAGCCGCAGGCTTCAGACATTCGTGATCATAGTGTTTATGGCTGAATGTCCATGGTAGCTTGCCACCAAAAACCTTGAGATCAACACCGGAATAAAGCATCGATCCCCATAGGCCAAACTTGCTAAAGGCAGGTCGGAAGTTACGGGATGCATATAGCTCTTCATATACCCAAGACTTCTTGTATGCGTCCGGGTAAGCAGAAAGTACAGGCGGCGTTTCCTCACCAGCAGTCACGGCGTCAAACGCAGCTTCCGCAGCAAGCATGCCTGTCTTCATGGCATTATGACTTCCCTTGATCTTGGCAACATTCAGGAAACCAGCAGAACAACCGATCAAGGCCCCGCCGGGGAAAGCAAGATCCGGCACCGATTGCAAGCCACCTTCATTCAAAGCACGTGCGCCATATGAAATTCGTTTTCCACCCTCAAGCATCTCGGCAATAGCTGGGTGCATTTTGAAACGCTGAAACTCACCAAACGGGAACAAATGCGGGTTTTCGTAATCCAAACCGACCACATAACCGACATAGGCTTGTCCATTTTCAAGGTGATAGATGAACGAGCCACCCCAAGTATCGCTTTTCATAGGCCATCCGGCGGTATGAACAACTGTTCCGGGCTTGTGCTTCGCCGGATCCAGTTCCCAGAGCTCCTTCATGCCAATACCGTAGGTCTGCGGATCACAGTTTTCTCTTAGATTAAACTTTTCCATCAAACCTTTGCTAAGGGAACCACGGCACCCTTCGGCAAAGAAGGTGTATTTGCCGTGAAGTTCCATACCCGGCATATACGAATCTTTTTGCTCACCATCTTTACTGATGCCCATATCACCAGTCGCAACGCCTTTTACACGGCCGTCTTCATGATAGACAACTTCTGCGGCAGCAAAGCCAGGATAAATTTCAACCCCCAGCTCCTCGGCGCGCTCACCAAGCCAGCGACATAGATTGCCCAAAGAAATAACATAGTTACCATCATTGTGCATTTGGCTCGGAAGCAAAGCGACAGGGAGGTTCACAGATCCCTTTTTACTAAGAAGCATAAACTTTTCGTCAGAAACAGGCGCATTAAGCGGCGCACCTTTTTCTTTCCAATCCGGAATCAGTTCATCTAGTGCCCTGGGTTCAAAAACAGCACCCGAGAAAATATGCGCCCCAACTTCTGAGCCCTTTTCCAAAACACAGACTGAAACTTCTTTTCCCTGTTCAGCAGACAATTGACGCAATTTAATTGCGGCAGACAAACCAGCAGGTCCTGCCCCAACAATAACAACGTCGTATTCCATAAATTCGCGTTCCATAGCCCTCTCTCCAATTCGAGCCGTGAGCTTTGCAGCTTATCCCGCCGCTTCCCCTCAAATTACAACGAGCCACATGATTCAACAAAAATCCACAAATGGCCACATTTTTTTTATTATCTTTGCGACGAACATCACTCGCACACAGTTTTCAGGATCAATTTATAGATATTTTCGCGCTGCAGCAATTTAACAATAACGACACAGAACAATCAAAAACCACGAAAAGGATTTGCAAAAATCCCTAGACCCACGCCAAAGCACATAACAGCCCCCTATAATGCTATGAAGAATTCGCAAACAAATAAAAAAGAAAAGTGCCCTATTTTGCAAACATCAATGGATCAATACTGAACTTTGCTTTACATAAAAATTAGTTTGCACAAGATGTATGCTGGGCACCAAGCAAAAACCGGGACATTTAACAGAGACCATGACCGCTGAAGACTGGACGCGTGACGAATTATTAGCTGCTTTGACATGGCAATTGGATGCCGGGGTTGATGAAGCTATTGGCGATATCGCAATTGACAGCTATCAACTCAGCCAGAAACAAAGTCAAGTTGCCCAGAAAGCGTCGACACCGCCCCAAACTGTAAAACCCGGCGCCAAGGCGGCGGCTCCAACGCCTCCGAAAGTCGCAGCAGCAAAACGCGTACTGCAGTCTTTTCAAAAAACCTTGGGTGAAGCGCAAAATCTGGCGGGCAACGCAAAAAGTATCTCTGAATTAGCAACAGCACTTGCATCCTTTGATGGTTGTGCACTCAAGAAAACAGCTATCAACACTGTTTTTGACCCTGCCCCATCCCAAGCCGATTTAATGATTGTTATGGGTGCCCCCCGGGCAGATGAAGATCGGGAAGGGAAAACTGTCGCCGGATCAAATCGCAAACTGCTCGAAAACATGCTTACGGCTATTCACCTCAAAATAGAGGAAGTCTATCTTAGCTCTTGTGTTTTTTGGCGCCCCCCCGGGGACAAAAAACCGACAGTTAATGATCTGGCCTGTTGCAAACCTTTTATCGACCGCCAAATAGAGCTTATATCGCCCAAAGTACTTGTCCTTATGGGGGAAAGCACGCTGAGAGGCCTAGTAGATCCAGACGCCAGCCTGTTACGACAGAGAGGAAAATGGATGGAATATACGCCACCAAACGGCGAATCTATTCCAACGATCGCGACCTTTGCACCGCATATGCTTTTGAACACACCCAGACAAAAAGCCCTCGCATGGCAAGATTTGCGGGCCATAAAAACAAAATTATCCTAACCCATTCTATAAAATAACAAATTAAGTCACTTTTCTTCATCATTTAGAAAGAAGAACAGGTTAGTTAAAATTATAGACAAATTTTTGACGCATTTGAGGACTATTGCCCCCATAGCGACAATTAACTATTTTCTATGACGGCAATATGGGGACATCAGCTGTAATAAGGCAAAAGCCAGCTTGGTAGCTGGCACATGCCTTGGATATTGTGGCTTTGGGGAACTGGGGGACAATCACTTCGTTATGACGACATTCATGCGCACACGCCAATGGACAGTCAATTTAGCATCAAAGGCCGCAAAACTTGCCGGCCTATTCCTGCTTTGCTCATATACAGCACAGGCAGCGACAAAAATTGAAGAACAACTTCCCAAAACAGATGTAGAGATAACTCAAAGCTTCACGCTACCAGAGATTCTGAGCAATGAAGACGTTAAACGTTACAGCAGAATTTTCGCACGACAGGAACAGGGACGTTGGAAGGATGCTGACAAACTGATTTCCAAGCTTGATAACAAGATACTGCTCGGTCACGTTCAGGCACAGAGATACTTGCACCCAACTGCATACAGATCAAAATACAAGGAACTAAAAACATGGCTTGCGGCCTATGCCGATCATCCCCAGGCCGATACTATATACAAACTTGCCCTACAAAGGCGTCCCAAGAACTACAAATACCCCCAGAAACCTGTTCGCTTCAAAAGCGCCCCCTATCGCGCTTATGGAAAAAATTATAACTATCGATCTAATAAGAAGCTGTCCAAATCTGACAGAATCAAAGCTAATCGCCTGAAAAGCCAACTGCGCAGAAATATCCTGAACACACGCCTGTCCATTACCGAAGACGTGCTAAAATCAGCCAAGGCAAAACGGCTTCTTGACCCCATAGAAATTAACGAAACATATGCCAAGCTGGCTGCAGCCTGGTATTATTATGGGAAAGATAAAAAAGCTTATCAGCTCGCCAAAAAAGCAACTCAATCCAGAAAGTACGTGCCATCGGCCGACTGGATTGCAGGCCTAGCAGCTTGGCGCCTGAACAAAACAAAAGAAGCTCGTGATCACTTCTCTCATCTTGCCAAAGCATCCCGAAGCAGCAGCTGGATGCGATCATCAGGAGCCTATTGGGCCGCCCGGGCAAACTTGAAGCTGAAACAACCTCAAGATGTGAGCAAATACCTCTATCAGGCAGCAGAATATCCACGAACATTTTATGGTATTCTTGCACGCAGAGCACTTGGTCTGGACCTTACATTTGACTACCAGACAACTCCATTAAATGAAATCACAGCCAAGACATTACAAAGCCACGCACCAAGCAAAAGGGCACTGGCTCTTATCCAACTGGGACAGACAAAAGAAGCAAAGGCAGAACTAAGCCGTCTGGTTGGCAGCATCGAAGGCAATGAAATACCCGCTTTCTTGCAGCTTACGGAACACACAGGCATGCCTGAACTAGCTTTCAGGCTGGGCGCCAGACTGGCAGCAGAAGAAAAGCAGGAAAAACAAAACCCCGCAGAAAACCGGGGCGTGATAGATGCCGCCCTGTACCCAATCCCCAAATGGGAACCAGAAGGCGGTTTTGAAATTGATCGCGCCTTGGTTTTTGCCTTCATGCGCCAGGAATCATCATTTAATCCCAACGCAAAAAGCCCGGATGGAGCACGTGGCCTTTTACAACTAATGCCCCAAACTGCAAGCTACATATCACAAGGGCAAAGCTTTCGCGGTAAAACACGGAATCAACTATACGATCCCTCTTTGAACCTGGCCCTTGGTCAAAAATATTTAGGCTATCTACTCAACCACAACTATGTTGAGGGAGACCTGTTTAAATTAGCAACTGCCTATAATGGTGGACCGGGTAATTTAGGAAAATGGGAGCGCAAGATCACCTATAATGATGACCCTTTATTGTTCATAGAAAGCCTTCCATCGCGTGAAACCCGGCTCTTTATCGAACGCGTTTTGACAAATCTTTGGATTTACCGCGCCCGATTAAATCAATACTCTCCTTCGCTGGATACCCTTGCCGCGGGCCAATGGCCAAGATACGAAGCCCAGGACCGCTATAACAAAACCTCTGAATCGGATGTCGCAGAGAATGCCAAAACTAGATGAAACCCGCCCCTTCCTGTCCGTTAACATTGCGGTCATGACCATTTCAGATTCCCGGACAGAAGCTGATGATAAATCAGGTGATGTTCTGGAAAAAATGATTAAGGAAGACGGACATAAAGTTTCTGCGCGTTCCATTATCAAGGATGATATCGCTGCCATTACATCACAGCTTCAAAACCACATAAACAATTCGGAAATCGACGTTGTTATCACCACAGGCGGTACGGGTGTAACGGGCAGAGACACAACACCAGAGGCCTTCAAAGCCGTCATGGAAAAGGAAATTGAAGGCTTTGGCGAACTGTTCCGCTGGATCAGCTATAGCAAGATCGGCACATCGACAATGCAAAGCAGAGCAATCGGCGGCGTAGCAAAAGGCACCTACCTTTTTGCCCTTCCCGGCTCACCTTCCGCCTGTAAAGATGGGTGGGGGGAAATTCTACGCTCACAGCTTGATAACCGTCACCGCCCCTGTAATTTGGTAGAATTGATGCCGCGCCTGCAAGAGCATTTGCCACTAGAAAGCTGACTGGTCTTAAATCAAACAGATCCAAATCATGTGCTAAGTTAAAACCACTTACCAAGCGCACACTAAACAAGAGTACACCAAAATATAATGGAACATCACAGCGGTAGTTTAACAGGTCTGGCAATCGTTGTAGTTGCTGCACTAGCCTGCGGCATTGCTATGCGGAAATTCAAACAACCGCCTGTGCTTGGCTATATTCTCGCCGGCGTTTTCCTTGGCCCTTCTGGTCTGGCGCTCGTAGAAGACAGAGACAACATTTCAACGCTTGCTGAGCTTGGCGTGTTAATGCTGCTTTTTGTCATCGGCATGAACCTGTCCCTGCGCGGCATCAAAGAGGTATGGCAAGTGGCTGTCATAACCACTGCGGCACAGATCGCTGTGGGTGTCGGCGGCATGTGGTTACTTGGACAGTTCATGGACTGGAGTTTTGAATTAATCCTTTTCTTCGGATTTGTCTTTGCTCTCTCCAGCACAGCTGTCGCCGTTAAGATGCTTCAGGAAATCAATGAATACGGAACCCGCATTGGTCAGGTAACCATCGGTATTCTAATTGCCCAGGATCTCGCGGTAGTTCCCATGATGCTTTTTGTCAGCTCTTTTGGCTCTGAAGGCGGCATCGGAACATCAGCCTTTATCAAAGTCGGCATCTCCATAGGTATTCTCATTCTTTTGTTTATCTTCCTGAGCAAAAAACGCGGATTACAAATCCCCTTCGCCCGCTCAATCGGTGATAACGAAGACCTCACACCGCTTGCCGGAATGGCTTTTTGTTTTGGCGCGTCGGCTTTTTCGGGCCTAATCGGCTTATCTGCGGCCTATGGCGCATTTTTAGCAGGGTTGATTTTAGGAAACTCGGCCAGCCACAAAGTCATGTCCAAGCAAGTCGCCCCAATTCAAAGCATCTTGCTCATGGTGTTTTTCCTCTCCATCGGCATGCTTTTGGACGCCCAATATATCTGGGATAACCTGGGACTTGTTTTCTTCCTGGTGCTTTTTGTGGCGCTCTTTAAAACGGCCCTCAACATTACTTTGATCAGGTTCCTGGGTGAAACTTGGCCCCGCGCCTTCCTGTCGGGATCTATACTTGCCCAGCTTGGTGAATTCTCATTCATCCTAGCCGCTCTTGGTATTGGCGCAGGTGTTCTTGATGATGAAAACTATCGGCTGGTTGTTTCTGTCACGGTGATATCCCTGTTCACCAGCCCCTTTTGGCTTTTTACCGCCAGAAGACTGCATCAGATTACCCAGCTTGGAATTACTTCTGGTGCCGAGACCATGCGTCTGACCTACGGCCCAGAAGTTGGTGCGATCATACGGACATCCAGCTTGGCGGAAAAGGTCCTGACAAGAACAGGACAAAGCGTTTTGTTAAAATGGTTTCCAAAGCTTCAAGAACGTCTGCTTCGCTGTCGTACCAAAGAAGATACGAATAGCACAGCCCCCACCCAAGATTCGGAAAACATTTCAACCGTCGCCCAAAGTGCCCCTGAAACGGATGACGATGAGAAACCAACAAAAACTCAAGAAGCCGAAACTTCGACTGCTGGATCCAAAGACTAAAAACAAAACCAATGCCTGACTTTTCAAGAGAACAAGAACTTGATCAAGAACTCGGTATTAACAACGCCATCATTGTTGGCCTTGACGAAGTCGGGCGTGGTCCGTGGGCCGGCCCGGTCGTTGCTGGCGCGGCATGGCTGGACCGCAAAAAAATACCACAAGACCTGATCACTAAGCTCGATGATTCGAAGAAGCTTTCAGTCAAAAAACGTGAAGATATAAACGATCAGCTTTATGATCTACAGCAGAGCGGGATTATCAAACTGGCCTTGGGTGAAGCCAGCTGCGAAGAAATTGACGAATTAAATATCCTTCAGGCCTCGATGCTTGCAATGCAAAGAGCCGTCTCGAACCTCCCCCTAACACCACAAGCCATTTTGGTTGACGGTAATAAGATACCCAAACTGCCCTACCCGGCAAAAGCGGTGATCAAAGGCGATAGTATTAGCCTGTCCATCGCGGCAGCATCAGTCATCGCGAAAGTGAATCGTGATCATCAGATGTTTGAACTATCGATTCAGTACCCCGGTTATGGCTGGGAAAAGAATCAAGGTTACGGAACAGCTCAACACAAGGCCGCACTACTAGATCTTGGGGTTACCCCAGCCCATCGCCGCACATTTCGTCCAATCAGAGAGCGACTCGAGCTAAACGACTGACTCCAATGACTCTTTACTTGACTCTTCGCGGAAAAAATACTTGACCGCGACTCCACAGTGACTCAAGATAGGGGACTCGAGTCAAGAGGAGTCTGCTTTAGTGAAAAAGAATGTTGTCCATCTCGGTGAATGCGTCGAGATCATGAACAGTCTACCTGAAAAGTCTGTTGATGTGATCTTTGCGGATCCACCGTATAACCTGCAATTGGCGGGTGAACTTACGCGTCCGGACAACTCCAAAGTTGATGCCGTCAATAATGACTGGGACAAGTTTGATAGCTTTCGAGCCTATGACGAATTCACCTGGAACTGGCTAAAAGCAGCGCGCCGTGTTCTCAAAGAAAACGGCACCCTTTGGGTTATTGGCAGTTACCACAACATATACCGTGTTGGTGCCCTCCTCCAGAATCTTGACTACTGGATGCTGAATGATGTGATTTGGCGCAAATCAAACCCAATGCCAAACTTTCGTGGCAGACGATTTACCAACGCACACGAAACCATGATCTGGGTCGCCAAGTCCAAAAGTTCAAAATACACCTTCAACTATGAATCCATGAAGGCCCTGAACGACGACATTCAAATGCGCAGTGACTGGCTCTTGCCGATTTGTAACGGCGGTGAACGCCTTAAAAACAAAGAAGGCGACAAAGCACATCCAACGCAGAAACCTGAATCACTATTGCACCGTGTTATCCTGTCATCGACAAAACCCGGTGATGTCATTCTTGATCCCTTCTTTGGAACTGGCACAACTGGGGCCGTTGCGAAAAAACTCGGCAGACACTTCCTGGGGATCGAACAAGATCCAGAATATGTAAAGATAGCCAAGAAACGTATTTCTCAGGTAAAGCAGCTTGACGATATTAACCTTGTCTCTATCGAACAAAAGCGTGAACAGCCCCGCATTCCTTTCGGTACGCTTATTGAGCGCGGCTTGCTTGAACCCGGCACGACACTCTACGGCCCCAAGAAAAAGTACTCCGCAAAAGTGCGCGCCGATGGCAGTCTGATATCAAATGAATTCCAGGGATCGATCCACAAAGTCGGCGCTATGGTACAGGGCGCTTCGGCCTGTAACGGCTGGACCTATTGGCACATGGACGCAGAGGGTCGGGAAGTATGTATAGACGTTCTCCGCCAGCAAGTTCGCGCCGAAATGACCAACTAAAAAATACTCTTTAACCACAAAAGCCCGCAGAAGCGGGCTTTTGTGGTTTTAGAAGAGCAAACGATTTGCTTGCGACCATCAGCATTGCTTAATGCGACAAGGATCATTCCTAAAAGCTATATCATTCCTAAAAGCTATATATAGTCAGCATGACGAAGGATTTTCTTCATAACTGTCGGCAGCGCCAGACCAGAAAATTCTGTTTTATGTGCCCACGCTCCCTGCACAGCTTCAGCAATTCCATCTAAATTTTGTGAAATTTTGCTCGTCAGAACTGTAATCTCGAAATGAAAATGTGTGAAGGTATGTTTCACAACACCCTCTAGCTCAGTCCATTGCGCCAGATGGTCAAGCTCAGGGTTACGCACGGCATCACCTTGCTTGACCCAATCTCCCGTTGGGACCTCTGTCATCCCCCCGAGCAACCCCTTTTCAGGTCTCCGCCTTAATAGAGCGCCCCTCTCGTCTGATAGAAAAAGATAAGCATAGGTACGCCGGGTTGGCTTTTCCTTTTTGGGCGCCTTCTTTGGTAAGCTTTCAGCGATGCCGGATTTTCTGGCAAGACACGCGGTTTGAATTGGGCAAATCACACAGCCCGGAGATCTCGGCGTACATATGGTTGCCCCCAGATCCATCATAGCCTGTGCATAATCGCCAGCACGTTCATATGGAGTCTGCTGTTGGGCGCACTCTTTCATTTGGGGTTTTACACCAGGCAAGGGATCTTCAAGCGCATAGTATCGGGCAATCACTCGCTCCACATTACCGTCGACCACTGTTGCCGGACGATCATAGGCTATTGCAGCAATTGCAGCCGCAGTATAGGGACCAACCCCGGGAAGTTTTAACAGCCCCTCTTCTGTATCCGGAAAAACACCACCCAGTTCATCCGCAACAACCTTCGCACATTTGTGCAGGTTACGCGCTCGAGCATAATACCCAAGACCAGCCCAGGCGCTCAGAACATTATCCAGATCTTCTTTGGCCAGATCATTTACCGTGGGCCAAGAAGCCAAAAACTTTTCGTAATACCCCTTAACGGTCGCAACCGTAGTCTGCTGGAGCATTATTTCGCTCAGCCACACACGATAAGGATCAGCATAGAGTACGTTAGGATTAGCACGTTTCTGCCTTGGCGACAGACGCCACGGTAGCTCACGGGCATGTTTGTCGTACCACGGCAAGATTTCTTCTGCGATCATTTGAACCAAAACAGTAACCTGTATTTCACTTCACTAAACTCAGGACACGAAACTCGGGAAAAAGATGCCCCAAGCTGCTTTTGCGCCCTTAACTTACGAATCGGTTCTGTTTTTCCCCGACCACTGGGCTATACTCCTTCCCATCCACAATTAGATCAACTAAAGAAGACACCCTCACAACAGACAACTTCGCAAACTATGTGATCAAGGCACTTCGACCAGCGATGGCAAAAACCACAAAGCCAAAAAAAACAAAAACTACTCAAAAGAAAGAAACCTCAATTCCAGAGGTTTCAAGCCGTCGGCGTAAATCCATGCAACCAATCGCTGCCACACTGCCCAAACTCACTAAAAGAATCACAGGAAAACGTGGCTTTGCCGAAGCTGGCCTCATCGAAGATTGGGGTATGATTGTCGGGAAAGAGCTGGCGAACCAATGCCTACCTATAAAGTTGCGATATCCTAGCCAAGGCATCAGAAACGATGGCACCCTGCTGATTAAGGCTGATCCGGCTTTTGCCTTGGCAATCCAACAACAGACACCTCAAATAATTGAACGCGTCAACAGCCACTTTGGATATCGGGCAATCGCACGCATATCCCTTCAACAGGGACCTTTATACAAGCCCGAAACAAAAAAAGCCCCTGAACTTCCAAAGTTATCAGGCAAAGAGCAACAAGATATCAGAAATGAATTTTCCAATGTAAAAAACGATGCATTGAGAACATCTTTGGAACGGTTGGCCGCAACAACCCGTGCCAGAAACAAAATCAACAAATAGTGAAGAAGGTACATTGCCCTATTGCCGCCACACTTGTCTCTAGACTAGGTTTAGGACAACTTAATCAAATTTCGTAAAATCAAACTTCGCAGTTCAGGAATAATACAGACAATGAACAGACGGCTTTTTATCCGCAACGCAGCGGCTTTTGCGCTCAGCTTTCCACTTGCCGCTTCTCTTACGAACATTTCTTCGGCTCAAGCCGCTGGCGAAGTAACCGAAAATGACCGTATTCTCGGCGACAAAAATGCGCCTGTAACAATAATAGAATACGCATCCCTTACCTGCCCGCACTGCGCAGATTTCCATACTGGTACTCTACCGGAGGTCAAAAAGAACTGGATAGAAACAGGCAAAGCCCGCTTGGTCTATCGCCACATGCCTCTTGATGGTGTTGCCTTGCGCGGTGCAGCCGTTGCCGAATGCCTGGAAGGGGATCGCTATTTCTCTTTCCTGGATTTACTTTTCCAACAGCAACAGACTTGGGCCTTTGGTGGAGCCGCAAAAGAAGGACTCCAGAAAATGGCTCTTCTAGCTGGCATGAACAATGAACGCTTTGAAGAATGCTTTAATGACGAAGCCGCTCTGCGACGCATTGTGACCCAAGCTCAAGAAGGTAAAACCTCTTTCGGTATCAGCTCAACACCAAGCTTTGTTATTAATGGTGAGGTTTTTGCGGGTGGTCGCGACTATGATGCGATGAATGATCTTCTGGAAGATGCTTTGTAATCAATTAAAAGAATCTCTCTAACGGATAAAGGCCTCATGTTTTTCATGGGGCCTTTTGCATATTGGCGAAGCAGCTACTGTTGCAGAAGATCATTCATAGAGTTACAGTTTTCCCTATGACATCCGAAAAAACGGTGCTTACTCAAGGGTTCAGGATATTTATTTTCACAACTAACCTGACCTTGCGGGGGAACAGCAAACCAAATCAGGGATTCGTGGGCATTGGTTCAGTTTAACAAACTACGGCTCAGCGGATTCAAATCTTTTGTTGATCAGACCGAACTTCTGATCTCTTCCGGCATGACCGGAATTGTTGGCCCGAACGGATGCGGGAAATCCAACCTCGTTGAAGCCCTACGTTGGGTTATGGGCGAAACATCGGCCAAACGCATGCGTGGCAGTGAAATGGATGATGTTATCTTCGCCGGATCAGCCACGCGCCCCGCAAGAAATATCGCCGAAGTATCATTGTTACTCGACAATCGAGACAGAACAGCCCCTGCTGCTTTTAACGAATACGATGATATCGAGGTGGTTCGGCGGATATCCCGGGGAAGTGGATCTAACTACAAGGTTAATGGCAAAGACGTACGCGCCCGTGATGTACAACTATTATTTGCCGATGCCGCCAGTGGATCGCAATCAACAGCACTCGTCAGCCAGGGCCGTATTGGTGAAATCATCAACGCCAAACCGACCAGTAGACGTGGTCTACTGGAAGAAGCCGCAGGTATTACCGGCTTGCATTCCCGCCGGCACGAGGCCGAGTTGCGATTACGGGCCGCGGAAACAAATCTTGAACGCCTAGAGGATGTCATAACCACACTGGACGCGCAGCTTCAGGGGTTAAAGAAACAGGCAAGACAAGCGAATCGTTACCGCAATCTTGCTCAACTTATTCGACAGCACGAAGCAATCTTGCTGCATTACGAATCAGTTGATGCAAAAAAAGCCCAAAGCGAAGCCCTTGATATATTAAAAGCGGCCCAAAAAGACGTTTCAGAAAAAACGGCTATTACAGCGCAAAAATCCCGTGCCCAAGTTGATGTTGCTGCCAGCTTGCCAACCTTGCGAGAAACAGAAACATCATACTCCTCAAAACACCAAAGATTACTAATTAATCAGGAAAACTTGCAGCGTGAGGAACAACAGGCAGTTGAGGCGCTCAATAAATCAACCGAATTATTATCGCAACTCACCAAGGATCGCGAGCGGGCAACAAATATCAATGCTGATACCCTAGAGGCCGAAGAACGGCTAAAACAAGAAAGAACTGTTATCCAGGACAAAAACAAGTCGATCCATACAGACCAACAGGCCCTGGAAAGCGATTGCAAAAAACATGCGCAGACGATTTCAGAAATTGATCGTTCGATTTCTGAAATCAACAGCCAGATTGCAGCCAACGAAGCACAATCAACAGCTCTGAAAAGGCGCCAAAACGAACAGAAAGAGCTGATAAATCGTCAGTCTTCTCAATTACGCCAACAAGAAGCACAACACAAACACCTTGTCTCACAGCAAGAAAGTCGCGCAAGTCTTATCGAAGCTGAACGGGATTTGAAAGCTGCAGAGCAAAAACTTAACCAAGCCAAAGAAGCTCTGGATACACAAGAAAAGGATGTTCAGAGCAAACGACAGTCAGAAGAACAGGCCCGTGATGCCAATCAGGATGCCCAAAGTGAATTAAATCAAATTTCTGCTGAAATTCGTGCCCTAAATGAACTCTTGCGGGGCACATCATCCTCTGTGTCTCATCCAATCCTCGATGAGCTCTCGGTCAAGACTGGCTACGAAAAGGCTTTGGGTGCTGCCCTTGGCGAGGATTTAAATGCAGGCTCCGAAGAAGAAGCCGTCGCTCATTGGCATGACATTCCTTTGCGAACAGATCTTCCTGCACTCCCCGACGGGATAATTCCTCTTCTTAATTTTGTGCACGCGCCGGATCGCCTGCATGCTCGCCTGTCTCAAATAGGTCTGGTTGAAACACGCACGATTGATGAAGAGCTTTATAGCCAACTAGCACCGGGCCAAAGACTGGTGTCAAAAGAAGGAACACTATGGCGATGGGATGGGTTAACCGTCCGGGACGACGCCCCCTCGGCAGCGGCTGTAAGACTGGAATACAAAAACAGACTAAAGGGATTGGAAAAAGATAAAGCAAAAATAGAATCCCGCAGTACAAAGGCAAACAACCATTTCATCGCGACAAAACAAGCCCTTGATAAAAGCCTCGAGGCAGAAAAGCTTGCCCGACAAGCACTCGACACTGCCCACAACGAAGTCTCTTCAGCCAATAATCACCACACAACCCTAGCGCAAAAACACGCTAAACTCGCATCGCAGCTATCGGCTGTTGAAGAGAACCTGCAACGCCTCATCCGCGAAAACCTCGAAGCCAACCAGCGACAAAAAGAAACCCTCGCAGAGATTGAAGCCCTACCTGATCAAAAACAAGAAAAAGAACAACTCGCCAACTTACAAAAAGAGCTATCCAGGGAACGAAATTTGCTCGGATCTCAACGCGGGAAACTTGAACAGATCAAACGAGATGTACAAACCCGTCGCGAACGCCTTGTCAGTATCGAGACTGAATTAGGTTCCTGGTCACGCCGTACAAAAGAAGCCAAACAGTATTTAAGTGAAATCGATATCCGGATTAAGCGGACAGAAGCTGAAATCGAGATATGGAAAACCAAACCACAGGAAATAAAAAAACAAAAACAAGCCTTGGCCATTGTTATCGCGCAGTCGGAAACAGAAAAAAACAAGGCATCAGAAATATTACGCTCTGCTGAACTGGAACAAGCCGAAGCAGACAGACAGTTGAGAGAATCCGAGCATCTTCTCGCACAAGCCCGGGAAGCCATGATCCGAGCAGAATCTACGGTTGAACAAAACAAGCAGACAATGGCGATTTTGATCGACCGCGTACGGGAACGTTTGGGCTGTTCCCTGGAAAAGGCGCTATCCATTGCAGATATTCAGATCGGCGAGGATCTGCCGCCCCGGGATGACGTCACACGAAAACACGACCGCCTCACGAACGAGCGTAATAACATGGGCCCTGTAAATCTCCGTGCAGAGCAAGAGGCAGAAGAACTAGACCTGCAAATAAAAGGCATGCTGAACGATAAGGAAGACCTTTTACTTGCCATAGGAAAACTCAGACAGGGCATTGCCAATCTCAACAAAGAAGGACGCGAGCGGCTTTTAAAAGCATTTGATCGCGTCAATGCACACTTTTCCGATCTTTTTGTCAGGCTCTTTGGCGGGGGTCGCGCGCACCTTACTCTCACCGAGGCAGAGGATCCTTTGCAGGCCGGGTTAGAAATAATGGCGAGCCCCCCGGGAAAACGCCTGCAAGTCATGTCACTTCTATCGGGTGGCGAACAGGCTTTGACAGCCCTTTCACTTCTGTTTGCCGTTTTCCTGACCAATCCGGCCCCTATTTGCGTCCTGGACGAGGTTGATGCACCACTCGACGATGCCAATGTTGATCGGTTTTGCAAACTGGTCGAAGAGCTTGTTCACAGTACTTCAACCCGTTTTCTTATTATCTCGCATCACCGCATGACCATGGCACGGGTACGGCGCCTGTTTGGCGTCACAATGAGTGAACGGGGGGTTAGTCAACTGGTTTCGGTTAATCTGGAAGCTGCTGATGACTTGATGGAAAAGAAACAACAAAGCTAATCCCAGTGATTTGGTCAGTTATTTCACAGTCAGTGTTTTCGCGCATGCACAATAAAGCCATTCTCTTTCAAAATCTTAAGACAGGCTAACTGCTGACAAAAACCTTGATCCCTTTAGCTCAGAGAGGATATGAACAGGGACCCATTGGAATTAGGTCAAAATCATGGCTGATTCTTTCTTGACATAACTATGATGCTCCACGTATGTTGCGCCCGCGTTTAACAGGTGCTACTTCAGCTCAAATGGTAGCCATCAGGAAGGCTTAACTAAATGCCGGAACCTGAAGATCGTTCGTCTTTGACGGACCTGGATAAAAGACTGCGCGCGGCTCGCGAGCGTCAAAATCAGGTAAACAAGCCTGAATCCAGTAACCGAGCTGATGCAGCAAGCGGTATGGCGGTCGGTTTCCGCATATCGGTTGAAATAGTTGCAGCCCTGATAATGGGGTTCGGGATAGGATACTATCTTGATCACTTATTGGGGACAAAACCTTGGTTGATGATTGTATTCTTCTTCCTTGGTATCGGGGCAGCCTTTGCCAATGTGGTTCGGGTTGCTAAACAGTTAGAAAACAAAAAGCGTTTTCGCGAAGATCGCGAAGATCGCGCAGAGTAAAATTAGAGGGGAAGGCTCGTGGCATCAGGTTCAATCGACCCAATGCACCAGTTTGAGGTAACAACTCTTTTACCAATCCAACTAGGTAATTACGATATCTCCTTTACCAACTCAGCACTGTTTATGTCGCTGAGCGTTCTACTCGTAACAATTTTCCTTGTAGGATCAACACGCGGGCGTGCACTTGTTCCCGGTCGTTGGCAAAGCATGGCGGAAATGAGCTATGAGATGGTTGCGAACCTTCTCCGGGATAACGTCGGCTCTGCCGGACGTCAGTACTTCCCGTTTGTCTTCACACTGTTCATGTTTATCCTTTTTGGAAACGTAATCGGTCTCGTACCGGGAACCTTTACCTTCACCAGCCATATTGTCGTTACTTTTGCGATGGCAATGATCATTTTTGTGGCAGTGACTGTAATCGGGTTCGCCCGCCACGGAGCAGGTTTTCTTCGTCTGTTCTTCCCACATGGTGCGCCATTGTGGACGGCTGTGATCCTCATCCCGATCGAACTGGTTTCTTACCTTTCACGACCCATCAGCCTTTCTGTTCGTTTGTTTGCGAACATGGTTGTTGGCCACGTTCTTTTGAAGGTCATCGCTGGCTTTGTCATCATGCTCGGTGTATTTGGGTTTATCCCACTCGGCGTGCTTGTTGGTATTACAGCTTTGGAATTCCTGGTGGCGGCTTTACAAGCGTATGTCTTCACCATTCTGACTTGTATCTACCTGCATGATGCGATCCATCTGCACTAAGATCTTTTCGGAAATCGTAACTTTTTTATCTATCTAACGCACAAGCGTTATAAGGAGCTTGAGAATTATGGAAGCAGAAGCTGCAAAACTGATTGGTGCTGGTCTTGCTACTCTTGGTATGATTGGTGCAGGTGTTGGTGTTGGTAACGTATGGGCTAGCTACTTCCAGTCCATCGCACGCAACCCAGCGTCTAAAGACGAAATTGGTGCGAACATCTGGATTGGCTTTGCTGTTACAGAAGCGATCGCACTGTTCTCTCTACTAGTTGCTCTGATCCTTCTGTTCGTAGCTTAATTGGAACAGATTGTTAGGCCGATATTCTCAGATACCCTGTTGGGTGTTTGGTAGTATGTCGGCCTATCAGACTTTTATCTGATCCGATTTTGATAACTGAACAAGGCGTGTAGCACGATGCCACAATTTGAACAAATCGATACGTTCGTAGGCCAAATCTTTTGGCTTATCGTTACCTTCGGTGTGCTCTACTTCCTGATGGCCAAGGTTGCTTTGCCACGTCTGGCCTCGATTTTGGAAGAGCGCGAAAATAGAGTTTCTGGTGATCTGGAAAAAGCAGAACGCCTGAAGCAAGAAGCGGAAGAAGTCCTTACGGACTATCAGAAAGCTATTGCTGATGCGCGTGCTTCTGCTGTTGCCGCTCTGAAAGAATCTGCGGATGAAATCGCAGCCACTAGCGCCAAGCGCCAGGCTGAATTTGATGCCCAGCTTTCGGAAAAGGTTCAGATTGCCGAAGACAAAATTAATGCTGCTCGTAGCGAAGCTATGGGTCACATTAAGGATGTTGCCAAAGACGTTGCCGCTGCCGCGACAAGTAAACTGCTTGGTACTGATGTAACCGACGCTAAGCTCAGCAAGGCTGTTGACGAAGCACTAGGGGAGCAGAACTAATCATGGAATTACTTCAAAATCCTACACTTTGGGTTGGCGTTGCCTTTGCTATCTTTATTCTTCTTGTCGTAACAAAAGGCGGGAAGAGTATTGTTGCAGGATTAGACGCACGCGGTGAAGCCATTCGCAAGACACTCGAAGAAGCTCAAAATCTTCGTGAAGAAGCGCAAAAAACACTGGCTGAATACAAGCGCAAGCAACGTGATGCACTAAAAGAAGCCGAAGAGATCATTGAACATGCGAAGCAAGAAGCAAAGCGTGTTCAAGAAGAAGCTGCGGCTGATTTAGAAGAATCACTAAAACGTCGCGAACAACAAGCCATGGACAAAATCGCTCAGGCAGAAACAGCTGCGTTGAACGAAGTTCGTGATCAGGCCGTTGATGTTGCAATCACAGCAACCAGAAACATTCTGGCTGGCAGCATGACCAAGGCAAAAGCCAAATCATTAATGGATGATTCCATTAGTGCACTTGGTGAGAAGTTTCATTGATCTCTAGCGAGATTAAGCAAATTAAAACCGGCTCTTACGAGCCGGTTTTTTTGTGTCTGTTTTTACCATAGAAAAGATTACGCCTAGCTGGAAAGTTGGTTCCTGCGTTTTATCGGATAAAACTTAAACAAAAGATCCCCGGTCTAGATACCAGATCTTATCGACACGACAATTCTTCTACCCCTCATACTAAATAACTCATCGTCGTGAGGTCCTAGACCTTAAGAGAAACAATCTCTTTAACATTGGAATTATGCGCGACGAGCACATGCGATGCGGGCACCTTGTTCCACCCTTCTTGATCATCCGTTAATGGCTCGGAAACGACCACCAGATCGCCGTCTTTATATCGCCAGTACAATGATGGGGCAAAACGATCACTGGAATGCCTGAGGCAATAAAGGCGATCACCATCTGTTATCGCCATCGTGCAGCGAAACGGCTCTGTAATGTTTCGTTCAGCCTGTAGTGTCTCCACAGTCTCGACCATCTTGCGAATTGCATTAACCGGATTTTCTTCTAGGCCAAAGTTAAACAACATATAAAACAGGGCCTCACTGTCTGTTGTCCCCATACGTTTTGTATAGTGTTCATCGGTGATAAATGCCTCTAGCGGTCGCCTGAACTGTTCATAGCCCCCAACCTGGCCATTATGCATCCCCATCCAATGCTTATAGGAAAAGGGATGACAATTAGCGCGGGATGTTGCGGTTCCTGTAGAAGCCCTAACATGAGCAAAAAAATGCGATGATCGAATCTGGGATGCCAAGTGCTGTAGGTTACAGTCATTCCAGGCAGGCATTGTTTCTCTGTACAGACCCGGTTCTTCCCGCTGTCCATACCAACCCACACCGAAACCGTCCCCGTTTGTCGCAACTTTCGCTTCAACAGCATGTTGTGATTGTTCCACAAGGGAATGTTGCGGTTTAAAAAGTAACTCTTCCAAGAAAATTTCTTGTCCAGAATAGGCCAGCCAACGGCACATTAAGTTTCTCCAAATTACAAAGGGCAGAGAAAAATTGCTCTTGAGCCCCAACAGAGTATGGGAAATATATCAAAAGAATGACCTTATGTTACCTACATTCAATGTATCAGCAATAGACATCTTGATTATTATAAAATAAAAAAAGGAGTTCGTGTTTACACACGAACTCCAGTCCCAGCAATGGACGGGAACAGGGTGCGGCCCTATCCCAAGTATGTCAGGCCGTCCCTTGCCTAACATACACGCCCTATGAGGACGGAGAGATCAGATTTAACGAGACACCCAGCAATGGTCCCATCTGGTCTCTCCGCTATAGCGGCCTATTCAGCCGCATCCCGATAGCTCTCGATTGAAGGGCAAGAGCAAACTAGATTACGATCACCATAAACGTTGTCCACACGTCCAACAGGCGCCCAGTATTTTCCGTCACGCAAACTTTCTACCGGATAGGCTGCTTCTTCGCGTGTATAGGGGTGATCCCAGTTTTCAGACAACATAGATGCAGCAGTATGCGGTGCATTACAAAGCATGTTGTCTTCAAGTGGTAATTCACCAGAAGCTACGCGGCCAATTTCTTTACGGATAGAAATCATTGCATCTGCAAGGCGATCAATCTCGTACTTGGACTCTGATTCAGTTGGCTCAATCATCAATGTACCAGGTACAGGGAAAGACATTGTCGGGGCATGGAAACCATAATCGATCAAACGCTTGGCGATATCATCAACTGTAATACCGATGTCGTCTTTAAGTGGGCGAACATCAATAATACATTCATGAGCAACCATCCCGTTCTTGGATGTGTAAAGAACCGGATAGTGATCAGAAAGACGTTTAGCCAGATAGTTCGCATTCAAGATCGCCATCTGTGTTGCCTTTTTCAGACCAGAGGCCCCCATCAGCTTTAGATAGGTCCATGTGATCGGAAGAATGCTTGCAGATCCCCAAGGTGCAGAAGTAACAGCACCCTGCCCTGTCTCTGGGCCAGCTTCAGCAACCAGAGAATGATTCGGCAAGAAAGGCGCCAGGTGTTTACCAACACCGATCGGGCCAACACCCGGTCCCCCACCACCGTGTGGAATGCAGAATGTTTTATGCAGGTTAAGGTGCGAAACATCACCACCGAACTTACCCGGCTTAGCCAGTCCAACCATAGCATTCATGTTGGCGCCATCGACATAAACCTGTCCGCCAAAGTCATGAACAATGCCACATGTTTTACGAACCTCTTCCTCAAACACACCATGTGTTGAAGGATAGGTAATCATGATCGCCGCCAGATTTTCCTGGTGCTTTTCAGCCTTGGCATAGAGATCGTCGTTATCGATGTAACCTTCGTCATCGCAGTTAACAACGACAACTTTCATGCCTGCCAGGGCAGCGGATGCAGGGTTTGTTCCGTGTGCAGATGCCGGAATCAGACAGATATCGCGCTGCGTATCGCCCCGGCTTTCGTGGTACTTGCGAATAGCAAGCAGACCCGCATATTCCCCCTGAGAACCAGAGTTCGGCTGTAGCGACACGGCGTCGTATCCGGTAACTTCAACCAGCATATCTTCCAGATCTTTGATCAGCTCAAGATAGCCTTCGGCCTGATCAAGAGGAACGAATGGATGAATTTCACCAAATTCAGGCCATGTAACCGGAATCATCTCTGTGGCAGCATTCAGCTTCATGGTGCAAGAACCCAATGGAATCATTGCACGATCAAGCCCGATATCCTTGTCACAGAGCTTGCGCAGATAGCGCATCATTTCTGTTTCAGAATGATAACTATTGAATGTAGGATGCGTCAGGAAGTCTGTACGACGAACCGTAGCAGCAGGAATACTGCTCTCAACTGAATCATCCAGTGCATCAACAGATTGCCCTGAAACGCCGAAGACGCTCCAAAGAGTTTCAACATCACCACGGGTTGTTGTCTCATCGATGGAAATACCAAGAGTATCCCCATCAACAACACGAAGGTTCATTTTGTGATCACGAGCTTTAGCGGCGATATCGTTGGCTTTACCAGCAACAGAAAGTGTCAGAGTGTCAAAGAAGCTGTCATACACAACTTCCACACCACCGGCTTTTAGACCAGCAGCCAGGATAGAGGCCAGACGGTTCACACGACGTGCGATCGTCTTCAGGCCTTCAGGACCGTGATAGGTCGCATAGAAGCCAGCCATATTCGCGAGCAACGCCTGTGCTGTACAGATGTTACTGGTCGCTTTTTCACGGCGGATATGCTGTTCCCGGGTTTGAAGCGCCATGCGAAGAGCTGGCTCGCCATGAGAATCAACAGACATTCCAACAAGACGCGCAGGAATAGAGCGCTTGAATTTATCATGTGTCGCAAAGTAACCAGCGTGTGGTCCACCAAAACCCATTGGGACACCAAAACGTTGTGCGGAACCAATCGCAAAGTCAGCACCAAGTTCACCCGGGCTTTTGATAAGTGTTAGCGCAAGGATATCAGCAGCAATGCCGGCAAGACCTTTGTTTTCCTGAACCGCCGCGATCAAATCGCTGTAATCTTCGATACGACCGGAAGTTCCGGGATACTGGAACAGCGCACCATAAACAGCTGTAGGATCCAGATCTTTGCGCGGATCACCGATAACGACTTCGTAACCCAGAGCTTCTGCGCGTGTTTTGATAACCGAGATACTTTGAGGCAAGAGATCCTGATCAACAAAGAAAGCCTCTGCTTTACTTTTTGCAACACGACGACAGAACGTCATGGCTTCAGCAGCGGCAGTACCTTCGTCAAGCATAGAGGAATTCGCCAGTTCCATACCTGTAAGATCACTGATCATTGTCTGATAGTTCAGGATCGCTTCCAAGCGCCCCTGAGAAATCTCTGCCTGATACGGCGTATAAGATGTATACCAGCCCGGATTTTCCAGAACGTTTCTCAGGATAACTTTAGGAACGTGTGTTCCATAGTACCCCATACCAATGAAGGATTTGAACACCTTATTTTTGGATGCGAGTGACTTGGCATGAGCAAGAACATCAACTTCTGTCTGACTCTCAGCCATAGCAAGCGGGGCAGTCTCACGAATTGCTTCCGGCACTGTTTTATCGGAAAGCTCTTCCAAAGAACCAAGACCCAAAAGCGCAAGCATTTCCGTTTGCTCAGCATCATTAGGCCCGATATGACGGCGAACAAAATCAGTTTTTTGTTCTAGGTCTTTTAGAGACACATTTGTATCAGACATGGCGAATTCCTTAATTAGTAAACCAATGCACAGCTTCCTTGCAGAAGCTGGCATCAATCAAACGTACTTAGCTGAGATTACAAATACTCAGATTTTCCCAACACCCAAAATCAACGATTAGAGGTATTATCCCTGACCTTCGATAAAGGCTTTGTAGCCGGCTTCGTCCATCAACTGTTCAAGCTGTGAAGCATCCGTAATCTTCGCTTTGTAGAACCAGCCTTCACCCATTGGGTCAGAGTTCACCAGACTTGGCTCATCAGCCAAAGCTTCGTTACCGGCGATCACTTCACCATCACAAATCGCGTAAACTTCACTTGCAGCTTTAACAGATTCAACAACCGCAGCTTCGTCACCTTTTTCCAGGTCTTTTCCTTCGTCCGGAACTTCAACGAATACAACGTCACCAAGCTGCTCTTGAGCAAATTCTGTGATTCCAACGGTACCGACATCACCGTCGACAAGAATCCATTCGTGGTCTTCACTGAATTTAAGTTCGCTCATAATCCTGATCCTCTAATAAATTGTTTTTATTTCAGAGCTTCGTAATTGGGACGTTGCTCTGCGTTATCGTGAGTTTTCTCACTATAAATATTTCCCAAGCGCTCTGTTTCCCAGAACTATCCTCGGAAATAACTCTTCTGTTCAAATGGCATTTTGACCACTTTACACGGCATTTCCTTGCCGCGGACCAGAGCATTCAAAGCTGTATCCGGTGCCTTGTAATCGGATGCCACGTAAGCAATGGCAATTGGACCGCCAACAGAAGGCCCAAAGCCGCCGCTGGTTACTTTACCAACAACCTCACCATCGGCGTTTGCAATTTCAACACCTGGACGCAATGGGGCGCGTCCTTCTGGCAAAATACCAACCAAACGTCTTGGGGCACCGTCAGCAATTTGTTTTAGGATGATATCATCACCCGGGAAACCACCGTCAGCTCTGCGGCGTTTTTGAATAGCCCACAACAAGCCAGCTTCGATAGGCGTTGTTGTCGTATCAATATCGTTTCCATAGAGACAAAGACCTGCCTCCATACGTAGCGAATCACGCGCACCAAGGCCTGCGACTTCAACTTCAGGCTCGTCCAGCAAACGGCGAACAATAGCAACGGCCTTTTCCGCCGGGATTGCAATTTCATAACCATCTTCGCCAGTATAGCCGGAACGACTAACCTGACAGCTCACCCCGTCAATTTCCAGTGTCATGAAAGTCATGAATTTCATATCGGCACAGCGGGCATCAAAACGGGCCAATACATCAACAGATTTTGGCCCCTGTAGCGCGATCAAAGCATTGTCATATTCGACTTCTACGTCAACTTGATCACCGATTTTCGATTTGATGTGTGCAATATCAGCATCTTTACACGCTGCGTTGATCACCAAACTTAATCCACCCGGTACTTTGGTGATCATCAAATCATCAAGGATACCACCTTCGTCATTCGTGAAAAAGCTGTAACGGATTGAGTTTTCGGCAAGATTTTCTAAATCAGCTGGAAGAAGACTTTCCAGTGCAGGGATCGCATTATCACCCATCAGGCGTACGATGCCCATGTGAGACACATCAAAAATCGCCGCAGAAGCACGTGTATGCTTGTGTTCTGTCATGATGCCAGCAGGATACTGAACAGGCATAGAATAACCTGCGAAAGGAACCATTTTGGCACCAAGTTCCACGTGCAGATCATAAAGAGGTGTTTTTTTAAGGTCTTCCGACATAACCAAGCTCCAGAACACATAAGGTAAAACACAACGGCAACGAGCCATTGCATCCCCCTCTGTCTTCGAACCTGAGAGATTCACAAAAGATGTTTATCACCTTTTGCTTACTCCGTCGGTGTCTCGCAGTACGCAAAACTTTCCAGAGTTGCCTGCCTCTTGCGGTCCATGTGCCTGAGAGTTTCCGGGGCGGTTGCTCCTTCGGCGCTGCCCGTATTGTTTCGCTTAAGAAACTTTACGGCAATCTCTCCCGCGAGAGGTATTCCAGCAATAGTCAAATTGTCTTGCAACAACCTAACTTAGCTAGAGATTTACCCTCTTCTGAAAAAAAGTCAACCACAGACGACACAAATTCCAGCGAACACGACAAATAACCAGCAATAACAAATAGTTATTTCCTAAAGGAAATTTTTAACCCTCAGATTCACAAGAGGACACTATCAGAAACGCAACCGATTTAACGATAACGACCCCAATAGTCCCCCACGACATTAGCCGCATCTGTTTTTATCGCATGACTTTACGCATAAGGATTTGATGGACTTTGGAATCGAATAAAGCTGAAAGCCTTTTGATCTGAAATCGCTTATATTTTAGTTCGGTTATAATAAAGCTCGCTTCGCGTCAGCTCAAAACCGATGAAGATGATATAATCATCACCTGTTTTACCATTACGCAAAGGTATCGTCGGGAAAATATTGTCCACCAGGGCAACAGACGTTCTATTTCCCTCGAAAGGAGCAACAAGATCAAAGGATTCACGGCTTAGAATTTTACGGTCATGTGTGGCAACCGCAACAAAATAGTTAAACCTTGCGGCACCATCGCTGGCGGGGCCTTGTGTCAACTCAAAACGCACGACAACCTGATTATTCAGATTATTTGTTTCTTCATCCAGAACGCAGACATTGGCGAAGTTATTGATCGACGCTTCAAACGCAACATCGGTTAAATCACGCCCCTGCCCTTGAAAACGGGTCATTTCTTCTGCTTCCTTAAGCACAATAATCTCTGGACATGCAGGGGGTGCTTTTTCAGGCTCGATCAAACCACAACCGGAAAGAACAAGACCAGAAAAAACCAAGGATACTATGGAATATGCGCCCGATGGAAAAGGAATGCGCGACACGACGTTGGAGAACAGGCGACCCATAAATGTTCTATCCCTTAATCTGACAAGGATTAAAATGACTTAAGCGAGCCAATCCACGTGTTCATAGCTCAGCTATAGATGAATATCTTTCGTACGATTACTCCTAAATACAAAGATACCAAGACAGAAGCAAGCATCCGATGTTTAAGATAACGCTGATTAGCTCTTTTCTCGGCATCAGCACTGTATTAGTTTCGCGGTTATTACAGATGGGCTATTCTCATCAACAGCTGTACGGACGGATAATATGAACAAAAACGATCTCACGATACTTCTCGCCAGCCCACGAGGTTTTTGCGCCGGTGTCGATCGTGCCATTGAGATTGTAGAACGTGCCCTCGTCAAACACGGGGCGCCCGTTTATGTTCGCCATGAAATTGTTCACAACAGGTATGTTGTAGAATCCCTGGAACAAAAGGGTGCTGTTTTTGTCAAAGAACTTGATCAGGTTCCCGAAGGTCTTCCTGTTATTTTCTCGGCCCATGGTGTTCCCAAATCCGTACCTGCCGCAGCACAGGCCCGTGAGCTTTTATACTTTGACGCCACGTGCCCTCTGGTAAGTAAAGTTCACAGAGAAGCAGAGCGCCATGAAAAAGACGGACGCATGGTCATTCTTATTGGCCACGCCGGGCACCCGGAAGTTATCGGGACAATGGGACAGCTAGACAAAGGCTCCATTGTGCTTGTCGAAACCGAAGAAGATGCTGAAAACCTGTCAGTAGAAGATCCAAATAATCTTGCATTTGTCACCCAGACAACCTTGTCAGTTGATGACACTGCTTCCATCGTCAAGATCCTGATGCGACGGTTCCCAAACATGTTAGAACCGAAAAAAGAAGATATTTGTTATGCCACTACCAATAGACAGGAAGCTGTAAAGGCAATCGCAACAAGGTGCGACGCGTTGCTGGTAATCGGCGCCCCCAATTCCTCAAATTCAAAGCGTCTCGTGGAAGTGGCTTACAAACAAGGCTGTGAAAAAGCAGCCTTGGTACAGCGTGCCACAGATATCAAATGGGATGCCCTTGATGGCGTAAAAACACTGGGTATAACAGCTGGGGCGTCTGCACCTGAAATCTTGGTTGAAGAAGTAATTGATGCATTTAAAGATCACTACAATGTATCAATTGAAGAAATAAATATCAGGGATGAAAACGTTATTTTTAAAGTCCCTAAAACGTTGCTTGATACACCTGCAACAAAAGATATTCGCTAAGCACCTGAAAATCAGGTCAAACCAAGACACGAATTCATCAAGACATCTATTTTCATTGAGACCAGAATGGCCGTTTATACAGAAGTTCCAGATGATGAAGTTGAAAACTTCCTCACCGAATATGACATCGGTGATGTCCTCTCTCTCAAAGGTATTGCCGAAGGGGTAGAAAACTCAAACTACATCCTTCATACCACTATGGGGCATTATATTCTCACGCTCTATGAAAAACGTGTTGAGAAAGCAGATCTCCCCTTCTTTTTGGGTTACATGCAACACTTGGCTAACAACGGGATCTCTTGCCCTGTTCCGGTAGCTGGTAAAGATGGCCAAAGTTTAAAAGAACTCTGTGGGCGGCCCGCTGCCATTACGACATTTCTTGATGGTATGTGGCCAAGACGCATCCAGCCCTTTCATTGCCGTGCGCTTGGAAAAACAATGGCCGAGATGCACCTAGCTGGACAGGATTTTTCATTACAAAGGCCCAACGCCCTGTCTGTAAAAGGCTGGAAGGAAGTTTTAGATGCCTGTGAGGGAAAAGGTGAACAGGTTAAAACAGGTCTGACAGATATCCTCAACAAAGAGTACGAGTTCCTTGAAACGGAATGGCCGACGAGCCTTCCACAAGGGGTTATTCATGCCGATATGTTCCAGGATAATGTTTTCTTTATTCACGAAAAGCTATCGGGAATAATTGACTTTTATTTCGCCTGTAATGATATCTTGGCCTACGAACTGGCGATCTGTCTGAATGCTTGGTGTTTTGAACAGGATAATTCCTTTAACATCACAAAAGCTCAACTTATGCTTAGGGCTTATCAAGAGGTTCGCCCGCTAGAAGAGGATGAAATTAATGCTCTCCCCATACTGGCCCGTGGAGCATCTCTTCGATTTTTACTGACAAGGCTCTATGACTGGGTAAATCATCCAGAAGGTGCTTTTGTGAAACCCAAAGACCCTATTGAGTATTTGAACAAGCTGAAATTTCACCAGTCCGTCAAAAGCATTTCTGATTATGGAATAACCCTATGAACCAAAGAACACCTGTAGAAATCTTCACTGACGGGGCTTGTTCTGGTAATCCTGGGCCAGGCGGTTGGGGTGCTTTACTGAGATATAAAGACACAGAAAAAGAGCTGTGTGGTGGTGACGCAGAGACGACCAACAATCGCATGGAGCTTCAAGGAGCAATATCAGCGTTGAATGCCCTTAAAAAGCCATCCTATATCATTCTCACAACCGATAGCGTGTATGTAAAAGACGGCATTACAAAATGGATTTTTAACTGGCAAAAAAACGGATGGAAAACCGCTAACAAGAAACCGGTTAAAAACGCTGAACTGTGGCAAGATTTGATTCAAGCCCTCAAACCCCACGACGTAGAATGGCGATGGGTGAAGGGCCACGCAGGGCATCCTGAAAACGAGCGTGCAGACGAACTCGCACGCAAAGGCATGGCCGAATTTAAATAGGGCCATGCCTTAAATCGTGTAACAAGCGAGATTCTAGCCTTCTAGAATTTTAAGTAGTGCTTGCGGATTCTTATTCGCCTGAGCCTGCACAGCAAGCTCTGCTTCATTCAGAACTTTGGAGGTAACCAAGCTGGTTACCTGTGCAGCAATGTCTGCATCAGCAATGGCTGAATTCGCCGCAGATACATTTTCGATCTGGCTGGCAATGTTTTCACCCGCAACTTCAAAGCGGGAAACAGTTGCGCCAATTTCTGCTCTGGCGTTGCTGACTTGATTGATCGCGTTATCAATCGCACCAATGGCTGTTGTTGCATTAGCAGCGGTATCTACAGTTAAACCCGATATTCCCAGGGCCGTTCCCGTGACATCAACGCCATCAAGAGAAATTGTATCCCCGACATCTGTCCCTACAAGGAAATCAGAGCTGTCGGTATTATCCAGAAGTCCACGACCATTGAACGTGGTCTGATTCGCAATTTCAGAAACTTCATCTCTGATTTGAACGAACTCAGCATTAATTGCCTGAAGACTGGCAGGATCTTGTGTTCCCCCCAAAGCTTGCGCTGCAAGCTCCTTCATACGCATTAAACCATCGGATATTCTGGCAAGTCCACCATCTGCAATTTGCCCTATACTGGCGCCTTGCGCAGCGGTGGCAGCATTTTGATTAAGAACAACAGTATCTGATTGCAAAACAGTTGAAATAGCCAATGAAGCCGCCGCATCGGAAGCCCTTGGAATATTAGAACCACTTGCGAGTTTATTAAGACTATTTTGCTGCAAACGTGAATTTTGCAGTGACGCCGCATTAATCGACGCGCCATTAACGGTAGGCATTTGACCGTCTCCAATACTTAGAGAATGTTACGCGCATACCTGCGCAGTGCACCAATACTATTCCTGTTATTTTGAGCCCATTGGTCAAAAAAATCAATATTTTACATATTCAAAGCACATTATATTTTAATAAAATTTTAGCTAATTTCTATATGACTAACAAAAAAGCTATTTTTTCAATTATTTGCTTGGTTAATTCCATCGTTTTTTCCTCATACATTTACAATGCAGCCCGGATTTCAACAGAGTCGCAATTTTGTGATTTATTGATATAAACTTGCAAAAATAACAAAAGAACACATCAAATTTTATTATGAGGTAAGATATAAAACTCTTTCATAAAGCTCGACATACACGTGAACACAACTCTGAAAAAGTTCCTAACGCGAATATCAATCCTTGTAACGCTTGTCGCAACGATAACAGTCACGACAAGCCGCAGCCAGGCACAAAGACTGGCTGTAGATATGGAGTTGATACTAGCTGTGGACTGTTCATACAGTGTCAGTCAAGCCGAGTACCAATTACAGATGAACGGCTTGGCTCGTGCCCTTCGTTCACCAGCCGTGAACAGGGCAATTCACGCCGGACATTACAAAAGAATATCCATTGCATTGATTCAATGGTCAGGGTCAAATAATCAGGTTGTCTCTATTCCCTGGACTGTCATAGGTTCCCCGAACTCGGTTGCAGCACTTTCAGAAAGAATAGGTAAATTACCCAGGCATGTTGCTATTGGGCCAACGTCGATCTCTGCCGTTATTGCCAAATCACTTCATATGTTCAACAACTCGCCCTATCGCTCGTACAGAAAAGTGTTAGACATTTCCGGCGATGGGCGAAACAACGATGGCGTTCCCGCCCACTTCTTACGAGATGTTGCCATAAAAAAAGGCATAACGGTTAATGGTCTCGCAATTATAAACGAAACACCAACTTTACATCATTATTTTCGAAATGCGGTAATCGGTGGGCAGGGAAGCTTTGTTATAAAAGCAAATTCCTATGAAGCTTATGAATATGCTATTCAGAAAAAACTCGTACGGGAAATCGCTCCCCTACCCATTGTACAAAACACCTTCTAGAGGTCCTTTAACAGAACCTCTGCTGCAGATGCTTCATACGCACCAGCTTCCTCAACATGAAGGGATGCAACAACGCCATCCTTGATCAGCATAGAAAATCTGGCAGAACGCTGCCCAAGACCAACACCCGAAGCGTCAATCGTTAGCCCGACACCATTGGCAAGTTCACCCAATCCGTCCGCCAGCATCATGATATCACCTTCTGGATCAAGTAAATCGCCCCATGCTTTCATGACAAATGGGTCGTTGACGGACATGCAGGCAATAATATCAACGCCCTTATCCTTTAACTTCTGGGCATTATCCTTATAACTTGGAAAATGCTGTTCCTGACAGGTTGGTGTAAAAGCACCGGGAACAGCGAAAAAAGCAACTGTTTTACCCGCGCAGAATTCAGCAAAATCAATTTTGTCGATACCATCAGCATTCTTGTTCCATACGGAAGCTGATGGAACTTTATCTCCAACTGAAATCGTCATGTTATTTCCAATCAATAGGTTAAATTTATTGTTTCGATGCTTGTCCAAAAGCACTTAACACTTCATCAATGGTTAAAAGCTCTGACAACACTATCCCTTCGGGTGCGCCGGGACCATAGATAATATTAAAAGGAATTCCATAACGGTTATAACTTTCCAGATAAGCCGTAATCGTATCACTTGGCAGGGTCCAGTCAGCCTGCATCGGCACGACATTGTCATCTAGCAACAATGCCAAGACCTCATCCTTTTCCAGAACAAGCTTCTTATTTACCTGACAGGTAATACACCAGTCAGCCGTGACATCTACGAAAACCACGTTGCCTTGGGTCACTTCAGCAACGATTTCTGCCTGATCAAACGGCGTCCAGTAATCCGCTGCAGGTACCTTTTCAGAAGAAGCTGAAAACTTGTACGGAACTGCCAAAGAGAGGATAGCCAGAAAAGAAACAACAATCGCCCGCTTTCCAATTGCAAGCGATTTAACAGCCAAAGCAATCATTCCAAGGATTAAAAGAACCGCAACGAGAGCTGTTGCCAACCAACCGATCTGAACCAAGAGTACAGACAAAAGCCAAACAACCGTTCCCAGCAAAAGCAATCCAAGAACACTTTTCAGCCAGATCATCCAGGTTCCTGGCTTGGGGAGGAAGCTTGCAAGCTTTGGTTTGGCTGCAACAACCAGATAGGGCAGCGACATACCAACACCCAAGAAGGTGAAAATTGCAAAAATCTCCCAAGTTCCCCGCGACAAAGCAAACCCCACAGCCGTCCCAAGGAACGGAGCCGAACAGGGTGTCGCCAAAAGCGTGGCAAACATTCCCTTGAGAAAATCACCGCTGATCCCCTGTTTTTCACTGGCAGTCACTGCACGATTAACAACCCCACCCGGTGCCAGGAACTCAAACCATCCAAACAGGTTTGCCGCAAACAATGATACAATACCGCTCATCGCGATAAGAAACAGCGGTTGCTGGAACTGTATACCCCACCCCACAGAAAAACCCGCGACTTTCAATAAAGAGGCCGCAGCAGCCAAAATCCAAAATGAAGTAAGAATACCAAGACTTGTTGCGAGAAAGCTTTTACGAACACCGTGATGATTGCCTTGTTCATGCTTGATCACCGACATCAGCTTCAAAGACAACACAGGCAAAACACAAGGCATCAGATTCAGAATAAATCCGCCTAAAAGGGCCAATCCAAAGATTGGAACAAATGCGAAAAGCCCAGAACTTTTATCCCCGGAAGTATCTTTGTATCTGGAAACAGTTTTAAGTTCTGCCCCCTTTGTTCCATCAACAAGAGATAGCGTAATCTGCTTACCTTCCAAAACGCCCTTTGTTTCCTTGTGGGTCGAAACCGGTATTGTAAATTCAGCCTTGGAACCATTCTCGAGCAGAACAACTTCAGGTGCAGAAAATGAAAAACCCGGTGGGCCTTCGACAATGACATCAGGTTTTTGAAAGCCATGCCCCATGGCAGATCCATAAACCTTAAGAACCATGTCTTCTCCGCTGCCTTCGAGAAAACTGTCCGTAACATCTAACTCAGTTTCTGCACCGAGCCCCGGGACCTGGCGAACATATGTATCGACAAGACCCGCTTCTAATGAGGGAAATGCTTCCCCTGCCGGAAGACGTATCGTCACTTCAGCATCAAAGGGAATACATATTTCTTTGCAAAGTAAATAACTGGCCGTGCCCCGCAAGATAACATCTTTTTGCGGGTCTTTCGCCTGTATCTCAAATGGGAAAACAACTTCTTTGCTATAACCAAACGTCTGCAAACCAAAAAGCGTAAAGCGATGCGGAACCGGCCAGTAAAACTGCCAAGATTCCAGATTATCACTTCCGGTCAGGTCAAGAGAAACGGGAAAGCCAGCATCCCCCGGTGATCGCCAATAGGTCTTCCAGCCTTCTTTCAACTCAAACTGTAGCCCCAGCATTACCTTTCCGGCTTCACCGAGTGTTTCCTGTCCTGTTACCAGACGAACACGGGAAAACTCTTCTTCTGACCAAGGGGAAGAGGCACCGTGAGCGGTATAAGAGGAAGAAAAAAGCATAAAGAAAACAAGCAATATTCTGCCTAGAGAGCTGCACAGATCGCTGTTTGTCTTTTCCCATAAAAACCGCATGTATTCTTAACTTCCAGCTTGGATCAACATCATAAAATTGATGCTGTATTTTCTATTTTAAATTTTGTCTTTTATAAATATTAAGATGTAAATCTATATACTATATAATAAATATGACGATGTGGCGGAATGCCTCGGTCTTAGTAATCACCATAAGACCTTGAGAAAACGCAACGATCAACACCTCAATATCTGTACAAGAGGAACAAAATATCAATGACAAGCTTTCAGAGTAACGGTTATTTGACCGGTAAGTTACTGATAGCCATGCCACAGATGACAGATTCACGCTTTGTGAAATCAGTCATATACATCTGCGCCCACAATGAAGATGGCGCCATGGGCCTTGTTGTTAACCAACTCATTGAAAGCTTTTCTTTTGTCGACCTTCTAGAGCAACTAAAAATCCCCCCCACAGAAGCATCATCCCAGATCAAGGTTCACTTTGGTGGTCCTGTCGAATCAGGTCGTGGCTTTGTTTTGCATAGTAATGATTACCAGCAAGATGGAACCATGCCAGTAGACGAAACAATCTCCATGACCGCAACTGTTGATATTTTAAGCGATCTTGCGAACAACAAAGGTCCGGAAAAGAGCCTGCTTGCTCTTGGATATGCGGGATGGGGCCCCGGACAGCTTAATGACGAACTACACCAAAATGGCTGGCTGGTCGCAGATCAGGATGATGAAATACTCTTTGGGCCAAACTTGATGGACAAATGGAACCTCGCTATGTCCAAGATTGGCATCGATCCCGCTTTATTATCAGGGGAAGCCGGGCACGCCTGATGAGTAATTAATATTTACAACACATTTTTTCGGGGGCTGAATACCACACTAGGCCTTGACCTCTTTCACAGGTGGTACATTTATCCAGCCACGGCGCGACAAGCGCGGATCATTTTGTAGAAGCGCAAAGGTTATGTGGTCTTGCCACATTGCATTAATTTTTAAATACCCCCGCGCTTTCCCTTCTTCCTGAAAGCCAACTTTCTTAAGCACCGACTGACTTGGGCCATTATGTTCCAGACAAGCCGCTTCCAAGCGGTGAAGCCCTAATTCGTCAAAGGCATAGTCAATCAATACTGACAGGATTTCTGTCATATAGCCCTTGCCTGCATGTGCTTCGCCCATCCAATACCCAATTGTTCCCATATAGGCAGCACCGCGACGTATATTACCCAAGGTAATACCGCCAAGCATGGTATGTTCATCACGGGAAAAGGCATAAAAAGTATAGCCCGCGTCATTCCGCCAATCATGCTTGTATGCCCGAAGCTTGTCCCGAAAGGATGATCTGGTCAGATTATCACTGCCCCAGGTAGGTTCCCATGGGGATAAAAAATCACGGCTTGCCCGACGTAGATTGGACCACTCTTTCCAGTCACCAGACTGGGGGGCACGCAGGTAAACTCGCTCGTTCATCAAGCGCAGTTTCCGCATGTCCCAATGGCTCATTCCACTTAAAAACATTAAGCAACAAACCTCTTTTGCAACTGTTCTCTGTTTTCCAGATTACCAAGAGGCCCCATTGCAGCTAGCGTTATTGGACTTTTTAAGAACTGCTGAGCGAAATCCTGAACCATGCCAACATCAACAGCATCAATTTTAGCAACCGTTTCCTCAACCGGGATTGCACGATCAAAAATCATAAGCTGCTGCGCAAGCTGTTCACAACGAACACCCGTGCTTTCTCGTCCCATCAAGATAGATGCCTTTAACTGTGTTCTCGCTCTGACGATTTCTTCTTCGGTGACCGAAGAAGAAAGTTCCATCAACATATCGGACACAACAGGAACAAGTTCACTGACCTCTTGCTCTCCTGTACCAGCATAAATACCAAACAGACCATTATCCATAAAGCTCGAGACAAAAGAATAGATGGTATAGACAAGGCCACGCTTTTCACGGATTTCCTGGAACAGACGCGAAGACATTCCACCGCCGAACAAAGTCGAGAGAACATTGGCTGCGTAATAATCATCACCCGCAAACTCGGCGCCTTTGAAACCAAGCAATAGATGGACCTGTTCAAGGTCTCTGTTTTCCCGGAATTCTCCACCAGTGTATTCAGACTGAGGCAAAGGCCCAAGGTTAACTTTGCCAAGGTTACCAAATTGTTCTTCGGCCAACGTTACAAAGGTACGATGATCAACATTACCCGATGCGCAGACCACCATAGTATCACTACCATAGTTGCCAGATAAGTAGCTGCGAAGATCTTCAGAGCTTAACCGACTAACAATATCGCCACGCCCAAGCACTGGGCGCCCAAGAGCTTGAGAACGAAAAGCGGTCTCCTGAAAATGATCAAAGACGATATCATCCGGCGTATCATTTGCCTGACCAATTTCCTGCAAGACCACATGACGTTCTTTTTTAAGCTCATCTTCGTCAAAAAGTGGCTTCTGTAGAATATCTGCAACTGTATCCAATGCCAGAGGTACGTCGTCTTTCAGGACCTTAGCATAAAAGGCCGTATTTTCCCGCGACGTATAAGCATTCAGCTGCCCACCAACTGCTTCGATCTCTTCAGCAATATCAAAAGAGCTACGTTTTTCAGTCCCTTTGAACACCATATGCTCTAGCAAATGGGCAACACCGTTTACATCTGCACCTTCATGCCGGGCACCAACGCCAATCCATGCCCCTAAAGAAACAGATTCTACCGCGTCCTGACGATCAGTCGCGACCCGTAAGCCATTAGACAGTGTCGAAATTTCAATCGTCATTTCTAACTGTTTCTCCGACGGGACAGCACCATGTCTTTTAGTTTACCCAAATCATTTTCCATAACTTTGTATTGTTCTTCCCGATCAAAAAGATCCGCCATGTGTTCGGGGAGTTCAGGCGTAACACCGGAAGCTTTGTGAACGGCATCTGGGAACTTGGCTGGATGTGCCGTCGCCATACAGGCCATTGCGGGCACATCGTCTCGTACTTTGGCAACAGCCGCAGCAACTGCAATCACAGAATGCGGGTCAAACAATTCACCTGTTTGTCCGTAGTATTTTTTAATTTCTGCCAATGTCTGATCATCATCCAGGCGATAGGCATCAAATAATCTAAGGGCACGTTGATGACGCGCAGGCTCCAGATCAAAATTCCCCTTTTCGCGGAACGATGTCAAAGCGGCCTCAACCGCTTGACCATCCTGATCAAGTAAATCAAACAACAGACGTTCAAAGTTACTTGAAACCTGAATATCCATGGACGGAGACAAGCTGGGTTCAACCGGGTTCATTGTCATTGAACCTGTTTCAAAGAAACGGGTCAGAATATCGTTGCGGTTCGATCCGACGATCAACTGAGAAACCGGAAGTCCCATTCTACCTGCTGCATAGGCCGCAAAAACATTACCAAAGTTCCCCGTCGGGACAGAAAAGCCAACTGGACGATCTGGCGCGCCAAGAGCAACACCTGCGGCAAAATAATAAGCAATCTGGGACATAATCCGTGCCCAGTTGATGGAGTTTACCGCCGAAAGATTAACTGAATCACGGAAATCCTGATCATTGAACATTGCCTTCACATGATCCTGGCAATCATCAAACGTCCCCTCAAGCGCAACATTGATAACATTGTGTGATGTTACTGTCGTCATCTGGCGTCGCTGCACTTCGGAAACCCGGCCATGAGGATGTAGAATGTAAATATCAATCTGGTCCCGATCTCTACATGCTTCAATTGCCGCAGACCCCGTATCACCAGATGTCGCCCCAACAATCGTGATTCGCTCACCCCGTTTTTTAAGAACATAGTCAAAAAGACGCCCGAGCATCTGCAAGGCAAAATCTTTAAACGCAAGCGTTGGTCCGTGGAACAGCTCCATAACCCAGATGCGCCCGTCTATCTGCTTTAGCGGTGCCACAGCCGAATGCCTGAAGGCAGCATAGCTGTCATCAACAATGGCCTTCAGATCTTGATCAGGGATAACACCAGCAACAAATGGCTTTACAACGCGAAAGACAATTTCCGTATAGGGTTGCCCGGCCATATCGCGGATTTCTTCGGCAGAAAACTGCGGCCAGCTTTCTGGAAGATAAAGACCACCATCCCGCGCCAGTCCGGCAAGGAGTACGTCGTCAAAGTTAAGGGCTTCTGCTTGCCCACGCGTGCTGATGTATTTCATGATTTCCTAAACCGTTACTTTTGCAACGTTACAAGCCCACAGGGCTAAAGCCAAAAACCTTACTGCGCCTTTATCCTGGCAGCAAGTAAGATCAATTTTACTATGGTTTTCTTCTGACAAGATCAAGTTTCAAGATTTAAACATCAAGATATCTAGACTTCAAATGTGCCTTGAATACCTGTGGATCCAGCGGATGGCCAGTGACTCTCGTCAATAATTCATCCGTTGAAAGGAAAGAACCCCACGCATGAACATTTTCATTCAGCCAGCCCATAAGTGGCTTAAAGTTTCCTTGGGCTAATGCTGATGGAATTTCAGGCACGGCCGTTTTTGCAGCGGCGAACAGCTGTGCAGCAGCCATAGCGCCCAAGGTATAGGTTGGGAAATATCCCCACGCCCCGTCATACCAATGAATGTCCTGAAGGCAGCCAAGAGTATCATTTGGAGGACGAATACCCAGCAACTTCTCTAGACCGTCATTCCACGCCTGTGGCAGATCTTCAAGCCCCATAGATCCCTTGATCAATTCCTTTTCCAAACGATACCGCAGGATAACATGGGCTGGATAAGTGACTTCATCCGCATCGACCCGAATGAAATCAGGCTTAACTTTGTTATAGATGCGCTGCATGTTATCCGCTGACCACGCAGCACCCTGTCCAGCGAAAGCACTTTTTGCTTTTTCTGCCACAAACGAAACAAATTCCTGGCTACGGCTGGCTTGCATTTCAATAATAAGCGACTGGCTTTCATGCATCGTCATACCACGGGCAGCCCCAACAGGCTGCAATCGCCATTCTTTTGGCAAGTTCCGCTCATACATCGCATGACCGGTTTCATGAAGAACACCCATCAACGACGTCATAAAATCAGTTTCGTCATATCGCGTAGTTATCCGGATATCATCCGGTACACCACCACAGAATGGGTGCAAGCTGACATCAAGACGACCATGGTTAAAATCAAAGCCCACAGCCTTGATCATTTCGCGACCGAGTTCCTCTTGCGCTTTCAAAGAAAAGGGGCCATCAGGCATCACAGCTGCGGTTTCTGACGCCTGCTTTTCCAGCACGGCCTGTGTGAAGTCTGGTAAAAAGGCCGCAAGGTCATCAAAAATCGCATCAATGCGCATTGACTTACCACCGGGTTCAAAGTGATCCAGCAAGGCATCATAGGTATCGCACTCAAAAAGCTCGGCTTTAATCTTGGCTTCTTGCTGCGTCAGATTAAGAACCTCTTTCATAGCTGGCAGGATCGACGCAAAGTCATTATTTGGACGCGCTTCACGCCAGATCATCTCACAACGTTTACCAGCCTTGGTCTGTGCCTCAACAAAATCACCGTCAAGTGCCGTCGCATGCCGCCAAATGCGCTGCATCTCGCGCAGATTGGCTAACTGCCAACTACCAAGATCTCCCTTAGCTTCCAACGCTTGATCAAACAGATCCTTAACTTCACTACTGGTCAAAATTTCATGTTGAACACCACTCAAAGCAGCAAGCTGCTCCATTCTGGCTTCAGCACCTCCGGCTGGCATTACTGTGGACATATCCCAGCCAAGAACGCCACTGGCTTCACCGATGGCGTTCATACGACGAAATTTTTTCTCAAGAGCTAAGTAAGCTGACATTTCACATTCCAATCAGGCAACAAACCATCCACACGGTGAATGATTATAATTTAGTCGTCTTCCCGTTTCTCAACAGGCCGATAATGATAGATGAAATAAATCACGGCAAGAATCAACGCCATGGCATACCAGGTTATGACATATTCCAGATGGTTATTAACCAGCTCGATCCGGGTCTGCCCACCAAGGGGATAGCCTCCTGGATTTTCGGCAGGTCCAGCATCCAGATAGACGCTCATAACCGGGTTTGACAGCCCTGTTTTCTGGCTCATTTCTTTGATGTCTGTATAGAACCAGAAATTATCTTCCGGATCATTCTCGGGTCTAACAAACTCATAGCCTTTCCATCCACCAACGCGAAGAAGACCTTCGAGTTTGACTGTCCCCTCAATCTGACCTTCCGGGCGCGCAGCAGGATCTTTTAAGTCAGAAGGAACAAACCCGCGATTAATCAAAATTTGCCGCCCATCAGTCATCGCAAAAGGGGTAATGATTTGAACACCCAACTGTCGATCCAGTGATCGTGCGCCCATGATAAGCTCTTTATCGTGCAGGAACTCACCCTCTACCCAGACGTTGATAAACTCATCCGCCTGTGGGTCAGCAACTTCACCCGGATATGTTTCCGTAAAAGAAACCGCCGCAGCCGACGCGCGATCTGTGCGTAACGCAATTTGTTCTTTTTTCCACTCCATACGTGATAGCTGCCAAGTGCCCAAGGCAATGGCAATGATAACAACAGGAATGGTAAAAATAGTAGGCCAAAAGGTTGGCTGGAAACGGCGTGCACTGCCTTTAGTCATAATTGACAAATCCTGTGTCGCTAGCTGTTAATCATAGTCGAGCGCAACCATAAGGCCTTTGTTGGTACAGAGCAAAGCGATTGAGTCTTTTGTAATAAGAAAAATACGGTTTATTTACTGCAAAATGCAAAGATGGCCGTGTCTTAACCGGGGGACATAACTCCCCCATATTTAAGACACGGCCATCTTTAAATTGAAACTGTTTCAGGTTACCCCTGAATGGTTGGAGTTAACCACCCCACCAGTAAACAGCAGCAAATAGGAACAACCAAACAACGTCCACGAAGTGCCAGTACCAGGCGGCAGCCTCGAAACCAACGTGCGCTTCAGGTGTGAAGTGACCTTTTTTCGTACGGATCAAACATACAAAAAGGAAGATCGTACCAACAATAACGTGAAAACCGTGGAAACCAGTCGCCATGTAGAAGGTAGAAGAATAGATGTCATCTGTGAAACCGAATGCAGCATGGCTGTACTCGAAAGCCTGAAGTGCCGTAAAGATAACACCCAAAGCCACAGTAATCATCAAGGCGTGTACAGCCTGTTTTTGTTCACTGTTCAAAATCGCATGGTGTGCCCATGTTACAGAACAACCGGATAGCAACAGGATCAACGTGTTCAGGAACGGCAGATCAAAGGCATCAAATGTTTCAACACCCGCAGGCGGCCAAACACCCCCGATAACTTCACTCGGGTAGAAAGCTGCAGTGAAATAGGCCCAGAAGAATGCCACAAAGAACATAACTTCAGACGCAATGAACAGCACCATGCCGTAACGCAAGCCAATACGAACCACAGGGGTATGCAGGTGACGAACATAAGCTTCGTTCACCACGTCACGCCACCAGGCATAAGCACAAATAAGAACCGATGCGATACCCGCATAGAGAACCATGTTTGTATAGTCATGCATCATCATGACAAGACCTGTTGCCATCAAGCCGGCAGCAAAAGCTGTCAGCAAAGGCCAAGGGCTTGGATCAACCAAATGATACGGATGTTTTACTTCGTCGTGCCCTGCACTCATGATATCCCTCTTAACCAGACGCTGTTGCGTATTGTTAATTGATCTCTACAACCGGTTTATTTCCGGTGTCATTACCCAAATCACCTACATCCATACTATCCTCGTCTTCTGTATCCCGGAAGAAAGTATAGGACAGAGTGATTGTTTTTACGTCACTGAGATTCGGATCATTCTCTATTTCCGGATCAACATAGAAGGTAACTGGCATGTCAACTTCCTGTCCCGGTAACAGAGTCTGTTCTGAAAAACAGAAACATTCTACTTTTACGAAATACTGACCGGCCTTTAGCGGCGTTACATTGAATGTAGCAACCCCCTTGACCTTATCATCAGACGTATTTTTTGCGCGATAAAACGCAATTCCTTCTTCCCCGACCTTAAGATCAACTGCGCGCTGCGCAGGCTTAAAGTGCCAGGGCAGATCCCCGTTTACTGAGGAATCAAACCGAATAGTCACATCGCGGTCTGTCACAACCAGATCATCCGTCGCACCAACTTCGGAAACCTGTGTTGTACCGCCATAACCGGTAACCTGACAGAACAGACGATAGAGCGGTACAGACGCAAAAGCCAACGCCACCATTCCACAGACGACACCGCCCAGAATGATTGCAACGCGTGCATTTTTACCACCAGTAACAGACATTCTTATTTCAATCCCATCTTCACGATCGTTATGGTGTAAACCAACAGGATAAAACCGATCAAAACACCCAGAATAGCCCAGTTACGGCGCTTTCTTTGTTTATGGATCTCTTCAGAGTTTTCCACAGTAGGATATTTTGGCGTTTTGTTCTCTGACTCATTTATGGACATATCAACCACCAATCAAACTCATAATACCCGGTGCCCGATCAATGATCAGAACGGCAAAGAGAACAAAGAGATACAAAATTGAATAGAAGAACATCTTGCGGGCATGACGGTCTTCTTCAGAACGTAGCACCTTGATGTTCAACCAAAGAAAATATGAACTCGCGATCAGCGCCACAGCCCCATACACCAAGCCTGCAACATTGAAATATACAGGGGCCAACACAACCGGGAAAAGGGCAATGGTATAGACCAGCATCTGCCACTTTGTGTTTCTACGCCCGGAAACAACTGGCAGCATCGGCACTTTAGCGGCTGCATAATCGCCATCTTTATAAAGTGCCAAAGCCCAAAAATGCGGCGGCGTCCACATAAAGATAACAAGGAACAGGACAATAGATTCAATAGACACCGTTCCGGTTACTGCCGCCCACCCGATCATCGGAGGAAATGCACCGGCAGCCCCCCCAATGACAATGTTTTGTGGCGTACGACGCTTTAGGAACATGGTGTACACAAAAACATAAAAACCGTTGGCCAAAGCCAGAAGTACCGCAGCGGTCCAATTCACTGCCAAGCCCATAATCATTACAGAGAACAGACTTAAAATAACCCCAAAGCTCAAGGCAACGTCCGGCGCCATACGACCAGCCGGGATCGGGCGTTTTTTAGTACGTGACATAATCGCGTCAATATCGCGGTCATACCACATGTTAATTGCCCCGGCGCCACCGGATGCAATTGCAATACAGAACAGGGCAATAATCCCCAGGAAGGGATGAATAGTGCCCGGAGCAACCATCAAACCGGAGAATCCGGTGAACACAACAAGGTACATGACACCTGGCTTCATCAAAGCCCAGAAGTCAGCAACCTGCGCAACACCGCTTAAAGAAGCCGTATCCGTTGTTGTTGTATTTTCCATAGATGTATCGGTCACAAATTTACTCCTGATCAAATCCGGCCATTAACATCGAACATATGATGCAATGGCCGGATCTTATAGCTAGCTACCGTTATTTGATTTTTGGCAGCTCGTTAAAGCAGTGGAACGGTGGAGGAGAAGATACTGTCCACTCCAGCGTAGTCGCACTTTCACCCCATGGGTTATCTTCGACACGACGGCCAAACTTCATCGTCCAGATAGTAAGAAGAACAAAGAAGATTGTTGCACCAAAGGTAATGTAAGCACCATAAGAGGAAATCGCGTTGAACCCAGCATAGGCATCAGGGTAATCAACGTAACGACGTGGCATTCCCTGCAAACCCAGGAAGTGCTGTGGGAAGAAGATCATGTTCACACCCACAAACGTCAGCCAGAAGTGAAGATGACCAGCCCACGCAGGGTAATCACGTCCGGACATTTTGCCCATCCAGTAGTACATGCCAGCGATAATCGCAAAGACAGCACCAAGGCTGAGAACATAGTGGAAGTGCGCAACCACATAATAGGTATCATGCATTGCCAGATCCATACCGGAGTTCGCAAGAACCACACCTGTCACTCCACCAACGGTGAAGAGGAAGATAAAGCCAAGCGCCCAGACCATTGGCACCGTAAAGCGGAGTGAACCACCCCACATCGTCGCAATCCACGAGAAGATCTTAATCCCCGTCGGAACGGCAATCACCAAGGTTGCCGTTGTGAAGTAAGCACGTGTGTTCACATCAAGACCGACAGTGTACATGTGGTGTGCCCAAACAACGAAACCAACAAAGCCAATTGCACACATCGCATAGGCCATACCGAGATACCCAAACACAGGCTTACGGCTGAAGGTAGAGATGATGTGGGAAATGATACCAAATCCAGGCAGGATCATGATGTACACTTCGGGGTGACCAAAGAACCAGAACAGATGCTGATACAGGATCGGATCGCCACCTTTGGCCGGATCGAAGAAAGAAGTTCCAAAGTTACGGTCGGTCAACAACATGGTGATCGCGCCACCAAGAACAGGCACAGCCAATAGCAACAGAAACGCAGTCACGAGCATGGACCACACAAAAAGAGGCATTTTGTGCAAAGTCATGCCAGGCGCACGCATGTTAAAGATCGTTGTGATGAAGTTTACTGCACCCAGAATGGATGAAGCACCCGCCAAGTGAAGCGCAAAGATCGCCATATCAACCGATGGCCCCGACTGTCCAAAGGATGAGAGCGGCGGATAAACCGTCCACCCCGTACCTGCACCTTCACCAACCAGCGCAGAGCCAAGAAGCAGAAGGAACGCAGGAACAATCAACCAAAAGGAAATGTTGTTCATACGCGGGAAAGCCATATCCGGAGCACCGATCATCAAAGGAACAAAGTAGTTCCCGAAACCACCGATAACCGCAGGCATCACCACAAAGAACACCATGATAAAACCGTGTGCCGTTACGACAACGTTCCACCACTGACCGTTTGGTTCACCATCAGTCAAAAAGTACTGTACGCCTGGTTCTTGTAGCTCCAGACGCATGTACACGGAAAATGCGCCACCAATCAAAGCGGCAATTACTGAAAAGATCAGATACAAAATACCGATGTCTTTATGGTTGGTCGAACAAAACCAACGGGTAAAGAACCCTGGCATGTGATCATGATCGTGATGGGCTTCAGCAGCAGTACCCATATCTCATATCCTCATTTCGTTTTTTTGAGCGCTTCTCTTGGCGCTATAACCGATTAAACGGCGAAATCTATCGAAGCTTCTCAGTTAAGCTGAGCAACCTGTACGGAACGATCGTCTTCAATCGCGGCAAACTCTTCTTTGGCGAAATCGACCCACTTGTCGAATTCTTCCTTGGAAACAGCTTTGATCATGATCGGCATATAGGAATGACCTGTACCACAAATCTCAGAGCACTGACCGTAGTATGTGCCTTCGGCATTTACTTCGAACCATGTCTCGTTGATACGACCCGGCACACCATCAAGCTTTAGTCCCATGGATGGCATAGCGAATGAATGGATCACATCATCTGCAGTTACCAAAAGACGAACTTTGGTATTTACAGGAACAACAATCGCATTATCGGTTGCCAGCAAACGTGGCTCTCCTGGCTCTAGTTCATCTTCGGCCTTCATATAGGCATCAAATGTAAAGTCGCCTTGATCTGGATACTCATAAGACCAATACCACTGCTTGCCGATCGCTTTAATCGTCATCTCGGTATTGGGATTGCTGTCCGCCGCGTATAGAATCTTGAACGAGGGGATCGCGATAATCACCAAAATGATTACTGGCACAGCTGTCCAGATGATCTCAAGAAGTGTGTTATGGCTTGTCTTTGATGGCACAGGGTTACGTTTCTCGGAGAAACGGAACATCACATAAAGCAATAGAAGCAGAACGACCACACAAACTGCAGTAATGATATAAAGCAGAAGATCGTGAAATTCTTCCAATGCAACAGCTGTCGGAGAAGCGGCATCTTGCAGACCAAGACCCCATTCAACTGGCTGAGAGGCGTGACCAGTAGCAGCCAAACCGCCGAACAGTGCAACAGCACTAATTAGATAGGCAATCCGTTTCAGAAACGTCATGTACTCAACATCCTGTTTTTTATTTCAACTTTTGTTCCTGAATTGATCAGGATCAAAGTATCTTTCCCGATTCCATGACTAATATGCAGAATGGATAATACTGCCACTAGCCGGACTCCAAAGTTATTCTGGCGCAACCTACCCTATTGAAACCCGAGAGGACAAGCCCATATACAGAAGAATTGCGCATATTAGGTGCTTTAAGCTACCAAAAGATAAACACTAAGCAAACTATAGCCTTTTATGAGGGCCTAGTCCTTGGGCTGCGACCTTATGACGCAATAGGATTTTTACCGCATAAATCTTGGCTTTCTTTATTAAATTTGCGGTCTCAATTCCGACTTTCTTGCTCAACTATTCTTCGAACACGGCGTACCCCCAGCCACAATACCGTCACCACAAACGGGATAGAAATCGCCGCGGCGATAGATGGGTTTATGTCGACTCCGCTTGTCTTGATTCCCTTAGCCAAATAGTAAAACAAACTAACGACATAATAGCTGATAGCCGCGACTGACAAGCCTTCCACAGTTTCTTGCAATCGCAACTGTATGCTTGCCCTTTTATCCATGGATTTCAAAAGTGCAGAGTTCTGCTCTTCCAGTTGAATATCAACACGCGTTCTCAACAATTGCCCTGCGCGCGCAACCCTTTTGGATAATGTGTCCAGTCTCAACGCCATGGCTTCACAGGTACGCATAGCCGGTGTCAGACGTCGATCAAGAAAGCTTTCCATCCGCTGAAAGCCATCCATGTTACCTTCTTTCAGCTTCAAAATTCGCTGTTTAACCAGCTCATGATAGGCTTTTGAAGCCGAAAACCGATAGTTAGTCGCCGCTGCGGCCTGTTCGATTTCCGCTGACAACTCGGTCAGCTCTCCCAACAGTTCCTTTTCATTATCTACATTACGATGGTCAGTCATACGCGTTGTAATATCCTTAAGGACACGCCCAGCCTTTGCCAGCCGATCACCATACTGCTGTGCCAGAGGAAGAGAGAGAAGAGCCATCATCCGATAGGTATCAATTTCAAGCAAACGCTGCACCGCGCGGCCTATTTGCCTTGGCTTGAGACCATAATCCTTGATCAGTATCCTGCCATAGCCATCTTCATTGATACTGAAGTCCATCCAGACGGCCGCAAGACCGCCACGAAGCGTGCACGCAGAGAGATTCCCAGTTGGAAAAAAAGCCACCTGTTCCTGCATTGTGCGTTCCGGCGCATCGTGTCCTTCAAGTTCGAGATGAACACCGACAAGCCTCTGCCCCGGCAAAGCATTAAGCCAGTCCTGAGGAACCAGCTCTATAGCCGTTCTCGAGAAAGGTTCGTGATAATCCTTTTTGTTCAGTGGAGTGCTAGGCACCGTATCGTACTGCTTTCGATCCGGGTCCTTTCTGTTGCGAAAAAAAGTATAGGTGGAGAATTCTGTATGACGTTCCCAAACCACATAAAAATGACCAAGGTCGGCCATAAAATGCTTCGTTCCTGGTGCAGGTGCAGCCACATTAAAGCGCTGGCATAACAGCCCAACGTGGGCGCGTTCCTCTTCTGCTTTGTTCTCTCCTGATAACATTCCTATGTGAGTAATCGTTTCGGGACCAGTAAGCTGGGTAAATGGTCTTGCATGTAACTCGTTACAAAGCTCAACCCGCAAGGGATGATCGCGCAACATCTTTGTTCCTTATATCGACCTTATTTCTGTATTTTACAGAGTTCTTTTTATCCGCTTTCTTAGTTTGAAGCGTTTTTTGTCTTTTGACAAAATGGAGTGTGGCAAGATTCTCTTTAATTTGGAAGCCAAGATCATTGGCCTTCTCATCTTGAGCACCTATATTGTCTGTAAAGGTATAATGAAGGAATCCATTTATGAGCTACATTGCCACGACCGACGATCTTTTTTTCAATCGCACCGATCTGGATCAAAAGCGATTGGAAAGCATTGTCAACAACGCCCTAAAAGGTGCCGACGATGGCGAGCTCTATTTGGAGTACCGTCAATCGGAAGGAATGGTGTTCGACGATGGGCGCCTTAAAAACGCCAGCTTTGATACATCTCAGGGTTTTGGCCTTCGTGCAATCGCGGGCGAAAGTGCTGGTTATGCTCACGCAAGCGACCTTAGCGAAGAAGCAATCAAACGCGCAGTGAATACCGTTCAAGCCATTCATAGCGGACACTCCGGCACAATGGCTGGTTCTCCTCAGGGAACAAATTCGGCCCTCTATACCGAAGACAATCCATTATCTGCCTGTGCTTTCGAGACTAAAATTAAACTGCTGAGCGATATTGACGCTTATGCACGGGCAAAAGACCCCAGAGTTGTTCAAGTCAGCGCATCAATATCTGGCGAATGGCAAGCTGTACAAATTATCCGTGCCGATGCCCACAAAGTCGCTGATATCCGGCCACTGGTGCGGTTAAACATTTCCGTAACCGTCGCACAGGGCGATAAAATGGAAAGCGGGTCCTATGGCGGTGGCGGCCGCTTTGTTTACGATAGCCTGCTTGATCCAGCCTACTGGCAAAAGGGAACAGACGAGGCTATCCGACGGGCACTGGTTAATCTGGATGCGGTTCCGGCACCCGCCGGTGAAATGCAGGTCATCCTCGGACCGGGTTGGCCCGGTATCCTCCTACACGAAGCTGTTGGTCATGGCCTGGAAGGTGATTTCAACCGCAAGAAGACATCGACCTTTAGTGATCGTGTCGGCGAACGTGTTGCCTCAAAAGGCGTTACCGTTGTTGATGATGGCACCATCGCGGATCGCCGGGGATCAATTTCGGTTGATGACGAAGGAACACCATCACAATGCACAACCCTGATTGAAGACGGCATTCTCGTCGGCTATATGCAAGATCGTCAAAACGCCCGATTGATGGGCCAAAATTCAACAGGTAACGGTCGTCGACAAAGCTATGCCCATATTCCAATGCCGCGCATGACAAATACAGTGATGTTAAACGGTGAACATGATCCCAAAGAAATGCTCAAGTCCGTGAAGGATGGTATTTACGCCGTGAATTTTGGTGGCGGTCAGGTTGATATTACATCCGGTAAATTCGTTTTTGCCTGTACCGAAGCCTATAAAGTAAAAGACGGTAACGTCGGCGAAGCTGTAAAAGGCGCAACTTTGATTGGAAATGGGCCGGACGCCATGCAAAAAATTTCCATGGTTGGCAATGATATGGAAATGGATGACGGCGTTGGAACCTGTGGCAAAAATGGTCAGGGCGTTCCCGTTGGCGTTGGACAGCCCACACTTTTAATTGATGGAATTACTGTCGGCGGAACGGCCTAAGTAAGAGAAATACACAGAGTTGTAAATTAACACTTCCTTAATGCAATTCAAAGTAGTATTTTATTTACAACCTCCTATCGACCCTTGTATCGATATCTTTATACCCCGGTTTTTACCGGGGTTCTTTTTTGGGAATTTTCAAATAAAAAAAGCTGATTATTCTCATGAGAATAATCAGCTTTTTAAAATAACGTCACCCTATAAAACTTTTATAAAGCGTATTTTTAGAACCTTGATATAGCCCGTGCTTAATAAGCATATTCAACAAAGGCAGGATCAACCGATCCATTCCAGCGACCATGATAGGCTTTAAGCTTTTCTTCAGCGGGTGTAATCCCACTTTCGGCAGTTTCCATCAAGGTATTCAGGAAGTGCACTTCATCCCGCCCCTGCGCATCAGTACGACCTCTGTTTTCCAGACCACTGGCAGCAATTTCAACCACTTGCTTCGCAATATCCTGAAGCTTTTGTCCCCTTACAACAGCAGACAACCCTTTTTCAGGAACTTCGGCTCTCAAAAGCTGACGTTCTTCGTCTGTCCAGTCTTTTACAAGATCCCAAGCTGCATCCAACGCAGACTGATCATAAAGCAGCCCAACCCACAACGCAGGCAAGGCGCACAACGATTTCCACGGGCCACCATCTGCACCGCGCATTTCCAGAAACTTTTTCATCCGAACTTCGGGGAAAGCCGTAGTGATATGGTCATCCCAGTCTTTTAACGTCGGCAATTCACCCGGAAGTATTTTTAATTTGCCCTGCATGAAATCACGGAACGATAGGCCGCTGGCATCCAGATATTGACCGTCGCGATACACAAAATACATTGGCACATCGAGCACATAATCCACATAACGCTCAAAGCTCATGCCGTCTTCGAAAACAAAGGAAAGCATGCCACAGCGATCGGGATCAGTGTCCGTCCAAAGATGACTGCGATAGCTCAAAAATCCGTTTGGCTTCCCATTACTAAAAGGTGAGTTCGCAAAAAGAGCTGTTGCAATCGGCTGTAATGCCAAGCTGGTGCGGAATTTGTGAATCATGTCCTGTTCACTGGAAAAGTCCAAATTGACCTGTACAGTACAGCTTAATGTCATCATATCCAGGCCGAGGTTACCACGCTTGGGCATATATTCGCGCATGATCTTGTATCTGCCCTTTGGCATCCAGTTCACGCCCTCTTGCCCCCACTTGGGGTTAAAACCCATCCCCAGCATATGAATGCCCAAAGGTTCAGTGATCTCTTTGACCTGATGCAGGTGGGCATGCACTTCACGACAGGTATCATGCACGGTTTCCAAAGGCGCACCCGAAAGCTCCAGCTGTCCCCCCGGTTCCAGTGTGACCGACGCACCGCTATCTGTCAGAGCAATGATGTTGTCGCCCTCGTAACCTGGCGTCCAGCCAAAACGATTGGCAAGCCCCTCAAGGATCATCTTGATTGATTTTTCGCCGTCATATTTCAGCGACTTAAAAGTCTCGTCACAAAAAGCGAACTTTTCGTGCTCTGTCCCAATACGCCATTGGTCTTTTGGTTTGTTGCCACTTTCCAAATAGGAAATCAGTTGGGCTTTATCCGTAATTACGGTTGATGAGGAAGAAGCGTCGGACATGTTTTACATTCCATATATTCGGCCATAAATCCGGCCATAAATTCGATCACGTGTTTAGGCAACAGTAACCGGCGTTGTACCTTTTGGTGGGCGCATACCCCCATCTCCTAAAATTGCCTGCCAGCAAGACAGGGCTGCAACAGCAGCAGTATCAGCCCGAAGAACTCTTGGGCCAAGACCTATTGGTGTCACATAAGGAAGGCGACGAAGAGCTTCAAGCTCTTCTTCAGCAAAACCACCTTCCGGACCGATTAAAACAGCCCACGGGCGTTGACCGGCATCTGGTTCTTTAACCAGTATCTCTGTAAGCATCTCTGCAATAGGCTTTGCATCGCCAAATTCCGCACAAACGATCAACCGCCTGTCATCAGGCCATTTCTCAATGAGCTTGTCCAACGTGACGGCATCATCAACCGTTGTCACTGACAAGCGCTCACATTGCTCGGCAGATTCTTTTGCATGCGCGGCAAGTCGGTCACGATTAATTCGCTTCACGTCAGTATAGCGGGTAAAAACAGGTAGGATACGGGAACAGCCAAGTTCCCCGGCTTTCTCGGCAAGGAAATCGATTCTTGAACGCTTAATCGGGGCAAAAACAAGCCAAATATCCGGCTCTGGCGTGGGTTTTCGGCGCTGTTCTTCAATTTGTAGTGAACACCACCCCTTACCCAAGCCTTCAATAACGCCAAGCCACTCACCGTCTTTTTCATTAAAAAGACCGATTCGTGCGCCCGTGTTAAGTCGCAAGACAGACCGCAGGTAATGCGCACCCGCGGCATCAAGACCGACGGTCGCCCCTTGGCTCAAGCTATCTTCCACATAGAGTCTGGTTACAACTCGTTCCATCTCTCGAACCTACCTTCACAAAGTAGTACTTCAGGTGTATCACTCATAATTAAACAAGTAGATAACACCCCCTAAAGAGATAACACAACGCCGATATGACCAATAATGCCAGCGACAATGCCAGTGGCAATGCTAGTGACAATGCTAGCGACATCGCGAATGATCGTTTAATCATAAGAATATCCCCCGCATGGACCCGGCCATATCTTCGTCTGGCCAGATTGGATCGCCCGATTGGAACCTGGTTATTACTCTTTCCATGCTGGTGGTCGATGCTCTTGGCAACAAGTGCACCAGGTTATCAAATCGGCAGCCCTTTTGCTCCCCTTTACTTTATAGGGCTCTTTGCAATCGGCGCCTTGGTAATGAGGGGGGCGGGCTGTACGATCAATGATATGGCAGACCGTGAATACGACAAGAAAGTCGCCCGTACTGCCACACGCCCCCTGGCCAGTGGCGAGTTATCAATGAAACAGGCGACAGTGTTCCTGGGGATTCAGTTAGCTATTGGTTTAGCCGTCGTCTCACAGTTCAACACCTATACGATTATATTGGCCTCATCCGCCATTTTGCTGGTGATCTGTTATCCCTTTATGAAGCGAATAACCTATTGGCCTCAGGCATGGCTGGGCCTGACGTTCAACTGGGGAGCCTTGGTCGGATGGGCTGCGATACGCGGAGATCTCAGCCTTCCGCCCCTCTTGATTTATGTCGGCGGGATAGCCTGGACACTTGGGTACGACACAATCTATGCGCATCAGGATAAAGAAGATGATGCATTGGTTGGCGTGAAATCCACAGCCTTAAAACTAGGCGAAAAAACAAAACATTGGCTGGTCTTCTTCTACGGCACTTGCTCTCTCTGTTTTGCTGCTGCGGGATGGTTGATGGGTTTGCAATGGCCTTTTTGGTTTGGCATTGCCGGTCTCATTTTTCATTTCTTCTGGCAAATTACGACCGTTCGCATTGATGATCCCAACGACTGCCTCAGCAAATTCAAATCAAACAGAAACATCGGCTGGATCTTCCTTGCTGGGATCTATCTCGCAGCTACGGTTAAGTAACCCAACATCAGAAGTATCTCAGTATTTAATGACACAGATATCCGATCCCAAAAGCTTTATTGTCGAAAATACCAGGCCTGCAGGTACTCCACTTCTCGGCAATAAAATTGAGCTTTATCTGGCCAATGAAGATCTGCCGCTATGGCAACTGGGCGAGGAAGAACTCAACAATCTACAGCTACCTACACCATTCTGGGCCTTCGCCTGGGCTGGAGGACAGGCTCTTGCACAGTATATCCTTGATAATCCGGATATTGTACGCGGCAAAAGCGTACTCGACTTTGCCTGTGGATGCGGCATAGAAGCCATTGCCGCGAAGATGTCCGGGGCCAAAACAGTTCTCGCAGCAGATATAGATTCTTTTGCCATCACCGCCACAGAGCTAAATGCTAATTTGAATCAGGTAATCCTTACAACCACGACAGAAAATCTGGTGGGGAAAGACAATCAGGGTTGGGATGTCATTCTGGCGGGTGATGTCTGTTATGAAGGGCCAATGGCCAAAGAAATCACAACTTGGCTTTGGCAACTTTCTGCAACAGGGGTACTCGTTCTAATGGGGGACCCTGGCAGAACTTATCTTCCAAAATCCGGTTTGAAAAAGTTAATCGCCTATGGCGTACAAACGTCTTCTGCTTTGGAAGATACGGATGTCAGAAATGCATGCGTTTGGGAGTTCCATCAAAATTAAACAAGCCTAGAAATAAAATGCGTTAAACTTTTCCTTACTACGGTTTTTCATCATAATAAGGCGCGATCTGACTGCTGAGAAACTTGAAATGGGATTACATCTTGTTTTTTTGACGATAGCTTCTGACAAGTACGCTTAAAGCTGGACCTTAATGTACCAGCACGCTAAAGCTCTCTTGCTAAATTGAATCCACTGTTGGCCCGATGAACGAGTACCTACATAAACAAGAGCACCCATTTGTACTGCTGGATGACACTCTTTCCGGCAAAGGTTCAATCTTGTTCATTAATCCCGGTAAAATCATTAGCTGTGAACGCCCCGAAGAACTACAAGCTACTTTCTCTTTGGTCGAGCAAGAAAGACAGACGGGAAAACATCTGGCGGGTTTTTTATCTTATGAACTCGGTTATCTTCTCGAAGACAAACTCACGCCTCTACTACCGTCCAATAAGGATCGTAACGTTCCTTTGTTATGGTTCGGGTCTTTCGACGACGCAATCACCCTTAATCCGGCTGAGGCCCACAAGTTCCTGGCAAGGCAACGTTCCGGAGATTACAACCTTGCAAACCTGAAGCCTTCGATGGATGAACAAAGCTATTGCGACGCCATTCATAAAGTTCAGGACTATATTGCAGCCGGCGACACCTATCAGGTCAATTACACTTTCAAACATCACTTTGACATATCCGGTGACCCCATTGCGTTGTTTCAGGAACTACGGCAGCGGCAAAATGTGAGCAATGGCGCCTATATCGAGACAGGGCAGCACACTATTCTCTCACTATCACCGGAAATCTTCCTCTCAACCCAAGGAGTTGAAGCCCGAACACGCCCCATGAAAGGAACCGTACAACGTGGGAAAAGCCCGGCGGAAGATAACGAAAACAAGGTCTGGCTAACCAAAGACGAAAAATCACGTGCGGAAAACCTGATGATCGTTGACCTTTTGCGAAACGACATGGGCCGTGTATGCGAGGTTGGCAGTGTAAAGGTGACGGAACTCTTCACCGTAGAAACCTATCGGTCGCTGCATCAAATGACCTCGAACATCATCGGAAAACTTCGATCAGAAATAAACCCCGTTGATCTTATCAAACAGCTTTTTCCCTGCGGCTCAATTACAGGTGCCCCCAAAGTGCGCACCATGGAAATCATCTCTGAACTAGAAGAACAGCCCCGCGGTGTTTATACCGGAAGTTTAGGACACATTGCCCCCAATGGAGACACGCGCTTCAATGTCGCCATCCGCACCCTGATGGTGGACAGAAACGGCAAAGGTGAAATGGGTATCGGCAGCGGTATTGTGTATGATTCCAGTCCCGAGGCTGAATACCAGGAATGCCTCCTCAAGGGACAGTTCCTATCTGGCAATCTGGCCGGATACGCAAAACCGCTTTTTGATCTTATCGAAACACTCCGTTGGGAGGAAGGCACGGGATACTTCCTCTTGGAAGAGCACTTGGAACGCCTCGAGAACTCCGCAGGTTTCTTTGCCTATCCTTTTGATCGGGAAAGCGTGTGCTCAGCCCTCCAAAACATAGAGCTCGAAGGCACACAACGCGTCAGACTTTTACTCCACAAAGATGGGACAACAACCGTCACCGCCACACCAATGGAACAACCTGATCCTCAAAAGTCGATTGGTTTTGTTGTTTCGGATAAAACTGTCGATAGCAGTGATATTTTCTTCTACCATAAAACAACACGCAGAGAATTTTACGAAGACGAGCTTGCCGAACAAAGTAAGTCAACAGGTTGCACAGAGGTTCTGTTTACCAACGAACACGGCGAAGTTACAGAAGGCGCACGAACGAACGTCTTTATTGAAATTGAGGGTAAACTTCTCACACCGCCAATTTCAAGCGGTGTATTGAACGGCACCTTGAGAACACATCTGCTTAAAACAGGTTACAAAGATCTTACCGAAGCCGTTTTAACCCTTGATGATCTCAAAAGAGCAGACGCCATCTTCTTTGGGAACTCCGTTCGCAATTTAATGCCCGCCCAACTCATTTCGAAAAAACACTATTTAAAAAAGGCTACCAGTTAATTCTGGCAGCCTTCATCTTTAGATCAAACAGATCACTAACAGAAATAATCCGCTAACTTATGCGACCAACTTCTGGACATATCCCGGCAGAGCAAAAGCAGCTCGATGGATCTCGGGCGTATAGTACCGCGTCTCAATTGCAGCAGCCTTATAACGGGCTTCCAATTGATCCAGAGAAATATCCTTCAATCCCTTTTGATCTGTCCCCCAGCCAAAAGCCATCGGGCCACCAACATATGTTGGTACTGTTGCCAGATAACATGTGGCCTCGGCAAAGATCGGCTTAAAGAACGTCAATGTCGATTTCAGTTCATCAGCCTGTAAAAAGGGTACGCCATTCTGCGTAACGAGAATACCGCCCTCTTCAAGGCATGATTTGCAATCTGTGTAGAAGTTATCTGTAAAGAGAACTTCACCAGGGCCAATCGGGTCCGTCGAATCAACAATGATTAGATCATATTTCTCCGAACATTCCTTCATAAAGAGGCAGCCATCCTTGATCACAAGATCTAGTCGTGGATCTTCAAATGCATTGCCACAAATCATGGGAAGGTGCTTTTTACTGAGCTCAATAACAGTCCGGTCCAGCTCGACCATCGTTACCTTCTCAACAGTTTGATGTTTTAGCACTTCTTCAAGCATGCCCCCGTCACCACCGCCTACGATCAAAACCTTTTTAACGGCTCCGTGGGCGAAGATCGGAAGATGGGCAAGCATTTCATGATAAATGAATTCATCCCGTTCCGTAATTTGGGTTACGCCGTCCAGCGCCATGACCCGACCATAGATCTCGTTCTCATAGATCACGAGATTCTGATGCTCTGTTTTATTATCGAAAAGAACTTCTTTGACACGAAAACTCGAATGAATGTCTGCGTGCAGTTCTTCTGTCACCCAACTCTTCATTCTGTTTCGGCCTCATCTGTTTCTTCAGCTCCAGCTTCTTTCCCTCTACGAATTTCTTCAACGAGAACTTCATCGGGACCGAAAGCTTTTTTCAGAACATCAATTGAATTATGAGGTTCTGAATCACCACACATAAACACATCCAATGCCGCATAACCTTTTTCAGGCCAGGTATGAATGGAAATATGTGATTCAGCCAAAACAGCAACACCCGAAACCCCGCCATTAGGGGTAAAGTGATGTAAATGTATGTGCAAAAGCGTCGCCTTGGACTTTTCAACACATTCTATAAGGGTATTTTCGACAAACTTTAAATCATCTAACCGGTCTGCCCCTTTGAGATCAATGATCAAATGGGTACCGGCAAACCTCTCACCGTCACGCTCAATGAAGAAATCTTTTTGCTCTTCATCCAAGCTAACGACATTCGAAGCTTCGACATTTTTAGTTTCAATACCAGTCCGACAAGCGGATCCGTTTTCTTCCGTTTGGGTGGTGCTTGAACCTTGATTCAAGTCCATCCCCAATTGGAAGAGGGCGTGTGCAGTAGACACTTTGCGTCCTCCCCAACCAGTAGATGACTTTGGCTCAATCGCGGTCTAATGCCGAATGCAGAAAACCCCTGTAAAGCCACGATGTTGCGCGGTCTTAAAGAACCTGGTTTTCAAATGCAAGGAAAAAACTCACCTGCACTGAATGCGTGTATTAACGGGATATACTATAGGAAGGATGAAAAACATCCAATGATTGTTTTCTGACAGCTTCCACAACCTTGCTTCTATATTGTGGCGTTTCGATAGATTTCAAGATCGCACGATCAAGGTCTCCATCAACACCATGGCCCACGTGAACCAACTTTAATACCGCTTCTTGCCCAAGATCTTCATATTGCCGATTACGAGCCGGTATTGCGCTTAAGGCAACAGGCTTCCCCTGATAATTCAAGGCACCAAACGAGCTTCGATAGACAGCAAGACGTGTGGTATCGGCTGGCAAGTCAAAGCCTTCGACAGATTCCCATCGACAGGTAATATGTCCATAAGAATAATTACCGCCCGGCAATTCCGTATCATGCATACGGCATAGCTGCTCTTCGGTTAACCATGTCAGGAAAACCTGAACACTGGTCCCCGGGCAATATACCAACTCGGCAGCAACTGACCCATAACGCGCAACATGCGCAGAATAAACCACGTCGTGGTCATGAAGCCAGATTGTCGTTAAAGGAATCGGATCTTGCCCTGAAGGATGCCCAACAAACTTTCTGGCGAGCTGTTCCGGCGCACGGTTAGAACCATGCGCAATCACAGGCTTTCGATCGGAAAGTTTGATGCCATACTCGGTAACTTTAGCGAAGTCTTCACTGCGCCCATCTACGAATAGATATGACGTCTGTGGGGCAATAAAGGGATATCCCTTTGCCAAGCGAAGCCTATCACTCTGGTCACGCGGAAGTTCCCAGGGCATAAGTTACGTTATTTAGTCAGTACAGGGCGGCGGAGCGTCTTTATCGACTCTCTCAATCCGGAAACGCGTTGTGCACTCATCAACCGTCAGCCACGCTCTGCGTGACCATTCTTTTTTTGCGGATTCATAATCTGCAAACGGGCCGATCCACTCTTCGTCCCCCCCAACGGCTTCGCAGAAAGAAGTATCTGCATATTCGCCGCCTACCACAAAAAACTGTTGTGCCATTACTGTTACTCTATACTAATCGCCGAAATTGTCTCGGTACATACGCACTTCTGGGTACTATAGGCCCCTTAACAAAAGAGTAATAGAAAAAAATTCAGAAAAATGTGTAAAAAAAATCCAAAGAGATACCCCCAAGAAAACACTTAAAGCGTGCGGGCCGCATAAAAACACCATAAAACCCACCATAAAACATAGCCTTACGCTTAATTTAACCTCTATAAGGTAGCACACACATTTAAGAATTCAGTTTCTGTTTTTTTTCGCTATACTCATCGCACAGGTTGCATAAATTTTAAAAATTCATTCAAGGGGTTACCATGCTTTCCGCTTTTTCCATTTTTGCTATCGCAGTCGTTGTACTTGCGGTCATACTTGTTCTTATGGGGGTAAAATCCGTACCCCAGGGTACTGAATACACAATTGAACGATTTGGTAGATACACAAAAACCCTTAGCCCGGGATTAAACTTGATCGTTCCCATCGTTGATCGTGTCGGTGCCGAACTTAACATGATGGAAACCGTAATGGATGTGCCATCACAGGAAGTGATCACCAAAGATAACGCACTTGTTCAGGTCGATGGCGTTGTCTTCTATCAAATTCTTGACGCAGCTATGGCAGCATACGAAGTCAGGAACCTAGAGCGCGCAATATTAAATCTGACCATGACAAATATCCGTACGGTTATGGGGTCGATGGATTTGGATGAACTTTTGTCAAAACGTGACAAAATCAATGCCGAGCTTATTACAGTGGTGGATGAAGCAACAGCGCCCTGGGGCGTAAAGGTAACACGTATTGAAATCAAGGATATCACGCCCCCTGCTGATCTGGTTGAATCCATGGCGCGTCAGATGAAAGCTGAGCGTGACAAACGTGCGAACATTCTCGAGGCCGAAGGTGTTCGTCAGGCCCAGATCCTGCGTGCAGAAGGCCTAAAACAATCTGCAATTCTGGAAGCTGAAGGCCGGAAAGAATCGGCCTTCCGTGATGCTGAAGCCCGTGAGCGTGAAGCCGAAGCCGAAGCAAAGGCTGCTGAATCAGTGTCCAAATCTATTGCCGAAGGTGACATTCAAGCCATCAATTATTTTGTGGCCCAAAAATATGTCGAAGCTTTTGGCAAGTTCGCAGATTCTCCCAACCAGAAAACCATGATCCTGCCAATGGAAGCGACAGGAATACTTGGCTCGATCGCAGGCGTTGCCGAACTGGCGAAAACGGCCCTAGGTGATGATACAACAACATCATCCAAATCACCTTGGGGCTCAAACAACAAAGACGGAGCTTAATTCAGATGGTTGATCTATCTGGTGTCGAATTTTGGTATTGGTGGGTTTTTGCCCTGTTCTTATTGGCTGTCGAGGTTTTTGCCCCTGGCGCCATTGCCTTGTGGATGGGAATATCCGCGGGAATTGTAGGCGGGTTACTCTACATTTTTCCAGACCTTCTCTGGGAAAAACAGATTATTATCTTTGCTGTTCTTTCCGTTGTATCAGTTGCTGTTTGGCGGATTTATGCGCGCAAGAACCCTCCTGCGTCTGATAATCCAAACCTGAACAAGCGCGGTTCAGACCTGATTGGACATAAACTTGCTCTTACAGCTGATTTGAAAAACGGCATGGGTCGGGAAACGGTCAATGGAGTTATCTGGAAAATCAAAGGTAGGGATTTACCTAAGGGCACGAAGGTGAGTATAACCAGCGTTGAAGGCACAGCCTTGATCGTTGAACCAGAAGAAGCATGATTTTTTATAATGCCATACGCCTCGTTACGGGATTTTATCTCTCACCTTGAAAATCAAGGTCGCTTAGTCAGAGTCTCTCATCCGGTATCTCCTGAACTGGAGATGACCGAGATACAAACAAGGTTATTGGCAGAAGAAGGACCCGCCGTCCTTTTTGAAAACGTCGTGCACCAGGACGGAACGCCCTATGGTATGCCCGTCCTGGTCAATCTTTTTGGTACGGTTGAACGTGTTGCCCTTGGGATGGAACGCACCCCCGAACAGCTAAGAGAAGTCGGCGAAACCCTTGCCTTCCTACGCCAGCCGGAACCGCCCGCAAGCCTGAAAGAAGCCTGGAGCAATTTGCCACTGCTGAAGACAGTGATGGCAATGAAGCCCAAGAGCGTATCGTCCGCCCCCTGTCAGGAAGTTGTTCTCACAGGCGATGATATTGATCTATCGAAACTGCCAATCCAGACCTGTTGGCCCGGAGAACCCGCCCCGCTCATTACTTGGCCGCTTGTGGTAACCAAAGGCCCCGGAGACGAGAAAACAGACGTCTATAATCTTGGCATCTACAGAATGCAGGTGCTGGGCAAAGACAAAACGCTTATGCGCTGGCTCAAACATCGGGGGGGCGCACAACACTACGCCCGCTGGAAAAACCAAAAACCAGACCCCTTGCCCGCAGCTGTCGTTCTTGGCTCTGACCCCGGCACAATCATCGCTGCTGTAACGCCAGTCCCTGATACACTTTCTGAATATCAATTTGCGGGCCTGCTCCGCGGAAAAAAAGTTGAACTGGTTGACTGTAAAACCGTTCCTCTCAAAGTTCCCGCAAATGCAGAGATCATTCTAGAAGGTTTTGTCAGCCTTGATGAATACGGTGACGAGGGCCCATACGGTGACCACACGGGATATTACAATTCTGTAGAACCCTTCCCTGTCTTCACCGTAACCGCCATCACCATGCGGAAAAACCCAATCTATCTTTCGACCTTTACAGGGCGTCCACCGGATGAGCCATCCGTATTGGGCGAAGCTTTGAACGAAGTCTTTATACCGCTTATCCAACAACAGTTTCCTGAAATCACCGACTTCTGGTTACCCCCCGAAGGCTGTAGTTATCGGATTGCCGTTGTATCCATGAAGAAAGCATATCCCGGACATGCCAAGCGTGTCATGCTGGGCGTATGGTCCTATCTGCGCCAATTCATGTATACAAAATGGGTTATTGTCGTTGATGACGACATTAATGCCCGCGATTGGAAGGATGTGATGTGGGCTGTATCCACTAAGATGGATCCGGCGCGGGACATTACGGTGATCGAGGGAACGCCCATTGATTACCTCGACTTCGCCTCTCCCGAAAGTGGTTTGGGATCTAAAATTGGTCTGGATGCAACAGATAAATGGGAACCGGAAACCAAACGTGAATGGGGTGAAGAGATTAGAATGGATCAGGATGTGATCGATAAAGTTGATGATATGTGGACTAATCTGGGGCTTCCTGGCTCGGGCAAAGCCATCTGGAAGAAATGACGTACTGAAAGTAAATTAAGTGTTTGATCCCCATGTTTGATCCCAAGAAACTAAAATCTGTTAAAAATTTTGAACTTTATCAATACTGGAACCAACAAAAAGGCGACAAATTGATGCCTGCACGTGCAGACCTTGATCCTGCAGATCTCGGCCATCTGTTACCAAATATCTTAATTCACGAAGTCCAGGCCGAACCTTTGGATTTCAGATACAGATTGGTTGGTTCAGAAATCGTGCGGCACATAAGCCAGAACCCCACAGGAACCTGGATGTCACAAATTCCACATCAGAAAAAACCCAGCAAGCTTTGGGGATTTCTGGAAGATGCCGTCATGAACAAACAACCCGTGATCGCCAATCCACCTTATCTGGGGCAATACAAAGAGTTTAAATTCATCGAAGATATTATTCTGCCGCTGTCAGCCGACGGTAAAAACGTCAATATGCTTTTCATCGGCGTTGATTTTCTGAAAGACCACAGCAAGTTACACTAACCATCTTATTTCGAATTCTTCACTTGACCCGGGATAAAATGCAACGCATCTTAATGCCTATGACAAAAAGCGGACAAATTCTGAGCCTCCTAGAGCGACTTATTAACCCGGCCTCCTGAATGAGAGAGCCGGGGTTTATGCTATTCGCAGCTCGGAATTAACTGGAACCGCAAGATGTTTACTTCATCAAAAAACATGACTAGGTGCCCGCACATGGGCCAGAAAAAATTCATAGCCGAACAATCTCAGCAAAAGAAGTTAGAGCGCAGTTTTTGCTGCTCACTCCTTAGCACTCTGCGACTTATTGACGATCATCGCGGCCATTAAGCGGCCCTCGGTGATCGTATTTATTGCCGCTAAAACCATAAAATCATTACTATAGAGCTTAATATTCGGATGCTGCGCCCAGCATTGAGAGCGCCCCGACAAAAAGAAAGAACAAAACAATGAACAAAATGCCATTTGAGCGATACCAGCCATTTGAAACTGTCAAATTAGACAATCGTACTTGGCCCGGAAAAACCATCGAAAAAGCCCCGATCTGGTGCTCGGTTGACTTGCGTGACGGTAATCAAGCTCTTATCGAGCCAATGGATACCACCCGTAAATTAAAAATGTACAAGCTGCTTTTGGATATGGGTTTCAAGGAAATCGAAGTCGGCTTCCCATCTGCATCACAAACCGATTATGATTTTCTAAGAACCCTGATCGAAGAAGACATGATCCCCGATGATGTCAGCATTCAGGTTTTGACACAATCAAGAGAGCACTTGATTCGCCGGACATTTGAAAGCATTCGTGGTGCGAAAAATGTCATTGTTCATCTGTACAATTCCACGTCAGAGCTACAGCGTCGCGTTGTTTTTAGACAAGACAAACAGGGTATCATTGATATCGCCGTTGCAGGGGCAAAACTGATCAAGGAACTGATCCCAACGGTTCCGGACACAAAGATTGTCCACCAATACTCACCCGAAAGTTTTACCGGCACTGAAATGCCGTTCGCCCGCGACATCTGCGAAGCTGTCATGGATGTGTGGGAAGCCAGCCCGGAAAACAAAGTTATCCTGAACTTGCCTGCAACGGTGGAAATGTCCACGCCGAATGTCCATGCTGATCAAATTGAATGGTTCTGTAACAATATCAAAAACCGCGACTCAGTCATTATTTCCCTGCACCCACACAACGATAGAGGTACGGGCATTGCCGCGACCGAATTAGGCTTGTTGGCTGGCGCTGATCGTGTTGAGGGAACACTTTTTGGTAATGGAGAGCGTACAGGCAATGTTGATCTGGTCACACTTGCCGTCAATATGATGACCCAAGGTGTTGATCCCAAGCTTGATATTTCCGATATCAACAAGATCAAAGAAACTGCAGAATACTGTAACCAGCTTCCGGTTCACCAGCGGCATCCCTGGGTTGGCGAATTGGTATACACAGCCTTTTCTGGCTCTCACCAAGACGCCATCAAAAAAGGCATGCTGGCCCTTAAAGCCAATAACTCGAATCAGTGGGAAGTTCCTTACTTGCCAATTGACCCCCAGGATATTGGCCGTAGTTACGAAGCGATTATCCGAATCAACAGTCAATCAGGTAAGGGTGGTGTCGCCTATATCATGCAGAATGATTACCATATGGATCTGCCACGGGATCTGCAGGTAAACTTCTCGAAAAAAATTCAGAACATTGCAGAAACAACAGGCAAGGAAATTACGCCTGAAATCATCTGGGACAGTTTCGAAAAATCTTATTTGCGCTCGACGTCTCCGGTGGAGTTCCTGTCGCACACGACTGTACCTGATACCCATGCAGCTGAAATTCGCCACCTAACAGCAAAAATAAATCATTTTGGCAAAGCTAAAGAAATTTCTGGCAAAGGAAACGGCCCTATTGCTGGTTTTACGGATGCCATTGCCGAAAATCTGGGCGTTCGCCTAAGCGTCGAGGATTATCACCAGCATTCTCTGACACATGGATCAGATGCGAAGGCGGTTGCTTATCTGGAATTAAAAACCTCGGAAGGAGAGACCGTTTGGGGAGTTGGTATTGATTCCAATACAACAGTGGCCTCAATCAAGGCTATTGTCTCTGCCACAAACCAGATCTTGGAAAACTAAAGATTCCAACGATATTTAACGCGTCAAACAGCGCCAGATTATCTGGCGCTGTTTTTGTTTTCTTAGAATTTTAGTTCAAAAATGTAAGTCCTTCGACGGCCCATTGAGCTCAAAGCAACATTTTTATCTAGGTAAAACAAAATAATCCAAACTCTGCGGCTTTATCACATCTAGTTCCTAGCCTATATATGTACCCGTAACTTTTCAAAGCTAGGAATATTTATGCCTTCGTCCAGTGACTCACAGAACCTGTTAGAAGATCTGATCAAAAAAGCTAAAGCGGCCGGTGCGGACGCCGCTGATGCTCTGATGTTCAAGTCAGTATCGGTTTCCCATGCGCAGCGTCTTGGGAAGATGGAAAAGCTGGAAAGGGAAGAAAGCAACGATCTGGGCTTGCGGGTATTCATTGGCAAAAGAAATGCCGTTGTTTCTTCCAGTGACGCGTCGCCAGCTGCCATTGATGAACTGGTAGACCGTGTTGTCTCTATGGCTCGTGTTGTACCGGAGGATCCCTATGCTGGTATTGCGGGCGAAGAAGAAATTACAAAATCATTCCCGCAGCTGGACATTTATGATGCCGTAGAACCCTCTGCTGATGAGCTTATCAAGCGTGCAAAAGAATGTGAAGAAGCTGCTCTTAACGTCAAAGGCATAACCAATTCCGGTGGGGCAGAAGCTTCCTGGGGCGAAGCCTCTATCGCTCTTGCCGCCTCCAATGGTTTCTCTGGCGCGTACAGATCTTCTGGACACTCTATCTCTGTCTCTGTTCTCGCCGGAGAAAAAGAGACAATGGAAAGAGATTATGACTTCTCAAGCGCCGTTTATGGAAGCGATCTGACCTGCGCCGCAGAAATTGGTAAAAATGCCGCTGACAAAGCCATAAAGCGCTTAAATCCCCGGAAACCTGATACTTTGAATAATATCACTGTTGTCTATGACCCACGGGTATCATCCAGCATAATGGGGCATATGATTGGGGCCATCACTGGCCCGGCAATTGCCAGGGGCACCAGCTTTCTCAAAGACTCATTGAACAAAAAGATCTTTGCAGATGGCATCAATATTGTTGATGACCCACACCTTCACCGTGGCTTACGATCCAAGCCCTTTGACGGCGAAGGCTTAGGAAACAAAAAGCAAAACATTATCGAAGATGGCGTCTTGTTAACCTGGCTCCTCAGCCTTTCGTCTGCCAGACAGCTTGGGTTACAAAGCACCGGCCATGCATCACGGGGAACATCAGGAAATCCGTCTCCCTCCCCAACCAACCTCTATATGGAGGCTGGCAAGCTGTCCCCAACTGAATTAATCAAAGACATTAAACAGGGCTTCTTTGTTACCGAGATGATGGGCTCCAGCGTAAACGGCCTTACAGGTGATTATAGTCGAGGTGCAGGCGGATACTGGATCGAAAATGGGGAAATTGCCTATCCGGTTTCAGAAGCAACAATTGCAGGTAATCTCAAGGATATGTTCTTGAATCTTACCCCCGCGAATGACCTTGTTTTCCGCTATGGCAGTAACGCCCCGACAATTCGTATTGATGGCATGACCGTCGCGGGCAACTAACTGATCACTATGTGATTAAGAATGTTCTTCTCAGATTGATACAGGCAAAAATGTCGAGCACAAAATCGAACAAAATGAAATTAGGGGATGCCTCCACACAATTTCTAATCAAACGCCTGTTTAGAGATTATGTCTCTGGTCAACTCGTTAAAATCGCCTTCTCTTTGGTTGCGATGGCTTTTGTTGCAGGTTCGACAGTCATGCTTGCCAAGCAGATGGAACCGATTATCAATGATATTTTCCTGAAACGAGAGGAAGAATTACTCTTACCAATCGCCTTGGGTGTTGTGGGTATTTTCTTTGTAAAGGGTGCCGCAACATATGCCCAGTCAATGCTGATGCAACACGTTGGTTTAGAAATTATCGCAACAATTCAGGAACAGCTTTTTAAAAAGCTGATGCGGGCTGATCTTGCCTATTTTCACGAAGAGTCCCCCGGAAATCTAGTTTCCAGATTTATGAATGATGCCAATATGCTCAAAGGTGTGGTCTCTAACACCCTGACATCCATTGGTAAGGACACGTTAACCGCCGTCGGGCTTATCGGCATGATGTTTTATCAGGATTGGCTTTTGGCTTCCATTGCTTTTGCTGCCTTCCCGACTGCCATTCTGCCAATCGCCAAAACGGGACGCAGAATACGCAAGGTTTCCACGAACACACAGGAGTCCATGGGTCTTTTGACTACACGGCTGGACGAAGCTTTCCAGGGTATTCGCCATGTAAAAGCCTACAACATGGAAAATCACGAAACCAAACGTGTTTCCGAGACAATTCTGACAGTTCTACGCCTGAACCTGAAGGCAGCAAGAACCAGTTCTATCCTGTCACCCATCATGGAAACACTCGGTGGTATTGCCATTGCGATTGTTATTCTTTACGGCGGGAACGAAGTCATACAAGGGACTAAAGATCCGGGATCTTTCTTTGCGTTTATCACGGCGCTTCTTCTGGCCTATGAACCGATCAAGAAACTGTCCAAACTGAATGCTAACATGCAAACAGGATTGGCAGCCGCCCACCGTGTCTATTCCATTCTGGATAGCGAACCAAGCATCAAAGATGTTGCAGAGGACAAAGAGCTGAAAATAACAAAAGGTGATGTTGTCTTCGACAATGTTTACTTCAATTACGATGAAAATACACCAGCACTCGAAGCTATAAATCTAACCGCGAAAGCCGGAAAAACAGTTGCTCTTGTTGGGGCTTCCGGTGCGGGAAAAACATCCATTCTCAACCTTATTCCAAGATTCTATGACGTTACCAAAGGTAAGATTACTTTTGACGGTCAAGATATCCGCGACGTGAGCTTGAGAAGCCTCAGACAGGCAACAGCACTGGTCAGCCAGGAAATTCAACTGTTCGACGATACCGTACGGGCCAATATTGCCTATGGGAAACCCGACGCAAGCGACGAAGAAATCATTGCCGCAGCAAAGAATGCCCATGCGCACGATTTCATTCTTTCCCTGCCGGACGGATATGACACCCAGGTCGGCCCCAGAGGGTCAAGACTATCAGGCGGGCAACGCCAACGTGTGGCTATAGCACGAGCTATGGTAAAGAACGCGCCTGTTTTACTCTTGGACGAAGCAACCTCTGCCCTAGACACTGAATCAGAGCGTCACGTTCAAACCGCTCTTAATACCCTGATGAAAGGTCGAACGACCTTTGTCATTGCTCACCGTCTTTCAACGGTTATCGATGCAGATATGATCTATGTAATGGATAAGGGTAAAATTATCGAAGAAGGCACACATAGCCAGCTACTGGAAAAATCTGGGACCTATGCAAAACTATATGCGCTACAGTTTGCAGAAGAAGCGCAAACAAACGATGATGTTTCTTTGCCTGCTTAAACGGCCATAAATTAAACGACCTATGAAAAGGTGTGCTTAAAGAATAGTATGAAGCTGTCAAAACGGATACTCCGTTCAACCTTTTTCCAGAACCTGATCGCCAGATTGATTTCTAGCTATATCGCGCTTGTGCGTAGCACGGTGCGCTGGCAGGAAATTATCCCCGATGAAACGCGTAAATATCTGGAGGGAGATTCGAACATCATTGGATGTTTCTGGCATGCCCGCATGATCATGATGTTCAACGCCTGGAAAGGCAGTGATCGTAGCAAATTCCACATGTTGATCTCTGCCCACAGAGACGGACGTGTCATTGCAAAGTCGATCGAAAATCTCGGTTTCAATACAGTGGAAGGCTCCAGCCGCAGAGGCGGGGCCACGGCACTCGTTAACCTTAAGCGTACCCTTGATAAAGGCGGGGCCATCGGTATCACACCTGACGGTCCCAAAGGCCCCAGAATGCGCGCCAAAACCGGCGCAATCAAAGCAGCACAAATGACCGGGCGTCCGATACTTCCAGTCACAGGAACCGTTGCAAGGCGTAAAGTCTTTAATTCATGGGATCGTTTTGTCCTGCCCGCGCCCTTTACCAAGGGGGTTATTATCTGGGGAACACCGATCTATGTTGAAAGGCATGCCTCGAGAGATCAGCAAGAACACTATCGTCTGGAACTGGAAGATCAGCTGAACAAACTAACCCAGATGGCTGACCGGTCATTCGGACAGAATCTGATCCATCCAGACCCTCTGCCTGCGCCGAAAGCAGCTACATCTCTTAATCAAGCGCCCGAGATCTCAGATGCAAACACCTGAGTTTTGGAATAATCGCGGTTTTATAAGTACTCTGCTGCTACCACTGTCCGGGTTTTATTATCTCGGCAGTATCCTTCGCCAAAAACTTGCAACCCCGACAAAACTTGATGTTCCTGTCATCTGTGTTGGCAATCTAACGGCTGGCGGCAGCGGGAAAACCCCGATTACACTTGCCTTGGCCGACATGCTTTGCAAAATGGGGAAAAATCCACACATCGTTTCCCGGGGATATGGTGGTCAGCACGAAGGCCCACTGCGCGTATCCCCTGCACAACACTCCGCTCGAGATGTCGGGGATGAACCGCTGATGATGGCGCTTTCCAAGTCACAAACGCCCGTCTGGATCAGCAGAAACAGAGTTGACGGTGCCAAGGCGGCGATCAAAGAAAGTGCAGACGTCATTTTACTGGATGACGGTTTTCAAAACCCTGCGCTCGAAAAAGATCTGTCAATTATTGTCGTCGATAACAAAATCGGATTTTCCAATGGTCGACTGATTCCCTCTGGGCCGCTGCGAGAAAGCATCCACAATGGCTTGAAACGTGCTGATGCCATTCTGGTTATCAAGAAACCTGACGACATAATAAACCCAGATCTGACAGCCTTTTTCTCAGAAAAAGAAGTTTCCGGGGTCATGATTACACCTACAGATACAACCCGCGCATCAGAATTGGCAAACAAGAAAGTGCTTGCCTTTGCCGGAATTGGATATCCCAAGAAATTTTACGATACTTTGGAAAATCTGTCGGTAAATGTATGCAAAACCGTTAACTTTCCAGACCATCATCACTATACAATCGATGATCTCAATAAAGTTCTCTCCCTCGCCAAAGACAACGGGGCAGAAGCTATTTTTACGACTGAGAAAGACTTCGTAAAAGTCCCAGATGAATTAAAAGAGACAATCTCTTACTTGCCCATTCACGCTGTTTGGGATAATCCACATTTCATAAATTCCATTTTGAGCAAGTTAACAGGAACCACATGACAAATGATGTCACCTTTCAACACAAAGTCGAAGCTCTCGGTTTTCGATTCTTGCTCTGTTTGGTTGGCCTGTTTCCTGTAAAAGCGTGCTCTAATTTTGGTGGATTTCTGGGACGAGTAATCGGCCCTCGTTTAGGCATTTCACGCAAAGCCGATCTGAACCTGCGCCTTGCCATGCCAGAGTTGACAGAAAAAGAGCGCAAACAGATTATCCGTGATATGTGGGACAATCTTGGCCGGGTTATTTTTGAATATCCGCACCTCAAAGAAATCGTACGAACAGATCGCGATTATATTACCGTCGAAGGTATTGAGAAGTTCGAAGCACCTGAAATTAAAGACAAAGCTCTGATTTTTGTTGGCGCCCATATCGGTAACTGGGAAGTATTGCCGATGACAGCAGCACTGCGTGGTTACCCGCAGACAATCATCGTGCGCCAGCCCAATAACCCCATTGTTGCCGCAGCTATTGACGACATCCGTACTTCGACCGGAAATATTTCAGCTGCCAAAGGTGTCGAAGGCGCGCGAGCTTCCTTAAAAGCCATTAGAGACAAATCAGCCGTCGGGATCCTCGCCGATCAAAAGATGAACGATGGTATAGAGGCGCCCTTTTTTGGCATTCCGTCTATGACACCTGCCGCCCCAGCATTGCTCGGTAGTAAGCCAAACGCTGTTGTCTTTCCAATCCAGTGTATCAGAACTGGCCCAGCCAGTTTTCATCTAGTGTGTCATTCTGCGATTGATTTCCCTGATGATGCCAACAGAGGTAAAGCAGCATTAGAAGGGATGACAGAGCTTAACGGCATCATCGAGAGCTGGATCAGAGAGAAACCCGGTGATTGGCTCTGGCTGCATCGCCGCTGGCCCAAAGAAGCATACAGGAACTTAAAAGAAAATTCCTGACAGCGACCTTTGTTTTTAGTTCGGCATTGGCCCGACAAGAGTTTCAGGATCAACCCGTTCTTTAAACCAGTTCATTCGCCAGTCCAGATGGGGGCCTGTGACACGACCCGTTGCCCCAAGCGTGCCTAGTTTCTCGCCCTGTGCAAGATAATCACCCACCTTAACTGTTACACTGTCCATGTGTAAAAATGTGGACGACAAACCGTGCCCATGATCAAGAATAATCGTTCCACCAGAATAATAAAGATCTGGCTCGGCCAGTGTCACGATGCCGGGAGCCGGCGCAATAACTGGTGTTCCGACAGGTGCAGCAACATCCACCCCGAAATGCGGACGTTTGGGAACGCCGTTAAACACGCGCTGACTACCATAAACACCTGATATACGTCCGTGTGCTGGCCAGATAAAACCCTTGGCATACATAGGCTCGTCAAAGTCTTCCATTCTTGCTTTGGCGACAATTTGCGCGTCACGGCTTATACGATCAGCAACCTCTTTCGGTGGGGATACATATTTTTGAGCCACGCCTTCTATACGCTGAATGGCATAGTCACGTTTTTTTATTTCGTAATTTCGGGTTTGAGTTTTCCCATCTGGTGTTTGGATACTCAGTTCGACAATACCTTCGGCATCACGCCCAAATCCAAAAACAAAATCGCCCTGCTGAGAAAGCTTTATCGCCTCTTGATTAAGGAAAACTTTTGACCCACCTGGCGCTTTCCCAATGATAATTCCACCTTGTATGAATTTCCCTTGCAAAGAAACGTTATCTTCTGCGAAGCCCGATGACGGCACAGATAAAGTTCCTGATAAAGTCAGTGTAAAAATCAAAAACAAACAACAAAATAAGCGTCTCATTATAACAAGCTTCCCTGGGCAGTGTCTGCCGTTTCAGATTTCTTTTTCTTAGACGTTTTCGGGGATGTTTTCGGGGATGTTTTAGAGGGCATTTTAGGCGCCTGCGAGCCCGATGGACCACTCGCAATATCCTCGCCCCCCGCAACAGCCTCAATAACTGCATTATGGGCAAACTCGATATTTAGCTTTGTACCATCGCTGATATCAGTGGCAGTCAGAACATTGCCGTCAGTCCCTCGGACAACAGAAAAACCACGTTTCAGAACATTCTTATAGGAAACCCCTTCAAGAACACGATCTAACGACGTCAGAGTATTTTTTGCACGCTCCAAACGAAGGGCCGCTGCAGATGCCATACGTCGTCCAGAATCAAGCTTCTCCATTTCAAACTGACGCACAGGAACAATCTGTTCGCCGACACCTGCGAAACGGTCACTCAACGCTGATAATTGATGCGATGCCAGCAGGATCTGTTGCTTGGGATGGGGCAAACGCGCCGAGAGTTCAGACAGTTCTGATGTTTGATGGCGCAGGAATCCTCTCATGGCATTACGCATGCGCTCCACGCGATCATCCAGACGTTGAGTCTTTTCCTCTATCAATCGCCGAGGATCCGGGAGGCCCCTTGCAAGTGCTTCCACCTGCATGCGGCGTTCGCTCATCAAACGGTTAGCACCTGCATAAATCCGTCGCCCAATATTCTGGACTTCACCGATCAGTTCGGCCCTGACAGGTACTGCCATTTCAGCCGCAGCCGTCGGGGTTGGCGCACGTCTGTCAGATGCAAAGTCAATCAACGTCGTGTCTGTTTCATGCCCCACTGCGGAAATCAACGGAATTTTGGAATTGGCCGCAGCTCTGACCACGACCTCTTCATTGAAAGCCCAAAGATCTTCAAGACTGCCACCGCCACGGGCAACTATGAGTGTATCCGGGCGGGGGACATCCCCATTAGGGTCCAATGCATTAAACCCGTCAATTGCCTTGGCAACCTGTTCTGCCGCGCCTTCGCCCTGAACCAGCACAGGCCAGACCAGAACGCGCCGTGGAAAGCGATCAGACAGGCGATGCATGATGTCGCGAATAACCGCCCCCGTTGGCGATGTCACAACGCCAATGACCTCTGGCAAAAACGGGATCGCCCGTTTGCGTTCATCCGCAAACAAGCCTTCTGAAGCCAGCTTCTTTTTTCGCTCTTCCAAAAGCTTGAGCAACGCGCCTTCACCGGCAACTTCCATACTATCAATAACAATCTGATAGTTTGATCGCCCAGGGTAGCTGGTAATGCGGCCTGTTACGATAACTTCCAGACCATCTTGAGGATCAACAGACAATTTGCTTGCCTGTCCTCGCCAACAGATCACACTCAGAACGGCATTTTCATCTTTTAGAGACATATAGATATGCCCTGATGCCGCACGCTTCAGGCCTGAAATTTCACCCCGTACGCGTACGCGATCAAAACGGGTTTCAAGCTCCCGCTTGATAGAGCTGGATATCTCGCTAACACTTAGCGCAGGGGCATTGTTCCCGCGTGTCTCGCTTGGGTTACCGGGCTTAGCAGCAGATTTGGGCGCTGCTGTTTTCGCTTGGGGTGTAGAAAACAAATCATTCATGTCGCCATCCTAAACATCCCCCCCAGCAAAGTCGACAGAGCAATCGCTGTTTACACTGTATTTTCTTGTCTCTTTTATGAAAATAAATCCACTGGCAACCATCAATTTCACAAACAGCGCCTTCAGCAAAACTTTTCCCCACAAGTTCTGGTATTTTGAGAGCGGATAGGGCATAAGCTTGCCAGATTAACTGACCCTAATATTCGGGAGCGCAAAATGAAAATTCTCGTCGTTGGATCTGGTGGCCGTGAACACGCCCTGTGCTGGTCTATAGCCAAATCCCCCTTGTGCGAAAAGCTCTATTGTGCCCCGGGAAATGCTGGAATTTCCGACGTGGCAGAATGCCTGCCGATCAAGGCAGAGGATCTGGATGGCTTGGTTGCCTTTGTAGAGCAGAATGACATCGGGTTTGTGGTCGTCGGCCCCGAAGCTCAACTTGTGGACGGTTTGGTGGATCGGATGAACGCCATCAATATTCCCGCTTTTGGTCCATCAGCCGCTGCTGCCGAACTGGAAGGCTCAAAAGGCTTCATGAAAGATATCTGTGCAAAGTACAATGTACCAACGGCCAGCTATCAACGCTTTACGGATCTTGCCGCAGCAAAAAAATATCTCGACGAACAGGGCGCACCAATTGTGATCAAGACCGATGGCCTTGCTGCTGGTAAGGGCGTTACCGTTGCCATGACATTGGAAGAAGCTCACACCGCGGTTGAAGAAGCTCTTTCAGGTCGCGCATTTGGTGCAGCAGGGGCGGAAGTTGTTATCGAAGAGTTCATGCAAGGGGAAGAGGTCAGCTTTTTTGTTTTGACCGATGGCGAAAACTACCTTCCCCTGGCATCTGCACAGGACCACAAATGTGTTGGCGAAGGCGACACAGGCCCGAATACAGGCGGCATGGGCGTTTACTCCCCCGCGACAATCCTGACGCCAGAGCTTGAGCAACAGGTTCTCGAACAGTGCATAAAACCTACTATTGAAGGCATGAAATCCGAAGGTCACGTATACAAGGGCGTTCTCTTTGCCGGTCTTATGCTGACAGAAACCGGACCACGGTTGATTGAGTATAATGTTCGTTTCGGCGACCCGGAATGTCAGGCCCTTTGCCTGCGCCTGAAGTCAGATATCCTTCCTGCTCTGCTGGCTTCGGCACAGGGTGGTCTGGAAGATATCAAACTTGAATGGCATGACGAAACCGCTCTACTGGTTGTCATGGCAGCAAAAGGCTATCCGGCATCCTATGAAAAAAACACAGTCATCAAGGGCGTTGAGAACGCAGGTTCCGACCCTGCGGTCACGGTATTCCACGCTGGCACAGCCAGAGGGAATGACGGCAGTCTGCAAGCTGTCGGGGGACGCGTTCTGGGGGTAACTGCTTTGGGATCAGATATCAAAGAAGCACAGAAAAAAGCCTATCAGGCCGTGGATAAAATCTCATGGGATCAAGGCTTTTGTCGTCGCGATATCGGTTGGCGAGAGCTGGCACGAAATAGCTAATTCGCGATTTAGCGGCGGCTTTGGAAGAAAGCCCTGAGGATCTCTGCACACTCTTGTTCACGAATGCCACCGTACACCTCAGGCACGTGATGACAGGTAGCATGCTCGTAAACTCTGGGACCATGATCTACGCCCCCGCCTTTGGGATCATAGGCTCCATAGTAAACCCGCTGAATGCGGGCAAAAGAAATTGCCGTTGCACACATGGGACATGGCTCTAGCGTAACGTAGAGATCACAGTTTTCCAGCCGGGCACTGTTTTGTTGTTCACCCACAGCCCGTATCGCCAGAACTTCAGCGTGCGCCGTCGGATCATGGTCCCGCTCCACACGGTTATGTGCCTGGGCAAAAACCTGCCCACTCTCACGATCAACAATCACTGCCCCAACAGGGACTTCCCCTGCTGCTGCCGCTTTTTTTGCTTCTTCCAAAGCAAGCGTCATGGCTTCGCCCGGTTTTTTACAAATATGTTCTTCCTGTTTCGCTTTCATAACCACGGACTTTCATTCGAAATCATGAATTGGTCAAGCAGAAGTACCCGAGATATCCCTAAAGCCAGAGTTCCCCCTAAAGCCTGCAATATCCAAAATCAGCCCCAAGATCATCGTTGCATAGGACCTTTGTTTTATTCACAGTGGACAGAAGACAAAGTCGAGCATACATTCCGGCCATGACAAACTCAAAAATGACAAAACCAAATCGCCAGAAACCGGGCGCTAACGCCAAAGGAAGTTCCTTCAAGGGAAAGGGTGTCAATCGCCCGTACAAGGGAAAACCTTCTGGCAGAAACACACAGCAAGAAAGCAAACCTGCTGTTGAGACAATCGAACTTTCTGACAAGAAGGAACGGATTGCGAAGGTAATCGCGCGCGCGGGGCTTTGTTCCAGACGTGATGCGGAACGCTGGATTGCAGAAGGCCGTGTTAAGCTGGACGGCAAAGTGCTGGAGACACCGGCCATTGTTGTCGGGCCGGACAATGTCATTGAAGTCAACGGAGAACCTCTTCCCCAACCAGAGCGCCCGCGCCTGTGGAAATACCACAAGCCAAAGGGACAGATTACAGCTGCACGCGACCCAGAAGGCCGGGCCACTGTTTTTGACAATCTGCCCAAGGACCTTCCTCGCCTCCAACCCGTTGGACGTTTGGATTATAACTCTGAAGGCTTGCTGCTCTTTACTAATGATGGTGGTCTAAAGCGCAAAATGGAGCTTCCGGCCACGGGATGGACCCGTCGCTATCGAGTCAGGGTTCATGGTCAGGTCGACGAGCGACATATCAAAACCCTTGCCGAGGGCATAACAATTGATGGCGTTCACTACGCCCCGATTGAAGCCAGCATTTCACATCAGGCCAAAACCAACGCCTGGATGCTAATGTCGTTGAAAGAGGGCAAGAACCGTGAAATCCGCCGTGTCTGTGAGCACCTCGGTCTGATCGTCAACAGGCTGATCAGAATTTCCTATGGCCCTTTCCAGCTCGGGGAAATTGAGCCGGGCGATATTGTTGAACTCCCCGCGAAACTTATCCGGGATCAATTCGGGCTTGAGAATAAAGCTAAAAATCCGGAAAAACAGAAAGATCCGAACGGCAAGCAAAACCGATCAGGTAAAAAACCACAAGGCAGAACAGGCGGAAAACCATCAGGCAGATCTGCAAATAAAAAAACAGGACCTACTCGTGGGAAGTCCGCCTCAAGCTCACGTAACAAGCGTCCTTAAAGTGGTGTTGTTAGTATGAGGATTGTCGGGGGAAAACACAGAGGACGATCTTTAACCTGTCCAACAGGGAAAACCGCGCGCCCGACGCTTGATCGAACACGCGAATCACTTTTTAACATCCTTCTACAAGGCGATGTGAGTAAAGGTCTGTTGCCACAGGGAACAAAATCACTCCTCATTGGCCAACATATACTGGATGTCTTTGCCGGGACAGGCGCTTTGGGCCTTGAAGCCCTTTCACGGGGTGCCCAAAAGGTAACCTTCATAGAGAAAGCCCCGGACAGCCTCGCAGCCCTCCGGGACAATATCAAAAACCTGAAAGAACAACAGAGCACCCAGATTATTCAAGGCGATGCTTTAACACCACCAAAAGCGAGGCCAAAAACAGGGGACGCCTGCTCTCTTGTTCTTATGGACGCCCCCTACAATCAGGATCTGACCGAACCTGCAATCACTGCACTCGACAAAGCCGGATGGATCACAAAAACGGCCCTGATCGTTGCGGAATGCGATGCCAAAGAAAACATCACCGCTCCACCAGATTTTGAAGAAGTCGACAACCGGAAATACGGCAAAGCCAGAATTTTCTTTTTCTTGCGGACCTGATTGAACGAGTCCCAATTTATTTCATCTGAGCTTTCAGGCTTTTTGCAGCCATTGCGTAACCGCCGTCGGCGCCATCGATAAAGTGAATATGTTGTGAATGGTGTAAATCAAGCAGCAGGCATGTCATCAATGCTTCGTTAGAAACATGTGTGCCATAGGCAATTTTACCATTGGCCTGTTCTCGTTCCAGATAGATATGAAGCTCTTGAATGACCTCTAAATCACAGTCTAAGACCATCCGCACCATATCATCAAATTTTCTGAAATCAGAATTATTGCGAAGTTCTGTGAGGTAGGTTTCCGGTTGGTAGGGGCCTGACTTTAAATTTATGAAATTGGCAACTCGCAAATAAATCTTTTCAAAGAGTGTCTTCAAAGTAGGCCAGATATGAGTCCCTCGCCCCTTACTGGCAGCAAACTTTTCCAAGAAGAAGTTCTCAAAAAGCCCTCTGAGTTTCATATGCTGAATTTTCACAGGATTTATATCTGAATTTTTCTTGTTCAGAATGTGTTCTATATTATCAACAATACGGGGGTATTCATGATCATGAACCGCATGCACCAACAAGGTAATGATCTGGCCATTAATAGATTTCAATGGTTGCCAGTGACAGGAAAGCCCCTCGAGGTTAGGTAACCGTGTCACTGTATGAAGTTTGCAAAATTTTCCGCTTTGATCCGCCTTGATAATGGAATCGGCCAGGGCCAATCCACCGCCATTGAACAATGCCAGACTATTACCGGGTGATAGCTCTAACCGTGCAACTTGAATGTTTTTGCCACACGCTTTGATGTGTGAAACAGGTACACACCCGACCCTAAGCTCCAAATCATAAAAATCTTGGCCAAAGCTTTTTACAGCAAGCAATTCGTCCACCAAGGTATCAAGGTCATTTGATGAACAAAGCAAAGAGGCACCGTCACCACCAAAAACAAAAGGAACTGTAGCACCACCAACCGTATTAAAGACCGCCGTAATGCACGCAGCCCCCAGCATATTAATATCCTTATAGCGCCCGGCTTCTATAGCTTTGGTAGAGCTTACAACATCTGTGACGATTACCCACCACTCATCGGGCGCTTCATGATAGTACTCATCACTAAAGGCATGGAAGAATCGGGTAGCAGGTTTCAGGCTTAAAAAGTCAAAACTCAAGATATTCTCCCGATGTGTTGTGCTCCTGAAAAGCCTTTTGGTATTTCCCAGTAATCACCGCTCAAATGGTTCGCCCCGACAAGAGCACGATTTATAGATAGGGACGATTATCTTCTGGAAAAGAGTTTTTCGATATCAGCTAACTTTAATTCGATATAGGTCGGACGCCCATGGTTGCATTGACCGGAATGCGGTGTCACTTCCATCTGTCTTAGAAGAGCGTTCATCTCATCCCCGTTAAGGCGCCGTCCGGACCGAACAGATCCATGACATGCCATCGTCCCCAAAACCCGTTCAATCTGTTCCTTCAGGGCAAGTGTCTCCCCCAACTCAGCAAGTTCATCGGCAAGATCAGTTACAAGCTCCGCCGCGTTTGCACGTTCACCAAGGATCGCGGGGACTTCGCGAACGACCACAGCGCCAGCCCCAAACCCTTCAAGTACGAGCCCCAGTTCTGACAACTCATCGGCCCGTTTAACCAATCGATGCGCCGCATCTTCGTCCAACTCAACGACTTCGGGCAACAGCAGCATCTGGGTCTTTACCCCCTGTTCCGCCATCTGTGCCTTCATTTTTTCGAGAACCAGTCTTTCATGGGCCGCGTGTTGGTCGACAACGACAATCCCATCAGCAGTCTGGGTGATAATGTAGTTCTCGTGGAATTGCGCCCGCGCTGCCCCCAGAGGATGGGATGCATGGTCGAAGTTCTCCACATCTGTGGGATAGTTTTGGGGAACGGCAGCTCCACCATCCCATTCTATCCCGTCTTCCGACAGTCCAGAGGGAAAATTCTCTTGTCTCGCCTGCGGAATAAAATCTTCTGCACCCGGTAAGGTAGATTGAGTAGATTCAGTTTGCCCACGGGCTAAAGGTGCGTGGTAATCCATAACAGCGTCAGACAAACGTCCAGAAGGATAATTACCTGAAGGATAGTTTACCGAAGGTTTCGATTGCCACGTATAGTCTGTGCTGGGGCGTGGAGATGTATATCCGCCGCCCTGCTCACTTCTGGCCCGCGCTGCTTCCAGCATTCCCAGAGCAGCATTTCCAACCGATGTTGAGGCCCGATGCCCCGCCTCGGCAAGTGCATGTTTACAGGCACCGACTATTAAACCGCGCACCAAGGCCGCATCCCGAAACCGGACTTCTGTTTTGGCCGGATGCACGTTCACATCAACCATTTCAGGCGGTAGTTCCAAAAACAAGGCTAAAAGCGGATGACGGTCACGCGCCAGAAAGTCCTGATAGGCCCCTCTCACCGCACCTTGTAACAAACGATCTTTCACCGGACGCCCGTTCACAAAAAGGTATTGGTGCTGTGCATTGCCACGATTGAGGGTTGGGAGTCCAATATAGCCAGACAGCTTCAAATACTCGCGCTCAGCTTCAATGGGCAGTGCGTTTTCTTCAAATTCACGCGCCATGACGGATGAAAGGCGCTTTAATCTGACTTCGAACAAATCGCCACTATTGGCAGGCAAACGAAGAATGGTTCTTTTCTCATCAGAGAGCGAGAACCCCACTTCCGGGTTAGCCATCGCCAAACGTTTCATGACATCTTCGGCATGACTGACTTCTGTACGCGCAGCTTTCAAGAACTTCAAGCGAGCCGGTGTTGCAAAAAACAAATCCCTGATCTCAACCCGTGTCCCGGCATTACATGCTGCAGGCTGTGGATCGGTAACCACGCCACCTTCGACTTTAATTGTCCAGGCATCTTCGGCACCTGCTTCACGGCTTGTTATCTGCAGGCGTGCCACCGCGCCAATTGACGGCAGAGCCTCGCCCCGAAACCCAAGCGTTTCAATATGAACAAGGTCATCACTGGGAAGTTTTGACGTCGCATGGCGCTCGATACAAATACCAAGCCCTTCACGGCTCATGCCACAGCCATCATCCGTAACCGAGATATAGCTACGCCCACCATCACGCATCACGACGTCGATATTACGTGACCCAGCATCCAGTGCATTTTCAACCAGTTCTTTAATCGCCGCGGCCGGACGTTCGATAACTTCACCGGCAGCGATCTGATTAACAAGGGTATTGGGCAGGCGACGAATAAGCACTGGAGAAGCTCCTATCAAAGATCTTTCAGCATACGACGGGCAAGAACTTTCCCTTGTTCGACAGCAGGTTGATCATAAGGGTTCACCCCTAAAAGATCGGCTGTGATAACCGTTTCCAACATAAAGTGCATCGTCAAAGCACCCAAGGTTTCTTCATCGATTTTATCCAACAGGAATTTTCTCACCGGGCGACCATTTTTTGCCAGTGTTTGCGTGGTTGCTTCGGCAGAAACCGTAAGTAAGTCACCGAGCGTACGTCCCCGAAGATAACTCAGCGAATCTTCGCCTTTTGGCAAAACAGAATCAACGGGTAATCCCAATCCTTTGGCATCATGATAGATCATGGTGAACATCTTGTCCTGAGGACCATCCAGATACAGCTGTAATTGACTATGCTGATCCACAGTTCCCAAGGCCCGAATAGGTGTTGTGCCCTTGCCTTCTTTGCCCAGGCTTTCTGCCCATAGCTGATTATACCAAAGGCCCAGATCAGCAAGCCTGTCTTCATAAGGCATAATAACGGTTTGTCGAATACCACGCTGCCGCTGTAAGCCCGTCGCAACAGCAGCCCCGACAGCTGCGGGTATATCTGCCATCTCTGCACCGGAAAAAGCTTGGTCGACAACCTTTCTGGCACCATTTCTTAAAGCAGCCGCATCCAATCCGGCAATCATCGCGGGAAGTAACCCGACCAAAGTAAGGATACAAAAACGTCCGCCAATTAACGGATTTTGATCAAGGCATTCGAGCCCAAGATCCCTGGCAAGCTTTCTCAATGGATTTGGGCGAGGTTCGGTAATAACAGTTACTCGTTCTGATAACTTATCCGTACCATAGGCTTTTTGAAACACAGGTAACAGAGCCATAAATTGAGAAACGGTTTCCGCGGTCGACCCTGACTTGGAAACAACAATCAAGCCTGTGCGTGAAATATCAAGGTGCTTTAAGAGAACATCAAAACTATGCGGATCAATGTTATCAATAAAATGAAGATGAGGCCCCCCGTTAATCGGACCAAAAGCACTGGTCGCAAGCCCATAAAGTGTTCGCCCGCCAAGGGAAGAACCACCTGTTCCCAAGACAATGACATCATCACAGTTTTCACGATAAGAAGAAACGAGCGTTTGACAGGCGACAAGATCATCTCGTTCGCCCGGGATCATCAAAAACGGCAATCGCCCATTGTCTTTATCATCTTTAAGGCGCGCAAGGCTGGACCTACAACCTTCTAGCTGCTCTTCAAATATTTGCTGTTCCAAACCACCTTCGCCAAGTGTTCTGGCAAGGCAAAACTCTGCATCGTGCGTGTAGGACATAGTCTCTTTTATCTATCAAAGAATATACGGGTAGTATTACCGATTTGTAGCTGTTGGCGAAAGCTTTCATCCCAGAAAACAATCGCAATTGCCTTTTATATGTGAAAAAGACTGTTATGGATTGCTCGACAAAGGTGTCTCTGCCTCAACACCAACAGGCCGTCCGGCGATAACCACAGTTATTTCATCTGGTTTAAAGAGCTCCTTGGCAACGCGCTTGGCATCCTCCAGGCTAACAGCCTCCAGATACTCATTACGCTGATCAAGATAATCAATTCCCAGATCATTTAACTGCATCGCCAAAAGAATATTTGCAACCCGCCCGGTGCTGGTAAAACTAAGAGGAAAAGACCCCGTCAAATAGGTTTTAGCGTCTTTCAGTTCCTGTGCGCTGGGTCCTTCTTCTGCCATCAAAGACCATTGTTCTTTCATAATTCGAACTGTTTCCGCAACCCGCTCATTTTGGGTCGCGACAGAAGCCATAAGTAACGGCGCCTGATCCAATAAAGACAAATAACTACCCACGGAATAGGTCAAACCTCTTTTTTCCCGAACCTCCTGATACAACCGCGAGGAAAAGCTTCCTCCCCCAAAAATATGGTTTACGATAAAGGCCGCATAATAATCTGGATCATCTCGGGAAATTCCTTTCTGGGCCATTAAAATTTCGCTTTGGGGGATATCCTCGTCCAAGATGATCGTGCCCCCTTTTATCGCAGGTGACGCACCGGGTATCCGAAACGGTTTTGATTTTTTACTTAAACCAGAAAAAGCTTGGTCCAACAGCGCCCCCAGTTCGGCGCGATCTATATCCCCCACAACAGCAACTGTCAGATTGTTTTGAGCAATATTCTCTGCCAAGTATCCCTTTAGGTCAGACGTCGTGATTTTTTTCAAACTCTCTGGTGTACCGTCATTCGCACGCCCATAGACATGATTAGGATAATAGAGGTTCCGCAAGGTAGTCTGAGCTTTATAGCCGGGATCATCCTGTCGCTGTTTGAGTACCAGTGAAATCTGTGTTCTGATTCTTTCAATTGGCTCTTGATCAAACCTTGGCTCGGTCAGAGACAGGTTAAGCAATTCAAATGCTGCCTCTTTGTTTTTTTTCAGTGTGACAAGCTCACCACTGAAAAATTCGCGCCCGGCATCAAACCCCAAGGAAATCGATAAATCATTCAATCTGGCCTGAAAAGCCTGTGAATCATAATCACCTGCCCCTTCATCAATTGTCGCCGCAACAAGATTGGCCAGACCTTCTTTGCCGACAGGGTCAACAGATGATCCTCCGGCGAAAGCAAACTTCATGGAAATAATCGGGTTAGTTCGATCTTCGATAAGCCAGGCCTTTATGCCACCAGGGCTTGTGACTTGAATAATGTCAACGGCAAATGCCACAGATAAATTAGAGAGGTTCAGGAGAATGGTCAGGGTGACCGCTAATCCAAGTTTTAGAAAAGACCTCATTATTCCACTCTCTTCGCTGGCAACAACACACCCGTAACCGACTGATTATCAATGAATACTTTTTCCATCAGATTATTAATTTGTTCCGACGTCACAGCCCCGATCCGCTCTGGCCAGGCCTCTACGTCTTCAACGCTTCCCCCTGTTGTAATGGCGCGCCCGATTACATTAGGGGCCGCAGCAAGGGAATCGCGGGCAAAAACCGCCGCATCAACCATGCGGGCAATGGCTCTGTCCACTTCGTCTTGACTTACACCCCGTTTTATCAAATCAGAGATTTCTTGGCGTAAATGCTTTTCGGCTTCATCAATTTCCACCCCTGGCCGAGGAGAGATATAAAGTGCGAAAGTGCTCTGATCATAAGCATTCGGGCTGTAGGATGTTCCAACCGAGGCTGCCAATTTTTCTTCGATGACTAACTTCTTATACAGTTTGCTTGTCGCCCCCGAGCCAATAATCTCATCCAGGACTTGCAGTGCATAAGGATCATTGTTCCCCGCGGTCCGATAACTAGGGGCGAGGTAGCGTATTGTAACAGATGGGTTCGTAACCAAATGGCTTTCTTTTATGACCCGCCTCGCTGCATTTTGGGGCGGTTCCGCAATTCTTATTCGCTCGGGAATTTCTTTGGATGGGATAACACCATAATACTTTTCAGCCAGTGGCTTGATTTCATCAACAGTAACATCACCCGAAATGACAAGAACTGCGTTATTGGGGGCGTACCATTTTCTATAAAACGCAAGAGCTGTTTCTGTATTCAAAGCTTCTATTTCATGGTCCCAGCCGATAATCGGGATGCGGTAGGGATGATTAAGAAACTGGCTGGCGCGCATAACTTCGCCCAATTGCGCACCGGGGCTATTGCCTACACGGCTTCGCCTTTCTTCACGAACCACTTCTCGCTCGGGTAAAACTTTCTCATCATCAAGAATAAGTCCCGTCATTCTATCAGCTTCCAGTTCCATCACCATTTCAAGGCGGTCTTTAGCGACTGTTTGGTGATAGGCAGTGTAATCCCAAGAAGTAAAAGCATTTTCTTGCCCACCATTCTTTGCGATCAGGGCCGAAAATTCACCTGACTTGAAACGCTTGGTCCCCTTGAACATGAGATGTTCCAAAAAATGAGCATTTCCTGATTCACCGACATCTTCATCAGCGGCCCCCACTTTGTACCACAGCATCTGCGTGACAATTGGTGCTCTATGGTTGGAAATGACAACAACTTCCAATCCGTTATCAAGGGTAAAGCTTTCCGGGTTAAAAACGGCACTTTGAGCCGATGAAAGCGGCAGTAATAAACTGCAACCAATGACGTATAAAGAAAGGACAGATTTAAATTTGGAAAACATTTTTAAACAATCTTGGTCTTTAAAAAAATAGTTTAGGGCACAATCGCAACAACCAAAGCCCCTGCGATCAATCCGAATTCTTCATGTATCAATAATCTGGCAAAACTAGGGCAAAACAAAAAAGCTCCGACAAAATCGGAGCTTTTCAAAAGTCTGAAAGAGCGAATCTTTAGAAAAGATTATCAAACACACCTTCCAGAGGTGCCTCACGCTCGATCACAATAACTTCGGTTTCGCCTTTGCCACGTGTACCAAGGGCTGCATTTTCCTGAATACGCTTAGCCTCTTTTACAGGGTCAACCAAGCTGTTCGGATTTGGCTGATCTTTCCAGAAAATAAGTGCATCAACAACCTGTTCACTTTCAGAATTAAGTTGACGTGTTTCCCGGTCAATAAGAAGGCGGATATCATCAGGTGCTTCATTTGCCCCTGCGGACTGCAAAAGTGCCATTTCGCCATCACTGCGACCAGCTTGATCCAATGAAGAGCTTTTTTCCGGTCCCGCTGTGCCGTCCAAATTAAAGACAGCACGCTTTGCTTGCCCTTGTGCAGACCCTTCCTGAGGTCGCAAAGCGCCGGGGCGAGGTGGTGCAAGATTGTAATCCGGTGGAAGGCTAAGAGGTGCTCTGGCCACGACTTTAAATTCGTCAGGAGCACGCTTTCCTAAACCAATCTGTTCTTTCAAGTCATCACTACATCCTGTGATGGCCAAGGCGAGAACAATTAACCCAAAAAATTTGATATTCTTCATGCTTTCAGTCCGCATCCTTTTTCAAGGTCCTTACTTATTACCCTTAGATGGCGTCGAGAACAAGCCATCATAGAGTAAAACCAGCACCCCGATAAAAATAAAGCTGTCGGCGAGATTAAACGCAGGCCATGGATTAAAGATCCGCCACGGTAGAAAAGAGATGCTGAAACTCAGAAAATCGACCACACCGATGTGAATAAAGCGATCAATGACATTTCCAATAGCACCACCACTGATCAGCCCTACCGAGACAGCAATGAGCTTGCCAGGCTCTTTGTAAAGCCAGACAAACAACGCCACAACAATAGCAATAGCAACCCCCGCCAAAATGAAAGGCCGCCATTCGGAATCGCTTCCGAACAGACCAAAGCTAACCCCGGTGTTATAAGCTAACACAAGATCGAAAAAGCTTGTGACCTCTATGACTTGCGGAGGATTCATTACTTCCAGTAGTACAAACCACTTACTCGCCTGATCAATTCCAGCAATCAACAGTGCAAGTATCAAAGCACGGATTATCATCAAACTACCTTAGTTTATGAAGCCGCAGAGCTTATGAAGCCCGGGACAAAACATTTGCACAACGACTACAGGTCCCCTCTGCGTTTGGATGGCTTCCAACATCGGGAAGAACTTTCCAACAACGTTCGCACTTGTTACCTTCCGCACTATCCACCACAACGCCGACACCATCGACATCGTTTAGGCGATAAGCCTCTTGTGGAGCATCTGCCTCAACCAGTTCGATCTGTGATGTAATACAGATATCAGCCATATCAAGATCACCAATGGCTGAAAGCAATTCCGGACGATTGATATAAACTGCCGGACGTGCCTGAAGGCTGGACCCGATTTTTTTCTCGGCTCTTAGAACTTCGATCGCCCCGGTAACAACACGGCGCACTTCGCGAACATTATCCCAACGCTCGGCAAGGGTATCATTCTTCCAGTCAGCAGGAACTACAGGGAAGGTACGCAGGTGTACAGATTCTGCTTCGTCTGTTTTACCACGAGCCAACCATGCTTCTTCTGTCGTAAAGCACAAGATTGGTGCCAACCATGCCGTCAGTGCATCAAAAAGAGTATCAATCACGGTACGGCAAGCACGGCGTTCCAGCGTATCCACGCCGTCGCAATAGAGAGTATCCTTGCGAATGTCGAGATAGAAAGCCGACAGGTCCAGCGCACAGAAATTATGCAGCGCCTGGAACATCGCATGATAGTCATAATCGGCACATGACTGTCGAACAATCGCGTCCAACTCGGTCAGGCGATGCAGAACCCATTTTTCCAGTGCGGGCATTTGCTCGACAGGTAAACGCTCGGCATCGTTAAATCCATCAAGACTTCCCAACAAGAAACGAAGCGTGTTCCTCAGACGACGATAGGAATCTGCCTGATACTTCAGAATTTCATCACCGACACGCAGATCTTGTGAGTAATCAGACGCTACCACCCAAAGACGTAGGATATCTGCACCGTATTTGGCATTGATTTCAGCAGGTGCCGTAATGTTCCCCAAAGACTTGGACATCTTCCGGCCTTTGTTATCCAAAACAAAGCCATGTGTTAAGACAGCATCATAGGGCGCACGACCACGCGTACCGGCAGATTCCAGCAAAGACGTGTGGAACCAGCCACGGTGTTGATCCGACCCTTCAAGATAGAGATCCGCAGGCCATTTCAGTTCGGGACGCGCTTCCAGAACAAAGCTGTGGGTTGATCCGGAATCAAACCAAACCTCGATGACATCCTGGATTTGCTCGTAATCATCCGGATTATATTCGTTACCAAGAAAACGTGCTGGCGGACTGTTAAACCATGCATCACCGCCTTCTTGTTCAAAGGCATCAACAATGCGATCCAGAACCTTCTGATCACGGAGGGGCTCGCCGGTTTTCTTTTCCATAAAGATTGGCAACGGCACACCCCAGACACGCTGACGGGAAACACACCAGTCCGGACGGCCTTCGACCATCTTGTAAAGGCGGGTTGATCCTTTTTCAGGAATAAACCGCGTATCATCAATAGCTTTAAGTGCTTTATCTCTTAAATCATTGGTTTCCATAGAGATAAACCACTGAGGCGTCGCACGGAACACCAATGGAGCTTTGGAACGCCAGGAATGCGGATAGCTATGACGCATTGATCCCTTGGCCAACAAAGAACCAGATTCAATCAAGGCCTTGATCACACGACCATTGGCATCACCAGCTTTACCCTCTTGCGTATAGACACAGGACCCGGCAAAAAATGGAACGTGATCATAATAGACACCAGCCTCGTCAATCATCATCGGCACTTCGAGCCCGTGTTGACGACCAAGCTCGTTATCATCTGCACCATGGCTTGGTGCGATATGAACAAATCCAGTACCAGCGTCATTGGTAACAAAATCTGCGTTCAGCAACGGTACTTCGTAATCATAACCGCCATCAGCACCTTCAAGCCCATTAAGCGGATGTTTGATCTTAACATTTGAAAGATCCGAAACGGTACCGACTTCGGTCCAGGCTTCGATCTTGGCGTCAATTTTGACCTGTTCGGCAAGCTCGCGGTTTAGAACCAGACGCTCCCCAACCTTGGCGATGCTGTTTTCACCAAGCTCAGTAACTTCGTAAACCACATACTCAAACTCTGCACCACAAGCCACTGCCCGGTTTGCAGGAATTGTCCATGGCGTGGTTGTCCAGATGATGATCGATGCGCCGTCCAGCAATTTGTCATTACTGCTGGCAATCGGGAAGCGTACCCAAATGGTTGGCGATTTCAGTTCGTGGTATTCAACCTCGGCATCAGCCAAGGCAGTCTTTTCAACGACTGACCACAAAACAGCCTTGGTCCCCATATAGAGGCCCTTGTTCATCAAGAACTTGCCCATTTCCTTCACAATCAGAGCTTCTGATTGATAGTTCATGGTTTTGTAGGGCTGTTCCCAATCAGCTTCGATACCCAGGCGTTTGAACTCTTCGATCTGGATATTGATCCACTTGTCAGCAAACTCACGGCATTCCTTGCGGAATTCAACAACAGGAACTTCGTCTTTATCCTGACCGCGTTCGCGGTAGCCTTCTTCCACTTTCCATTCAATCGGCAGTCCGTGGCAATCCCAACCCGGTACATAGTGTGCGTCTTTGCCCAACATCTGTTGAGAACGGTTAATCACATCCTTGAGAACTTTATTGAGGGCGTGCCCCATATGAAGATGACCGTTTGCATAAGGCGGACCATCGTGCAGCGTAAACTTTTCACGTCCTTTGCTTTGAGCACGCAGTTTTTCAAACAGCCCAATATCGGCCCAGTGCTGCAAAATTTCCGGCTCTTTTTTGGGCAAGCCAGCGCGCATAGGGAAATCAGTCTTGGGTAGAAAAACAGTATCTTTATAGTCCGTGCTCATGGAGCCATTCTTTCGTATTTAACAATTATGCCGTTTTAACAACTATGTTTATTGCTGACCTGTTGTCGAAACAACAGGGTCAATTGGATGATCAGGTAATTCCAGTAATAGCTTGCGTGCTTGTTCACTGTCATTTTTGATCTGTTCAGTCAGGGCTGTGAGGCCATCAAATTTCTTTTCAGGGCGCAGATATTCCACGATTTGCACCCGAAGGTCCATATCATAAATATCTTCGTCAAAATCAAAGATAAAAACCTCTAGGTTTACTGCTTCGCCATCCACCGTCGGACGTACGCCAATATTCGCTACACCATTGTACCAATGGGTTAATCCAAAGCCCTCAACACCAGCCTTGGCAACACGCACCGCATACACGCCCAAACTGGGGACAAGATAGTTTTTCATGGATAGATTCGCGGTCGGAAAACCAATTGTTCTTCCGCGCTTAAATCCATGCATTACCGTGCCATCAATTTCCCAATAGCGGCCAAGAATTCTTGCCGCATCACCTGGCCTTCCGGCCTTCAAGTATTCGCGAATGCGTGATGAAGACAAAACAACATCGTTTTTATCTTCGACCAAAGTGGCGGCTGTCACTCCGAAACCGTGTTCTTTCCCCATCTTTTCGAGCAGCGTCGCATTACCTTGGCGATCTTTACCAAAACAAAAATCACCCCCGATAACCAAATGTTGTGCACCAAGATCACGAACCAAGGTTTCAAGAACAAACGATTCAGCCGATTTCTTGGCAAAATCCAGTGTAAAGTCCTGAATATAGACATGATCAACGCCGACCTTTTTCAAGGCATGCGCTTTTGCGATCATTGGCGTCAATCGAAAGCAAGGTTGATCTGGCTTAAACAGTGATCGTGGATGGGGTTCAAAGGTCAAAACAGCCAAAGGGCGATTCAACTTTTCCGCAATGGCTCTTGCTTGGCCAATCACAGCCTGATGCCCCAAATGAACACCATCAAAATTGCCGATAGCAACAACGGCCCTTCGTGCATCATCCGGTAGATTGGTAAAGTTGTGAAAAACTGCCATTTATTAACCTAGGCTTCCAGCCTCTGAGCTCCAGAAAAATTCTATTATATCGACGACAGACGCTTATGACGGCTTCTCTCTATGAGCAACCACACCATAAATGCGTCCGAAAGGCCTATGAATACTAGGTCAAAGGCTGCTTGAAAACAGCCTTATGGCTTTTTTATCAAAAGATTTGGCAACAAGAGCCTTATTGATCGCGAGATGACACCATAACAGTTGCTTCGCCATCAAGGACATCTTTCCCCCTGACCTGACAAAGTGTCTCGAGAATTACGCGCTTTTTCGATACCATTACTTCCCGAACACGAACAATCGCCGTGACTGTATCACCGATACGAACAGGCCCCTTAAACCTGAGAGATTGGGAAAGATAAATACAACCCGGGCCAGGTAATCTGGTTCCCAAAACAGTCGACAAGTAAGATGCGGTTAGCATGCCATGAGCAATTCGCCCTTCAAACACACTCTTCTTTGCGGCTTCTTCATCAATATGTACGGGGTTCGTATCACCAGAAACACCCGCAAACAAAACGATATCAGCTTCGGTTACAGTCTTGGAGAATGATGCCTCCATTCCCTCGCTCAGATCTTCGATATAATACCCTTGCTGCCCGAACATGAGCTCTCCCCTTTGCCGCAGGTCTGCTTTAATTTTATTATTACTTAAATGACCTTGGGATTAGTATTATTCTTTCCCAAAAATCAATCTCTGGATAACTTCACAAAAAAAATACGCCATTTCGCACTTGCGAACAAGGTCTATTTTTGCAGCGCAGCATATGCTCTTTCCGACCTTTGGCATTCGTCAAAAAATGATCTAAGATGCATCTTGGTTTTACACAAAGGTTGATCCGGTGCTCTTATTAAAAAAAACATTTGCTGCTATTTCCATTCTGTTGGCGCTCTCGGCTTGCGGGGCGAGCAAACAGGCAAAGCCCATAACTGGTGGCCTACCCGCAATTTCACCGGAAAGTGCCCGGATATATTTTTACCGTTCTCAAGTACCCTTTCTTGCTGCAATAAAACCAGAATTCCTTGTAAACGGAAAATCCGTTGGTACAGCTAAAGTCAATCAGGTTCTATACCGCGACGCACAACCGGGTAACTATGAGATCAAGATATCATCAGATATCGAGAACCCGATTTTGATACTCTTAAAGCCGGGGAAAGCGCGTTACTTTAAAGCTTATGGAACAACATCGGTTATCCGCAGCTATCACGCGATCAAAGAAGTTGCAGAAGATGAAGCCTTGAAAGAAATTCAGGGGCAAAAACTGTTAGCCCCTGATCAAAATTAGTTTCTGTAGCCTGTAATTACATCACTCAAGATTACACTTATCTGTAAGCCTTAGTCCCCAAGCATTAAGCAATATCAGAATTGCTTGGCTTTGAGAATTTTTGGGCTTTGAGAATTTTTGGGTTGGGCGATACTCCCTCTGGTTCACCAACGGATCGATCTGCGGCTTAATCCATACTTCTTTCCAAGATGGCAGCAAAAAAGCCATCCGTATCATTTGTGGCTGGACTTAAACGAAGCATATCGCCCATGGTCTCAGGCATAGGAGACGGCATTTTTGTATCCCAAACATCTTTTACGGGGACCAGTTTGAAATCGGGGCGGGAACGAAGAAACCTCGCGATCTGGTCTTCATTTTCAACAGGTAACAAAGAGCAGGTAGCGTACACCAGACGTCCCCCGGGCTTCACCAAGCGGGCCGCGGATGTCAGAATACTTTCCTGTAGGGTTACCAGTTCTTCCAGATCGGTTTCATCCCTGCGCCATTTCGAATCAGGGGCGCGACGCCAGGATCCCGTGCCGCTACAAGGCGCATCAACGAGAACGCGATCAAATTTACCTTTGTTCTTTTTCACCCAGGGATCGCGTTCGCTCTCCAAAACCTTTCGCTCGGCATTAAAAACGCCAGCACGCTTCAGACGTTGCGCTGCACGGGCCAAACGTTTGTTATGGACATCAGCAGCAATCAGTTGCCCGCGATTATCCATCTCTGCGGCCAAAGCCAGCGTTTTGCCCCCGGCCCCGGCACAGAAATCAATTACACGCTGTCCAGGCTCTACGGCAACCATTGTTGCCAAAACCTGTGACCCGGCATCCTGAATTTCGAACTCCCCACGTTCATAGAATGGTAGATGTGCCTTCCGCCCAGCATCAGTGATTCGCAAACCATAGGGCAGCCAGTCAAGTTTCTCGACTTTGCATCCTGCTTTTTCCAGCCTTGGAATCAGATCATCACGGTTACCCTTGAAAGGATTAACGCGGATATCAAGCGGCGCAGGCTCTCGTAACGCATCAACTTCTTCGGCAAAGCGATCTCCAAAAACCTCTCGCAAGCCCTTCTCCGCCCAGGCTGGACACTCAAGAGTGACAGCCTCTGGCATGGTTTCATCCGCAAGGCGCTTTCCATCCATTGCGCTTAACGCGCGGGCTTCGGAATCGGTTAATCGCTTTAGATATCCGCCACCACCTTTGCAAAAATGCGTAATATCCTGAACATTCTTGCCATGGGTCAGGACAAGATCCGCGAGCAAAAGTTTGCGCACCTGTGGTGTTTGTCCATTGACTTCCAGCCACCATAACAAACGGCGGTAACGGCGGACGACCCCCCATACCATATCGCGGATACGGGTGTGATCACGCGGGGTCAACCGCCCCTTTATATTGGAAAAATGTGCTGCCAGTGCCCGATCGATGGGGCTATCAGAATTTGTCGCCTCTTCCAAAACAGCCAGAACATGAAACAACAACCGCCCCATGGGCAAATCAACACGTTCTGCGCCACGCGCCAATCTTGCACCACTTTTTACTGGCTCAACATCTGACCGTTTTGTGTAAAAATTTCTCTCGCCTGCCGGATTGCGTTCTTTTTCCCGATGATCACGCGCTCTACCCGGCTGCCGTTTCTTTTGAGGATCGGCCTCGCGTCGTTGCTCCGTCCCTTTTCCATGTTTCTGTGCAAGGAATCTTTCTTTACGCGCCTGTTGTTTTTCAGAACGCACCTTACCGTCAGCTGAATTTTTATCGCGAGGTTGATCAGACACAGTACGCTCCTAAAGGCCCAAAAGGGCTTGTTCATTTTTGGTAAAGCCGACAATGACACCTTGTGGCGTATCAAACACGGGGCGCTTAATAAGTGTCGGATTATCCAACATCAAATCACGGGCAACAGCCTCATTAACTGAATCTTTGATATCGTCCGATAAATTCCGCCAGGTCGTGCCTCTTTTATTAAGCAGCTTTTCCCACCCTGCGGAAGCTATCCATTTATCAAGATCATCAGCAGACAAACCATCCACACGAAAATCATGATACTGATGATCAAGACCTGCGGCAGATAATGCTTTAAGCGCCTTTCGACACGTATCACAGTTCTTAATTCCATAGACTTTAATCATCAATTTTTCCGTTCCTAAATAAATTCTGTCCCCTAGGTAAACTTCTGATCACGAAATGCAAGCAAAGTTGTCAATTCATTAAACATAGCACCTAAGCAAATTTTGTAGTCCTTCTATTCTGCATAAGTATTTTTGTGACAAGATCCATTCCGATTGCAGCCATAAGGACCGCTTGAAGGTCCTTGTCTTTACTATAAAGCTTCTCAAGATCAGATCGTTCCCACACCAAGCACTTTGTCCGTTCCTTTGTTGTTACCGTTGCACCAGCCTTTTCCATTGTCAAAAAAGACATTTCCCCTGCAAATTGCCCACTCCCAAGCTCACCAACACGTCGATGCCTAACAGATACAAAAGCTTTTCCCTCTAACAAAAGAAATAATCTATCCGGGCACTCTCCTTCAAATAGAAGTGTTTCTCCTTGTTCCAGTTCCACCCAACTGGCTGCCTTAAAAAGACGTTTTACGAATACCCGATCCATTTTGGGAAATGCTTTAGCTTTCAAAATACTCTCTTCGTCTGACAAGCTGGAACGGTGCTTTTCCAAAATAAGGAGTGTGGAATGAATCAGATTTACCACAATCAAAAGGACATTCCCGAAAAAAGATAACCACATCGGTCCATTTTCTGGCAACAATGCCGCGACGGCCATCGCTATTTTGGCAACAATTGTAAAAATTCGAAGCCATAGAATATCACTGACAACAAAAGCAACAAAAGTGAGCAAGAAGCCTATTGCAATTAGTACTTCGGGAAGACTGGAAAGGTTTTCCTGAATAATAGAATGCATTGAACCAACTCCACTTTATTATTGCGCCTGTACGTCCGGACTTATTGTTCTATGAACCATAGATATAGATTGGCCAAGTCTGATATCGGCCTCAAAGCTATTTCAAATTATTGTTACAGCTTGGCGTTTTTTCTGAATTCAGGTATTACCCGCTTAAATGTTTCCGAAAAATTGCCACATTAAAGCAGCCAAGGACCAAAAGAGAGATCCATGCAAAACAGCTCCCCACAGGAACAACGGGATGTCGTTATCATCGGTGCAGGTGCCGCAGGTCTTATGTGCGCCATTGAGGCCGGGAAAAGAGGGCGGCGCGTTCTGGTCATAGATCACGCTAAGAAGCTGTGCGAAAAGATCCGTATTTCAGGTGGCGGGCGCTGTAACTTCACCAACATCCATACCACAGCAGGTGATTTTATTTCCGGTAACAAACACTTCTGCAAATCCGCTTTGGCACGCTATACCCCCTATGATTTCCTTGATTTGATGGCCAAACATGAAATCAAGTATCACGAGAAAACACTCGGGCAACTTTTCTGTGTCAACTCTGCACAGGACATTATCGATATGCTACTCGCGGAATGTCGTGATGCCGGGGTTGAGATACAAAATCCAGTTTCTGTTAATGGGGTCCGACCTCTACCCGATAAAGCAAATGCGCCAAAATTTTCGCTGGAAACCAGTAAGGGTACGGTCACCTGTGAATCACTGGTCATAGCAACGGGGGGGCTTTCTATCCCGAAAATTGGCGCCACAGATTTCGGCCACAGAATTGCACGGCAATTCGATATTCCCGTCACAGCAATCCGGCCTGCCCTCGTCCCCTTGACCCTGAACGCTGATGACAAAGCCTTTTGCAAAACACTAAGTGGTGTTTCTCAAGACTGTATTGCATCGGTCAAAAAACAAAGTTTCCATGAAAACCTGTTGTTTACCCATCGTGGATTAAGTGGCCCTGCTATTTTACAGATCTCGTCCTATCTGGAACCGGGAAAATCACTTTCCATTGATTTGCTACCCGGACAAAACATTGAAGACGAACTCACCGCAGAGGCAAACAAAAAAAAGACCATCACCAATGTCCTTGCCCCCTTTATGAGCAAGCGCTTTGCGCAGGAATGGGTCGAGCGGTTCAGTGAAAACAGAACACCAGCAGACATGGGCAGCAAAAAATTACGCGCAGTGGCCGAAACCATTCACAAGTGGGTCATTACCCCCTCAGGGGATGAGGGGTACGCCAAGGCGGAAGTGACCCTTGGTGGCGTAAATACAAATGACCTTTCATCCAATACCATGGAAAGCAAAACACGACCCGGCCTCTTTTTTATCGGCGAGGTCGTTGATGTTACGGGACATCTTGGCGGATTTAATTTCCAGTGGGCGTGGGCATCGGGTCACGCAGCAGGACAAGCCGTTTAAGACCTGTTCAACGTAACTTGACACCTCAGTAGAGTGCTATTCACATTAATCGCTTTTTTAACATCTCTATCAGTAAATTTATGTCCTGATTATGGGGCGATTTTGTATAGGCCGATAAAGCAACCTGCGAGAGCGGGGGCAAGTTCAAATCTGTTGAAGCAATTTGAAGCGGTGGTGAGAGACATAACATTGGCATGATTGTCAAAGCCAAACCTGCTTGAACAAAAGCTCGCACACCAATTGGATGCGGGCTCAAATGCGAGACATGCCCCTTCCTTCCAACTGTATCCAGTGCCTCTAGCGCATAACGCCTCAAGTCCCGACCATCTGACAAAAAAGCCAAAGGCACATCATCAGAAGATCTCAACTGAAAATTTTCCCCGGAAACCCATGCCAATGGTTGAGAATGGACAAATGCGCGATTCTTGGGTTCTCCCTGATCCATCATGAAGGCGATATCAATTTCGTTTGCCCCCAAACGCGAAAGTAACGCTTCACTTCGATCACACTGTATATGAATTTGAACATTCGTTCTTTCTGTAGCGTAGGCAGCCAAAACATCACTTACAATAGACATGGCAAGCGTTACTGTTGTCCCAAGCCGAACAATACGGCGTGATCGCGATGTCTGTATGGTTTCTCTGGCTTCATGAGCCAGCGACAAAAGCCTCCGGGCATATACGGCAAGTGCCTCACCTTCAGGTGTCAGAGACATCGATTGACCACGACCTCGTATTATCAGGGTGCGATCAAGTTCACTTTCCAGCTTGGTGACATGAGAACTAATTGCTGACTGAACTGTATTCCTGCGCTCTGCAACCTTCGTAAAATTCAATGCTTCAGCCACCATGACAAAGCTTTTGAGTGCATTTAAATCCATTATAAATCTCATATTGCGATTTTTATAGTCACAATAAACCATTTCCATGTTTTTATAAACACTCCTATTTATTTCTCAAAACAACCTTTGGAAATAGATATGGTTCTTTCGACTTCATTTTATATCGTCGCAATGTGCGCGATCTTGCTGACAGGGATCTCAAAAAGCGGCTTTGGTGGCGGACTTGGCGTCATGGCTGTGCCGATGATGAGTTTATTCGTTTCGCCTCAATATGCCGCGGCAGTATTTATGCCAATATTGCTTGCAATGGATATTCTCATTGTCGTTCAGTACCGCAATCGATGGGACTGGAAAATCATTCTCTCCTTGCTACCCGGTGCTATAGTTGGTCTCGCTTTGGGTTCTGCCTCTTATCAATGGATGGATGCCTCCACAATCAAATTTATGATTGGACTTCTGGCTCTGTTTTTTGTTGTACAGTTCCTATTGAGCAAAAGTATTTCATCTGCTCAAAAAAAACCGAAACGAATAACCGGGTTGGTTTTAGGTGCCATATCGGGCTTCTCAAGCTTTATTGCTCATGCAGGTGGCCCACCTGTCAAAGGATACTTACTAAAGCAAAATCTTGATAAAACAGTCTTTGTAGGTACGAACACTTTATTTTTCTTTGCTCTGAATCTTATTAAAATATTCGCTTATGGCGCATTAGGCACCATGAATCTCAATAGCTTATCAACGAGTGCCCTATTAGCACCGCTTTTGTTTTTAGGGGTTTTCCTGGGCACCGTGCTACATAGATATATTGCGCAAAAAACCTTTGTCGTGGTCGTCTATAGCTTCTTATTTATGACAGCGATCAAACTGTTAAGTGAAAGCCTCTAGTTGCCAATAAAATCCAGAAAATTCACGATGTCTTTTTGATCGAATAAACAAGCGCACCCCCAGATAGCATGCAAATCGTCTCAGTATCCTACCAAACGCTCAACCAACTTTGGTAACTGTCCGGTTCGTCGATATTTTTGGATATTGCCAGCAACAATATCAACAGCAGTTCCGGGATTGGTTGGCGCGGCAACATGGGGTAAAAGGGTAATATGTGGATGACGCCACAACGGATTATCCGCGGGCAAGGGTTCTTGTGAAAAGACATCTAACACGGCATGTGATAACTGCCCCTCATCCAGCGCCGCAATAACATCCCCCTCTACCTGGTGCCCACCACGTCCAAAGTTGATTAAACTGGCCCCCTTGGGGAGTTGAGAGAACAAACTCTTGGATAGAATCCCTTTTGTCTCAGGCGTCAAAGGCAACAGATTGACCAGTATATCTACCCCCTGAAGAAATTCATTTAGATCTTCTTGACCGGCAAAACACTCAATATCGTCAAAGCTTTTTTGGGATTTACTCCATCCACGGACATTAAAGCCCAATGCTTGCAACTGTTGTGCAGAGGCAACCCCCATTTCCCCAAGCCCAAGGACACCAACCCTGCGATCAGCTGCACGCAGCAGTTCATGTTGTCGCCATTCCTGTCGCTGTTGTTGTCGGGCGTAACGGGGTAAATCCCGGTGTAAGGCCAAAACATGTGTTGCCGTTGCTTCGGCCATTGCCGCAGACAAGGTAGGATCAACCAAGCGGACAAGAGGAACATTCGCAGGCAAGGTTGGGTCCCCTAATAAAGCATCAACACCAGCCCACAAACTTTGAATCCACTTTAAATGAGGAAGCCTATGCAACACCCCCTGAGGCGGATTGGCAACAATCGCCATCTCAACCTCGGCTTTGTCAGTTAAATCAGGTAAAAGAACAATGTCTTCTTCTGACAAAACAGATCTAAGTTTGCTTAACCACATAGTCTCTTCTTCAGCAGATACCGATGTCAGCAAAAGAATGCTCATGACGCAAATACCTTATCCATAGACTTAAAGCCCTTAATCTCTATTGGATTACCAGATGGATCAAAGAAAAACATTGTCCATTGTTCCCCGGGTTCTTCTTCAAATCGCACCATGGGTTCCAGTAAAAACTCAATTTTAGCCTGTTTTAATCTTTCCGCTACAGCAACCCAGTCATCATACTCAAGAATCACACCAAGATGCGGCATCGGCACCATATGTTCACCAACCTTGCCCGTGGCCTGAACATCAAATGGAGTACCGAGATGCAAAGAAATCTCGTGACCAAAAAAGTTATAATCAACCCAACTGTCAGATGACCGCCCTTCTTCACACCCTAAGACATCGCCATAAAAAGAACGCGCTTCAGCCAGATCCCGAACATTGTAGGCAAGATGAAAAAGACTTCTCATTTAAAACTCCCAAGATCAGTCGCCTGATCATTATGTTTGAAACTATTTCTACCAACACTCTCTAGCACAAACTAAAAATAACAATTACTATATTATTCTTACTTCAAACACAGGAATATCTTTGTTTTGAATAGTGATTTTCTCAAAAGCCTACTTGCCTTATCCCAAGAGGGCTCCATTGCACAGGCCGCACAATCACAAGGGCTTACGGCCACAGCTGTAAGCCAACGGATTAAAGCACTTGAAGAACAAATTGGTTTTTCCCTTACCATCCGATCCGGGAAGACAGTTCAACTAACCGAAGCTGGTCAGCGCATTTTGCCTCACGCCAAGCAACTGTTGGATATAGAACGAGACATGGTCAGCGCATTGAACCAGGGGCAAATGTCTGGCCGTATAGAACTTGGGGTTATTTCCACCGCAATGACGGGGATCATCCCCCAGACCCTCTGCTTGTTACAAGATGATCAACACGATTTAGACATAAAATTACATCCAGGAACTTCGAAACAACTATACAACCGTCTGCTTACGAATGATCTCGATGCAGTGATCATTAGTGCCCCACCCTTTTCTATACCAAAAGAGCTCAAGTACGAGATTGTAAATCAAGAGCCACTTTGCCTGATTGCCGCTCATAACTCGTTACCAGATACATATGCAAAAACCCCTCATAAGAAGATGACAAAATTCCCACCTGATCTCAGACAGGAACTTCGGCAAAAACCGTTTATTCGCTATGATCACAATGCTTGGGGTGGAAAGCTGGTTAGCAACTTTTTGCAAGACAACAAAATCATGGTTCAAGAATTTTGCGAGCTTGATGCCCTGGAAGCAATCACCGTTCTCGTTCACTCAGGACTGGGCATATCCCTGATTCCTGACTGGCAAGGACCATGGCCCGAAGGAGTTAACCTCCACAAGATTATTCTCGATGACGCACGATATTATAGAAAAACAATACTTCTCAGGAAAAGATCAACCGCGAGGGAAACCGTGATCTCATACATCAGTAACACGATGAAACATCATCAGACCAAATAGGTACTGGCGATCAAAAGGCTTACCCCTATAAAAGCAACGGCACAGATAAAGATGTAAATCGGATGCCAATAGAGCAAAAGAGGATTTTTTTCCCGCTGTCTATCCGGATTCTTGATACGACCGTCAAAATAGATTCCCGTCTCGTAAAGCTGTAATGCCGAATCGATATTTCGAGAGATTTGTGATGCATGGTGACGACGGCGACCATGACGAACAAGAAGGATCACGATGACGCCAAAAAGAAGACCGTTCACCAAAAGGATCGCGCAAACCAATTGAACAGCAAGCTCTACTTGATTTGTAATCCATCCAACCAGAATAAACTGAGCTGTCAGATACCCAAAGACCAAACGCAGATCCAGATTCGCCATAAATCGAAGCTGTTCACCCTGTTCCTTTGCCAATTCGGCCAAAACATGTGCTTTCACACGATCAAGATCGGACATCGGACACCCCTCAACACCAAGGAAACAAAGGAATAATTTCCCATTTCCATAAAGAGTGCATATTACTATCAAATAGGGGAAAACTGCTATCGAATTAGCGAATCTAAACGCTTGCTCTACGGCATTTTGCGGAAAATAAATGGTGCCCCCGGCCTGAGTCGAACAGGCACATCCGAAGATACGAGATTTTGAGTCACGCGCGTCTACCAATTCCGCCACGGGGGCACTTGTGGATGCGCATATTACTGATGCTTTCGCCTTTGGCAAGCCTCGATTTCATTTTTATAATTTATCTAAAATTAGGCACAAAAATAACACAAAAGTTCAGGGTTTTTGCTTTTCCCCAAGAATTTTAGTAAACTATCGCTAGAACTTAATTCTTAATTAAGGTTACTATTAGTTTAAACGGCCTCTTTCTTGGGGGGAAGAGATTCACAATAAATGGCCGTTTCTTAATCATAATTTTCCCCCAGAAGCTCAAAAGGCACCCTAGGGAGGGGTTCATTTTGAGTTCTACATTCAGGTTAGTTTGGAGCAGTCGTGCGCCATGTTAGATACCAGTGTAATAGTAGATCAAACTGAAAATGAGATGCCTGATATACAGGCACGCGTTAAGTGGTTTAATGCCACCAAAGGCTTTGGTTTTGTCCAAGCCGGGGAAAAACTTCCCGACGCATTCCTTCACATATCCGTTCTGGAAAAAGCAGGGCATCGCTCCCTGCCAGAAGGTGCAGAACTAATCTGTGACCTGACGAATGGTGACAAGGGACTGCAGGTCAAAAACATACACCGGGTAGAATCCATTCCGGAACCCCCTCCACCGCCTGGTAGTGAGAGTGGAGAGCCAACGATTGAGGGCATTGTAAAGTTCTTCAATGCGGACAAAGGTTATGGCTTTGTTTCCCCTGATGACGGTAGCCGGGATATCTTTATCTCTGCACGGATTCTGGAACGTTCTGGAATATATCGAATAGCCCAAAATCAACGAATCAAAATGGAGACAGAAGACGGCGATAAAGGGCCGCTGGCCACAATTGTCCAACTTCTCGACTAGGGGCACTCTCTGTATTACCTTCTCCACCTCAACGAAAATGAGATCGTAATCAAGCAGAGATACAAACGTACCTTGTATCTCTGCTTGACCTTCGGGACATAGTCCTGTTTTCTTCGCTTCCTAATCAACAAAAGGAAGCTCACTGTGTTTCGTAGCCTTTATAACTGGACTATGAGTCTAGCCGCACACCCTCATGCGCTATTAGCTCTCGGTTTTATTGCCTTTATTGAGAGTTCAGTTTTTCCAATTCCACCGGATATCTTGATTATCCCCATGGTTCTGGCGGCTCGAGACCAAGCGTGGAAAATAGCTCTGATAGCGACAGTTGCGTCGGTCTTAGGTGGTATGTTTGGCTACGGTATTGGTGCCTTCTTGTTTGAATCTATTGGCCAACCTATCATCGAATTCTACGGCAAAGTAGAATATCTGGAAGATTTCAGAACACGCTACAACGATTGGGGGGCCTGGATTGTCTTCATCGCTGGAGTTACACCCTTTCCCTATAAAGTAATCACAATTGCTTCTGGATTTTTCGAACTTAACTTTACCGTTTTCAGCATTTCTTCTTTTGGTGCACGAGGGCTTCGCTTCTTCCTGGTCGCAGGTCTATTATGGTATTTTGGTCAGCCCATCAGAATCTTTATTGAAAAATACCTCAATATTCTCGCCACAATCTTCTGCATATTACTAATTGGGGGCTTCGTTGCTCTTAAATATCTGATCTAGAAGTCACAGATAGGCAAGAAAATGGCTGCAGTTATTAAAACAATAACAAATATCACGTCTGGATGGATGGCGTTAATCGCTATTCTGTCCAGTGCAGCCGTTCTGGCAGCCGCCTTGGCCTTTCAATATATTGGCGGCCTATACCCCTGCGTTCTATGTATGTATCAACGTTGGGCCTATGTTGTTGCAGCTGCCTTTGCCCTCCTAGCTTGGATCTTTAGAAAAAAACCTGCGCTGGCAAAAATAACATTGGGCGCAAGCAGCTTGTCATTTTTTGCAAGTGCCGTCATCGCCGGGTTTCATGTTGGTGTTGAAAAACGGTGGTGGGAAGGAACCAGTGAATGCCAAGGCGCTGCTCTTGACCTCTCAGCTTCCATAGAAGACCTGACTAGCCAACTCATGGACCAGCCTATCGTTCGCTGCGATGTCGTCCCCTGGGATCTTTTTGGCATCTCAATGGCTGGTTACAATATCATTATATCTTTAGTGCTTACAGGCATCTGCCTTTGGGCCATTAAAGCTTCCAAAGAAGCCTGATCCCCTGATGGTTTCATTACAACCGGCAGATGATCCTAAAGACCTTTACCTTTTATCCCTGCCTTTTTGCTAAAAAACTAAGCATCACCGTCACGCTCAAGTTCGGCATCCCAATAAAGGAAATCGTGCCAGCTTTCATGAAGGTAGTTTGGCGGGAAAGCGCGACCATTTTGATTAAGTTCATGTACTGTCGGACACCGTGGCCAAGATTTCAGAGCCATTCTCGCTTCTGACGGCGACCTTCCCCCCTTGGACAGGTTACAAGATTGACAGGCCGTAATAATGTTTTCCCACGACGTGCCCCCTCCTTGGCATCGGGGAATGACATGATCAAAAGTCAGATACTCAGATGCCTCACGCACACCACAATATTGACAGGTAAAGGCATCTCGTAAAAATACATTAAAACGCGTAAATGCTGGTCGCCGATCCATTTCCACGTAACTTCGCAGGGCAACAACACTTGGAATACGCATTTGGAAAGATGGAGAATGAACTTCGCTCTCATATTCAGAAACAATTTGAACTCGATCGAGAAACACAGCTTTTATCGCATCTTGCCAAGACAAGACTGAAAGAGGGAAGTAACTGAGTGGACGAAAGTCCGCGTTTAGGACCAACGCCGGATTAGCAGAAAAGGAAACCACGTTTTTCCTCCGTGGGATCTCAAAACACCAGGGCGAATGATACCAAAGCACCAAAACTGACCGATACTGAAGTATCTAATTAAAAGTAATGCTCTTTTTACAAACATACAACATTTTGTGCCAAAGTAATAAAAGAAACACAAAACCCAGATCCAACTGTCACAATTCAATACATTCCAAAGCATGTGTTCTAGATGCAAAAAAGGCTCTTTTCCCACACGAAAAAGAGCCCCTGTTCAACATCGCAATAAGTGCGTTTCTCTCAACCTATTCATCTTTAACAGCATAACCCAGCAATTCAGTCACAAACCCAACGCCCATACCAATACCGTTTTCATCAATACCGTGCCCAAGCTCGGAAATCATTTCCTGATATACAGTTATATCATGCTCTGTCATCGCCTGCACCGCCGCGGGAAGCGCTTCAGGAGGGACGACTTCATCTTTGTCACCATGAATGGCCAGCACAGGACATTTGCTTGATAACTCATTTTTGAGGAGATCCGGAGCAACCAGCATACCGGAATAACACATCATTCCTGCAAAAGGCGACTTCTGACGGAACCCAAGGTGATAGGCCATCATGGCCCCTTGGGAGAAACCCATCAGAAAAACACGTTCCGGCGGCAAGTTATAATGCGCCATCTCCTGATCGATAAAAGCTTGCACAACTGGTGCCGCTTTTTGAATTCCGTCAAGAATAAGATCGCGATCCCTGCTCATCAAGCTAAACCATTGCCGCCCCATAGGCGCCATATCACAAGGCTGGTGCGCATCCGGAGAAACGATTGCAGCATGCGTAAGGGCATTGGCAAAAAAAGGTGCAAGACCGATCAAGTCCTGACCATCTGCACCAAGACCATGCAGCATGATTATGAGTTCTTTTGCTGGCCCACCCGAGCTCGGCTCGTGACGAGGTCCAGTTAATGTTACCTCTGACATTCTCATGCCCCCCATGAATAACTACCTACTTTTACACGATTTTTTTGCGCAGGTCATCAATTTTAGCCAAATGGTTAACAAATTCTCAATAAAAGGGCCATACGAAGAGGTAAAAATCTTTAAAATCAGGCTATACCCGCGTGGCGATAGTAGTGCCATAAAAACCGGGCCCCAGCACTCCGATAGGGACGCCAGTTTTCTGAAAGCTCATACATTTCTTTAGATGTTGGGCGGCCTCCCAAGCCTTTTAGGTGCCTCATGGCCTCTTGCAATGCAAGATCTGCTGCCGGCATAACGTCCGGGCGTTTCAAAGCAAACAAAAGATATACCTCGCAGGTCCAGCGTCCGATGCCTTTGGCCTGTATCAAATGATCAATAACATCGTCATCCGGCATATCAGGTAAACGCCCCAACTGTAACCGTCCCGCCAAAACATCTTCGGCCAACCCACGCGCGTATCGTTGTTTTGGGCGGCTCAAACCCGCCGCCTTCATCCCCTCATCATCCAGAGCCAATATATTTTCAGGTGTGATTTCCCCAACCTGCGTCAGCAAACGCCCCAGAATTGCTTTCGCCGACTGTACGGAAACCTGTTGGGAAATGATCATCCCAACCAAGCCGTTAAACCCGGCATCTTGCGACCGTGTTGGTGGCAAACCGCATTCAAGATATGCTTTCGCGATATCAGTATCCTGCTTTGAAAGTGCTTCCAAGGGAGCGCGCAAAGATTCATCCGCTATTATTTTATCACTCACAACTGGACTTTTCCCCTCTTCTCGTTGCACATTCCATTGGATGACAACCCATTCTATGACAACATTGCCCCAACCGATCTTTCGTTTTGCACCATCCCCCAGCGGGTATCTCCATCTTGGACATGCCTATTCCGCTCTCTTTAGTTGGACTCAAGCACAAAAAAACAATGCTCAATTTATGCTGAGAATTGAAGATATAGACACCACGCGATGTCGCAAGGAATTCACAGAAGCTATATACGAAGATCTTGCCTGGCTAGGTCTGACATGGGTTGACCCGCCGCGTATCCAATCTGAACACATGGAAGACTACCAACAGGCTCTCACAAAACTGGAAAACCAAGGCCTCCTTTATCCATGCTTTTGCACGCGCAAAGAGATTCAGCAAGAGGTTCAACAATCCGGTCGCGCCCCACACGGCCCCGATGGCTTGATCTATCCCGGCACTTGCAGAAATCTGTCTGCCACAGAAAAGGACGAGCGCCTGGCACGGGGAGACAGCTATGCATTACGTCTAGACACGACAAAGGCTTGCGCTTTAACAGGCGACCTATTTTGGAAAGATCAAAGCAAAGGAAAAATTAAGGCAACTCCTGAAATATTCGGGGATGTCGTCCTGGCCAGAAAAGATATCCACACCAGCTATCATCTCTCGGTAGCTGTTGATGATGCCCTTCAAAATATTTCCTGTGTCACCAGAGGCACTGATCTTTTTGAGGCCACACATATTCACAGACTTTTGCAAGCCCTGTTAAAATTACCTGTTCCAACCTGGCACCATCACGACCTGATCCATGATAAAGATGGCAACCGCCTCGCCAAACGACACAATGCCCTCGCAATCAGAGAGCTCAGAGCACGGGGGAACAGCCTGGAAGACATAAAGAAAATGGCCGGGGTCTAAAATGAAGTACGCAAACAACCGGATAAAGCGACCAAATCACCCCAGATATCGAACCCAGCTATTTAGTATCTAATTACGTCCAGATAAAAGCCCACGTGCTATAACCTGCGCCTGTATCTCTGCCGCACCTTCGAAAATATTCAAAATACGCGCATCACACAGCACGCGACTGATTTTGTATTCTTCAGCATAGCCATTACCACCATGAATTTGCAGGGCATTGTCAGCATTGGACCACGCAACCCGTGCGCCGAGTAACTTGGCCATACCCGCTTCGATATCGCAGCGACGATCCGAATCTTTCTCCCGTGCGGAAGCATAGGTCAATTGACGGGCAATCATGGTCTCAACCACCATCCAGACCAGTTTTCCGTAAACTCTGGGGAAATTGTACAACGATTTGCCAAACTGGATACGATCATGGGCATATTGCATCCCCAGTTCCAAAGCACACTGGGCAACCCCAACCGCCCTTGCCGCTGTTTGAATTCTTGCTGATTCAAAGGTCGCCATTAACTGCTTAAAGCCCTGCCCCTCTTCTGCCCCAAGCAGATTTTCTTTTTTGACCTCAAAACCATCAAAACCAAGCTCGTACTCTTTCATACCGCGATAACCGAGAACTTTGATTTCTCCGCCAGTCATGCCTTCAGCCGGGAAATCGTCAATCTCATTCCCCCTCGGCTTCTCCGCAATAAACATGGAAAGACCTTTATAACCGGGTTCATCCGGATTGGTTCTTGCCAACAAAGTCATGACATCACTACGCGATGCATGTGTAATCCAGGTTTTGTTCCCTGTTATTTTGTAACAATCCCCAGACAACACTGCCCGCGTTTTCAAGGCCCCCAAATCGGATCCCGTATTGGGTTCAGTAAAGACAGCCGTTGGCAAAATTTCACCCGATGATATCAAGGGCAACCACTTTTGCTTTTGCTCTTCAGTTCCGCCTAAACGAATGAGTTCTGCGGCAATTTCAGACCGTGTCCCCAAAGACCCCAACCCGATATAACCTCGAGATAGCTCTTCGGTAACGACACACATCGCCGTCTTCCCCATCCCAAGACCACCATACTCTTCGGGAACAGTAAGTCCGAAAATGCCCAACTCTGCCAGTTGCTCGATAACCTCTATCGGAATGAGCTCATCCTTTAGATGCCACTCATGGGCCGCATCGCTGTAATCATCAGCAACCTTCCCGAATTGATCCCGAACCATTTCCAATGTTTCATCACCCAGCCCCAAAGCGCCGAAGTCTTTACTCTCAAGGCTATTCACCAACAGGTCGGCCAAGGCCTTTCTATTTTCCTTTGTATTGCCATCAACGATCAGTGCCCGAACATCATCCGTATGGAAATCGGATACGTCAGTTTCTTCGATCCCCAAATCCCGGGGACGCAGAGTTTCAACCTGACTGATTGCAATGCCGCCAGAGAGCTGGGACAGATATTCACCAAAAGCTATTTTGAGAATGAGCTGTTCTATGTCGCGGAGCTTATTTTCATTATCCAACCGCTGTGCCCAATGCAGCATATGTTCCAGTGCAGATACATAGGTCGCCATCCATGCATAACCATGGGCCGCAAACTGGTTCTCTTCAACGAGCCTTGCCGATATCCGATCACCATCCATCGTTTGCTCAAGCAAATAATCGCGTGCTTTATCCTGCAAGGATTTGGCTGAAATAACCGCGTTTTCACAACGCAAAAAAAGCACATGGGTTTCTGACATTTTCTGCCTCTAATGAATTAACCAGATATAGGTTTTTCCGGATATAGATTTTCCCGGATATAGATTTTCAAGGTCACGACCCTCCAAGCAACGAGAGGAAAGTAGCTAAGTCAAAATCTATCGAAACAAGATCTAACAATGAAAAAGGCCGATAAGTGCGATGTTTCCCCCTCGCAAAAAGCAACAGAGATATGCACCCGTATAAGCATAGCCATCGCGCTTATCGGCAGCAGGAAACTTTATGCGTCAATCACATCTTCCAACGTACGCAACCCCGGCCGTGTTGACTGGACAAGCACGGCCATATTTCCAGGTTTGTGCTCGTTGTTCATCATCTTGGTATGCGCCCGCGGGATATCGTCCCAAGAAAATACTTCGGACATGCAAGGGTCAAGACGCTGCTCGATAACCAATTGATTAGCCTGTGATGCCTGTTTCAGGTTGGCAAAGTGGCTCCCCTGAATTCGCTTTTGACGCATCCAGACAAAGCGCGCATCAAACGTCAGGTTAAAGCCCGTCGTTCCCGCACAGAAAACGACCATGCCGCCACGTTTAACGATGTTACAGCTAACCGGGAAGGTTTGCTCACCTGGATGCTCAAAGACAAAATCAACATCATTACCTTTGCCCGTAATATCCCAGATCGCTTTACCAAACTTGCGGACCTCTTTCATATAGTCCTTGTAACCTTCCACATCGTTCACTTCTGGCAGGCGTCCCCAACAGTCGAAATCCCGGCGGTTCAAAACACCTTTGGCCCCAAGGGACATCACAAAATCGCGTTTGGTTTCGTCAGAAATAACACCAATTGCATTGGCGCCAGCTGTGGCAATCAACTGAATAGCCATTGACCCCAAGCCACCGGATGCCCCCCAAACCAGTACGTTATGACCCGGCCTCAGGATATGGGGGCGATGCCCGAACAGCATGCGATAGGCGGTCGCCAGAGTCAGGGTATAACAGGCTGACTCTTCCCATGTCAGGTGACGGGGACGGTGCATAAGTTGTTGGGACTGGACCCGTGTAAACTGGGCAAAGGATCCATCTGGTGTTTCGTAACCCCAAATACGTTGGGAGGTAGAAAACATGGGGTCACCACCATTACACTCTTCATCATCCCCGTCATCCTGATTGCAATGAACAATAACTTCATCGCCAACTTTCCAGCGCGTAACCTTTGATCCCACGGCCCAGACAATCCCGGACGCGTCTGATCCCGCAATGTGGTAGGGTTCCTTATGAACATCAAAGACTGAAATTGGCTTGCCGAGGCCCGCCCAGACGCCATTGTAATTAACGCCTGCCGCCATCACGAGAACGAGAACCTCGTTATTTTCCAGCTTTGGAATGTCGACGACCTCAACCTGCATCGCCTGTTCAGGGTTCCCTTGACGCTCTCGACGAATAGTCCAGGCATACATCTGCTTGGGTACATGCCCCATGGGGGGAATCTCCCCAACTTCATACAGATCTTTTTTTTCCTGATGCGCCGTAATGTCCACTACTTTTGCTGTTTCACTCATCTTAGCCTTATCCCCATTCATGCCACCTTTCTGGTGGTCTTTGATGTCGCCCGGAATGGCAAAAACTTTCTCTCTGTTGAAAATCAGTTTAGCTTGAGTTGTTTTTTTTGCAATGCACAATTATTATATTTTTACTAAACACTGGATAATATAGTAATTTTATGTCTATATTTTAACAAAATAACGACAATAACGAAAAATTCAGGGGAATTTTGGATGTCAGAGGCTTCAAAAAAAACAAATCACAACGCACATGCAGCAAAATCAAGTGATCGCCCCTGGTTATTCAGGACTTATGCCGGACATTCCACGGCCAAGACATCCAACGAACTCTACAAAACGAATCTGAAAAAGGGACAAACAGGCCTCTCGGTCGCCTTTGATCTTCCAACTCAAACAGGGTACGACTCGGATCATGTCCTCGCACAGGGGGAAGTGGGCAAAGTCGGTGTTCCCATTTCTCATCTGGGGGATATGGAAACGCTGTTTCACGAGATCCCGCTGGATCAAATGAATACATCCATGACCATCAATGCAACAGCCCCGTGGTTACTGGCGCTCTACATTGCCTGTGCCGAAAAACAGGGCGTGGATCGCAACAAGCTTTCGGGAACAACTCAGAACGATCTGATCAAAGAATACCTGTCTCGCGGCACTTATATCTTCCCACCGAAGCAATCCATGCGCCTGATCACCGATGTGATCTCCTTTACCTATAACGAAGTTCCCAAATGGAACCCGATGAATGTCTGCTCCTACCACCTTCAGGAAGCCGGGGCGACACCCGTACAGGAACTCGCTTACGCCTTGGCAACGGCCATATCTGTGCTGGATGCGGTGAAAGCGTCCGGGCAAGTGCCCGATCATGACTTTTCAAGGGTGGTCGGCCGGATTTCATTCTTCGTAAATGCCGGAGTGCGCTTTGTCACAGAGCTTTGCAAAATGCGCGCTTTTACACGGCTATGGGATGAAATTTGTCAGGAACGATACGGGGTTAGCGAAGAAAAATATCGACGTTTCAGATATGGTGTACAGGTGAATTCTCTTGGCCTTACAGAGCAACAACCCGAAAACAACGTCTATCGCATCCTGCTTGAAATGCTGGCTGTTGTCCTGTCCAAAGACGCCAGAGCCCGGGCCGTACAACTCCCGGCATGGAATGAAGCGATGGGACTGCCACGCCCCTGGGATCAACAGTGGTCCTTGAGATTGCAGCAAATTGTAGCCTTTGAATCGGACCTTCTTGAATATGGTGATATTTTCAACGGTTCCACAGAAATAGAAAACAAAGTTCAGGCTCTCATGACCGAAGCAAAAGAAGAGCTTGCCCGTATCGAAGAAATGGGTGGCGCAGTCGCCGCTGTAGAAAGCTCTTACATGAAAGGCAAGCTGGTTGAATCAGCCGCGCAGAGATTCCGAGATATTGAGAGTGGTGACCTTACCGTCATCGGTGTCAACAAGCACACTGAAACAGAGCCTTCTCCCCTAACAACTGGCGAGGATAGCGGCTTCCTGAAAACGGATGACGCAGCCGAAGCCCAACAGATTAAAAAATTAAAAGCCTGGCGCCAAAACCGGAATCCCCACGATGTTGAACAGGCTCTTTCCCAACTTCGAACTGCAGCTTTAGAAAACAACAACATCATGGCAAGCTCCATCGCCTGTGCACACGCCGGGGTAACAACCGGGGAATGGGCACAAACGCTGCGAGAGATCTTTGGCGAGTTCCGCGCCCCAACAGGGGTTGGGCAAAGCGCCCCAAACGAGCATGATCAGCATAAGCTTGCCAAGATACGCGATCAGCTGGATCAACTGACTAAAAAGCTTGGACGTCGCCCCAAAATGCTCGTTGGCAAACCGGGCCTGGACGGTCATTCAAACGGCGCAGAGCAAATTGCGGTTCGCGCCAAAGAAGCCGGATACGAAGTCGTCTATGAGGGCATTCGCTTAACGCCAGGACAAATTGTGAATGCCGCATTGGAAGAAGGCGTCCATATTATAGGCCTTTCCATTCTTTCCGGATCTCATATTCCTCTTGTGAGAGAGATTATAGAAAAAATGCAGAAAGCAGGCATTGCAGACATTCCAGTGGTCGTCGGTGGCATTATCCCAAAAGAAGATGCTGAGCAGCTGTTGGGGTTGGGGGTATCTGCTGTCTATACACCAAAAGACTTTGATCTCGGTTCTATCCTTAGTGACATCACGGATATTTTGTCTGCCCCCTATAAAACGGCTGCCGAGTAATTTACAGAACCTCCCATTGCGATATAAAACAAGCCAGAAACAAGCTCCCCTTTCGCTTTAGTAAGAGGATGCGCCAAGAGTTTCATGAGTCCTCACTAAAAAGTGAGTTCTAATCTCAAAAGGCCACTCCCATTTACTCTTAAGAAAGTTTATGCATGGCCCTTGTAATAGTTGATGCCATCCATACATAGATCATCAAATTCAATTTTTCGTACCTAGACATTTGTTTTGTCTGTACTTTTCAGCTCAATTAATGAGCAAAGAGATCAAAATGAACCTTATATTCCGCATCGCGTTTTCTGCCGCCCTTCTCGTCTTCGGTATCATGTTTCTTGGACGCTCTCATGCGCCTAGTGTTCAACCCACAACAATTCTCGAATCAAAAAGCTCGACAGAAGCCCCCCAAGAATTAATGGAACTGAAAAATCCAAGCTTAATCAATCACGGCTGACAAAAATTCTGAAAATAATATCTCAATCCAGATTAAGCACTTTAGTTTTGAAAATTACCCATAAATCCCATTGATAATAAATTGGGGAAATCGCAATATACTCCTGAAATAATATCTCCCCGCAGCAAATACTTCAGGAGTTTTCTTTGTCACTGTTAGAGCGTGTTAAAACTTGTCATTTCTGGCAGCCGGAAAATTATCGCCCTTTCATTATTAACAATGAAATTCATGGGCACATCGCACATGATTTGGCAACGAAGCTCAAAGATTTTAACACCGTCTTTAACGTATCATCGCAAAGCGTCACACTTTCAGATAAACTGACAACATTTGAAAGCCGTACAGGCGAAGTTGAAAGCGCAATCAAAGTGCTGGTAAAAGAAGGTATTATTCCCAGATGGCGAGACGAGGAATATGCCGTGACCAATAGCTGGCACTTGCCCCCACTCTTAAAAATGGATCGTGGGGCTTCTGGTCATTTTGGCATTCGCAGTTACGGCGTTCACGTAAACGGTCTCGTAAAAACCGAAGAAGGCTTAAAAGTCTGGATCGGGAAACGCTCTCTAGCGAAACCCAATGCACCGGGAGAGCTTGATCATATTGTCGCGGGCGGGCAGCCCTATGGCTTGAGTATACTGGAAAATCTAATCAAAGAAGCTGAAGAAGAAGCGAATATACCCCAGGCAATATCCTCGACAGCCAAAGCAACAGGTATGGTTTCTTATCGTTGCGAACGCCCCGACGGCCTGAAAAACGATCATCTTTATATCTATGACCTCTATCTGGACGAGAGTTTTATTCCGCAAAACATGGATGGAGAGGTAGAGGAATTTTACCTTTGGCCAATAGAAAAAGTCATTGATCGCATCACAAAGACAGATGACTTCAAATACAATGTCAGTCTGGTTTTAATACATTTCTTAATCAGAGAAGGGTATCTCACCCCTGATGACGACATCTATTCGGACTTGATCGAGGGCATGCACCGTCAAGCCATAACGTCATGATAACGAATTCAGAAAACAACGAACAAAAGCAGAGATAATTCCAGGAAAACAATTATGGACAGTTTTTTAAATATCCTGATGGTGCTTTCTTTAGCTGCCGTTGTCATCATCCTTTTTGCCGGACTTATCAGCATGGCGCGTGGTGGTGAATATAACAAACAACATGCGAATAAATTCATGCGGTATCGTGTTTTGGCCCAAGGAATTGCACTTTTAATCTTCCTGATAGCCTTTTGGGCCAAGAACCAATAAAAAAACCGAGTAAGTAGGCTGAACCTTCATTGAACCAAGAACATTGAGTTAAGAGAATTTCAGCTTAATTCGTCAAAAGTCAGTCGCATCGGTGATATACCCTTCGCGTCCTTCCAATGTAATCTTTACGACAGTTGAAGAAAAAGGAAGGACGACAAACTCAACCCTTTAGAAAGAGAGCTTGCTGTAATGGTCCAATTGACACGTATTTACACAAGAGGCGGTGACAAAGGAAAAACGTCGCTTGGTTCCGGCAAACGCGTTCATAAACACGACCTCCGTGTTGAGGCTTATGGCACCGTTGACGAAACCAACGCCATTGTTGGTATTGCGCGATTGTACAGCAAAGATCTTGTTGATGATATTCTGGTACGTATTCAGAACGATCTTTTTGATCTCGGCGCCGACCTCTGTTGCCCCGAAGAAAAAGATCCTGAATACCCGCCCTTGAGAATCACTGCCGATCAGGTAGAGAGACTTGAACAGGAGATTGATGATTTAAATGCTGATTTAGCACCGTTAAAATCATTTATCCTTCCCGGGGGCAGCGAAATTGCAGCTTACCTGCATCAGGCCAGAACCGTTTCACGCAGAGCTGAACGCCTGATCTCAGCCCTGTGTCAAACCGAAGACATCAACCCCGAGGGATTGAAATATATAAACCGTCTATCCGATTTGTTTTTTGTTCTGGCTCGCCACGTCAATGACAAGGGGGCTAAGGACGTGCTCTGGGTACCTGGGGCAAACCGATGATCTTCGGGAGAAAGTCTTCAGGGGATCATTGACAGTGTATGTTGGCGGGCCTAAGGTTCCCGGCGACTGGCTGTTAGAGAGTAAAGTGACGGATCTTTAGATTCTTGTCATTTTGCTTAGGTAAAGCGCGAATATTAAGGATACTTCTAGATGAAAGTACTCGTCCCAATCAAACGCGTTATAGACGCGAACGTGCAGGTTCGGGTTAAATCTGACCAGACTGGCGTTGAATTAACAAACGTCAAAATGGCGATGAACCCGTTCTGTGAGATTGCGGTTGAGCAAGCTGTACGCATGAAAGAAGCTGGCATCGCCAGCGAGATCATTGTTGTTTCAGCTGGACCAGCCCAGGCTCAAGAAACCCTCCGTACTGGCCTTGCTATGGGCGCAGATCGCGGCATTCACATTCAAAGCGACGACGACTTACAGCCATTGGCAATTGCCAAGCTGCTAAAAGCTGTTGTGGCAAATGAAGAGCCAGGTCTCGTTATCCTAGGAAAACAGGCAATTGACGGTGACAACAATCAAACAGGCCAGATGCTTTCTGCCCTTCTTGGTTGGTCACAAGGCACTTTCATCTCTGCTGTGGAAGTGGCGGGCGACAAGCTGAACATCACCCGTGAAGTTGATGGCGGCCTGCAAAAAGCAAGCCTTGCTATGCCAGCTGTTCTGACAGTTGATCTTCGTTTGAACGAGCCACGCTACGCGTCGCTTCCAAACATCATGAAAGCGAAGAAAAAACCTATCGATGCAACATCACCTGCCGATCTTGGCGTTGATGTCGCTCCACGCATCAGCACGCTGAAGGTCACTGAGCCTCCGGCACGTGATGCCGGCGTTATCGTTGGTTCCGTTTCTGAACTGGTCGACAAACTCAAAAACGAAGCAAAGGTGATCTAACGATGTCTATTCTTGTTATCGCCGAACACGACAACGCAAGCATCAAGCCTGCTACATTGAACACCGTTACCGCAGCAACACAGCTGGGTGATGATGTTCACGTTCTTGTTGCCGGCTCTGGCTGTGCCACGGCTGGCGAAGCTGCTGCAAAGATCACAGGTGTTTCCAAGGTTCTTGTTTCTGATGCGCCCGAGTATGCACAGGACATTGCAGAAAACATTGCACCATTGATCGTGAACCTTGCGTCTGGCTACAGCCACGTACTGGCTCCGGCAACGACTTACGGCAAAAACATCCTCCCACGTGCTTCTGCATTGCTGGATGTTCAGCAAATCTCCGAGATTACAGCAATTGAATCCGCAGATACTTTTGTGCGTCCGATCTATGCTGGTAATGCCCTCGCAACGGTTCAGTCATCTGATGCGATCAAGCTGATTACCGTTCGTGGTACAGCTTTTGAAGCCGCAGCAGAAGAAGGCGGATCAGCCGCCGTAGAAACTGTTGATGCAACAGGTGATGCCGGGCTTTCCACTTTTGAAGGCCAAGAGCTGACAAAATCCGAGCGTCCAGAACTGACAACCGCTGGCGTTGTTATCTCTGGTGGTCGCGGCATGCAGAACGGCGAAAACTTTGCAATGCTCGAGCGCGTTGCAGATAAGCTTGGTGCAGCTGTTGGCGCGTCTCGTGCCGCCGTTGATGCGGGTTACGTACCAAATGACTATCAGGTTGGTCAGACTGGTAAAGTTGTGGCTCCAGATCTCTACATTGCCGTGGGGATCTCTGGCGCTATTCAGCATCTTGCCGGGATGAAAGACTCAAAAGTCATCGTTGCGATCAATAAAGACGAAGAAGCCCCGATATTCCAGGTTGCTGACTATGGCCTGGTTGCGGATCTCTTCGATGCAGTTCCAGAGCTTGAAGCTGAGCTTGGATAAATCTTTTGATCTATCACTCTCACTTATTGAGACTTGATATTTCAAAGATCGATCTGCAATGATACCCTACGACAAGACGCTATCAAATATGGTAGCGTCTTGTTTTAAATTACAGAGTAGCGGAAAGGCTCGTGAAGAGTATGACTATTCAGGATATTAAATCCGTTGGCATTATTGGCGCAGGGCAAATGGGCAGTGGCATTGCACACGTCAGCTCGATTGCTGGCTTTGATGTTCACATGGTCGATGTCAATCAAGATCAACTTGATGCAGCACTCGCCACCATCAAAAAGAACATGCAGCGTCAGGCGTCCAAGGGCAAGATATCCGAATCTGACATCACCACCGCCTTGGGAAGAATCAAAAGCTCACAGGAACTGGAAAGCCTCTCTGACTGTGACGTCGTGATTGAAGCCGCGACTGAAAACGAAGAAATTAAAAAAGATATCTTCCGCAAGGTTTGCCCCTTGATGAAGCCGGAAGCTATTCTTTGCTCAAATACCTCGTCAATTTCCATCACGCGTCTGGCTGCGGTTACAAAACGTCCGGGACAGTTCATGGGCATGCATTTCATGAACCCTGTGCCAATCATGCAGCTTGTGGAATTGATTCGCGGCATCGCGACAGAAGAAAGCACCTACAACGCTATTAAGGACATGACCCACAAGCTGGGCAAAACCTCGGCGTCATCCGAAGACTTCCCAGCCTTTATTGTGAACCGCATCCTGCTGCCCATGATCAATGAAGCTGTATACACTCTCTATGAAGGTGTCGGTACTGTTGATTCCATTGATACCGCCATGAAGCTGGGCGCCAATCACCCCATGGGACCATTGGAACTAGCAGATTTTATCGGACTGGATACCTGCCTTGCGATTATGTCCGTGCTCTATGACGGCCTTGCCGATACCAAATATCGCCCCTGTCCTCTATTGGTGAAATATGTCGAAGCAGGCTGGGTAGGTAAAAAATCAGGCCGTGGGTTCTATGATTACGGTGGCGACACGCCAGTGCCAACACGTTAAAACGAGCTAGAAGACCCAAACAAAAAAAACAGAAAATAAAAAAGAGCCATCATGTTTTCACAGATGGCTTTTTTTTGATTTTAACGTCAAAGGCGTTCAGATCCAGCTTAATCTATCCCTAGCCTTTATTTAGAGACATAAAAATCAACCAGTGTTTTAACTTCTGGCGCGTCCCATTCAAAGGGGCCGATTAAAGCACCGACGATCATACCCTCTTTGCTAATCAAATAGGTTGATGGCAACCCCCGCAACCCAAAAGCACGCGAAACGCGGCCCTTTGGATCAACATAAGCCGGTAAGTTTTTAAGATCATTATCTTTGAAAAAGGGCAACACCTTCTTAAGTCCTGATCTATCCTCGGAAAGTGTCACAACCCGAAACAGATCACTCCCCAATTCAGCCTGTAGCCTGTCCAGATCGGGCATCTCCTTGACACAGGGTGCACACCATGTTGCCCAGAAATTCAAGAGAATAACCTGCCCTTTCATTTCCGTGAACGAACGAAGTTTTCCTTCTTCATCCTGAAAGGTTTCGATCGGCACTGGAATAGGAGGATCGAACAGAGTAAAGTTCCCTTCGAGTCGCCCTTCGAGTGGAGGTTTATCCACTGCTCCAGCAAATGACACGCTGATCACAAGCGTTACGGATGCTGCGAATAGCATGTGAAGAAAACCGGACAGGCGAAGGGCTTTAATCAGGATCATTAGTACAAGTCCATAAAGTCGTGAGACCGAATAAGGCGAAAGAGAATATCGTGTCAGAACCAAAAACACCCAGTGAAACATCTGCCAATGCAATGTGGGGCGGACGCTTTAGCGTTGGGCCTTCCGAAGTTATGGAAAAGATCAACGCCTCTATCGATTTCGACAAACGCATGTCCGCACAGGATATTGCCGGGTCAAAAGCTCACTGTAGCATGTTGGTTAAACAAGGTATTATCAGCACAGAAGATGGCAATGCAATACTCCAGGGTCTAGACACAATTTCGCGAGAAATCGAAAACGGCACTTTTACTTTCTCTCCTGCTCTCGAAGATATTCATATGAATATCGAAAACAGATTGCGCGAACTTATCGGTGACGCCGCGGGCAGATTACATACTGCACGTTCCCGAAACGACCAGGTAGCAACGGATTTCAAGCTTTGGGTACGTAGTGCAATTGACGAACTGGACAAACAAACAGGCCTTCTTATCGAAGCTTTGATCAAGCAAGCCGAAGAAAATTTCGACGTTATCATGCCAGGTTACACCCACCTTCAGGCGGCTCAACCTGTGACATTTGGTCACCACATGCTTGCCTATGTTGAAATGTTTGGACGCGACAGAAGCCGACTACAGGACTGTCGCAAAAGATTGAACGAATGCCCTCTGGGTGCTGCCGCACTGGCAGGCACATCTTTCCCGATAGATCGTCATATGACTGCCGAGGCTCTTGGCTTTGATCGCCCAACAGCGAACTCACTTGATTCAGTTTCTGATAGAGACCACGCACTTGAGTTTATGTCTTCCGGCGCAATATTAGCCACTCACCTGTCACGCTTTGCAGAGGAACTGGTCATCTGGTGCTCTCAGGGTTTCGGCTTTGTTACACTTTCCGATGCCTTTACCACAGGCAGCTCTATCATGCCGCAAAAGAAAAACCCGGATGCAGCAGAGCTTATTCGCGGCAAAGTCGGGCGTGTTATCGGGTCGATGAATACTCTTTTTGTTGTCATGAAAGGTCTGCCTTTGACCTATGGCAAAGACATGCAAGAAGATAAAGAACCTGTGTTTGATGCCGCTGACACACTGATTCTAAGTGTGACCGCCATGACTGGGATGGTCAGTGATATGGTTGCCAACCGCGACAAACTTCACGCCGCGACTGCCGATGGTTTTCTAACTGCCACGGATCTTGCTGACTGGCTGGTCAAAGAACTTAACCTGCCTTTCCGTGACGCCCATCATGTTACAGGAACAATTGTAAAGCTGGCCGAAGACAAAGGCTGTGATATAAGTGATTTGAGTTTGGAAGAAATGCAAAGCGTAGAAGCCCGCATTTCTCAGGATATATTCAGGGTTCTCACAGTTGAACAGTCGGCGCAAAGTCGCACAAGTTTTGGTGGCACAGCACCTGAAAATGTTAAAGCCGCGGCAAAAGCTGCCAGAGAGAGATTTTTGTCATGAAGCAGGCCCGCTCTATAAAACAAACTTGGATTGTACCAGGACAACAGGTTTTCAATAAAAGATCTCTTGCAACAGCAACTCTTCTTGGCGCAGGTTTGCTGCTCGCCGCCTGTGGTAAGGTTGGAGGGCTTGAACGCCCCGGTGGAGATTGGGATTATCCGCAACAGTATCCATACCCACCTGCTGTAACGCCAAACTCTTCTTCCACAGGCACGCCGACGACTGAACAACAAAACGCTATACCCGAGAGTTTACAGATACGTAAAAATTCGAAGGTCAAAGTAAAGACATACGGACAGTAAAAATTATGAGTGCCTTTGAATACCGCCATGGCCAGCTTCATGTTGAAGATCTGCCATTGGAAAACATCGCCCAAGAAGTTGGAACGCCTTTCTTCTGCTATTCCACACAAGCGATGGTGAATGCATACAACTCTTTTTCTGATGCGCTTGCCAAAGCAGGCGTCAAAGGCACAATTTGTTATGCGCTCAAGGCTAACTCTAACCAGTCTGTAATCCAAACCCTTGCCAAAGCAGGGGCAGGAGCAGACGTGGTTTCAGAGGGTGAGTTGCGTCGCGCTTTGGAAGCCGGCGTTGACCCGAAGAAAATTGTCTTTGCCGGTGTCGGCAAAAAACCATCAGAGATGGCTGTTGGCTTGAAAGCAGGCATTTTGCAGTTCAATGTTGAGTCTTTGCCTGAACTCGAAGCTCTTTCAGCTGTTGCCCAAAAAATGGGGGTCACAGCCCCGGTTGCCTTCAGAATTAATCCTGACGTCGATGCAAAAACCCATGCAAAGATTTCAACGGGAAAAGCTGAAAACAAATTCGGCATTGATATACCAAGTGTTCGTAACTTTGTTGAGCAAGCAAAGGTACTTCCAAACATTGCCGTCGAGAGCCTCGCCGTTCACATTGGCTCACAGCTAACAGACGCCAGCCCGTTCAAAGATGCCTTTGCGCGATTAGCAAGTCTCTATAAAGAACTGCAAAACGCTGGCCTCCCCCTTAAACGGATTGATTTTGGTGGCGGACTGGGCATTCAATACAAAGATGAAACACCACCGGACCTTAGCGAATATGCACAGGCTGTAAGCGAAGCCATGCAAGGTTTGGATGCAGAATGTATATTTGAACCCGGTCGTTTTTTGGTTGGCAATGCCGGGGTTTTGGTGACGGAAACCATATATGTTAAGGATGGTACAAATCGTCGCTTCCTCATCATTGATGCAGCTATGAACGATTTGATCAGACCATCACTCTACGATGCCTGGCACGACATCACCCCCTTGAAACAACCCGATGCAAATACTTCGCTGACACCATGTGACATCGTTGGTCCGATTTGTGAGTCTGGTGATACCTTTGCAACACAACGACCATTGCCAGAAATAGCAGCAGGAGATCTGTTGGCCATGGAATCCGCTGGTGCCTATGGTGCTGTCATGGCCTCGAGTTACAACACACGGCTGAATGCTCCCGAAATTTTGGTCAAAGGTGATCAATATGCGATTGTGCGCAAACGTGTTGATTATGATACACTGATAAAACAGGACATTCTGCCTGAGTGGTTGTCGAAATAATATAAGCAACCTTTTCCTCTTTATGGGGCGGTATGTCCAAATGAGCCTACCAAAGGAACATATGGACCGATGGATAGTACCGCCCGAAGAAGATCACTGTTAAAAAAACAGGCCACAAGGCCCGAGCTTGGATTGCCGTGGAAAATCCAAGTCAAAACCACTCTGACCAAACTGATCCTTCTTTGGGAAAATTTCTGGAAAGCATCCTGGCCTCTTTTAGGCCTACTTGGCGCAATAACAACGCTTATTCTTTTGGATTTTCCGGCGCAAATTCCTGTTTGGGGGCATATAGCCTTCCTCATATTATCTGCTGCCCTAATCATTTATAGCGGCGTTAAAGCCCTTCTAATGATGAAAGTCCCAACTCGCCATCAAGCATTACGGCGTTTAGAACATGACAACCAACTCTCTCACCGTCCTTTGAGCAGTCTTGATGATCGCCCTGTAAAAGCCTCAGAAACAGGCTTGAGCCTATGGTTGAACAATAAAAAACGCTTAGCTGCCTCACTCAACTCACTCAAGCTAACGGCCCCAAAACCACAGCTTTTCAGGTTAGATCCCTTCGGGTTACGATCATTCATCCTTATTGGACTTTTCATCGCATCATTTTCATTTCAACAATGGCCGGATCGTCTAGCTTCGGCCTTTGAATTCAAAAAATTTGTATCACTTGCCAATAATCAGGATACAACCTTTAGCTTGTGGCTCACCCCCCCGGATTATACCGGAATGCCTCCACTTTTTTTCGATCAAAGCTTTCCCCCACCAACTGAAATTAACCTGCCCAGCGGAAGCAAGGTAATTGCACAGTTCCATGGGGAGGAAACACCACCCGATATTGTTCTGGGCGATATTACCTATAAAACAGAACAAACTGGGGCTTTAAACCATCAAAGTGAATTCATTATTGAACAAGGCGGTATGTTACGGATTGGCGGGTCTTTTACGTCCGTCCTCAACACCCAAATTAATCTGATAAAAGATCATCCGCCCGAAATATCTATCACAGAAAGTCCTCAAGAAAATGATCTCGGGCTGCTCAGGCTGGATTACAAAGCATTGGATGACTACGGAACCAATTTATTATTGATAGAGTTCTGGCCGCAAAACTCTCTGTATGAGCCGGAAAACCCCGACCTGACAAAGATTGAAGTTCCCCTTCCCGCCAGTCAAACTGCAGAGTATCAAGGCCAGCATTATTTAGATCTTACGGACAACATCCTGGCAGGCGAAGAGGTATGGTTTAAACTTTCGGTACAGGACGGGATAGGACAAAGAGGACAGACAGAGGATTTTAAAATCACCATTCCGGAACGTAGTTTTACCCATCCTCTTGCTCAACAACTTGTACAACTTCGCAAGGACCTCAACACCCCTAGCAACAAATTGGACGTAATAGCAACGCTTGGCATGCTTGTCAGAACACCCGGTGCCTACAATCATGATAGTCTTGTCGCCCTGACGATGAGTATCGCCAGCAAACACCTTCTGTTTGAGCCAACACTCCCCGGTGTTAAGGCAAGCCAGAATATTCTTTGGCAAACGGCTCTTCATCTTGAAGATGGTAGAATCAGTACAGCACAAAGAGAACTCAGGAACATACAACAACAATTACGTGACGCGCTGAGTTCCAATGCAAATCAAGACGAAATTTCCCGCCTTATGGACCAGTTAGAGCAAGCCGTCGATCAGCTTCTATCTGACATGCTGAAAGACTTTTTAGATGATCCCGATAAAAACACTTCAGCACAGCCATCGGAAAACGCGCAAACCATAGAGGGAAAAGACTTACAAAACATGATTGAAGAGGCCCGGCGGCTTGCTGAAAATGGTTCTATGGAAGAAGCAATGGAACTACTTTCCCAGCTGCAAAATATGTTAGAGAATCTCGCATTCCAACAAGGCCAGCAACCTGGAAACAATGCCAATGATATCGGTAGAGAAACATTTGAAAAACTTCAGGATCTAACAAAAAGGCAAGAAGAGCTTCTGGAAAACAGCTACAAACGCCAGCAGGACGCCCAAAGTCAGCAAGAAGGAAATGGATCAAAAGCTGCGCCACAAACTCTGCCGGGTGATGGACGTCCTGGCGAACAGGCACGCGAACAAAGCCAGGAACGATATCGCGATGCCAAAAGCCAGGAACGCATCAGGCAAGAGCTGGAACAGATGATGGAGAATATACAGGAACTACTAGGTAATTTGCCCGAAGATTTTGATCAAGCAGAGCAGTCCATGGGAATGGCTCGTGATGCCCTACAAGGTCAAAATGGTGAGGGGAACGAGAATGAACAAGCCGTGCGTGCTCAAACAAGAAGCCTAAGAAAGTTACAGAATGGTACGGAACAGGCCGCAGAAAAGTATCTAAAAATGCTGAGTCAGGCGCCCGAACGAGGCAGTGGCTGGGTCAGAGGAAAAGATGGATCCGGGCGGGATCCATTCGGACGAAACATTGGAAGTAAAGGCGGCAGTATCGCCAAACAAGGCATTAACTTACCAAGTGAGAATGATCTTATCAGAAGCAGATCAATTCTTGAGGAGCTCAGAAACAGAAGGAATGATCGACAACGGTCTAAAGAAGAGAAGACCTATATTCAAAAACTATTGGAACGATTTTAATCAACAGCTGTTATAGTACTTTCGGGCGCTTCTTCTGATACAGATGGTACAACGAGCTAATCTATTGAAACTTAAGTCATGGGTATTCTGTTTAATATATAAAATCTCGTAATTGTTACATACCGCTAACGGGGACTGTTAATGATAAAGCAAAGCTTGTCTAAACACAGCATAGTCCTTTTATGTCTTTTAGTGACTTTATTGTGCGTAATAGGGGCCACAGCCAAATCAAATGAAAGCCCTGTCGTGAGATACGGGTAAATGGTGCGTCAGATTGGTACCCGATTGTAATGTATTCCAATAAAGCGAAAGTGCATCACGGCATCGCGATTGATATTACTCGCGAAGCTTTTAGCCGCCTTGGGATCACTGTTATAAATGCTCCTCCACTTCCTTGGAATCGTATGTTACGACAATTAGAGAATGGAGAACTTGACCTTTTACTAGGAGCATACTGGACTAGTGAACGAGCTCAAATTTACAGCTACACAGAACCTTTAGTTCAGGAAGAGATCGCGATTTTTGTCCGTCAAGGAGAAGAGTTTCCTTTGAATAGCTTAGACGATTTAGTTGGGCTTATTGGCCTTCGCCCAATGGGAGGCTCCTATGGAGAGGAATTTGACCACTATGCAGAAAAGTACCTGAATATCCATGGGGTAAAAGAAAATGGTACTCTTGAGCTTTTGCAAACAGGACGAGCCGATTATGCCGTCTTGAGCCGGTATGATGGAATCGCCGATCTTCACGAGACCGGGAATTTAGGGCAGATAAATGACCTTCCCTGGCCCGTGGCTTCAAACGACGTTCATTTAATGATGAGCAGAGCTTCGCCTTGTTACTATCTACTGGACGAGATTAATAAAACGATCCGTGACCTGCACAAGGAAGGTTTTACGGACCAGCTTGAGGCACGGTACCTTCAGATCAATTAACGCCAGTAAGATAAAGTCCGGATACAGCTAAACCTTATCTTAGCTTGCCTGTATGCCCAAAGCCTCTTCCGCTGCATCACAAATTTCCTGTAAGCTGAAAGGTTTTGTGACGACTTTAAAAATTAGTTCTTCCAGATTATGCGCCCGCTGCTTTTCCGCAGAATAACCCGTCATCAGTAACACGGGCATTTCCGGTGCATCCTTTGCCACTTTGAGTGCCAACCCGATACCATCAAGACCCGGCATGACAATATCTGTGATCAATAGATCATAGGTGTCTTCGCCAAGAGCTTCCAAAGCCTGCATCCCGTCCCCAACCGCTTTGACTTCATGGTTCTTGTGCGTTAAAGCCCGCGCAACAAAACTACGAACAGCTTTATCATCCTCGGCTATTAAAATCTTGGGCATACAGGGTCACCGCTATCACGTTAAACTTATGGTTAACATTTCGTTAAATAAAGAATATCACGTCGTTGTGGATGACGCCACGTTTGATAAAGAACCATATAGGGTTCTCAAACCACACAACTATTCATCAACAGGATCAAAATCCGGATTCTGTAACGCATCATTATCCGAGATAAAGCTTGTATTAGCCCCCACGGCCTTTGAACTACTCAAAAGTTCAATCATGAATTCAACTTCTTCTTGGGGTTCTAGATAGGGGGTATCCAATGTAATGGTCTTACGTGAAACCGCCGCACCACGATTATCCGCAAGCCATCCAATCAATTTTGGCACAACAACTCGCTTATCCAGTTTATTCTTAATCTTCCCTTTTAGTACAATAACCGTAGCACCATCACGAGATCCACGTTCTGAGGGCAGTTTTTCAATTTCCAGACCATGCCCGACTAAATAAACCTGTAACCCCAACAGGTCATACAGTTTCATCGCTTCAGGAACAGTGTCCACAATCTTTGCCCGTGTCGGACGGTCTGCAAGAGCAAACGCAATTCCACCGACAATAATTAGCAAAAGAAGCCAAGAAATAAGGCCGCCTTTACTCTTTTTCTTTTCTTTCTTCTTGTCCGGTGCAAAACCTTTTGGGCGCTTGGTACGTACATTACCCGGCTCAACAAAGTCATCATCCAGCGGAGATGGCTCTGCCGGTGTTGTCACAGGTATCTCTTCGGTGGGTGTCGGATCACTTGCTGCCTCTGATGTATTACTAACATCTTCGGTAATCACAGCTTCAGTAGGAGTAAATTCCAAATCCGGTTCCTGAAACCAAGTATGCCGACAGCTACTGCAACGTACCTTGCGCCCGGAATCACCCAAGGCATCAGAGGCAATTCGGAATTTGCTACTGCATTCAGGACAAGAAACAATCATTCGATTTTTCACCAGCGAAGAAACTAAATTGGCCTTAATTTATACGGTCCATAAAATACGATGGCAAGTAAGGCCTTGCAGAGCGGGTATTTTTGTTTTCTGTTCAATGATTAATCAAGGCACAAGGCTTTACGCTAGCAGACAAAATATGTCATTGTTTTTCCCGTCACTCACCACTATGGATTTCTGACTTTTGGTCCGTTTTCAAGATGTTCATTTACGCTATGGGTCTGGCCCGGATGTCCTGCATCAGGTAAACCTGACACTCGCCCCGGGGTCATTCCATTTTATGGTCGGTCCCAGTGGTGCGGGGAAGTCATCCCTTTTACGGCTGATGTATTTAGCTCACCGGCCATCTTCGGGACGGCTTAGTATTTTCGGACGCGATGTGTCACAGCAAGACCGTAAAGAATTGACCATGTTACGGCGACGTATAGGCATTATTTTTCAGGACTTTCGCTTATTAGACCATTTAACAGCTCTGGAGAATGTCGCTCTGCCGTTAACCATAACGGGACAATCTCTGGACAAAGTCCGCCGGAATGTCAGTGAGCTGCTATCCTGGGTTGGTCTGGCTGACTATCTTGATGCAAAGCCACCCACTCTCTCTGGAGGTCAGCAGCAGCGTGTTGCTATTGCACGTGCCGTCATCGCACGTCCCAGCCTGCTTTTGGCAGATGAACCAACGGGAAACCTGGATGACAAAATTGCAGAACGATTGCTCTTTTTGTTTGAGGAACTCAACAAACGCGGCACAACCATTGTCGTTGCGTCCCATAACGAAGGGCTTGTGAACCGTTTTAACCACCCCGTTTTCAAAATCATTAATGGTGAAGTCAGGCTAATTCGCAGCGAGCAAAGCTCATCTCCCTCATCATCAGAGAGTGGTGCATGATGTTTGGAAATAAAAACGATGTACCTCTCGACCGGGATGCTTCTAGCAAATTTTTGCCCTGGCTAATTGCCATGATGGTCTATTTAGCAACAATGTCCCTTGTCATTGCCCTTACGATGAACAAGCTTGCCAATCGCTGGGACCAAGGTCTTTCAAGTAGCCTAACCATACAAGTTCCTTCTGAATCATCAGATTCAAAACAAGCTGCTATCGAAAAGCAACTTAAGATCTTTATCTCGAAAATTGAAAAACTCGATAATATTTCCAAAATTGAACGGCTAAATGACGCCGAACTGAATAAGCTAATGGAACCTTGGTTGGGCAAGGATATCCTGTTGCATGATTTACCCATCCCCTACCTGATTTCCATAGAACTTGACAGTTCCAGCGCCAAAACCATTGATGAAATTAAAACTATACTGGCAAAGGACATTCCACATGCCAGTGTGGATGATCACCAACGATGGCTTGGAAATCTTTTGGGCCTGACCAAAATCATTCAAATCATCGCCTTGCTTGTTGTCATTCTCGTAGGGGGTGCTGCCGCCCTGATGGTGACCCTTGTCACCCGAATGGGCCTTGCAATCCATCGACAGGTCGTTGAACTCTTTCACCATATGGGAGCACACGATTCATACATTGCCTCTCGTTTTCAGTTTCATGCCTTGAGACTGAGCATCGTCGGTGGACTGTCCGGATTGCTTCTTGCCGGTATCACCGTTGCCAGCTTCAGTTCTTTATTAGGACAAGCAAATAGTGCAATTCTCCCCACACTGACCTTTTCCTCTGGAGAATGGGGATTGCTCTTATTAATGCCATTATCTGCTTCTTTAATTGCCATGATGACCGCCAGGTTGACTGTATTAAAAAGCTTGGCCCTGATGCCTTAAGAAACGCCTCCATGGGGAAAAGAGAAGAGTAGATCGTTGTTTCATAAACCTATGCGCAAAAGATACATACTTTTAAAACTTGGGTCCTTTATAACGGTCGCCGCGTTATTATCATGGGTACTTGGTTTTTTTTGGTTCGCCGCCAACCTGCCAGAAGACGTCCTAAACGAAACTGAAGTAACCGATGTGATCGTCGTGCTAACGGGGGGAAGTGACCGTATCAACACCGGTTTGGATTTATTAGAACAAGGCACCGCGAAGAAGCTCTTTATTTCAGGAGTATATAAGGGTGTTGAAGTACAAGAACTTTTAAGGTTGTCACAACGCGCCCCTAAAAACTTGGAATGCTGTGTCAAACTGGGATATCAGGCAGATGATACACGCGGCAATGCATTAGAAAGCCAGAATTGGATAGAACAAGAAGGCTATAGCTCATTACGGCTTGTCACAGCAGCCTACCATATGCCAAGAAGTCTTCTGGAATTTAAAAATGCGATGCCGGACATCAAAATCCTGCCTCACTCCGTTTTTCCACAACATGTAAAACAGAAAGACTGGTGGCTCTGGCCAGGTAGCATGACATTGATTTTATCGGAATATGTTAAATTTCTGATGGCTCATGTTCGGATATGGCTAGAAGATATACAGGCGATATTGATTGGATAGAAACCCGATGATTTTTTTAAGATCCCTGACGTTCAATATTTGCTATCTGATTTGGTGCGCTATTTTCTTTACGCCCTGTCTCGTGCTCATGATATTCCCGCAACGTTTCATGCTAAATGCTGGTCACTATTGGGCACAGGTAATCTTTTGGCTTCTCAAAGTCATATGTGGAACCACCTACGAAATTCGGGGGCAAGAGAACATTCCCAAAGAAGGCGGCTTCTTACTGGTCAGTAAACATCAATCTGCATGGGAAACCATTGCTTTGATGGCCTTCTTGGATAATCCATGTTTTATTCTGAAAAGAGAACTTCTGATAATACCTTTCTTCGGGTGGTATCTATGGAAAGGCGGCGTTGTTGCAATTAACCGCAAGGCAGGCATAAAAGCACTTCGTCAAATGATAAAAGAGGCAAAAGAACCTCTGGATAACGGGCGCCCTGTGGTAATTTTTCCAGAGGGAACGCGCGCAACGCCTCACCAAGAACCAAACTACCAGACAGGAATAATTGCTCTCTACAGCGGATTAAACGTTCCTGTTTGCCCTGCTGCGGTTAACTCTGGCCTATTCTGGGGGAAAGATGCTTTTGTCAAAAAACCCGGTAATATCGTGCTTGAGTTTCTACCTGTTATTCCTGCCGGTTTGAATAAAAAAATCTTCATGAAAACGATGCAAGATACCATCGAAAACGCCAGCAACCGTCTTATGAATGAAGCTGAGCAAGGTAAAGGCGCGTGATGACAAAACCACGTAAATGTCCAAAGTGTGCAACCGAAATCGGCGTTGACGAAGATATCTGCTACGCCTGCGGAGAAAATGTTCCCTTTAACCACCCTTGGTACATAATGCCTCTTGGGGGGCTTATCGTTCTGGGACTTTTCTGGCTTTTGACAGATTTTGATGCACTTATCCAATACGTAACACAAAGCATTCCGGATAAATAAAATTAGGAATAGCAGGATAGTTCCAAGATCGTACGAGAGGGACAACAAGAAAATTTTATTCCTTAGGCCTCGAAAGCCTTCCGATTGCATAAAGTTTCGTGCGATCAAGGAATATGCTTTTGGGCCTCGATTACTTTTTCCAATAACTCTTCAAGTCCCGGATCTTCTATGCTCAGTGCTTTAAGATGGGATACTGTGTTATCCAGGTATTCAAAGCATCGCCCACTGCTCCCGACCCCTTGAAGAATATGGGAAATCAGTTGTTGGTTATTAAGGCGACCAGCATATTGCTCATGTTTGGTATCTGCCACAAAAGTTGCCGCGACCACCTCTTGGCCCGACTTCAGTGAAACATCATACCAGCCAGGATGATACACACCTGAAATCATCTCTCGCTCAAAAAGATAATCCATGACCACCGCCCGTTCAGCAGCGGGCACCTTATAAGCCATACCGACACAGGATCCCCCTTCGTCAAGACCCAAAACAAGCCCCGGACATTCGGGTGTTCCGCGGTAAAAGAAAGAATAGATACAGAAATGCCTGTGAAAGCCATCCAGCACTGCAGGCTGAACCTCGATATGGGGAAAGCCAGGATTCCACATCAAAGAACCATAGCCAAACACCCAAAAATCCTGACCCTCATCGAGCGGTAATTTCGAATCATAAAAGGCCCTTAATTCAGGGGTCGACATTGCTCTGGTTCTCCGAATCGTCTATGGCTAAGGAAAGTTGAGTGTAACGATTGCTTTGCGAAACGAAAAGTGACGCCCTCAATTAAAATGATTTACCTCCACAGGAACCAAGGGTCGACATAAAATGTCTGTAGATATTGACCAGAACACCAGTCAGTCATCAAATATTGCAAAAAAGCTGGTCATATCCGGTCTTGTCTTATGCGTACTCTTTATCGGCTTTTCCGTGGCCTTTTGGTTTTGGGCAGCAAACCAAATGGAAACAAGCCTGAACAGATGGAGCGAAAAACAACGATCCCGCGGGTTCGAAATTTCTCATGGCCCCCTATCTATAAGTGGCTTTCCCTTTTTGGTCCAAGCGGATCTGAAAGACCCACAGATAAAATCCCCTGACGGATGGCATTGGCAAACACCTCGTCTAAGTGCAGAAGCAACGCCCTGGTCACCATTAAGCATGACAGTAGATCTCAGCGCAGAACATATTATCGATGGCCTGCCCAACAATCACCCCGCGATAACAATCAAAAGCAGTCACGCAAAATCCACTGCTCAGCTAACACTGGAAGGCGAACTACTCAACGCCCGACTTCAGGCAGATAAGCTCGTTGTGACGCGCGAAAGCCATCACCCGCTCACCATCACAACACTGGACACAACACTGGGCCCTCTAAAGCCTGCCTCAACTCAAAACCCGCTTCAAGAATTCAACATCCTCATTAAAGCACAGGATATAAATCATCCTGAACTGGATAAAACACCTTTAAAGGGCCCGATAACTCAGCTCAACATTGATGGCACACTTTATGGTGCGATTCCGAAAGCCAAGCTGAAAAAAGCCCTTCACACATGGCGGGATACAGGTGGTTTCCTGTCTCTTCACGATATGAGTTTACGCTGGGGCCCTTTGTTGATGGATGCCAAAGGTAAAATGACTGTGGACAATCTGCTCAGGCCTTCAGGCCAGCTTGACAGCAGAATTGAAGGCGCTGGGGCCGTTGTCAAAAAACTGGAGAAAACCGGCCTTATCAATAAAGGGCAAAGCTTTGGTATAAAGCTATCGCTGGCAGCATTGGGTAAAACCAATGAGCGGGGTCGTCACGAAATAAACGTACCGCTTGTTATGCAAGACGGCTGGCTTTCTATTGGCCCTGTCACCTTGCTGCGATTGCCACCTGTCGCCCAATAAAAGTCCTGAATAAAAGCCCAGAATAATAAGCCAAGTTGAAAAAAGCTCACCTCGATAGAAGTGAGCTTTTTTATGATGATCAATCCTGAGCGTTATCAGGTTCTCGTGCATCAAAGGTACCCGCCTGATGGGCATCAACAATACCACGACGAATATCACGGGTTTTCCGAAAGCGATCTTCCAGAACATCGCCCTCTCCCCATCGTACAGCGCGTTGTAACACCGACAGGTCTTCGGAAAATCTTTGCAGCATTTCCAGAACGGCCTCGCGATTGTTCAAGAACACATCGCGCCACATAATGGGATCAGAGGCCGCAATTCGTGTAAAATCACGAAAACCACCCGCTGAGAACTTCACAACATCAGCCTGTTGGGTTTCCTCCAGATCAGTTGCCGTTCCCACAATTGTGTAAGCAATCAAATGTGGTAAATGAGACGTAATGGCCAAAACTTTATCATGATGATGCGCCGTCATGATTTCGACCATACTTCCCATAGCCGTCCAGTAATCAGTGATGCGATCAAGCGCCTTGCTGTTGGTTCCAGGAACCGGAGTTAAGATACACCAGCGTCCTTCAAACAGCTCTGCAAAGCCTGCTTCTGGTCCAGAATGCTCGGTACCTGCAATCGGGTGCCCCGGGACAAAGTGGATGCCGTCAGGAAGATGTGGTCCCACATCACGAATAACAGACTCTTTGACCGAGCCAACATCTGTGACAATAGCACCTTCCTTCAAAGACGGCGCCATTGCACACGCCAGATCATCATAAGTGCTAACCGGAGTGCAAAGGATAACCAGATCAGCATCGACAACTGCTTCAGCTGGTGTTTCATAGATCGCGTCAACCAAGCCCAACCGCATGGCTGTATCGCGTGTACCTTGGCTACGGGCACAGGCAACAATTTCCTTTGCCAGGCCATTTTTACGGGTCGCTCTGGCCAGTGATGAGCCAATCAACCCAATCCCGACCAAAGCGATTTTATTAAAAAGTGGATCTTTTTTTTCAGTCATTGATAAATGCGGTGAGACTATCGACCACCACCCTCATCTCTTCTTCGGTTCCGATTGAAATACGAATATGTTCAGCCAATCCATAGGCAGACATGCCACGCACCAGAACGCCTTTGTTTTTCAGGAATGCCAGAGCTTCTGCCGCACGTTCGCCAGAACCAAAGTTCACAAGCACAAAGTTACCGACAGAATCATGCGTCCCTAGCCCCAGTTCGGACACCTGTTGGCGGAACCAGTTAAGCAGACGATTATTAAGCTCTTTTGACCGGGTAATGTGTTCTTTATCCTTGATCGCCGCGACACCTGCGGACTGTGCAGCCAAACTGACATTAAAAGGGCCGCGAACACGGTTGAGAACATCAGCAACCTCGGCAGAACAATAGGCCCACCCCAACCGAAGCGACGCAAGACCGTGTATCTTGGAGAACGTGCGTGTCATTACCACATTATCGTTCTCTTCAACCAAGGCTGCACCATTTATGTAATCGGCATTATCAACGTATTCGCAATAGGCAGCATCAATGACCAACAACACATCATCCCGTAGCTCGGCACGCAGCCTTCGCAATTCGGTTTCGGTAATGTAGCTTCCTGTCGGGTTGTTCGGGTTTGCCAAGAACATAATGCGTGTTTTATCGGTCACCGCTGCCAACATGGCATCGATATCAATACGCAGATCTGTTTCATTGGCTTTGACAGGGACACCCCCGGCAATTTTGGTGCCAATCGGGTACATCAAAAAGCCGTGTTCGTTATAGACGACTTCGTCATCAACACCGACATAAGCGTTAATCAAAAGGCCCAACAATTCATCAGAACCGGCACCACAGACAATTCTTTCTGCATCCAGATCTTCTGCTTCCGCAATACCTGTTCTCAGTAAATAAGAGCCACCGTCCGGATATCGATGAAGGTCTTCTGCAATCGCCAGATAAGCTTTTTTAGCCGCGTCTGAAGCACCAAGTGGGTTTTCATTCGAAGCCAAGCGGCAAATCCGATCGACACCTTCAACTTTAGATTCTCCACCAACGTAAGGGGATACATCCATAATTCCGGGTTGCGGTTTTAAAGCCATTTTAAAAACTCTCTTATTTTACTGAATCGTTATCGGCAACGTGCCGATGAAATTATGCGTCCGTTAATGGAACTGCATAACCACCGATTGTCCAGGCATGTGTAATTCTTTGATCAGACAATTCGGCTAGTTTGGCCAGGCGCTCATCACCTGGGGCCACATAATCATCCACTTCAATCAGCTGTAAACATACTGATGGATCCGGCGTGTGAATTTGAATATTGACGGGCTTCAAATCTGATTTTTCCAACAGGCTCGTCAAGGTTGAGCGAGACAAAGGTTCAGCGGATTCAACAACGACATAACTACGATCATGCCCCGTTTCTTCCTGAGCACTCAATCCAACGATAACCGCCTCTGGTCCATCCGTTCTGGACATCTGATAAAATGGTAATCGTGCAATAATTCTGGCATTGGTCGCCCCTTCACCCTGGGCAAGAGAAAGCCACCAAGGATTACCTTCCCCGGCCTGAGGCAAGGGAAGAATGCCCGCAGTTGCAGCACCATCGGTTACTTCGCGCAAGACACTCATTACAGTTTGGCGGCTAGAGATCGGCGTCTCCATGCCAAAGTGTTCACGAGACAAATCATAATAAGTATTATCGCCCTCGGGGACATGTACAGAGACTGAAAATCTGCTTTCCAGCTGTAATGTACTTGCAAAAATCTCTCGCCATAGACGAACAATTGCAGACTTCGGCAAAATGCCGTCATGCCGTTTAATAAGATAGCGCAGGACCTCAGCCTCTCTTCCTGCATCAAGACTTGTCGAAGGTTGCCCCTTTTCCTTTACGATTGATTGGACCACCTCAGCCCTTTTCATCAAAAGGTCATGAATCTGATTGTCGATTTCATCAATCTGATTTCGCAAGGAAGAAAGCTTATCTTTTTCAGACATAATTTTTAAAGGCCTGTTATTCTCAATCCCAGAAAAGAGATAGACATAGAGGGGGGGAAAAGTAAAAGAAAAGATTCAGGTATTCAGCTCAGTTTCACATCAAAAAAGTTTAACATTATAATATCACACCTATTTCAATTTTGATGCACGAGGGGTGTTTGACGCTTTCTGGTATGCCTGTGGTGCGCTCACCAAACTTGTGCGACGAACACTGTGAACTTTTTTAGGGGTCCCAGGAACATACAATTGCTTACCCGCCTCTACCGTTAAAACACCCGCGAAGGTTGGGAAAAACCTTTTCCCCATTCGCTCCCAAGCCGGGGCAGATTGAAGAAAGGTCAATCGTTGACTTGGTGGCACATACAAAGAACGATTAGTGCTCATGGGAACAAAAAGTGCATCATCCAACAGTTGAGATATTTGCGATCTGCTAAAAGGATGCCCCCACCCAAACGGTGTTTTGTCAACACGCGCCCAAATACCCCGCCGGTTCGGCGCAACAATTAACAATCGCCCATCACTTGTCAGGACTCGCCATATCTCCCTCAACATATCTCGCAAATATTCACTACTTTCCAGACCATGTACCAACAATACTCTGTCGATTGAATAATCTGGTAGAGGGAGTTTTGTTTCATCCACCAAGGATGTTTTTCCCGGTCCACCACGAGGCCAATGACAGACCCCCTGTGACGCAGGCATAAAGGCAAGAACGCGGTCCGCTTCGTCTTCAAACTGGGTGAGATAAGGCGTGGTATAACCAAGCCCCAAGACAGATTTCCCCTTTAGGTTTTTCCAATGTTCGCGAATATTACCACGAATGACGTGCGCGGCCGTTTCCCCCAACCGGGTGCCGTAAAATCCCTGAAGATCAACAACGTCTGTCCACATTATTTTCTCTGCTTCTCACCAGATATTTGTGTCGCCATAAACCAGCAGCGAAAATCATAATCAAAAAAAAAATCAACCGTCGATCTTTAAAACATAGGTCGCTAAGATCACCTTAACAAATGAAAAGCCAAAAACGCTTTCAGATTTTTATATCCTTAGGCACCTATAATTGGGGAAACACAATGCTTGATGTCAGACAGATCCCTATATTGAGCGATAACTACAGTTATCTGATCAAAGATACAGACACAGGCGCTGTTGCCGTTATAGACCCCGGTGTTTCAGATCAAATTCTTGAACAAGCAGACGAACTGGGCTGGATGATCACTGATGTCATTCTAACACATCATCATTATGACCATATTGATGGACTTGCAGACATAAAACAAAGAACCAACGCAAAGGTAACAGGCCCCAAAAAAGATCAACATCGGATTGATGGCATAGATATTCTTGTGGATGGTGGGGACAGCATTCTCTTTGGATCAAAAACAGCAAAAGTATTTTATGTACCAGGCCATACTTTGGGGCACATTGCCTACTGGTTTGAAGACGACAACATCCTGTTTCCCGGTGATAGCCTTTTCTCACTAGGATGCGGGCGCCTGTTCGAAGGCACGCCGGAAATGATGTGGCAATCTCTTCAACAATATCTTTCTCTTCCGGAAAATACGCTCATCTATTCAGCACATGAATACACTCTTTCAAATGCAGAATTTTCGTTAACGGTAGATCCGGAAAATGCTGATCTGAAAAAGAGAGTTGAAAAGATCAGGAGACTGCGAAAAGATGGCCAACCAACAGTACCAAGCTTATTAAGTGAAGAATTAAAAACCAATCCTTTCCTTCGACCGGGCGATACCGGAATTAGAAAAGAGCTGAACATGCCCACGGCGACAGATGCGGATGTGTTCAAGGAAATACGCAAACGCAAAGACAACTTTTAGTTATCCCTCACGAAACGCCATCAGGCACTTAGCAGTAACGTTCTTCGTACCGGAGTTATAATGTATTTATGTTTTTCCCCCACATCCCCCTATGTCCGCAAAGTGCTTATGCTTGCCATGGAAAAAGGGTTGGACAGTGAAATCAATCTTGTCCCCATGGGCACCTTCACAAAAGAATCAGAGATTTGGCAGAAAAACCCACTTGGAAAGGTACCTGCACTTGAAACCCGCGAGGGTACAGTTCTATGTGATTCGCCCTTGATCTGTGAATATTTGGAAAGCTTGAACCAATCGCCTTCTCTAGTTCCCTCGTCAGGCGATGCACGTTGGAAAGCTCTCAACTTTCATGCCCTAGCAGATGGCGTTATGGATGCCAGCCTTTTAAGAACAATGGAGCGTCGTCAACGCCCTAGTGAACATCAGCTTGAGTCTGTGCATGAAGCTCAAAAATTCAAGATCGATACAACGTTGGACGTATTTGAAAAAGCCGTAACAGACAAAACGCTCGGGAATGATTTTGGCCTCGCAGAAATCAGCCTTGCCTGTGCACTCGCTTACCTGGACTTCCGGTATGCAGATGAAGACTGGCGTTCAAACCGTCCGAACCTTTCCAATTGGTTCAAGGCTATTTCAGAACGACCCTCCTTCGTAAAAACATCCCCGCCCGCAGGTTCCTGAAGTTATGCCTAAAGATCCAAAGGGCTATTCTGCGCAAGAGATAATCAAACATCTCGACCTTCAACCCCATCCGGAAGGTGGTTGGTACAAGGAAACCTATCGCCATCAGCCTGCCGATGGTAGTAGAGGCGACCAAACAGCTATTTTCTTTTTACTGGAAAAGGGCCAAGGCTCTCATTGGCACAAAGTTGATGCCGTAGAGATGTGGCACTGGTACGCAGGTAGCTCCCTTAGCCTGAGATCTCATGACGGGGAAAAAGAAACCATTGTCACGTTAGGGCCAGACGTTATTGCAGGGCAAACACCGCAACACGTCATCCCCAAAGATCATTGGCAAGCTGCCAATGCAGAACAGGGGTGGGTTCTTGTTGGGTGTACAGTCGCACCCGCTTTTGAGTTTGACGGCTTCGAGCTGGCTGCCCCTGACTGGACACCAGAGACATAGATCGGGGGACATGGATCGGATTGAGCTAATCAAAAGGCTATATTACGCTGCGGCATAGTCCTTTAGCATCATTGAAAGCTGGCGCATATCATCAAAAACGGCATAAGCGCCAGCTTCCATCAACTTCCGCCCTTGCACATTTTTATCCACAATATGCTCGGCACCAACAAAACCAAGAACCGCAATACCTGCATTCTTGCCCCCAGTAACACCCGTTACTGTATCTTCGATAATCAACGCCTGTTCAGGCTTCACCTTCATCATTTCACAAGCCATAAGATGTAAATCTGGCGCAGGCTTGGGATGCTCCACCATAGAAGAGCTAAAACGTCTCTCTTTCGGAAAAAACCTTCCCAAACCGGTTTTATCCAGCGCACTGTCCAAACGATCGGTACGACTGTTAGAAGCCACACAAAAGGGATGTTCAAGTATTGAAAGTGTTTCCTTGATATAGGGTAGTGTTTCCAATGCGCCTGCCATTTGATCAATCGTGCCACGCTCGACGATCTGTGCAAAATCTTCCGGCAGCTTAGTGTCAGAAACTTTATTGAAATGATCCCTGATGGCATCATCGGTATATCCCGCAAATTGATTGGCAACGTCTTGCGGATTTAACTCAATGTCATAATCCGCCAGTGTCTGGGACACAATCCGGGCAGCCAGCGCTTCGCTATCAACCAGGACACCATCACAATCAAAAATAACCAGCTCGGGAAAAGTCTTCATAGATCTCTTATCGCGTCCAATAATGTTCCGATGTTCGAGAGAATTACCTGTGGTTTATGGCACAATCAAGACAGATAAAAGAAAACCCTGTTATCTCAGTAGAGGGCCGAGACAACAGGGTTTTAACAATAAAAAGTTTTTGCTCACTTGGAAAAGCACGTTTTGATCGCGCTTAATCCATATACTGCCCCCCATTCACGCTAAGGGTTGAGCCTGTGACAAAGCCGGATTTCTCAGAAGCCAGAAAGACAACACAATCCGCCACCTCTTCCGGCTCACCCAAACGTCCAACAGGTATCTGAGAGATAATCTTGCTATTGAGAATTTCCTCGGGAACAGCCCGCACCATTTCTGTACCAATATATCCCGGTGCCACAACATTTGCTGTGATCCCCTTGCTTGCATTCTCTTGCGCAATGGACTTGGTAAACCCAATTACACCTGCTTTCGCCGCAGCATAGTTGGCCTGACCAAACTGTCCCTTTTGCCCATTGATTGATGAAATACTAATCACCCGCCCGTATTTGCGCTCACGCATGCCATCAATAACGCCCCGCGTCATATTGAACAGAGAATTGAGATTGGTATCAATCACAGCCTGCCACTTGGCCTGATCCATCTTATGCAACGTCGTATCCCGTGTGATACCCGCGTTGTTCACAAGAACATCTATTGCGCCTAGTTCTTTCTCTACCTGGGCAATGCCTTCCTGACAGGCGTCGAAATCACCAACATCCCATTTAAAAACCGCGATTTTATTTTCATCCCGGAACTTTTGCGCAGCTTCGTCATTCCCTGCATAACTGGCTGCAACACTGTACCCAGCCTCTTTCAAGGCAATTGAAATGGCCGCACCAATTCCTCTGGTACCTCCGGTTACAAGAGCAACACGAGACATTTTTATTTCCCTTCGTTATTTGCTGTCTCAGGGCAGAGCCCTAAATTTCTGTAACTTAACCCAGGATTTTTGGACAAAATCGCGAGGCCTCCACAAAAAAGGGCCGCCCCAAGAAACAAAGGCAGCCCATCCACAAAGAGTTGCTGCCGATGATATTTTTGCTTTTGTTTCATCGACAGCCTCCCTGATTTCCTTAATCGCGCTCGACACAGAGAGCTATTCCCTGTCCACCGCCAATACAGAGGGTCGCGAGCCCTTTTTTAACATCACGACGCTGCATTTCATGAAGCAACGTCACCAGAACACGTGCACCAGAAGCCCCAATCGGGTGCCCCAAAGCAATGGCCCCGCCGTTTACATTCACAATATCTGTGTTCCAGCCCAGTTCCCGGTTAACGGCAATGGCTTGCGCCGCAAATGCTTCGTTGGCTTCAACCAACTCAACATCGTCGATAGTCCAGCCTGCTTTTTCTAATGCCTTGCGACTGGCTGGAATAGGGCCAGTCCCCATAATGGCGGGATCCACACCGGCAGTTGCCCAGGACACAATTTTTGCCAACAGCTTGATACCATCAGCTTGCGCCTTGCTTTCAGACATCATCACAACAGCGGCAGCACCATCATTAATACCAGATGCATTCCCTGCGGTGACCGTACCTTCCCGGTCAAAAGCGGCTCTTAACTTGGCCAGGCCTTCAGCCGTTGTATCCGGTTTTGGATGTTCATCAGTCGCGACAACAACTTCACTGCGCCGGGTTTTCACAGTAACGGGAACAATCTCGTCCTTGAAATAGCCGGCTTCCTGCGCAATCGCCGCTTTTTGCTGAGATCCGGCAGCAAAGGCATCCTGATCTTTGCGGGATATATTAAACTTCGCCGCAATATTTTCAGCTGTTTTTCCCATGTGATAATCGTTCATTGCACACCACAATCCGTCCTTGATCATGGTATCAACCAGTTTGACATCACCCATTTTGGTCCCTGTGCGCATGTGCGACACATGCGGGGCTAAACTCATGTTCTCCTGCCCACCGGCAACAACAACCTCTGCATCACCTAAGGCAATGGACTGATAGCCCAAAGCCACTGTCCGCAAACCCGACCCACAAATCTGATTAATGAGATAGGCAGTCTTCTCATGTGGAATCCCAGCGCCTAGAGCAGCTTGGCGTGCAGGGTTTTGCCCGTCCCCGGCAGTAAGAATTTGCCCCAATATCACTTCATCAACATCTTCAGGTGACACACCTGCCCGCGCCAGAGCTTCGCGAATAGCAACCGTTCCAAGCTCCGCAGCCGGAACCGTCGAAAGTCCTCCCCCGAAAGCGCCAACCGGGGTTCTCGCGGCCCCGACAATAACAACACCAGACATTACAGATCCTTTCAGAAAACTGTGTCTCAAATATTATGATCTAAACTGGAAGCCCGTTTTGTTAAAGCGACCAGCTCGCACTACCCTATTCACCATCAGCACATGCTGCACTGCAAAATTATTACACAAACCATAACGAGGCTAAGCATGAAAAATCAAGAGAATATTACGCCAATGTGACATAAAAATTTATTTTTTTGCACAAATATTGAAATTATATTGCATTTTTATGCTGTTATTTGTTTCATCCAATCTGACATCGGAATCCATGATTTCGATTGTGCGCCGCGACTAACCATCATGCCGATATGCCCCAAAGAGGTGTGAATAATCGCATTATTTGCCAGAGCTTCCGCACCGGCAAGAGAAGACGCCTTTGGCACGATACGGTCATTATCAGATACAACCGATAGTGTTGGCAGCTGAACTTTATCCAAAGTAATGGTTTCACCAGCAATAGACCAGAGACCTTTTTCAGTCAAATTTTCCCCGTACCATCCCTGAAGGCATTCTCTGGCTACCTTCTGCGTTAGAGGCACGCCGTCATTCAACCAATCTTCCAAAGAGATAAAGGTTTTTGCCTGTTCTGTATTTTCACCAAATGACCTGAAGTTCGAAAATTTTCGCAAAGACAGTGTCGGATCTAACGACGCAAACAAACCTTGCATTATTTCAGACGGCAGATGACCGATCGACTGAACCAAGGGCAAAAGACATTGAAGCCACTCTCCCTGTTGTATTGCTCTTTCGTCTTTACCCTCGTGAAAATCCCAAGGGCTCGCAATCAAAACCAAGGAACGGATTTTCGGCTGATTTAAAACAGTCAAAGCCGTCGCCAAGGTCCCTCCCATGCAATAACCAATGACAATTGGCTTTTGCCCGCTTTGTTCTGCAACTTCCTGTAAAGCGGCTTGCAGATACCGGACAATATAGTCTTCAAGCCCAAAATCATGCTCTGCTACATCAGGCCGCCCCCAATCCACAACGTAAGGAGCCCAGCCTTCCCCTACTAACCACCGGAGAAAGCTTTTCTCCTGCATTAAATCAAGGATGTAATAGCGGTTGACCAAAGAGGGAATAACAAAGAGAGGATATCCTCCCCTTCCTTCCGAATAATCCAGAAGCGAAGCAGAGCCTTGGGACCAGACAACAGGCGTGTGGTTTCGAATGTTGATGAAATCTGCATCCTGATATTTTTTGATTCCCTCTTGATAAAGCGAAAACCGCCGGGCAATAGCCCGATCTATGGCCTGATGAAATTGCAAAGGATCTTCACCCGAGATCTTACTCGCGATTTGCGCCTTCATCATTTCCGGAATTTTCGGAACCAGCTTCGAGTTCGGCAATTTGTCTTGCAAGATCCCCAAGCCGAGCTTTGAGCTCTGCAATGTCATCATCGCTGACACCATGTGCATTGGTAACGGAACCGGACTTGTTTTGCGTTTGCTTGCCACCGGGTTCTGTCCCTTTTGCTTGCCCGAAATCGTATTGCAACACCGACTGGAAGGGATTTTCCCCTCCTCTTGCATCTGGGTGGTAGAGGCTATGGTAAAAAGCTTCCCACTGCCTGTACAGATCAATTATTGCCGGATCGAGATCCGTCGACAAATCTGCCATCAGATGCCACGGCGTCAGCCGTAACCCGGACAGGTGGGCAATCCATAGATCCAGGTACTCATCAGCAAGTTGATCGATGTCATTTTCCCTGTCCAAGAAGCCCTCTCTCACATAATATACGTATCTGTATTGCGTTGGCTAAAAGCTATATTCGCACAAGCAATGAGAAAAACAGACAAAAAATTCTCTTTTTTAAAGGCTTTTATACCCTATTCATTGACAGATACCATCGCAGCGCAGCAATATTTAATAAGCAGTGCACAAACAGCAATAAGCCAGCGATTAAAACTGGCAAACATAATTAAGCATTGGAGGCGAGGATCTTGGCGACCTCAAAATCAGGGAATAATGACGAAGCCATCGTCATAAAAAAATATGCAAATAGACGTCTGTATAACACAGCAACCAGTAGCTATGTCACACTAGACCATCTCTGCCAGATGGTTAAGGATGACGTGGAGTTTGTTGTCTATGATGCGAAATCAGGAAATGACATCACACGATCCGTTTTAACCCAGATCATCGTCGAAGAAGAGGCAAAGGGACAAAACCTGTTGCCGATTTCCTTCTTACGTCAATTGATCAGCCTTTATGGCGATTCTATGCAATGGGTCGTTCCAAAGTATCTGGAACACATGATGGAGGGTTTTTCCGAAAATCAGGATAAAATGCGCCAGTCTATGCAAGAAACCTTTGGCGGCATATTTCCATTTGGCAATTTGGATGAAATGAACAAGCAAAACATGGCCCTTTTTGAAAACGCCATGCAAATGCTATCTCCATTTCAACATGCACAAACTTCCTCGTCTCAACGGACAGAAGAATCCGATGAAAAGCAATCTGCCGCACAGGCTGATAACGGTGGTTTTGATGACCTTAAGACACAAGTCGAACAGTTGCAAAAGCAACTCGACGCCCTAAGCAAAAAGAAGTAGCCAAGCAGTACGAAGAAACATTGTCCTTTAAATGGCTCTCGATTTGTCGGGGGCCATTTATAGATGAATTACTCTCATTCTGAAGAATTGAGTAATAGACTTGGTACTGGCAGACTTCAGTGCTGGCAGACTTGAAATTGATAACTATTTCGGAAAGACAATTGTGCCTTCTGCTTCAGCATTATTGGTAAGCCAATCAGGCTTTATTTCCGGTTGCCCAAAATAAAATCCCTGTAGCAAATCAATCCCTTCGCGCGAGAGGAACTCTGCCTCTTCGGCCGTCTCAACAAATTCTGCAATTGTTGTATGGTTCAAGGCCTTTGCCAAACCAAGCAGGTTTCGCACAAAAATTTGGTTCTCTTCATTGTCCAAAATACCGGCAATGAAGGACCCATCAATCTTGATGATATCAACAGTCAAGGTTTTCAGATGTCTGAATGTTGTATAACCCGCCCCAAAATCATCAATGGCAACTTTACATCCCAACTGCCTGACCGCTGAAACAAAACGAGCTGATTCCTCTAAATCGTGAAGCGCTGCGGTTTCTGTAATTTCAACGATCAGTCGCTTGGCTATATCAGGCCTTGATTTCACACGCGAAGATAACGCCCTGAGCCAGCTACGATCTGACGCTGTTAAACCTGATATATTTAATGACATCGTTATGTTTGGATAACGGGCCAAGTCTTCCAAGGCCAGTTCCAAAACTCTGCGATCAATGACCCGCATCATGCCCAATTGCTCGACAACGGGAATGAACCTGCCCGCTGGCACTATTTGGCCATCACGGTCAAACATGCGCAAAAGCGCTTCAACCAGAACAAGTTCATGAGTTTCTGAATCCACAATCGGCTGGTAAGCCAAAGCGATGCGATCTTCTTTTAGCGCAAGTTTGACTTCCTCCCCAATAATCATACTGGTTCGATAGTTTTCACATTGCTCGACAGTTAGCTCATAGGGCTTAACACAATCACGACCATTAGATTTCGCATCCAACAATGCACTTTCGGCTTTTGCAAAGGCATCAAAACTGGTCTTGGTCTGTTCAGGAAAGTCAACGAACCCTACAGAAACAGTCACATAAATACGTTCGTCATTAATTTCAAACGGCGTTTCACGGACAGTTTGTAAAATCCTGTCAGCTATGGTGTCAGCCTCTTCATGCGAGGCAACGCTCATAATAACACCGAATCGATCGCCGCCCAGACGACCGACGATATCAGCACCTCGAATACTTTTATCCAGGCGCTCGCCAACCTCTACCAAAACGGAATCACCCGCTTCAAAACCATAGGCCGTATTAATCATACCAAGGTGATCAACCCCAACTGCAAGGAAGGCACCGACGTTGCTGTAACGAATAGCCTGTTCTAGAGAAAAATCGAGAGATTCTCTAAGTCTCAGCTTATTAAAATGCCCCGAGAGTTCATCATAACTTGCCAGATATTCAAGCCTTGCCTCAGCTTGTTTCTTTACAGTTACAGGTCGCAAGACACCAGTTAATCGGGTAGGAGCCCCCGTGGTCGAAACATCAACCGCACCACGGTCATGAACCCACTGAAAATTGCCCGAACCATCACGAATACGATATTCACAATCGTAGTAGGCTTCGCCAGCGAAATGGTCCGTTAAATTTCGCATTCTTGCGGGCAGGTCTTCGGGATTAATACGATTGTGATAGGTTTCACCTGTGGCCGGAATCAAGTTGTCTTCCAAACCAAAAAGAGACGCAGCTCTGCCCAGCCACATAAGGCTATCTGTTGCCAAGTCCCATTCGTACATGACATCCCCAGATGACTCCAATGCAGTCGTCATCTGGTCCAGCAAAGAAAGATCTATATTATTATCACGAGCGGACCGAAGCACGGTCTGTCAACTCCTACCTGAAGATGGACAACTATAAATACCCATACAAGACACTGATATTCACGTTAAATTTAATTAAATAATAGCGATCAAGTGATTAACGAATACTGAATCCAATTCATAATTAATCGCAAATACATAAATACATGCTTTTGTATAAGGGCTTTACCAACTCTGTTGCAAGAAACTAATTTTCTCTTTGAGAACAGGTGATTAATCAAAATAGACTAGAACTGATGAAGTATCCAATATACCGGACAGAATAAGCTTTCAATACAAACCTCATGCTCTGAAATAACAACCTTTCAATAAGCCACCTTTATTGGTTAACAAAAAGTTAATACACATACACACTAAGTACAAATCACCATTTTTAAAAAATTTTATACAATATCTATTGAAATCAACCAACAAAGGGGCTATTTCACACTAAAAATAATGTAAACACCTTGCTATGTAAGCATACGTTATAAGTAGGTAAAATTTGGTGACTCAAATAAATAATAATTCGTCCGATACACACCGTATTGAGAACCACGTAGGTCAGAAAATACGCGAACGCAGAACAATGCTTGGGCTTACTCAGCAGCAACTGGCTGACTTAATCGGGGTTACCTATCAACAGGCTCACAAGTACGAGCGCGGTATAAATAGAGTCTCCGCAGGACGCTTATACGAAATTTCACAAGCCCTAGGTGTTGAGATAAGTTTTTTTTACGAAGGACTTGATAACAGCCAGAATATCGTAAGCGAACGACAACGCATGTGTCTGGATCTCGCCCGCAACTTTACCAACATAAAGAATGAAAAACATCAGGACGCGTTGAGCATGCTTTGCAGGGTATTATCAGAACAATCCCTGTCTGACCCCGAAGCGGCCTGAGCAAATTGCAAAATCAAGTGATCAAATCTAGCGCCGAATCTGGAAAGTTCTGGGCTTATTCCAGGCGCTAAAAACTTAGTTTTCAAAAGATACCGAGTCTTTCCTGATGATATTTTTCAGCTTGGATTTGGCGCCACCACAACTGATTTTCTACGTACCAATCAACGGTATCTATTAACCCCTGTTCAAAAGTATTTTTTGGGGACCACCCCGTTTTTGACCTGAACTTGGATGCGTCTAACGCATATCGTTGATCATGACCAGGTCGATCTTGAACATACGCTATCAAATCTGAAAACGTTTTTTTGTCGGGGTGTTTCTGATGCAACCGGTCACAAATCCCCTCAACAACGGAACGATTTGTTTTCTCTTCTCCTGACCCAATCAGATAAGTTTCCCCAGTGCTGCCTTTCTCAATGGCGAGAAGCAATGCTGACACGTGATCAGTAACATGAATCCACTCTCTTACCTGCTGTCCATCGCCATATAGCGGCAAGGGTTTTCCATCAATTGCATTCGCAACCATCAAAGGAATTAGTTTTTCAGGAAATTGCCATGGACCATAATTATTTCCGCAATTCGTCGTAATAACAGGTAACTTGTATGTATGCCACCAAGCTTTCACCAAATGATCCGAAGCCGCCTTCGAAGCGGAATAAGGCGACCGCGGATCATAGGGGCTTGTTTCATCAAAAAAGCCCGTTTCCCCTAAAGCCCCATAGACCTCATCGGTTGAGATATGAAGGAGCTTAAACTGCTCTGGATTTCCTTTTTCATTCCAAAATTCCAGAGCGTTTTGTAACAAATTAAAGGTACCAACAATGTTGCTGCCTATAAAGTCCTCAGGCCCATCGATCGACCGATCAACGTGGCTTTCTGCTGCAGCGTGAATAACAATGTCTGGCTGCGCATCTTTGAATGCCTTTCGAACCCCAAGCTTATCTTCAAGAGCCATTTTCGAAAGAGAGAAGCAATCCTCAAAACCGTGTAATCTGTCCAAATCAGCCGCATAGGTCAGTTTATCCAGAACACTAATTCTACAGACTTTGAGCTGGCTTAACTGCCGAACAATCTCTGCGCCAATAAATCCCGCCCCACCCGTAACAAGAACCCTTTTGTCTTTCCAGAAATGTTCTGCACTCATAGACAGACCTCACCTAAATTAAAGCTGGATATTTAAAAGAACTAGAGCACAAATCGTTCGAGGCTCCACAACCGTGAAATCACTCAAATATTAACCAATTTCCAAAAACTCACCATCATCGGATTCATCAGCAACAGACATAGATGAAATATCTACGATTCGACACAGACGACGATGAAGAATTTCAATGGAAACTGGTTTCGCCAAAACATCACTTACACCAGATTGAATGGCTTCCATCACGCGTTCGTATTCCGTATGCCCCGTTAAAAGAATAATAGGAACACGACTGAAAAAACCGCCTTCTTTCCTCAAGTCCCGTGTAAATTGCAGACCATCCACAGGCTCCATTTCCCAGTCCGTGATAATGATATCGGGCTTTTTAAACTTAAGCTCTGCCCTTGCTGCTTCGACGTCACGTATATATTGAACGTCAAAGATCCCCATCGCATTGAAAATTGTCTTAACAATACGCAACATGTGCGGACTGTCGTCGACAACCATCACATTCAATCCTGATAAATCGTAGGCAGACAAATTACTCTCGCAAGCTTCCTGGGTAGCCTTAAAAAATGAACAGCGGCAACACCTGATTTATAGCCCGAAGGACTATATAAAAAAAGCCGCGATTTGTTTCACACAGGATAATCGCACCTTAAATTATTCCCAAACACTGTATACTTACAGGCATTTTACACCGACTTGTTCGCTGGTTTCACCGCTATTCAACACATCGACTTAAAAAAACACCCGAGCGCCAACACTCGAAATAAGAGTAACCGCCAAAAAAATAATTTATGATTGCAAACCATTAACGCTTTATTTTTATTACACCCAGACAATTCCATATCGTCAAATTAATCAGTCAGAGAATATTGATGATTCTAATCAAGTTTGCCGGACTACGACCACACGGTGACCTTCTCACAACAATTTTGACTATTCTTTATCTGTTTGAATGGTTTTTTCTATTCGGACAACTCAGTGGTTACTATTCTCATTCAGGTCAGCTTAAAACTCATAGCTATCAATGGAATATTACGACCAGCGCCTATACGGTATTATTTTGGTGTACTTGGGTCAGCGCCATAACCGTCATTATATTATCAAAAGAATGCAAAGAATTTAAGATCGGTGGATTAGTTGGTTACAGCTTATTAGCGGCCGCCTCTTTGAACGTACTGTATCATTCACTATATCTGGCCCATCATATACCACAATGCTTAATGACGGGATGTCGCTGAACAAAATTTTCTTATTTCAAAATTCGGTAAGAATCCTGTAGAAACTCAGTTCACTTACAGTTTTTGCGTTTCCGATATTTCAAATGCATCAAGATTGAAACCATGGTCAAAGACACGCTGTGGGCATCCGCCAAAGGAAGCTTGCCGCGTGTGCCATGGCAAAATTCAATTAAAGAAAAGTGACAAACTCCGAATAAGAACGAATTCGGAACACTTGCAACTTATTGAAATATAAGGGAAAGAATGGCGCACCCGTCAGGACTCGAACCTGAAACCTCTTGATTCGTAGTCAAGTGCTCTATCCAATTGAGCTACGGGTGCGTTTCAAAGCGTTTCCAGAGTAGATCCCTGAAAACGAGGCGGAACTTACTCCTGCTTCTGTGAGGACGCAAGCCCTAAATCGCAGATTCGTATTTTTTTTTAATCTCGTGCCTAACTATCAATTAGTTGGTGGGAAAACTCTTGTCCCTGCGACTCCCTTCAAGTAGTATCTGGCCTAAGTATTTTGGGGGGTTGGTCAACTCGTGTATCTTTTCGGGCGTTTTTCCCGTATCAATTATAGTAATAATACTAGATTTGAGAGAAGATATATTTGGCTGATCACAATCAACAGTGCGGACTTGTCAATGGGATCCATTAAATCCTCTGTTTTGCGTAATACCGTTACAGCTTTGGCTGCGGTGATGTTATTAAATGGTTGTTCTTTTACCGAAGAAGCCTTGTGGCCTTCTATTGTCGGGGAAGAAACAGCGGAAGAAGCGACGACGAATGCTGCAGAGGCTCCTGTCGTTCCAGATACCGTTGTTACGAATAACATCTCTGGCCTGCCATTGCTCGGCTCAACCATTTTTGAATCTCCGGGGGTAACACCGGGTCAACCAACAGGAACGCATGTTGGTAAAAAGGTTGAAGAGCTACGCGGTGATCTTTCGAGACTTCAGGCTCGATTGATACATCACAACAACAACTTGCAGACACAGCGTAACAACGCACGCAGCAGTGCCGGAACATACCATTCCATTATTGCCGCCATGAATACACGTCTCCAGGTTGGCACCACACCAGGCAATCCACAGATGGTGGACGGTTGGAATAAAGCCCAACAGGAACTGGAAGCCGTTGGCGCAAGTATTACCAATTTGAACAGCCTCTCCAATGAGGCCGGGTCAACATCCGCACTTGCTGCATTTGTTCTGGATTCAGCGAAATCCACATACGAACTGCGCGGTGCTTTGGATGAAGATCACAGGCAGCTTGCTGTTTTGGAAGACGAAGCCAATCAAACCGTCGTTATTCTTGATCGCCTTATGAACGAGCTTACCGAAGATATTGCACGTACACAGAACTACTTCTCTGCAGAGCGTACAAATCTGACAGCACTTCAGGTCGCGGTTGATAACGGCGAATTCATCGGTGGCAATCTCGGCAGCAGAACTTTTGGCGTTCCTGTTCCTCCACCGCCTGGCGGTCCTGCGGGTCTTGTTGGGCGTCAACCACCGCTGGCAATCATTCGCTTTGATCAGCCTAACGTGAATTACGAGCAAGCTCTTTTTACTGCTGTAAGCCGCGCACTGGATCGTCGCCCTAGCTCTGCTTTCGATTTGGTTACCGTTGCTCCTGCACGTGGTAATTCTGCACAAGTTGCTTTGGAAACCAGTAAGTCACGCAAATACGGTGAAGATGTAATGCGCTCACTCACGAAGCTTGGATTACCAGCTTCCCATGTTTCGCTTTCATCAACAAGCAACCCAGGCGCTCAGGTTCCAGAGGTTCACGTTTACCTTCGGTAACAAAATCTGATAATGACAAAAAAGCGGTATCAAAAATGATGCCGCTTTTTTTATGCCCAAACTCTAAAACCACTCAACGCTCTTAGATCAAATAAAGTATCTATGGGCAGGTATAGATAAAAAAGGTACCTATAGAATTACCCCCGGTAACACTAAATTTTCCAATCACCTGTTTCATTTAATAACTATTGACGCTTTTCATAAAATAATTCAGAGCATGCGTCACAATACACCCCTGTTTTCTTCATAATTTCGCAGCTTGGATTCGACCTTGCCTCAAGATCTATTACCCCTTGTCGCCTTCATATTGTTTATATCCAGTTTGATTCAAGGGGCTGTAGGGTTTGCCTTTGGGCTTATCGCCCTGACGTTTTTAACCCTGCTGGGTATTGAACTGACAATAGTTGTGCCACTGCTTTTAACTGCTGGCCTCGCCCAATTACTGGTTGGTGTTTACAAGCTACGCGACCACATCCAATACAGACCTTTGATAAAAGGCTCTGTAATCAGATACGTCACGCTGCCGTTGGGTATTATCTCTCTGGGGTACATTACAACTGCCATAGACAAAGATCAGATTGAACAACTGGTCGGCATTATCATTCTTGGTATCGTTGGCCTTCAGCTAGTGGTCAGGCCTATTCCCAGAGAAAACCTCCACCCCATCTGGACCTTTCTTGCTTTTGGCGCCAGTGGCTACACTGCTGGTCTCATCGCTGTAGGTGGCCCCCCGATTGTTTTGTGGGTCATGGCCCATAAATGGACGAATGGACAAATAAGGAGCTTTCTTTTTGCCAGCTTTCTGGCATCAGCACCAATAAATGCAGTTGTCCTCTATCTCGTCCTTGGCGACAGTGTTTTTGCCCCAATGCTCTACGGGCTCGCCTTTTCGCCCTTAATTGCTTTGGGTTCACACCTCGGTGTTAAACTTGGGCACGCATTCTCACCGGAAAAGCTACGAACAATCGCCTTTTCCATTCTTGCTATAAGCTCTCTTTCATCTGTAGCGGGCCCTCTGTTACACTGATTTCATAGCGTTGCAGTCAAGACAAACGAGGTTTACCCTTCTAAAGGTTGAGATTTTTCGTCAGTTCTGCTTTATTCCGGCATCATTTCAAATTGGAGTCGAAAACCGTGTCCGAACAACCAAAAACTTTCCCGGTATCCTGGGAACAACTTCACCGTGATGCCAAGGCCTTGTCATGGCGCCTGATGAACGAAGGCCCTTTCGAAGGCATCCTTGCAGTCACACGTGGCGGTTTGGTTCCTGCTGCTATTATTGCGCGCGAACTTGATATCCGTCTTATCGACACCGTTTGCATCGTCAGTTATTCCAGTGACAACAAACAGGGTGAACTTAAGGTCCTGAAAGACGCACCAAAAGAAAGTAAAGGCTGGCTGATTGTTGACGACTTGGTGGACACAGGCAAAACAGCCCGCGCCGTGCGCGAAATGATGCCAGATGCGCACTTTGCCACGCTCTACGCAAAACCTGCTGGTCGTGATATTGTTGATAGCTTTATCACAGAGGTGAGTCAGGACACTTGGATCTATTTCCCATGGGATCTAGCTCTACAAACTGTTCCACCATTGGTTCAGGGTAAATACGACTAAATCTGTGTCGTAACCTATTCGGCTCTACCGGCTGATTGGATAGTTATCAATCAGCCGGGTATTGCCAAGCCATGCAGCAACAAAAACCCGACCGTTCAAAAGATCATCCCGATCAGTAAAATCCCCCAGAAGCTCAAGATCCTCTTCTGATCTGATCTCAAGATAATCGATTCGCTCAAATCCACTATCCAGAATAACCTTTCGCCCCCATTCCAGGACGTGATCAACGGCTTCGCCCTGACGAATCAGATACGCGATGGTGTTCTCGACCTTGTACAAAGTGGGCGCAATATCACGTTGTTCTTCCGACAATCTGCGATTTCGGGAAGACAACGCAAGATTATCATCTTCGCGTACTGTCGGAACCCCGATAACATCAACCTCCAAATCCAGGTCACCTGCGACACGCTGGATCAATAGAAACTGCTGAAAATCCTTTTGCCCGAAATAGGCCCGATCCGGTGCTGTCTGGATAAGCAACTTTGAAACAACAGTTGTCACCCCATCCATATGTCCAGGGCGTGTTGCGCCGCAAAGGCAATCCTGCATAGCACTGACGGCTACTGTCGTGCTGTAACCCTTGGGATAGATTTCATCAACTTGAGGCAAGTAGACAAGGTCTACGCCAGCATCTTCCAGCTTTCTCAAATCTGCATCCGTATCCACAGGATAGGTATCCAGATCAGTTTTGTTATCGAACTGTTTGGGATTTATAAAAATCGTAGCAATAACGCGATCATTATCCGCCTTGGCCGCATCAACCAGCGAGAGGTGCCCCTCGTGCAGCGCCCCCATGGTCATCACAACACCAATTTCCTCCTTATCAGCTTTCCAGCTGGAAACCAGAGCGCGAAGATCCCGTTTGGATTTAACAATACGCATTATTTTTCCCATTAAACCCCGATAAACGGAATTTTATCTTGATAACGAAAGTATTTGCGCGATCTTATAATGAAACGTCCATCGCGACACAAACAGCTTTGCCACAAATCCTAACAAAGCCGATATTGCACCGCAACAATTCCTCCCTGTCTCGCCCCTTTCTCCTTTCACTTCATTATACTAATCTATAAGCCCTGACTTGTAGTCACAGTAGATTTCACTAGACTGCCGTCAAATTTACACCTTAACGAAAGTACTATTATGAGCGCGGCTCTCGATCTCAAACAACGCCCCACTATCCGCCTGAGACCAAAGGCTCAGAAGAGGTTATTGAATGGCTATCCCTGGGTGTTTTCCAACGAGATTGAGGTCAGTGCCGAAACAAAACAAATTCCCGCGGGCACAATTGTCAGAATTGAAGCCAATGACGGACAGCCACTGGGCACTGCCATCTATAATCGCCAACCGTTGATTTCAGCCCGCTTGCTCAGCACAAGCGCCAAAACAATTGTGGATGAAGTCTTTTTTACAGAGATCCTGCAAAAAGCACTCTCGCTTCGTGAAACTCTGTTTAACGTTCCATACTATCGCCTGATTCACGCCGAAGCAGACGGAATCCCCGGAACCATCATTGATCGTTATGGCGATACTCTTGTTTTGCAGGTTAATACGGCAGGTATAGAAAACCTTCTCCCCGCACTACTTACTGCCCTGAATAATGTGCTCGACCCCAAGACGGTTGTACTTCGCAATGATACGCCGTCGCGTTTGCTCGAAGGGCTGGAGTGCTATGACAAGGTCGTCAAGGGTGAGCTTAATGGCCCTATCAAAGTCATAGAGCACGATGCCACATTCTTTGCCGAGTTGCAGGAAGGTCAAAAAACCGGATGGTTCTTTGATCAACGCGACAACAGAAAACTTGCTGCCCGCTTTGCCAAAGACGCAGATGTGCTCGACTGTTATTCCTTTGCCGGGGGCTTCACAGTTCAATCCGCGCTGGCAGGGGCCAGGTCAGTCACAACAGTGGATCGCAGCCAAGCCGCACTGGATCTTGCCGCCAAAGCAGCCACAGAAAACGGTGTTGCCGACAAGTGTACTTTCATAAAGGCAGAAGTCTTTAATCATCTTGCCAAACTTGCAAATGATGGCGTGAGTTTTGATCTTGTTATTGTTGATCCACCTGCTTTCGTTAAAAGCAAAAAAGATATCCAACAGGGATCAAAAGGTTATCGCAAGCTTGCCAGACTTGCCGCAAAGCTTGTGAAACCAGGTGGCTATCTGGTTGTTGCCTCGTGTTCCCATCACATGGATATCGATAACTTTGCCGACCAGACACGCAAAGGGCTTTTGGACGCAAACAGAAGATCACGCCTGCTTTTCACCCGGGGTGCTGGTCCAGATCACCCCGTACATCCCTTTTTACCTGAATCAGAATACCTCAAGCTACAACTCTATACATTGGACTAACGCCTCTGGTAACAGGGGATAATCTTCCTAATAATTTCTGGAACGATCTTGAGGACAATCCCAACAACAATCACCGCAGGTTTCTATGCTTTCCCCACGAGTACGTAGAAACCTGTGCGAATTGATAGGCTGTCTCTCAGATTGGCGACAACAAGTTCCTTATGAAAACTGAGTTCTAAAACGAAAAACTTAACCAAACACCTGTGACTTGTCGCTTGTTACATTGGACTTGATCGGAAGTTCCAAACAAAAGCATGCGCCGCCCAATTCCGACACATCAAGCCAGATATCACCCCCGTGGGCCCGCATTAAATCACGGGTGATGGCTAGTCCAAGGCCCGATCCATTTTTACGGGTTGACCCCTTGAATGGTTTAAAGAGGTTAGACCTGATTTCTGGCGGAATTCCGGGGCCATCATCTGCAATGGAAACGATTAAACAGTCCAATTCTTCTTGCAATCGAATTTCGGCCGTTTTCGCCCCAGCTTGTTCAGCATTGCGAGCCAAGTTTTCAAAAACCCTGTAAAGCTGTTCCCAATCACCAGAGACATTTGTCCCCGGAGGTATATGGTTTTGCACCGTGATATCGACAGATTCTGCAACTTGAATCGTATCAGCGACCTCCCCCGCCAACTCGTGCAGATCAAAATCCATAATATCAAGCTGTGGAGCTCCCTCTTTCGAGAAATTGAGCATTTGACCACAAATATGCACAGCTCGGTCAATTGCCGCCAACAGAACAGGCGCAACCTCTCGAACCTCGGGGTCTTCACTACGATTCAAACGATCTGAAATCAGGCGGGCCGTTGCCAACCCGTTTCTTAAATCATGATTTATTTTTGCTGCGGCGGTACCGATTGCCGCCAAGCGGGTTTTCTGCCCCAAAGAAGACTGTAAAGACACCTGCATCGAGGCCAGTTCAGATTCGGCCACCCCCACTTCATCGCTACGCGAAGACGGCGCAATTATGCGTGTCGCATCTTCCGGCGAATCCCTAAAACGGATCATACTTCGTGTGATCCGCCTCAAAGGCTGAACCATTAACCAATGCAAACTAATAAAAACCAATGCCGCAGTCATCAGAGCAATACCCAACGAAAGCGCCAGAATACGCCAGGAATATTCATACATGTCCCAGCGCATGGGTGTTTCACTCATGACAACTTCGACAAGGACATCTTTGTTTTTAGGGGAGTGCCCTACGATTCGCAGAACGCGATGACGTGTCTGCCCCAAGGCAACAAACGCATCCTTGATCAAACCAAAGAAGCTCTCTTCCCTCAAATCATAGGTCGCATCAATTTCCACTTCTGCGCTGCTCATCAACTTGAGTCGCCCTTGCCCAGGCCTCTGTAAAGCAACGGCCAAGGCATTTACGTGGCTCAGAAGTTCTTTTTCCAGATCTTCGCTGACCATCATGTCATCCGTTGCATCCAATGCCAGTATCGCAAGATGGGCATCAGCCAAATGCTCTTGAAGATAAACATAGCGGAACCGGGCTATAGAGGGGGCAAAGATAAGGATCTCTGCAAGCAACACAAAGATAGCTGTCAGAACCAATAACTTTGCTGAAAGGCTCGTAATGAAGGGGGGCAGTTGTATTTTTCCGGCCATAATCACTATCTTTTTATAGATTTAAGTGAAGCTTATCCAAACTTTACTAGAAAACGAACAACCTTCTTCACACGATCGCTAAAGAGTGATTCTGTATAGTAACTACCAGCCACACGTTTGCTTACTTCGGAAAGGGTTGGATAAGGCGCGATCACATTTGCCATATCGCCAATTTTCAGCCCCTTGGACAAGGCTAACCCCCAAGGCAATATCAGCTCCCCAGCCTGCAACCCGACAATAGACGCACCCAAAATCTTGCCCTTTAGAGTCGTAATAACTTTTATTTTGCCCTCTGTTCGCCGTTCAGCACGTGCCCGATCATTATCTGCAAAGGACCAGTTCAGTATTTTATGTTCGATCTTTTGTTTTTTTGCATCAGCTTCGGATAAACCAACATGCGCCAACTCTGGATCTGTATAGGTTACCCAAGGGACCGCATTGTAAGAAACTTTCGCAGGCAAACGAAACAAAGCATTTCGAATAATAATCCCCGCATCATAAGCGGCCATATGCGTAAATTGATAACCGCCTGTCACGTCTCCCGCTGCATAAACCTTTCTATTAGACGTTCGCAGACCTTTGTCGACATTAATTCCCTGTCGCTCATACCGGATTCCGGCAGCTTCGAGGTTCAACTTTTCAAGATTTGGAACCCGCCCTGCAGCCAACAAAAGATGTGTACCGGCAATCTCCCGCTCTTTGCCATTAACCTCAACACGAAGGCTGACACCCTCTGAACTTTTTCTGGCTGCAAGAACTTTGGTCTGCTCCAAAAAAGAAATACCATCGTCCTCTAGCCGATTACGAATAACAGAAACCAGTTCAGGATCATCCTTGGGCATTATGGTAGCCATCTCAACAATAGAGACTTCGCTGCCCAAATTGCGAAAAGCCTGCCCCAGTTCACATCCGATCGGACCACCACCAACAATGATGATTTTCTTGGGTAGATCCGTCAGATCAAAAACAGATTCGTTAGTTAGGAATGGCACATCACCAATCCCTTCGATAGGCGGAATCATCGCACGCGACCCTGTTGCAATGACAAAGCGCCGTGCTTGAATGGTGACATCACCAGCCTTTAATGTCTTGCCATCTACAAACGCCCCCGGGGCCTGAATGACCGTAACTCCCAAAGACTCAAAGCGTTCGACAGAATCATGCGGTTCTATATCTGCAATCACAGCCTTCACATGATCATGGACTTTGTGAAAATCGACTTCTGGCTTAGTGTAAGTCACCCCAAATTGAGAGGACTTTTTCCAAGTCCGCGCAACTTTTCCCGCTGTCAGTAGTGCTTTAGAGGGAACACAGCCATAGTTCAGGCAATCCCCCCCCATTTTACCCGCCTCGACAAGTACGGTGTCTGCACCCATTTGAACGGCACCAGCGGCAATAGATAAGCCAGCTGATCCACCACCAATAACGCAGATATCTGTTTTAATCGTGTTATTCCCCATGGAAAAGCCCTTCAATCAAATGTTCTTTACGAGTGCCCAAACCATTCAAACCGACGAATCAACCGAGGATCCTACCAGTACCCCTATTCGGCACCTCGGGGATACAGACCGTGATCAAGTCTGATTTTTCTTACCAAATTTTTTATAGAGGACAGGAATGAAGGACAGAAGTGCAAGACCCAGTATAGGTAGAAGTATCTCTGGCTTCAGAATAATACCCAAATCAGGTGTGCCACCACTTCGGAACAGGGCATCTAAACCATTCCCGACAGAAGCATAGACAAAAGTTCCGGGGATAATGCCAATAAATGTTGCAATGACATAGTTGCGAAGAGAAACACCCACAAAAGCAGGAACCAGATTAACCAACCAGAACGGGAACAAAGGAACCAAGCGGAGAATCAAAAGATAGCTCAGCTCGTTTTCATGAAAACCCTGTTCCATCTTTTTCAGATACCCTTGGGCCTTTTCCCGCAAGATATCCCGAAATGCTGTCTTCGCCGCCAAGAACACCACGGTCGAGCCAATGGTCGCGGCAACAACAGCATAGATGCCGCCAAACCATGTTCCAAAAAGGAATCCGCCCGCAATAGTTAGAAACGAACCACCGGGAATCGAAAATGCAATCGCTATGGCATAGAGGGCAACAAAGGAAATGATGGCAACAAAAGTACGCTCTTGAACGAATCCGTTTAGTGTCTCCCTGTTCTCTTTCAATGCATCAAAGCTGAGATAGTGGTGCCATCCCAATGCATAAACGGCAATTAATCCTGCAACCAATATAAGAAGTGGCAGCATCCGTTTGAGCAAAGGGGTGCGCTGTTTATTATCATCGTTTGTTTCGGTCATGCTGGTATCAGTATCTATCATAGGAATACATCTTTGACGTAATAGCTAAAAATACAAGCCTATCAAGCCATTCACACAGGGATGTGATCAAACGAGAGGGGCTAAGTGCTCAGTTTATAACGAAACTCCCTACTTTTATCTTTATGGAGGCAAAAAAGTGCTGTGAATTACGTTAAAACCTTGATAGAACCTGCCCAACGGTGGTTTGGAATCAGCTTTTTTCATAGTGATCCCCCAGCATAATTCAGGAAAATATTTCTGTTTTTACAGGGAATCCATTGAATCTGGCTGACAGGCGTTGACAGATGCTCAGTGCCCGCTTATACACCGACCACTATTTTCGATAACCTTCCGGATAACGGAGAATTAAAGTGAAGCGCACTTTTCAGCCGAGCGTATTGGTTCGTAAACGCCGCCATGGCTTTCGCGCCCGTAAAGCTACCGTCGGCGGTCGCCGCGTCCTAGCTAACCGTCGCTCAAGAGGTCGTAAGCGTCTATCCGCTTAAGACTACGATGCTCGAAGTCGGAAAGCTCAAAAGGCGATCCGAATTTCTTCGGGTGGCAGCGACGCATAATAAATGGGTCACACCCGGCTTGATTCTTCAAGCCATGCGGCGTCAACCTGAAAGCTCTTCTAACTCAGAAGAGCTTTGTAGGTCTGGCGCTATTCGCATTGGTTTCACCGTTACTAAAAAAGTTGGTAACGCTGTGATCAGAAATAGGGTGAAACGCCGTTTACGTGCCGCTGCAACAGAAATACTTTCCGAATATGGGAAAGCTGAACACGATTATGTTCTGATCGGGCGGAAAACAACATTATTTCGTCCATATGATGATCTTAAAAACGATCTAAAGATAGCCTTACAAAGGGTCAAAACAGATCGGAAGAAAGCATCAGGTCCTAAAAGGCCACAGAGCTGATACCCGATTAACGAGAGGACACAGTATTGAAAATATTACGTGCACTCCTTTTAGGGTTCGTAAAGCTGTACCAATACGGAATCTCTCCCTATACTCCCGCAAGCTGCCGTTACCATCCCACATGCTCTGAATATGCAAGCGAGGCAATTGTCACGCACGGCGCATTACGGGGTGGTTGGTTAGCCCTGAAACGTCTTTCTCGATGCCACCCCTGGGGTGGTTACGGATACGACCCTGTACCAGAACCATCTGACGGCAATCATTGCTCTGATTGTCATGTCACGAACAACCGTTGAGCCGATCACTGATGCAAAACGAAGATCAACGTAATATTCTTCTTGCTGTCGTCTTGTCCGCTGTCATTCTTTTTGGCTGGACCTTTGCGCAAGAATACTTCTTTCCACCAAGCCCGGAACAGATCGCAGCCAGACAAGCTGCGCAACAGCAGCAACAATCACAAGCAAACCTTGCTTCTGATAGTTCTATTCCAGAAGTACCCGGCGGGACAGATAACCTTCTGAAACTCATCGAAGGTCGCCCCAGAGAAGAAGCTCTGGCCGATGCAAAACGGATAACAATCGACACCCCAACTGTTGAAGGTAGTATTTCCCTGACAGGTGGCAGAATTGATGATCTGGTTCTTAAAAACTACCAAACAAGTATTGAAGAAGGCAGCCCGAATGTCATTCTTCTCTCGCCTGCCCAGACAAAGAATCCTTATTATGCGGATTTTGGATGGATCTCTTCGGACAGAAAGCTTGCTGTTCCAGACAATAAAACGATCTGGAGTACAACAGACACCAACCTGACACCGGAAAATCCAGTCACACTGACATGGAACAATGGGTCTGGCCTGACATTCGAACGCGAATTATCCATTGATGATGGCTATATGATCAGCATCAAACAGCGCGTCGTAAATACATCGAACGACCGTGTTGATCTTGCCCCCTATAGTCTTGTTTCTCGGACCAACACACCAGAAACTCTTGGCTACTATATCCTTCACGAAGGTCCAATCGGTGTGCTGGGTGGCAGCCTTACCGAAGTTGACTATTCTGATCTGAAAGAAGACGGTAACGTTGCCCTTCCAAGCACTGGTGGATGGCTCGGCATTACCGACAAGTATTGGTTAACAGCCCTGATCCCGGATCAGAGCAAAGAAGTCAGCACACGTTTTATCTATAGCGGTAAAAACGGCCCCGATCGTTATCAGACTGATTATTTCTATAACGTGGAATCAGTTCCTGCGGGTGGGACGCTTGAATTCAGCAGTAATATGTTTGCTGGTGCGAAGGAAGTTCCTTTAATTGACCAATACACTGATAGCCTCGGCATTCAGGATCTTGATCTTGCGGTAGATTTTGGCTGGTTCTACTACATTACCAAGCCTTTCTTCTATGCCCTACACTGGATGACAGGCATTGTTGGTAACGTTGGTCTTTCCATCATGGCTGTGACCGTAATCATAAAACTTTTTCTCTTCCCATTGGCAAACAAGTCTTATGTTTCCATGGCCAAGATGCGTAAACTTCAGCCCAAGCTGGTAACGCTGCGCGAAAAGTTCGGCGATGATCGTCAGAAGCTCAATCAGGAAATGATGACCCTCTACAAGCAAGAGAAGGTCAACCCGATGGCCGGCTGTCTGCCGATCCTGATCCAGATTCCGATCTTCTTCTCGCTCTACAAAGTTCTCTTTGTGACTTTGGAAATGCGTCAGGCTCCATTCTATGGCTGGATTCACGATCTGTCTGTTCCAGATCCAACCTCCCTAATCAATGGATTTGGCCTGTTCCCATGGGGTATTCCCGAAGCAGACACACTGATCGCCTTCTTGAATATTGGTATCTGGCCTGTTCTGATGGGTATTTCCATGTTCTTGCAACAACAGCTGAACCCACAGCCAACAGATCCTGTACAGGCGAAGGTATTCCTGTTCATGCCATTGTTCTTTACTTTCCTTCTTGGGACTTTCCCGGCTGGGCTGGTGATTTACTGGACATGGAACAACCTGCTTTCCATTATACAACAGGCTGTAATCATGAAAAAAGCTGGTGTTCCTCTGGGGCGTACCCCTGCAGAAACCAAAAGTTAATTCTCGTTTTTACGAGACTAAAATTAAAAGGCCCTGACTTCGCATCAGGGCCTTTTGCGTTATTCCTTGCCGAAAACCGGAACAAAGACTATTCATCACCTCGCTCTCAAATATAATAAGGCGGTCCCGGATTAAAACCTGGGGGTCAGAGGAGAAGAAAATGACAGATGACATTCAAGATTCCAGTAAACGATTTGATCGTCCCGAAGACGATCCCTCTATGCTGGAAGCAGGTCGATTGCTTTTCACCAAACCCTGTGACTTTATTCTCGGCGCGACCAAAGACGAGCACATTGGCAGCTATGGCCTGCCAGAAATCGCCTTTGCTGGCCGCTCCAATGTCGGCAAATCAAGCCTGGTAAACGCACTGACCGGGCGCAAAACACTGGCTAGGACCTCGAACACACCCGGCCGAACCCGTCAATTGAACTTCTTTGATCTCGGTCAAAAGCTGATGCTGGTTGATTTACCGGGATACGGTTATGCACAAGCATCAAAATCGGATATCGCCTATTGGACAAACCTGACACGCAACTATCTGCGCGGGCGTGCAGAGTTGAAACGCATTTTGCTTTTGATTGATTCGCGCCACGGCGCAAAAGACAGTGACCGTCAGATTATGGACGAGCTGGACACCTGTGCCGTTTCCTATCAGGTCGTTATGACCAAAACCGATAAAATCAAACCTACTCCGCTTGCAGAGGTTGAAAAGAAGCTCGCCGCTGAATTGGCAAAACGCCCTGCGGCGCACCCACAGATTATGAAAACATCATCGGCAAAATCACTGGGTATATCAGAATTAAGAGCAAGCATTGCTGCCTTAACAGAACAAAGCGGATAAAGGTGTATGTTTTCACTGGTGAAATATTTCGCTATAAGCAGTTAGCACAATACCAATTACCCCTGACCAGTACCTTATTCCATAAAACAACCTAACGAATTTAAAGGTCGCCAAGATGACAAGCAAACATGCCAAGGACCCCAGAAAGTGGCTGAGAACAGCCCAAACAATTTCAGAGGCCTTGCCATTTATGCGACGCTATTCCGGTAAGAAAGTGGTCATCAAATATGGTGGGCACGCGATGGGGGATGCAGACCTCGCAGACAAATTTGCTCACGACATTGTTCTGTTAAAGCAAGTGGGTATAAGCCCCATTGTGGTCCATGGTGGTGGCCCACAAATAGGCGAAATGCTCAAAAGGCTTGCAGTAAACAGTGAATTTGTCGACGGCTTGCGGGTAACAGATGCAGAAACCGTCGAAATTGTTGAAATGGTTCTATCTGGAAAAATCAACAAAAGCATAACTGCGGCGATAAATAAAGCCGGCGGAACTGCAGTTGGGGTTTCTGGCAAAGATGGTAGCCTTATCAAAGCCAGAAAATTGCAACGTACAGTAAAAGATCAGGATTCAAATATTGAAAAGGTTCTTGATCTCGGGTTTGTTGGTGAACCCGATGAAATCAATCCTGACTTCCTTCTTGAACTGGACCGGTCTGGTATGATTCCAGTAATCGCCCCTATCGGGTATGGACCAGATGGTGAAACCTATAACATCAACGCCGATACAGCAGCTGGTGCCATTGCCGCAGCAGTGGGTGCATCCCGCCTGTTACTAATGACCGATGTTGCTGGTGTTTTAGACAAGCAAGGAACACTTATTTCAGAGCTCACAATGGCTAAGGCTGAAGAGCTAACCCAGGATGGAACTATCAGTGGCGGGATGATTCCAAAACTTGAGACCTGTCTAGAGAGTGTTCGCGGTGGTGTTGACGCCGCTGTTATACTGGACGGACGCGTTGCGCATTCCATGCTTCTCGAAATTTTTACAGATTGTGGAATCGGGACCATGATCAAAAAAGCTTAGGAATTAACAAGCCTTATAATCATGATCAATCGTAGCATTTTCCGGGGATAAAACGCGTTTCTGGCAAATTATTCTGAATCATCGATGTAAAGAGTAACTTGCCAGTCCAGCTCTTTATCAGAGATCGGTGCATCCCCGTTTTCATCAGCTTTAATCGATTGTTGTGGTGGAATACCCGCCAAACGCAACTGGACTATGTTGGCAAGCTCCATAGAAAAACCCGCTTTCCAAACCAGGGCAACCACTGTTTTTGCAGCCCTCGATAAAATCATCCTGCGTGCGACCAGGGGTGGAAGCTCTGCGACCTTGGCAAGCGCATGGATCGCAAATTCACGGTCCCCGCAATGTAACCGCGTGGTTATAAGGTCTTCGGTTAATTTACCTGATTTGTATAGCTTTTCGACTTCTGTTTCTATCGCCTTTACATCTTCAGAGGCAATATCCTCTTGAAGAACGTTATTTACCTCCATTCGCTTTCGGACTTCCAGACCGATGGCCGTAGAAACCTCTGGGTCCATGTCAGGTCTATCCAACAGATTTTCCAACAGGGTTTCAGCGACAAAACCAGCCAAACGCTTTAAAGAAAGCGGTGATAGTTTAGGCCGCTTAACAAGAGGTTCGTGCCAAGCCTGAACACTCGGCGCTTGTTCAACCAGCTGATCCAAAGTTTCTTCACGAATTTGCGCTGACTGATTATCAAGCATCGCGGCAATCGCATCGTGATCGTTGGTTTCAACGATAGCATCTGTAATTTTTTCGCCAAGATTGGAACGCCGCGAGATCGCTTTTAAACGTGAACCTCTTACCCCATCCCAAATTATTTTCAACAAGTCTTCGTCAGTTAGGATCGGGGACGATTGAAGGACCGGGGACGCCACGCTTTCCACCTCGTCAGAGGCAAGCCTGCGAACAATAGAAACAGGAATCGTATCCAGTTCTTTAACCGAATCAGCAATAATTTCCCTAATTTTATCTTGCTGGTCTTCGATTAAGATTTCGAGTGTTTTGATAACAAAATCATACGCTTTTCGTTGTGTTTTATGATCCAGTTCCGGCGCCAATTTGCCAATTTTTTCGGCCAATTCCATGCGCACTTGGCTATCGTTATCTTTAGCCAGTAGCAGGTCAGCCTGTTTTGGTGTCAAATCATTAGAAGCAATTGCCTGACGGACGCTAGCATCATCATCATCTGCCAAATAATAGAGAATTTCTGGCTGAATATCCTTACGATTGGCCAACGATAGCCTGACTTGGCTATCTTTACTTTCAGCCATCCCTTTTGCGTCTTCATATGCCAACGCTGTTTGCATTCTTTTACCACCCTTTAATGAATCAGCCGACTTACCCATCAATCAACCTCATCATTTTTTTCTTTCACAACATAAACACCATTTTTACCAGACCTTTTAACCCGATACATGGCTTCGTCCGCATGTTCCAACAAATCAGACAGATTTGTACTTTTCTGTGCGGAGAAAAGATACCCCCCAATTGAAGCACTCAAAGACCATTTTGGATCATCTTTTCTGGAAAAAGCAGGAATAAGAGCATCCAGAAGATCTTGTGCTTTACCTTGCGCTTCTCCTTCGGGAACCACCGGTAGAAACAATACGAACTCATCCCCGCCCAAACGGGAAATCCAATCATTTCGCCTTGTTTTGCTTTTCAAGATTTCCGCAAAGTCCTTAAGAACCTTATCTCCCTCTTGATGCCCATAAGCATCGTTTACATACTTGAAATTATCCAGATCTAGGTAGAGCAATAAATGTGTTCTTTCGTCCCCCAGATTATCTTCGATAAAACCATCTAACAGATGTTCAAAATGCCGCCTGTTCAAAAGCCCTGTTAAGGGATCCGTACTGGACAAGGCTTGAAGCTCTTTGTGGTGACCATATTGTTGCAGTGATATGCCGATTTGAACCTGTATCCGCTCAAGAAGTTCACCTTCACCACGCGACCAAGAGACACGTTCTCCCTTTCGCCAAAGACAAATAGATCCATTTACCTGACCACGGAATTTTGCACTAACAGCAACAAGAACACCATCAGAACTGGTCTCTTGATAAACGGTTTCGCCCATTTCCATTGCTGCCTGTACCCGTGCAATTGCGTCCAGCTGAAGGGCTTCACCTTCTTCTGCAACAGCTTGCCAGACATCCCCGTTAAAATGGCTAATCATCACGGCATCGACTGGCAATGCCGGTATCAAACAAGATGCGACCGAGCCCAGCATTCGCATTGGAACCATTTCACTGCGGGCGATTTCCAGAATTCTATTATAGACGCGTTCACGATGAATCTCATTGGCACGCAGCAATTCATCATGACGTAATTTTGTAATGTCCCGGCAAAATCCCCGGTTGCCATGCCAAATTCTGCGATCTCCCCAAAGAGGCATTGATGTCACCAGCAAGCAACGTTCATCTCCAAAACTATCTTTCACCCAGATCTCTTCTTCTTCACAGGGAACTTTTGATGAAAAGGGATTCGTGACAATAGATGATGGATCAGCAAACAGACTTAGCGCATCTGAACCGGATAACTCCGCTGCGGAAAACCCCACACCACCTTCGGGGGTTATGAAACTGATTTTTCCCTCCTTGTCAGTTTCCCACGCGAAATCGCAGGCTGCTTCGAGAAGATCACGATACCGCTGTCTGGATTCAATTAATGCAGCGCGTAAATTACGTTCCAGTGTGATATTACGGCCAAGTAAAAGGGCTGATGCACCATCAGACCAAGGCAACAAGGCAAGGTCAAAAGCACCAAGAACTCGACTGTCCTCATCTTTACCTTCACGAACAAGCAAGGGGTTTACCTGAGCCGCTCGCCCGCTCAACGCAGATTGCAGTGCGTCCCTATATTCTTCGGATCCGCCACGTTTGATAAAGGTACATAGCAGATCAGCCTGTTCATTTGCTCTGGAAACATTACCGTTTCTTTCAACAAAAAGAACTGCCCCTGGAAAGTCTGAAAAGGGACCGCCAGGAATACTAACATCCCACAGTTCCTCATCTGTTTTATTCGGCAAATCAACACTCTTGTTCATGTTTATCTTTCCTGGTGGGACCATGTTTGGCCCCTCACAGATATTATTCTTGCCCAAGTCTAAATCACCACAGTTAACACCAACTTAAACTTGTTATTTTGAATATTTAAATATCAAGAAAACGATTCTTGCTTGGCTAATCATAAAAATCTGACTAGGCATTCTTTTGGTAATGATGAAAGTGCAATGATCGGAAGGTATAGAAATGGCAAGCTTGGATGATAGAAATGTCTGGTTATTTGACCTGGACAATACCCTATACCCTGCCTCGTCAAATCTGTTTGGACAGATTGAACAGCGTATGGGCAGTTTCATTCAAGAGTTTCTTGATCTGGACCCAGTAGAAGCAAAAAAAGTACAAAAAGATTACTTCCACCGATACGGTACAACCTTGAAAGGCCTAATGGTCAATCATAATCTGGCACCGGATCGTTACCTGAATTACGTACATGATATTGATTTCAGTGTGATCACCCCGAACGAGTCCCTGAATAAGGCACTAACCAATTTACCGGGGCGAAAGCTTATCTTTACGAATGCATCGAATATCCATGCATCAAACGTAATGGATCAACTAGGGGTTGGTCATCATTTCGAGGAAATTTACGACATAGCAGACGCAGATTACATCCCAAAACCGGCACAATTCCCCTATGACGATATCATCAAGAAGCACGACATAGATCCGAGACGAGCTGTCTTTTTTGAAGATTCCGCCAAAAACCTGAAGCCTGCAGCTGAAATGGGTATGACAACCGTCTGGATTAAAACAGATACAGATTGGGCATCCGTCGGGGCAACCGACGATAAGGGAAAGATTGCCGATTTTATTCACCACCACACCGACGATCTCGTCAGTTGGTTGAATAATTTATAAGATTAGCATCATTCTTGGGTATAGTCCCCCTTCAAAGAGCGGAATCGTATAACATCGGCCTTAACGCCTGTAAGCGTTTGACAAGGGAATGACCTCTGCCGCATTGTCCCCACCAAAGCCGTGAGGGCTCAATCCGATAATAGTCGATGATGGGATAGATCAATATGAACGCTGATATCCAGAATACCATTGAAAGTGCCTGGGAAAACAGAGACCAGGTAAACGCCGCAACAACAGGTGAAGTTCGCGAAGCCGTCGACGAAGCACTGATGCTGATGGATTCAGGCCAACGCCGTGTTGCTGAAAAAGGCCCCGACGGCTGGGTTGTTAATCAATGGCTGAAAAAAGCTGTCCTGTTGTCCTTCCGTCTCAACGATATGTCCTTGATCGCTGGTGGTCCGGGCGAAGCAACAAACTGGTGGGATAAAGTACCTTCAAAATTCGACGGCTGGTCAGGTGAACAATTCGCATCTGCCGGTTTCCGGGCCGTCCCTGGCAGTATTGTACGCCGTTCAGCCTATATCGCACCCGGCGCCGTCCTAATGCCCAGCTTTGTTAATCTCGGCGCCTATGTTGATAGCGGTACAATGGTTGATACCTGGGCCACTGTTGGCTCTTGCGCACAAATTGGTAAGAATGTTCACCTGTCCGGCGGAACTGGAATCGGTGGGGTTCTGGAACCTCTACAGGCTGGCCCGGTCATTATCGAAGATAACTGCTTCATCGGTGCCCGTGCCGAAGTCGCCGAGGGCGTGATTGTCGAAGAAGGCTCCGTCCTTTCCATGGGTGTTTACATTGGCGCCTCCACCAAAATTATTGACCGCGGAACCGGTGAAATTTTCATGGGTCGCGTTCCTGCCTACTCTGTGGTTGTTTCCGGTACACTTCCCGGCAAGCCACTTGCTGATGGCACCCCGGGGCCAAACCTCTATTGTGCTGTCATTGTTAAGCGCGTTGACGAACGTACCCGTTCAAAAACATCAATCAACGATCTCTTGCGCGACTAAGACTAACCGGACCGGAGCGAAATCAAATGATAGTCGAAAACCCTGCCTCTGCCCTTGAAGTCAGCCAGGCACTTATCCGATGCCCCTCTGTTACGCCAGAGGAAGGCGGGGCTCTCGACCTCATGGAATCGCTTCTAAAGCCCCTTGGCTTTGAATGTCATCGTCTCCCCTTTAGCTGCGAAGAAACCTACGGCGTTGATAATCTCTATGCCCGATTAGGAGCCAGCGGTCCCGTATTTGGCTATGGTGGGCACACGGATGTCGTTCCCGTCGGTGATGCCAATGCCTGGTCTGTTGATCCCTTTGGCGGAACCGTCGTTGACGGCAAACTAATTGGTCGCGGAACAGTGGACATGAAAGGTTCAATCGGGGCCTATGTCGCAGCACTGACCCGTTTCCTGAGCTCACCTGAAGTCCAGAACCTCAACGGCTCTCTGAATCTCATCATCACAGGGGATGAAGAAGGTCTTGGCCTGAACGGAACCCGTAAGGTTCTGGATTGGATGACTGACAAGGGCGAGAAGATGGATGTCTGTCTTGTCGGTGAGCCAACCAGTAATGATGTTCTCGGCGATATGGTCAAAATTGGCCGCCGCGGGTCAATGAACTTCGCGCTAACGGTTCGCGGTGTTCAAGGGCATACGGCCTACCCGCAACTGGCAAACAACCCGTTGCATCCCGCAATAAACATGCTGCACAATTTACTGCAAGAACCTTTGGATAGCGGCACAGAACACTTTCCGCCTTCCAGTCTGCAGCTAACAAGTGTTGATGTGGGCAACCCGGCTACAAACGTTATACCAGCAGAGATTACCGCCAATTTCAACGTGCGCTTTAATGATCTCTACACCTCTGAACAGGTAGAAGCCTGGGTGCGGGAACGCCTTCACCGGGCAGATTTTGACTATGATCTCAAGATTCGCGTGTCCGGCGAATCATTCCTCTGCCCCCCAGGTCCGCTCAGCGATTTGATTGACAGTTCAATTCTGGAAGTAACCGGCGTAAAAACCGAGTTGGGCACATCCGGTGGTACATCAGATGCACGCTTTATAAAAGACTATGCGACAGTTGCTGAATTTGGCCTCTTGAACGATACTGCCCACAAAGTGGATGAACACTGCACCGTCAAGGAACTGGAAGATTTATCCAAAATCTATGAAGCCATGCTAAAGGGGTATTTCAAAGCGTGATCCCGACCCTCGCGGAAATCAAAATAAACCTCAATAACGCGCTGCAGTATATGCGCTTTAACAGCGCGCAAATACCCACGACACCAGTTACCGCAAAGCTCTTTTGGCAATCCTTTTTTGCAGCGGTTCTATGTTTACCCGGCACAATCTATGTAAGTGCTGCCCAGCCACTGGACACAGCACCAACCATAGATCTGTTCGCCCTGTTACTTATTGATTCACTTTTTTACATCATTAGTTGGGTTGCCTATCCCGTTATGATGCACCTGCTGTTGGTTCTTCATAAAAAAGAGAAACAGTTCGGGATTTTTATAATTCACTACAATTGGCTGCAAGTATGGCAATCTGTCATCTTTGTTCTATTACTTGTCATTCTACAGAGCCATATTCTACCAGATGCCTTAGGAAGTTTGGTCTCGTTAATATGCCTGTTATATATTCTGGCAACTCAGGCCTATATGACCAAAATCACGCTTGAAACAGGCTGGTTTTCAGCCACGGCCTTTGTGTTTTTTAATATAGTTCTGGCACAAGCTATACTCGCATTGAATCAGGACATGATGTATTTGTAGCTCTGTTCAAAGGTTACTGTGAGGAGTGTTATATTGAACAGTTATAAACAACATTAAAGATCATCCAAAAGCCACAATAATCCTTTGGTGAAGCCGACAGGATAGGTTGCTTTGTGTGTAGTTCCCTCAATAATCTCACTTTTCATTTCAAACTGCTTGTAATTTCTAGCGGCCAGTTGCTTAGTAAAACTCTTTAAATCCTCAACCATATCATAATGCATTCCGTTTTCTTTTGTCTCTAATCCGCCTATGGCAAAATAGACCTTCGCCGCTAAAGTATCATTTTTTTGGGCGTATTTTTTCTCGATATCAAAAATCATGTTGTCTTTGTACCAAAGAGAGGGGCTGGTCAGGATATAATGAGAAAACAGTTCAGGCTTTGTCAGTAAAACCCATGTACCGAATGATCCTCCCAAAGATTGCCCTGTGAAAATCCGAGTGGAGTTAGTTCTGTAGTTTTTTTCAATAAAAGAAATCACTTCTGTCTCTATAAATTCCAGAAATTTTACAGCACCGCCTGTTTGGTATTTAGTCCAACTCTTGTTCTTGATCGGCGTTAAATCTCTAACTCGGCTCGCCATCCCATTTTCATCTTGGGCGAAAGAAACCCCAACTAAAATTGCCTTATCCGAGGCCAGAAGCTGCGTTACACTGGAGCCAACCAAGAAAGGATATGGTCCATCGTTAGAGTAAATCACAGGGTATTGTTGCTGGTCTTTTTTATCGTATCCACGTGGTAATCTGATAAAAACTTCATAGATACGCCCCAATGTTTTTGACTTAATTTGATGCACTTCAGAGCGTGTGATTTCAAAATGCCCGATTTCCTGTGAAAAAGCGGCATGACTAAAAAACAAACTGAATAGTATTGCAGGAATAATGATAAAATGGCTTTTCATTATTGAACTTTCTAATAAGGCAAAACACTGTAGGAAATTTGCAGAAAATATCTATATCAAACGATTAGGCTTATTTTGCATAGGGAAATATTCCCCACCTGTGATGCATTACAATGATGGACGTATTTTTAGGAAAGACGATAAAAGGTTGAGAAAAAAGAAATACAAATAAAATGTGTTAAAATTAAGTCACTGCACCGTAGAATTTTTCCCCACAGTCAGGTCATGAACGACATCATCCTCGGATAAGGGATCAAAGCCAACCGATACAAAATAAAGCCCCCAAGCGGGAGCCATCTCGCCTGCCTGGCTACGGTCCTTCGCCTCTAGGACACGCTTGAGATCTTCTTTGGTCCATTTCCCCATTCCAACCTTTTTCAAAGATCCTGTGATATTACGCACCTGATGATAAAGGAATGAGCGGGCAGAGAGTTCAATGCGAATTTCTTCTCCCTGTTGCGTAACAGAGATTCGGTTAATGGATTTGACCGGAGATTTTGCCTGACAGTCCTTGGCCCGAAAAGACGAAAAATCATGGATGCCAACCAGAACTTGAGCCGCTTCATGCATCGCCTGCACATCCAGTTTCTGGGGCACAAACCATGCTTTGTTATGATCAAGCACAAGGTGCGCACGACGGTTTATGATGCGATAAAGGTAACTGCGTTCCGTCGCGGAAAATCGTGCGTGAAAAGAATCATCAACAACTTCAGCATCCAGCACGGCAACCTTCGCCGGGCGAATATGAAAATTGATCGCTTCTCTGACCTTGTGAGCAGGAAAATCCTTTTCGAGATCCACAGATGCAACCTGCCCAAGAGCATGGACACCACTATCTGTTCGCCCCGAGGCAAAAACCTGTGTCCGTTCACCAGAGAACTTGAAAATGGCTTCTTCCAAAACTTCCTGAACAGAAATCTGTTCCTTTTGGCGTTGCCAGCCAAAAAAATCTGTTCCGTCATATTCAATGGTGAGCTTATAACGGGGCATTACAGGCCTTTAGTTCCAGACGTCTGTGCCAAATTTGTTCCCTTCTTCAGGGGAAAGCCATTCAAGAATGCCTTGCGATCCATCACACCCTTGCCCGGGCGTTGCAGTCTTTCAATCCGAAGCGCGTTTTCTCCACAGGCAACCAGCAACTCGTCGTCAAGCAAGGTACCCGGCACAGCGGTAAGAATTTTCTCAACAAAAGAGACTTCCTGAACCTTAAAACGATGCCCTTGATAGGTGAAATGTACACCCGGCCATGGGGTCAAAGCACGCACTTTGCGCTCAAGATTTTGCGCTGGTAGCGCCCAATCCAGTTCACTTTCATCACGGGACAGCTTTTTAGCGTAAGTCACGCCTTCTTCTGGCTGAGGTGTTGGCACCAAAGCACCGCTTGCGAGTCCATCAAGCGCTTCAACAATCAGCTTTCCACCAAGTGCAGACAGCGCATCATGCAGAGACGAAGCGGTTGTTGTTCGGGTAATCTCAATCCGGCCTTCAAGAATAACATCACCAGCATCAAGTTCTTCAACCATTTGCATAATGCAAACACCGCTTTCCGAATCACCGGCCTCAATCGCCCGCTGAATAGGTGCCGCCCCGCGCCAACGTGGCAACAGCGAGGCATGTACATTCACGCATCCCATTTTCGGTGCATAAAGAGCTTCTGTCGGCAGGATCAGGCCGTAGGCAACCACCACAGCGACATCGGCATTATGATCTCTGAAAGCTTCCTGAACATCAGTATTTCTGAATGTCTTGGGTGTAAACACAGGCCAGCCTTGATCAACCGCATAGGCATGCACGGGGGATAGCTTCTCTTTCTGGCCTCGTCCTGCAGGACGAGGTGGTTGGCTATAGACAGCAACAATCTCGTGCCCACTTTCCGCCAGAGATCGTAAACAAGGAACGGAAAAATCCGGGGTTCCCATAAAGACGATGCGTAACGGTTTCATCCTATGTTCCTTATTTTTTTACCGCGCTGTGATAACAAGTCAGCTCTTGATGTCGTTTAAATGAAACTGCTGGTTACCCAGCGGCTTTGGCCGCGACAACTTTTTTCAGCTTTTTCATGATCATACCACGCTTTAACTTTGAGATATGATCAACAAAGAGAACCCCGTCAAGATGATCAATCTCGTGCTGGATACAGGTTGCCAAAAGGCCATCCGCCTCCAACTCGATTTGCTTTCCTGTCTCATCAAGGTATCTCAGCTTGATAGCAGCCGGGCGTTCTACGTCAGCATACTGTTCCGGCAAGGAGAGACATCCTTCCTGATACACGGAATACTCGTCTGATTCCCATGTAATTTCCGGATTTACCATGCAATAGGGCTGATTTTCTTCCTTATCATCACTGACATCGACAACAATAACCCGCTTGGTCACACCGACCTGACATGCTGCAAGACCGATCCCCGGCGCTTTATACATGGTTTCCAGCATGTTTTTCAGGAGCTCACGAATTTCATCGTTCACTTCTTTAACAGGCTCGCAAACAGTCTTTAAAACCGGATCCGGGGCAATGACGATATCAAGAATAGCCATGATTACTCGCTATTTTCAAATATTGAAGTTGATATGCTGATGCCTGTGAATAGATAAGCTTCAGCTCTTTTCTCTTAGGTATTGCCTCATTGCCGTCAGGTCAAGCAAAGCCTGAGGCAAAAGCCTCTGCTGACGAACCCCGCAAGCCCGTGCTAGACTTAATCTCGAATCGCAAAATGCTCTTTATACTCAACTGGACAACCTATGGATCTCACTGTTCTCCTGACCGGCGGCACCGCCGGTTTCGGTATCGCGCTTATCATCGGACTGATTTTAAACCTTAAAACAAGAAGTCAGGCATCTGAATTAAAGGCTTTAAACCAAAGCCTTACAGACAGGAAACTAGAGCTCTCTCAAGAGTTGGAAAAACAACAGGTCGAGTACTTAAAGCTGCGTACAGAGCGAGAAGAGTTACACGAGGCCTATAGCGATGCAACAACCCGCGCAGCCACTGAAGAACAAAAAGCATCCCGCATTCCAGAGTTAAACGATCAAATAAAGTCTCTTGAACAGGACAATCTGAACTTACGAAACCTCATGGCACGTCTGGAAGCCGAAAAGGCTGAAATGCGTACAACACTGAGTAAAGAGCGAGAAGCACAAACCGAGAAGCTACAGATTCTGGATGAAGCGCGCATAAAACTTACTGAACAGTTTGAGAATCTCGCAAATCGAATTCTGGACGAGAAATCGCAGAAATTTACAGAGCAAAACAAAAAAGGTCTGGAAACACTTTTAAATCCCTTGAAAGAAAACATTCAAGGCTTCCAAAAACGTGTTGAAGAAACCTATGACAAGGAATCAAAAGAACGCTTTTCTCTCCATAAAGAAGTACAGAGGCTTGCCGATTTGAACAAGCAGGTCAGCGAAGATACAAATAACCTGACCAAGGCACTGAAAGGACAAAGCCAGACTCAGGGAGCCTGGGGCGAAATGATCCTGGAAATGGTTCTTGAAAAATCAGGCTTGAGTAAAGGACGGGAATACGACGTTCAACAATCAATGAATACAGAAGAAGGGAAACGCTATCGCCCTGATGTCATCGTTCACCTGCCCAATGGCAAGGACATTGTGATTGATTCAAAAGTTTCCCTGACCGCATACGAACGGTTTCATTCCGCTGAAGATGAAGATCAAAAAAACATTGCCCTTTCCGAACATGTCACGTCGATCCAAAATCACGTCAAAGACCTGTCGCAAAAGTCTTATCATGATCTGGAAACTATTCGTTCCCTTGATTACGTCCTGCTCTTTATGCCAATCGAAGGCGCCTTCAGTGCTGCTGTTCAGCGCCAACCCGATCTTGTTGGGCAAGCACTGGAAAAGAATGTTGTCATTGTAACGCCCTCAACGCTTTTGCTTGCATTGAGAACCGTTGAAAATATCTGGCGTTATGAAGACCAAAACCAAAATGCCCAGAAAATCGCGGAAAGAGCCGGGAAACTCTATGACAAGTTTGTTGGCTTTGCAGAAGACTTGAACAAGGTAGGTGACTTCCTGACCAAAGCGCAGCATAGCCATGATGAAGCTTTCAAAAAGCTTTCTAATGGTCGGGGCAACATCGTCAAGCAAGTTGACCAACTCCAAAAAATGGGCGCGAAAACCAGTAAAACTCTGCCAGGTAGCCTGACAGAGTTTCTGGAAAGTGATGATGCAGGAGACACTCAGCAAGAAGAACAAACACTTCTTTCTGATGATTTCTCTGATCGATAAGTTAAGTATCTACGATGTTGTAAAAACTATTCGTTAGAAACCCGAAGTTTATAGTCAAAAGAAACTTTACCCTCGGCAGGGATTTCCAGTGTCCAGATGACTTTGTTCGCTGATTTTTTCTCGTGCTTAACGCTTTCGTTCAAAATTTTCCAATTTCTTGGCAGGTTTCCAACAACGTCAACGGACACGGCCTTGTCACCACTATTCCGCAAGGTAATTTCCTGGGTCAGCTGATAGCTGTTACGAGAGAGATTTTCATAGGAAAGCTGCTTGCCACTTCCTGTTACTTGATTGGCAGACCCAATCACCAGCTCGACTTCCTCGCCTTTGGGAACAGCACGCATATGTTCTTCACCCATGAAAATGGATGAATTAGCATCTTTAACCTGCTGATAAACGCGGATCGTACCCCCGGGGAGCGGTTGACCTAGCCCCTTTTCTTCAATGTTTTCAGTCTTTAAAACAATATCGGCTTGTTGGCGCCCTGTTTCATCTGCCCCCGGATAGGGCTGGATCAGCTGTTGAAAGCGATAGCGCTTCTCAATGTCAACAATATCATTTTCAAGCAAGGTCACCTGCTTGGTTTCAACACCGCCAATATCAATCTTACCCGGCAGACGATAGACATCCCGATCAGCCACTGATTGACGCTGAGGCATCGCAGTTTTTGCATGCATCATATCGCTCTCGGCTGCACCCATCATCGCCATCCGTGGTGCAGGGGCAGCTTGAACACGCTTCACATTTCCAGCGACCAACCGAACATCCGCATCAGTAAATTCAACACCTGTTTGGTTCGTCAAGGTTGCCATTGCCTTTAATGACAGTTTCTCTCCACTGGGGTCCAGATCTGCAACATAAGTAACACGCCAATCCAAGCCGCCCGTCAGATAAGTCAACTTAAGGTCTTTGTCGCCAGCTTTTTGGCTATCAACAACAGCAAGAAGGGTAGGACTAGACCTTAAGCCCTCTGGAATTGAATCATAAACCAGTCGCCCGGAAATCCCGGTTTCAATTTTACCGTCAACCCTGAGGACAACACCCTCACGAACCGCCAAAACATCTGCTTCCAAGGATCGTTCCTCACCTGTTTCCGGATTGGTGCGAACCAAGGTGATTGTTTTTCCTAGGGAAGCTTCCAATAATCTTTGCGGAGAGAGAACTTCCTGATCGAGGCGCTGTTCACGAACACGAAGGCCCTCGCCCGCAATGAAAAGGCTATCCAGTAAAAGATGCGGGCTGACATCTTCCAATGCCAAAGTACTGCTACCTGTTGACAGCTTACTACGACGCGTCTGACTGACCTGCCCTAAATTATTACTATAGAAAACTAATTCGGTAGATTGATTGGCATCAGCACCGATTGGAATTTCTTGCGCACTTGCAAGAGTGTTAAAGGAGAGCCCCCCCAATAAAGCACCCGCGAGGTAGGTTGCAGAAATTAATTTTGAGGCAGTCATTGGTATCAGCTCCTCAGCTTTGAAATTATTACGTCTATTGCCAACATGTTATTTGATTACGACAAAAAAATGACACTAATAGGATAATATTCGCTTATATCAAAGCTCTTCACCAAAGAAATTGCTTGCCTCTTCTTTTCTGTAAATCTTCCTCTTCATCCTCATACTGAACTTTTTTGATTGTTGTAGTACCCTTCTTATAGTTCAGCGTATGTGCAAAATCTGCCATTTCCGAGACAGAGAAGCGCCCGTCACCACAGTCATACCCCATAAAGAAACCTGTTGGATGGGGAATGTGATTATAACCAGCCGGTGTTGCCGATCGCACGGCCTGCATAAAGGTAATACACTCTGCACTTTTATCGTTCATCAGCTCTGCATAGTAAAATTTACCATACTGATTAGTAAGAACATTAACTTCAGAAGGGTTTAACTTGGGTGCACTTTTCTCAAAGTCATGCCAATCTGACATCAATTTACCGAACTCTTTTTCGTCTATCTTGATTCGATAATGGCGAGCATGCCCAGCTTTGGTGATCAACATACTGCCTTCGTCCCACACCCATTCTTCTTGATAAGTGCCACTATGTGTCACTTTTCGGGCATAAAGAGAAGCATCTTTTGTTTGATTCCAGTCTAGAATAGCTTCGTTTTTAGGAATTCCCTCCCAATCGGTCCAGCCATTATTGGTCGTTTGACAAGCACTTAAGACGAGTAATGAAGCTGTTGAGAACAAAACAGAAAATTTTGACATTTTTCCCCCACAAATAAATACAATTCGGCATCTATTTCGTAATGAGAACAATCACTATTAGCAATTAAAAATTGAAAAATATCTCGTCAATACAGCCCTATGACTGCGTACTATCCCGTAGAACGCCGAGCTTTCAACGCGGCGGTCAAGGTTCCGTCATCCAAATAATCCAGGCTTCCCCCGACGGGGACCCCATGGGCAAGTTTGGAAACCTCCACTTCGTACCCTGCAAGGCATTCGGTCAAGTAATGCCCGGTCGTTTGCCCATCTACTGTGGCACTCAAGGCGAGAATAATTTCTTGCACATGGGTTTCACCAGCTCGATCCAACAGCTGATTGACATTAAGTTGTGCCGGACCACGTCCATCAAGGGCAGATAATGTCCCCCCTAAAACGTGATACATCCCTTTGAAGGCTCCGCTTCGCTCCAAAGCCCAGAGATCACCAACCTCTTCAACCACACAGATTTTACTATGATCTCTTTTCGGGCTCTGACAAATAGCACAGGGATTTTCGGTATCGAGATTACCGCAAATTTGACAGTTTGTGATGCTAGAGGCCGCATCAGTCATTGCCTTGGCAAGTGGCAACATTAAACTCTCACGCTTTTTCATCAAAAAAAGCACAGCCCTTCGCGCTGACCTGGGCCCAAGTCCGGGTAAGCGCGAAAGAAGTTGTGTCAGGCGGTCGATCTCGGTTTTAGCCATGCATCCAAGACCTAGAAGGGTAACTTCATACCAGCAGGAAGATTAAGACCACCAGTCACGTCCTGCATTTTTTCCTGTGTCGTCGCTTCGACTTTTGAACTGGCATCATTGACCGCAGCCAAAATCAAGTCTTCAAGAACTTCAACATCATCTGCATTCACAAGCGATGGATCGATTTTTATGGAGCGAAGATTATACTTGCCGCTCATAACCACCTTAACCATACCAGCACCGGCCGCACCTTCGATTTCCAGGTCAGCCAATGCTTCTTGCATTTCCGCCATTTTGCTCTGCATCTGCTGAGCTTGCTTCATTAAGCCGGCCAGATTTTTCATCAGATTTCATCTCCATTATTAAGGCGCTGTAGTAACTCCGCATCATCAAGATCCGGATCTTCCATATCTGGGTCCATGATCTGATCAATCAAGGACTTTTCATCCACGCCTTCTACTACATAGTTATCAGGCATCAAGCCTTTTCGGCTGATTAATTTTGTCCCCGGGAATAGTTTGAGAACGGATAAGACAAGCGGGTCTTGCATCGCCTTGTCGTCAAGCGCCTGATTGATCTGCTTTTCCTGTGCCCGGATGGTATCGACACCTTCTTTTACAGTTTCCGTGACTTTCCACTTTTTCCCCGTCCATTCACTCAAATGGCGTTGAATTTTTGCAGATAAATCACGGGGCGCATTCTCGGCAGGTTTGTATTCTATTTCCCCTGGGCTAAAGCGAATCAGGTGAACATCATTCCCAAGATAAGCGGACAAAATTCTCTCGCCCCGATCCCGGGCCAGATTAATAACGTCCCGGAAGGTTTTTGGTGATGCGTAAACCTCTTCTTCAAACTCGACATCCGGGGATGTATTATCCACCACCAGTTCCGGTTTTGCTGTCACACTAGTAGAAACAGCGACACCCTGCTCCATGGCAATAGCTTGACCACCACTTGCTATTCCGCGGACAGAGTTTTGTGAACCCGTTGAGATTGTTGCGCCTTGGCCGCCAGATCTGTTTTGGACGCCGCCAGCAGGGGCGTTACCCGCTGGAGCGTCCTGGAGCTTTTTTATAAGATCCCCCGGTGTGGGAAGATTACTCGCATAGGCCAGACGGATAATAACCATTTCCGTTGCTTGCAAAGGATAAGGCGCAATTTGGATTTCCCCCAATCCCTTTAATAACATTTGCCAGGTTCGCGCCAATAGCGGCATAGAGAGTTTCGCACACATCTCTCCACCGCGAACGCGTTCTGCTTCGGGGATGCCCGGTGCTTCCAGAGTTTGAGGAACCAGTTTGGCACGTGTCAAAAGGTGACTCAGCTCCAAAAGATCCTTCATGACAACAAGAGGTTCAGCACCCCCATTGTATAGATCGGACAATATATTCAGAGATTCAGGGCAGTCCCCCTGCATCAATGCATCATAGAGATCAAAAATCCGGGTTCGATCCGCCATGCCTAGCATATGACGGATCGGTTCACTCTCTATTTTTTCGCCGCCGCCTAACGCAATGGCCTGATCAAGAAGGGATAAACCATCTCGCGCAGATCCATCAGCAGCACGAGCAAGGAGACCAATAGCTTCGTCCTCAAAGCCTATTTTCTCTTTGCCAAGAATCATGGTGAAAAGCTTGATGAGCTCTTCATGCTCAAGCCGTCTGAGATCAAAACGCTGACAACGCGAGAGAACAGTTACAGGTACTTTGCGGATTTCAGTCGTAGCAAAAATAAAGACAACATGCTCTGGCGGTTCCTCTAGCGTTTTCAGCAGTGCGTTGAAGGCACTGTTGGAAAGCATGTGAACCTCATCAATGATATATACTTTCTTGCGGGCAGAAACCGGACGGTAGCGCACAGATTCGATCAGTTCTCGAATGTCACCAACACCAGTACGGCTAGCCGCATCCATTTCCATCACATCAACATGGCGATCCTGGGCAATAGATGTACAGCTTTCACAAACACCACAGGGATCTGCAGTGGGGCCACCTTGACCATCAGTACCGATACAATTGAGAGCTTTGGCAATAATACGGGCAGATGTCGTCTTTCCCACCCCACGGACACCCGTCAAAATAAACGCATGGGCCAGACGATCTGTATCAATCGCATTTGTGATCGTTTGAACAAGTGCATCCTGTCCATAGAGATCACTGAAAGAGGCAGGCCGATACTTTCGTGCCAAGACCTGATAAGCCGCGTTGGATTCGTTTTCCGAGTCCGCTGGTTCTGTAGAAATATCGCTCATACTACTGCTAGATTTATCTCGATTAGCCCCACTTTACCCCATTGAAGCATCAAGGCAATCATCCACAGTAAAGTTCTTGAAAAAGAAGCAATCAGACACAAAAAAACGAGCCAAAAGCTCGCTATTACAGTAACTTAACATTAAGAGAAAAGGTGAGAGGCTGAACCACGACCCGCGGCTAACTCGTTACGGCTGCTTCCTTCCGGACCTGACCGGGTTGGCGAGCGCTACGCCCATAGCCAACCTCTCGCCCCCTATATCGGACTTCTCCGCCGTTAACGCAAGCCCTTTTACAGGAAATTAGTTTTCACACACTCTAAATGTTTACAGATCGGCGTCTCTGGTACACCCTCTGGGCATGACCACAAAACTACACATCTATGCTTCGTCCAAACTTGATCGTGCAGCACATTTGCGCGTTCATCCAGATACACTGCAAAGCTATCGTAACTCTCCTGATAGTCTCGTGACTATTGTCTGGCGCCATATGGGATTGTTTACTGCCAGTGATGACATAAATCCCTATTTCATTCCGGCCAGCCATGCCAGAGAAATTTTTGATCTGGCTGAAGAAGTCGTTTTTCTTGGCCTTCGCGACAATAGACCGGTTCTGGCCGCAATGTTACCGCACAGCGAATCAACCCCTGAGTTACCTCCCCTGGACCTAGCAGAGGGTACTTTCCTCGATTTACGGGATCATTGGTCACTTCTGAACAAAGAAGATGCAGCAATCATGGCCTATGCACGTGGCCTTAACCACTGGCATAAACACCACCGTTTCTGTGGTCATTGCGGGAATCCAACCCGATCTACAGAAGGGGGGCACGTACTGGAATGTACGGGAAGCAACTGTGGCAAGCTACACTATCCGCGCACTGACCCGGCAGTAATCATGCGCGTTACCGATGGTGATTGGTGTTTGCTGGCCCGCAACGCAGGATGGCGCGCGGGGGGACATTCGGTTTTGGCTGGTTTTCTAGAGATCGGAGAAAGCCTTGAGCAGACTGTTATCAGAGAAGTCAAAGAAGAAGTCGGCATTACGGTTACAAACGTCCGGTATCACTCGTCCCAGCCATGGCCTTTCCCGGCATCTTTAATGGTTGGCTTTACGGCCGAAGGATCTCGACACGATCCCCTGGTTCTGGATTCTAATGAAATCGAATCAGCCAAATGGTTCCACCGTGATGAACTGATTGCCTCACCAGAGGACGAAACTTTCAACCTGCCACGCAAAGATTCTATTTCACGCGTTCTGGTCGACGACTGGCTAAAAGAAAGATGATCACATCTTGAATAGAGAAGCTGGTCAAATAAAAAAGCTGGGCAACAAACCCAGCTTTTTTTATTACCTAAGATCTTTTAAAGCTTTCAATCTCAGGATTGTGTCCTAAAAGAATTGGCAGGATAAACCCCCAGTATCTTAACTTCCTTAGAGAAGAAACTAAGTTCTTCAAGAGCCAGTCGAACAAGACGTTCCGAAGGGTGTCCTTCGACATCTGCATAGAACTGCGCCACCGAAAAGCTGCCATCCGTAATATAACTTTCCAGCTTGGTAATGTTTACACCATTTGTCGCAAAACCACCCAACGCCTTGTAAAGAGCCGCTGGAACGGATCGTACTTTGAAGACAAAGGTGGTCACCACCATGCCGTCCTTGGGATCAGGATCAATCGGGTCCCGCGCCATAATCAGAAAACGTGTCGTGTTATCTGCGTTATCGTTTACATCTGTACCCAGTGTATCAAGGCCATAGATTTCACCTGCCATAGAGGTCGCAATAGCCCCGACATCCTTGTTGTTCCACAAAGATACCTGTTCTGCAGCCCCTGCGGTATCTGCAGCTACGATTGGTTCGATATTGTGTTCGCGCAAAAACTCACGACATTGCGCCAGAGCCTGAACATGGGAATGAACCTGACGTAATCCCTCTAGGGTCGCACCTTTCGGGGCAAGCAATTGATGTTCAATTTTCTGATAGTGCTCACCAATGATGTGTAACCCCGATTCTGGCATCAAATGATGATTATCTGCCACACGTCCAGCACTAGAGTTTTCAATGGGGATCATTGCAAGACGGGCCTTGCCATTACGAACCGCTGCAAAGGTGTCTTCAAACGAATAGCACGGCAGCGTTTCCATATCTGGAAATACCGCCCGACAAGCTATGTCAGAGTTAGCACCTTTGACGCCCTGAAAGGCGATCAGATTATCAGCATCGGTCATTGGTTTAAGCCCTAGTAATATCGTTTATCATTTCCGGCAATACTGCCTCAGGATCCTGCGAGAATCTGTCTCGCTTTTTCAAGATCCGCAGGAGTATCAACCCCCAGCGGAACAGTGTCAACGAGAGCAACATCAATACGCATTCCAGATTCCAGCGCCCGAAGCTGCTCTAATCGTTCACGTTTTTCCAAAGGCGATGCTGGCAAGGTGACAAACTTCTCCAAAGCCTCCCGGCGATAGGCGTACATACCAATGTGGTGGTAGAGAGGTTGATCATCATTGCCTTCATCCCAGGGCGCCTTACTTCTTGTGAAATAAAGGGCACGTGAAACGGTTTGTCCGGCTTCAAAACCGGCAACAGCCTTGACAACGTTTGGATTATCCCGCTCAGCCAATTCGGATATCTCAACAGCCAAGGTACCAATATCAACCCCCTCGGTTGCCAAAAGATCAAAGGTTTGCCGGATCAATCTCGGCTCGACTGTCGGTAAATCCCCCTGCACATTGATGATTGCATCATGTTTGTTTGCCGGATCGAATTTTTGCAGAGCTTCATGAATCCGATCAGAACCCGAGGGGTGATCAGGGTCCGTTAAAACAGCATGTCCCCCGATTTTAGAGATCACATCCGCTATTTCCTGTTCCGCACAGGCAACAACGACGGGTCCAAGATTGGCTTCGACAGCACGTTTATAACACTGCGCAATCATCGGTAACCCCGCGATATCCGCCAAGGGTTTATTCGGCAAGCGCGAAGAGGCCATACGCGCGGGGATAAGCACAACAGGATTTTGAGGAAGAGACATAAAAGGCCCTTTTACCAATTGAATTTAATATACGGATTCACCCTCGCTTTATTTACCCGAGAGAATCCTTTTCTTCGCGCTAACATAGTTAAGAAAAAGCTTCTAAACAAAGTGCTTTGCGCTTTTTTCGCTATAACTAATCAAAAAATCTGCTTAAGCTAAGCAAAAATCAATTGAAACTATTGAATGCTTGGCTTCGGAACGCTATTGTCTGCCGGAAATTCAAATATAAGCCCAAAGGGTCAGGAAGAATGTCTTTAGAGAATAATAAGGCTTTTGCCTCAGTACTAACTGCCGGCATCATCTTAATGGCATCTGGTTTTGCAGCAAACATGCTCTACCAACCAAAAGACTTGGAAGAAAATACCTATAAGGTTGAAGTCGCTGATAGCGGTGCTGATGCAGCATCCACAGCCCCTGCTGGCCCGGTTATTGAACCCGTAAGCGCCCTTCTTGCTGCCGCCGATGTTGCTGCTGGTGCAAAAGGATTCAAGAAGTGTGCATCCTGCCATACCATTGAAAGTGGCGGTGCAAATAAATTAGGTCCTGCGCTTTGGGGCATTGTTGGTTCACAGCGTGCTTCAGTCGATGGCTACTCTTATTCTGATGCTCTGAACGCAATGAATGGTGAAACTTGGGACTACGAAGCGCTTAACGAATTCCTGACCAAGCCAAAAGCTTTCGCACCGGGAACAAAGATGGGCTTTGCCGGTCTGAAAAAAGTTGGCGCCCGCGCAGACCTGATCGCTTACATGCGTGAACAAAGCGACAATCCAGCGGCTCTTCCAGAGTAAGCTGAGAGTTAAGTTTTCGAAAAAGGCGACCCAACGGGTCGCCTTTTTTATGTACCACAACTTAAAACAAATTTGATCATGACAAGTTTGATCCAATTTCAAACAGGATCCCAATACAATGAGTGCCGATTTTCATTGCCCCAATGAGTTTGTTCAGCTTGGCGAAAAGCTTTGCGACGCTGCACAGGACGTTATCCTTAAACATTTCAGACAACCACTGGATGTTGAGGGAAAAAGTGACGCTTCGCCAGTTACCATAGCTGACAGAAATGCTGAAAGCGCAATGCGCGAGCTCATCAACAAAGCCTATCCCGATCACGGCATTGTTGGTGAGGAACATGGATCTGAAAATCTGGATGCAGAGTTTGTCTGGGCACTGGATCCAATCGACGGCACACGGAGCTTTATTTCCGGACACGCAATTTTTGGTACCCTTGTTGCCCTTTTACGAAACAACCAACCTGTTATGGGTATTTTGGCAATGCCTGTCCTGAACGAACGCTGGATCGGCGCCACCGGGCATAAAACGCTTTTCAAGGATTTCAGGGGCACCACCGAAGCGACCACACGCAATTGTGCGACGTTATCTGACGCAACTGTTGCGACGACCTCTCCGCACCTATTTAAAGAAGATGAATTCCCAAAATTCGATAAGGTGCGGAAATCTGCAAAGATGCCTCTTTTCGGGGGGGATTGTTATAACTATGGCCTTGTCAGCAGCGGCTTGATCGACCTAACGGTTGAAGCTGGTATGGGTGTTTATGATTTTCTGGCACAGGTTCCAATTATTACAGGGGCTGGCGGCATTATGACGGACTGGGAAGGTAATGCCCTTGGCATGCACTCTGACGGAAAAGTCATTGCCGCGGGCGATATACGGGTACATACAGAAACGTGCAAATTGATCAACGCTTAATGATGAAATTAAACAGGGTATCAATTTTACAGCCACGATATTTATCCTGAGTAAATTTTTGCAACGATAGCATTTATTGTACATATTAACGCACGTTGGACGGTTGAGTTTTTACGGGGATCTCTTGATGGACGTCATAAGTTTTGTGCTTTGTCTGGGCTTGTTTGCAATTATTGGCATCTGGTCTTCAAGACGATCTTCTCCGAACAAACAAGACTATCTATTGGCCGAAAGGAATGTCTCCCCCCTTCTCACAGCACTTTCCGCTGCAGCGACAAAATATAGTGGATATATATTTATTGGGCTGATGGGATATGTTTATACCCATGGTCTTTCCGCAATATGGATCGCCTTTGGCTTCTTTTTTGGAGACCTGATAGCCTTCCTTTTTGTGCACAGAAAAGTCAGCGAAGCCACAGCAAGAACAGGCGCATTAAGTTTTGCAGAACTCATATCCCTCTGGTCGGGAGGAAATTACCGCATCCTTCGCGTTACTGTCGCCCTGATCACACTCGTCTTCCTTCTGACCTACGCAGCCGCACAATTCAATGCAGGCAGCAAGGCCCTTCATGTTCTCTTCGGATGGGAATATTATGTCGGATCGATTGTTGGTGCCGGGGTCATACTCACCTATTGCTTTACAGGTGGCTTAAGAGCTTCGATCTGGACTGACGCCGGGCAATCTATCCTCATGATGTTTGCCATGGCTTTGCTTCTGGTTTCGGCCATCATCGCCAATGGAGGTATCTCTCCCTTTCATGATGCCCTAAATAATGTTTCTCCCTCTTTCCTGGATTTGGGAAGTGAGCGCTTCGGGTCTTTTGAAGCAATGGCACTTTTTGGTTTTGGTTGGCTTTTCAATGGGATTGGCGTTGTGGGACAACCCCACATTATGGTGAGATTTATGGCCTTGGATAACCCGGACCACATTCGCAAAACCGGGATCATCTATTTTTTCTGGAGTGGCGCCTTCCTGCTAATTTCTATCACTGTCGGTTTGGCCGCAAGACTCTATATACCAGATACAGGCTCTTTGGATGCGGAACTGGTTCTCCCCATGTTGGCTGACGTCCTTTTACCCGGATTTGCTGTCGGGATCATCATAGGTGGGGTCTTCGCAGCCGCAATGTCCACAGCTGATAGTCAGGTTTTAAGCTGCTCTGCTGTTTTAAGCGAAGACTTCAAGATTGTTGGTCGCGGTATTGGCGCCCGCCGAATTGCAACAGCCATCGTCGTTATCCTGTCTCTGGTTCTGGGCCTTGTCGCGTCTGCTAATGTTTTTACCCTGGTTATTTTTGCATGGTCTGCTCTTGCCTGTTCAATTGGGCCTGTTGTCATTCTCCTGGCACTTGGCTGTCGCCCTTCCCAAGCCACAGCATTGATTATGATGGCGGTTGGTATGGGCGTTGCCCTTCTCTGGCGGGAAACGGGTTTGAATGCAACAGTGTACGAAGGTTTTCCCGGCATTGTTGCTGCCCTGGGTGTTTATGTCATGGCTTTGCCTTTTTCTACGACGTCCAAAGAGCGGCCTAAAACTTAACCACCAGACCTCATTCAATCTTCATGACAATTATTCCTTGAATTGAATTTAGTTTTGTTAACCATTTTTCATCACTCACCTGCCAATATCCTTGTTCAACTTTGTTTGAGGTGCGAAAAATGGTTAACGAAGTTCTTGATCATAAAACCAAAACACCTCAGACTATCTATGTAGGGGCATTCGCCCGCCAAACAGACATTCCGGGGGTTATGACAAGGTGATGCGCGCACTCTTACTGGTCAATTTTGTCCTCTGCGTCCTCTTGCCGTTTTCAGCTACTGCACAAACGACAAAATCCCACGGTATTGCCATTCATGGGGAACCGGGTTACCCCGCTGACTTCACCCATTTTAACTATGTTAATCCCGATGCGCCCAAAGGGGGCGAAATTCGTCTTGCTAGCGAAGGCACTTTTGACAGCTTTAATCCCTATATCATCAAAGGGGTACCCGGACCGGGCTTCACGCCAGAAAGCCTCTTGGTCGCGAGTGCCGATGAAGCCGCAAGCGCATATGGGCTTATCGCAGAAAGCCTTGAATGGCCGGAAGACAGATCCTGGGTTATCTTTACCCTGCGCCCCGAAGCAAGATGGCATGATGGCGTCCCCATAACTGTTGAAGATGTTATTTTTTCCTGGGAAACCATCCGCAATGACGCCGGACCTTACGTAAAAAACTATTATGCAATCCTGAAGAACGTGGAAAAGGTCGGGGACAATCAGGCCAAGTTCACGTCCGGTGAACCGGGAAACAAAGAGTTCCCCATTCGTGCTGGTTCGCTACCAATCCTTGCCAAACATTATTGGGAAGACAGAGATTTTTCCAAAACTACTCTCGAACCGCCCCTGGGAAGCGGCCCCTACAAAATAACTGACTTTGAAGCCGGACGTTATGTGGTTCAGGAAAGGGTCAAGGACTACTGGGGAAAAGACCTGCCCGTCAACAAGGGTCAGGACAATTTCGATAAGATAAGAACCACCTATTATCATGATGATGATGTCATCAAGCTAGCGATCAAATCAGGGGAAATTGACTACCGGAACGAACGCTCGTCCAGCGCCTGGGCACAGGATTATGATGTTCCGGCCATTACCAAGGGCTGGTTGAAGAAAGAATCAATCCCCCACAAACGACCTCAGGGAATTCAAGGCTTTTTCTACAATACCAGACGGGACATCTTCAAAGATCCGAAAGTCAGAGAAGCCATTGGATATGTCTATGATTTTGACTGGTCCAACAAGAATTTATCTTTTGGATTGTTAACCCGCACAACAAATTATTTTGGGAACTCTGAATTATCTTCGACAGGTATCCCCAAGGGACGCGAGTTGGAAATACTCGAAAAATATCGTGGCAAGGTCCCTGACAATCTCTTTTCAGAAGTATTTCATGTTCCGACATCAGATGGTAATGGATGGCCACGCCACAACTACCGAAAAGCTTTCGAGCTTCTTGCCGAAGCAGGTTGGGTGGTCAAAGATTTGAAACTGGTAAATGAAAAAACCGGGGAACAAATGTCTTTCGAGATGCTTGTTTCATCCAAAGGCATGGAAAGAACCATACTTCCCTTTGTAACAAGTCTAAGCAAACTTGGTATTGATGCCAGAATTCGCCTTGTTGACCGATCCCAATACATCAACCGTATCAGAGATTTTGACTACGATATCGTTATAATCAAACTTTCTGCCAGCATCACCCCAGGCACAGAGCAGCGGGGATTTTGGACGAGTGAAACCGCAGACAAAAAGGGAAGTGGTAACTTTGCTGGCATCAAAGACCCTGTTGTTGATGAATTGGTCGAAGCTATCGCCAATGCAGATGATCGTGAAGAATTGGTAGCCACAGTTCGTGCACTCGATCGGGTATTACTCTGGGGTTATTACGTTATCCCACAGTTCCATACCGAAGATGATCGTGTGCTTTACTGGGATAAGTTTTCACGGCCAAAAATGACCCCGTGGCGAGGAACCAGCACATCCTATTGGTGGTTTGATAACGACAAAGAAGCAGCATTGATGGCCTCAATGGCAAAAAATGAGCAAGCACAAACCAGTGACTCAACAAACGATAATGCCCCCGCCATTGTCGAAACCTCCGGGAACAACGAACCGTTTTTTGATCCATTAATTATTGATACTTTTTTGAATAACTTCGAAAAATTGGGTTTGAATTCCAAAGATATGAAAGATCTTTTCACTTTTCAGATCTTTGCGGATCCCGAAGCTTTTTTCAAAAAAGATAACTGGCGCCCCTATGCGCTCGGCATCAGCATCTTGATTATTGGCCGCTGGTTCATTCGTAGACGTCGACGCAACAGGGGGCAAATCTAATGCTGGCCTATATTGTTCGCAGACTTTTATTAATGATCCCAACACTTCTGGGGATCATGATCTTAAACTTTGCCATTATTCAACTTGCCCCCGGTGGCCCAGTGGAACAGGTGCTCGCCAAACTGTCAGGGCAAGGCGCAGAGATATCGGAACGTATAACACAGAACAAAGATGATTTGGCACCTGTAAGTGATACAGAGGCCTCGAACACCAGTAAGTATAAAGGAGCGCAGGGACTGGACCCAGAGCTTATCAAAGAACTTGAAGCACAATTTGGCCTGGATAAGCCCCTACATGAGCAGTTTATCGTCATGATGGGCAATTATTTAACCTTCGATTTTGGTGAGAGTTTCTTTCGGGACCGAAAAGTGGTTGATCTTGTAATCGATAAAATGCCCGTTTCCATTTCTCTTGGCCTTTGGACCACTCTACTTGTCTATTTAATCTCTATTCCCCTTGGTATTAAGAAAGCCATGCGTGACGGGTCATCTTTCGATGTTTGGACCAGCGGTGTCATTATCGTCGGCTATGCAATACCCGGATTTATCTTTGCGGTTCTCCTGCTTGTCGTCTTTGCCGGCGGCAGTTATCTAACAATTTTCCCACTTAGCGGATTAACATCAGATAACTGGGATGAGCTTTCGACACCCAATAAGATACTCGATTATCTGCATCACATTATCTTGCCCGTCACAGCAATGGTTATTGGTGGTTTCGCCAGTTTGACGATGCTGACCAAGAATTCATTTCTGGATCAGGTTGGTCAGCAATACGTCACAACAGCGCGCGCAAAAGGCCTGACAGAAAGCCGCGTGCTTTATGGTCATGTATTTCGTAATGCCATGCTCATTGTCATAGCAGCTTTCCCGGCCAGCTTCATTGGTGTTCTGTTTACAGGATCAGTTTTAATCGAAGTCATCTTTTCTCTGGATGGCTTGGGTCGTCTGGGATTTGAAGCGGTTTTCAATCGTGATTATCCCATTATTTTTGGTACCCTCTATTTCTTCACTCTTGTTGGACTTCTTATGAACATCATTGGTGATCTTGCCTACATGCTTGTCGATCCCCGAATTGATTTTGAGAGCCGGGAGGGGTGATTGATGCGTGGTGATACACAAAAACTATTTGGCATAACACTCGCGCCAATGAATCAAAGACGGCTACAGAATTTCAAGAAAAACCGTCGTGGATATTGGTCTCTTTGGATCTTTCTTGTTCTTTTCGGTTTGAGCTTAATTGCAGAAGTGATTGCCAATGACAAACCCATCGTCGTCTTCTTTGATGACAATGCATATTTCCCAATTGTAGAAGCACTGCCAGAAACCCATTTTGGCGGGGAATTTGAAACAGAAACAGACTACCACGATCCTTATGTTCAAAGTTTGATTTCAGCAAAGGGCTGGATGATCTGGCCATTAATTCAATACAACTATAAAACAGTGGCTTACGATCTGCCCACGCCTGCGCCCTCCGCCCCTGATCTTGACCATTGGCTTGGCACGGATGATCAAGCACGAGATGTCGTTGCCCGCCTTATTTATGGTATGCGGATATCAATTATATTTGGCCTACTCTTAACCGTCATCAGTGCTGTTATCGGTGTGACAGCCGGGGCAATCCAAGGTTACTTTGGTGGTACGCTTGATCTTGTTGCCCAACGATTTATCGAAATTTGGAGTGGTCTGCCAACTCTCTATATCCTCATTATCGTCAGCTCTGTCCTCGTACCAAGTTTCTGGACACTTCTGGGAATCCTAATGCTCTTTAGTTGGGTCGGCTTTGTCGGTGTCGTCAGGGCAGAGTTCCTCAAGGTGCGGAACTATGATTACATCAGATCAGCAAAAGCACTGGGGGTTAGTGATAGAATGATCATGTACCGCCATATTCTCCCCAATGCGATTGTCGCAACACTCACCTTTCTGCCCTTTACCCTAACGGCAGCGATTACTGGCCTGACGTCACTCGACTTTCTTGGCTTAGGGCTTCCCGCGGGGTCTGCATCGCTAGGTGAACTCTTAGCACAAGGTAAAGCAAATCTTCAGGCACCCTGGTTGGGTTTAACAGCGTTTGTTTCCCTCGCCGTAATGCTCAGTCTGTTGGTTTTTATTGGCGAAGCGGTGCGTGATGCCTTTGATCCCAGAAAGCTTTTTAATGGAGATCGCTCATGAGTGTTCTCGTTGACCATTCTACCGAAGAAAAACAGGCCCTTTTAGACATCACCAGTCTTTCGGTTCAGTTTCACGGGGAAGACGAAACTGTCGATGCCGTCGCAGGTATCACATACAAGCTCATGGAGGGACAAACTGTTGCTCTAGTAGGAGAGTCTGGATCAGGAAAATCCGTCAGTGCGCTTTCCATTTTACAACTGCTCCCTTACCCCCAGGCACAGCATCCACAAGGCAGTTCCATAAAGTATAGGGGTAAGGAGATAATTGGCGCTGACGATGCCACCATGCGGGATATCCGGGGGAACAAGATTTCGATCATTTTTCAAGAACCCATGACATCGTTGAACCCGCTGCACACGATTGAAAAGCAAATTAACGAAGTTCTGTTTGTGCATAAGGGAATGGGCAAGATAGAAGCCAGGAAACGAACTCTGGAGCTTCTGAAACTAGTCGGCATTAAAGATCCGGCTGGACGTCTCAAGTCCTATCCACACGAGCTGTCTGGCGGACAGCGGCAACGTGTCATGATTGCCATGGCCCTTGCCAACGAACCGGATCTGTTAATCGCAGATGAACCGACAACAGCACTGGACGTTACTATTCAGGCACAAATCCTTGAGCTGTTAAAGGACCTACAAGAAAAGCTGGGCATGTCTATTCTGTTGATTACGCATGACCTTGGCATCGTCAGAAAGATGGCCGATCGCGTTTGCGTCATGACAAAGGGGCAGATTGTAGAACAAGGCCCAACAGAGAAAATCTTCTCAACCCCGGAGCACCCCTATACTCAAAAATTACTCGCAGCAGAACCCCGGGGGAAACCTGTCGAGAGCAATCTGGACGCGCCGGAAATAATGGCCTGTGAAGATATCAAGGTTCACTTTCCGGTTAAACGCGGAATATTCAGAAGAACCGTCAGCCACATCAAGGCCGTGGATGGCATCTCCCTTTCTCTGCAAGAAGGGCATACAATAGGCATTGTCGGCGAATCAGGTTCCGGCAAGACAACTCTGGGCCTCGCCCTGCTGCGTTTGATCTCAAGTAAAGGTGCAATCCGTTTTGACGGAAAGTCCATTGCCACGACCAAAGGATCACAACTGAGATCGCTGCGACAGGAAATGCAAATTGTCTTTCAGGACCCATACGGATCACTCAGCCCGCGCCTCTCAATCGGGCAGATTATAGAAGAAGGTCTGAAAGTCCATCGATTGGGTGGCAATGCCAAAGAGAGAGAAGCCCTGATCATCGAGGCTTTAAACGAAGTTGGCCTGAACCCGGAAAACCGTCACCGTTACCCCCATGAATTTTCAGGAGGGCAACGTCAAAGAATTGCCATCGCCCGTGCGATGGTCCTGAAGCCAAGGTTTCTGGTATTGGACGAACCGACATCGGCGCTTGATATGTCGGTTCAGGCACAGATTGTCGATTTGCTCCGTAACCTGCAAATCAAACACAACCTTACCTACCTTTTCATAAGCCATGATTTAAAAGTCGTTCGTACACTGGCAGATAATGTCATCGTCATGAAGGACGGCAAAGCAGTCGAAACAGGTACCGCCAAAGAAATCTTTGAAGCACCACAAACCGCCTACACTCAGGCGCTGATTAAAGCTGCGTTTGATCTGGAAGTTGTCAATCAAGACGCCATAAGCGCTTAAAAGCACTTTTTACACCGACAGGTCCTTAAGACTTTTCAGAAACTGATTTCTGATAATAAACCGCTGTGAAATAAAAAACTTTTGTTGCCGGATTGCCATCCCTTTCCCGCATCCCCTACACTGTCTATTCAACGACTGATTATTAGAGGCTTTTGATGGCACTGCTTTTTATTTCCGAAACAGACAGACTGGATTTATGGCGTAAACATCTGCTCGCTGAAATTCCAGACCTTGATATGCGTCTGTTACCGGAAATCGGAAATAAAGAAGACATCGAATATGCCCTCGTCTGGCGCCCGCCTGCCGGGTTACTCAAAACCCTTCCCAATCTGAAAGTCATTTTTTCGCTAGGGGCTGGCATTGATCACCTTGCTTCAGACACAGACTTGCCGGAAAACGTGCCCGTTGTACGGATGGTTGATTCGTCTTTAACGTCCGGGATGACAGAGTATGTTGTCATGACCGTTCTCAACCATCACAAAAGCATGCGACTGTATCGCGAACAACAAAACCGTAAAGAGTGGCTATTACATGAACCGCCTGTAACCTGGGATAGACGGGTCGGCATTATGGGTATGGGCGTCTTGGGGTCTGATGCCGCTGAGAAATTGAGCAATCTTGGCTTTGATGTCGCGGGTTGGAGCAGAACCCACCGGGAACGCCCCGGCATAAAGACCTATGCTGGCACAGATCAACTGGAAGATTTTCTGAAAACAACAGAAATTTTGGTCTGCCTGCTCCCCCTTACAGACGAGACAGAAGATATTCTCAATAAGGAACTATTTGCCATGCTGCCCAAAGACGCGAGCGTTATCAACGCGGCAAGAGGTGGGCATTTGGTCGAACAAGACTTAATCCAAGCATTGGATTCAGGCCACCTGTCTGAGGCGACACTTGATGTATTCAAATCAGAACCACTGGATCAAAACCACCCCTTTTGGAAACACCCCAAAATCACCATCACCCCCCATGCCGCCAGTACGACACACCCAAGTTCTAGTGCCCGGAATGTTGCCGATGGTATTCGGCGCTTTGAAAGCGGAGAAGATTTATTAAATGTTGTGGATATGAAGCGCGGCTATTAAACCTGACATAACTGCAGTGAATAAGGGGAAGTGCTAAGATTTCGTCTTCCAGCAACAAAGTAAGCTGCCTCTGAATTTTAAAAATCAGACTTCTTCGGCAAACTCTTCGACCATATCGCCAAACTCACGCAAATAAACAGACCCCTTGATGGTACGCTGTACAAGGATTGAGCGGCGATCATTTTCATCTGTTTTACGGCGAACAAAGTCGTATTTTCCCAATCGATCCAAAGCGCGCGTGACTGCAGGTTTTGACATGTTTAATTCTTCGGCCAACCCGCGAACTGTATGTGCCTGATCTTTGAGATACACGTGAAGCAATAACGTAAATTGGCGAGACGTCAGGTCCGGTAGCCCCTTTTGCAGAGCTGTGACCATTACGCCTCGCCATAATTCTAAAGCCTGTTTTGCTGGTATGTCCACGATCGTTCCTAAACGTTCCGCAATCGCAATGATTCTAGAACACAATCAGGATCAAACTCAAGACATTCCTTTAAATAGCTTTGAAAGACCGCCTTACCGAACGGTTACACAGGTCACCTTGCTCAAACTTGCAACTTTATGGGAAACAGATCCCAAAAGAAGCGATTCAAGATCACCATGTCCCCGGCTACCCATCACAATTGCATCAACTTTATTTTTGTCAGCAAATTCAACAATAGACCTTGCTGGCGGGCCAACCTTCACTTCGGTTTTGATGTTTTCAACGCCAACTTTTTTGGCGATTTCTTTAGCCTCGTTGAGAACTTCCTGACTAAAGGAATCAAGAACATATTGCGCGTCCTGACCAGATACGTGTTCAACCTCCATAAAGCGGCGTAGTCCTTCGTTCATTTTCACAGCTTTAGCAACGGTTAGGAAAATAAGCTCACCTTCAAACTTAAGGGCCAAGGCTGCTGCTTTTTCAACGGCACGCATACTGTGCTCGGAACCATCGACCGCACAAAGGATTTTATTGAACATTGTCATACTCCATTTGTAAGACAGTTATTAAAACCAAATTCAAAAGAACATTAGCACAAAATAAGAGAATTTTCCCAATCTCTATAAACAACCCTGAAATGCAAAAAAGCAATGCATCAAAAGAGGTTAGAAAATTGGAAAAGTAGTGTCTATTTTTCAACCATTTCTTTAACCATGGAATAAACCGCTCTCAAACCAAGAGCTTCGCCACCTTCAGGCTTACCCGGCGAAGATGAGTTGTTATAAGCCATGACGTCAAAGTGTGCCCAAGGAATATCTTTCTCGACAAATTCCTGTAAATACAAAGCCGCTGTAATAGCGCCAGCATACGGCCCACCAGATATATTATTCAGATCTGCAATCTTGCTATCCAGCATCTTGCGATAGGGCTGATGCAGCGGCATACGCCATACTTCATCACCAGTCTCGACAGAATGATGACGAAGCTTTTCAGCAACGTCATCATCATTACAGAACATAGCCGGTAAATCTGTACCCAAAGCAACACGCGCAGCACCAGTTAACGTCGCGAAATCAATAATCAGATCCGGTTTGGCCCGGCTTGCCTCGGCAAGAGCATCACACAAAACCAAACGCCCTTCTGCGTCGGTATTACCAATCTCAACGGTTAAACCTTTGCGGGTTTTTATGATATCCGATGGCCTGAAAGCATTGCCAGAAACCGAATTTTCAACGGCTGGAATCAGAACACGTAACTGACACGATAAATTGCTCTGCATTATCGCAGCAGCAATCCCCAAGACATGGGCAGCACCCCCCATGTCTTTTTTCATCAATAGCATACCAGCTGCTGATTTCAGATCGAGCCCCCCGGTATCAAAGCAAACGCCTTTACCCACCAGGGTGATTTTGGGACCAGTATCCCCCCATCTGAAATCAATTAATCGAGGGGCACGGACAGAAGCCTTACCGACCTCATAAATCGCTGGATAATTTGCTTCTAAGAGTTTTTCACCAACAATAACATTACAATCAGCTTCGTATTCACCAGCTAATTGCGAAGCCGCAGTTGCGAGCTCTTCTGGCCCCATGTCATTGCTCGGCGTGTTAATCAAATCCCGCGTAAGGTGAACACCACTTGCAAGAGCATAAACCTGTGTCTGATCGGCGCTTTTGGGCCAAACCAAAGACGCCGGGGTCTTGTTACTTTTTTTATAGCGCGTGAACTGGTAGGTACCAATAGCCCACCCCAAAGCAACCTGAGTTGCTGCATCTGCAGAGAGATCCTCTTCGAGATAATAAGCTCCCTCTGGCAGGTTTTGGCTTAGCCCCGCAGCAATCCAGATACCGGGAACATCCTGATCCCCAAGACCAACAACAACAGCTTTAACGCCGCCATCCTGATCCGGCAGAGCGCAGGTCGCACCCTCGCCAGCTTTAAAACCATTGGCTGTCATCCATGATGTGCCTTTGGCACCATCGTTGAGCTGTTTCTGAAATTGTGTTTTAGTAAAGAAAATTAATGGGATGGCCTGCTTTGGTGCAGAATCAATCAGTTGAAAACTCATATTTTACCTACAAATTACTGGATCACGAGCAACAAGACCGTTCTCGCATAGAAATGAATATCGTTGATATTACAGCCAGACAGATAGAGTGCACAGCCTTTTTTAGGAAAAAAACAATTTAAAGCTGTAACAAAATTATTGCCTGAAATTAACCAGCACAAACAAACTTAATCATGCCAATATCCCAGACAACACCATGACCAACAGTGAAACTAAGCACAGCCTTCATTCCTGACTGACCTGTTCATCATGATCAACCGAGTTAGTTTCTTTCGACGTTTCATCCGGAATCAAAGTCTGGTCTTCCTCGACAGAACCACTCGGATCTTCGTCAGGTTCCTCGTCGGTAAAAGTCTCTTCGACGTCAGGGATCATCCCAATTTCACGATAAAATCGTTCTGCCCCGGGATGTAGAGGTAAAATCAAACCATCCAAGGCCGTTTCCCGGGTGATAAAACGGCCAAGCGCATGCCCTTTGGCCAAATTAGCCGCAGTTGATTCATGCCATAATGCTTTCGTAATGCCATAAATTAATTCGTCGTCCAGATCTTCACGCACAAGAAATTGTGCCGGAACCATCAAGGCCAAGGTATCAGACGTATTTTTATAGGTGCCAACCCCGATCGTACCCCCCGAAAAGAATGGGTATATCTCTTCCAGAATCTCTACGTCTGTTTTACTGAGGGATAACAACCTTGCTTTGTGTCGGTCGGTTAAAACGGTAACCAATCTCGCGGGGGCACCTGCAATAATGAAAAAGGCATCAATTTCGCCACTGGTTATCGCTTCGTATGATTCACTATCGGACAAGGTGAACATATTTTCTTTGGGAACTCTGACACCCCGGGTTTCCAGCAACAATTGCGCAGCCGCATTTGTCCCGGAACCAGCTGGTCCAATAGAAATTTTTTTCTTCGCAAGGTCTTCGAGCGTACGGATACCGCTGTTGATTCCCACGACGAGATGCATTGCTTCGGGATAAAGGTTCGCAACACTTCGCAAATTGCCAATAGCCCCACGTGTCCGGAAAACATGTTCGCCGCGCAAAGCCCAGAAAACAACATCTGCTTGCGCAAAGCCCCCTTCAAGGGTGCCGTTAGAAATGCCAATGACATTAGAAACAGATCCTTGCGTCGAGACACTGACAGACAGAAGACCGTCAACGCCGCAACTACCACCTTTTTCGCATGCCCGGGATCCAACAGGTTTACTGATAGAACTGGCAATAATACCGCCCAGCGGAAAATAATTACCAATCGTCGCCCCGGTTCCTATTCGAAACACAGGCGTATCCTGAGCAAAACTGATGCTCGAGAACATTGATAAACATAGAGTGAAAGCGACAAAAACGAATTTTTGAAAGTTCTTTATAAAGGAACGATACTCTGAGGACGTCGAAAACAACCGACTGCCTTTCTCTTATAACAGATTAGTCGCTGGGAAGCTTTTCTTATCCTACGACATAACTAGTTAAAAGTTAATTATAACCTTGCGCAGTTAACGATTTTTTTGTTGCTCAAAAAAACTGATCCTCTGGCATCTGTTGATGAAATCAAATTCCGTCGAAAGCAAGGCTATTTCCCATACAGTTTTTTTTATTACCTGTAAGAAGAGAACAAACAATAATGACGGGGAATGGGTATAATTATGGCATTAATTGGCAAGTTATAAATAACGTTATCATCAGGCTGCCTGTTCGATCAGAACACCATCAGATAGTTCAACCTGACGCGTCGCGACCCTGTTCAGAAAATGATGGTTATGCGACACAATAATCATGGCTTGCGGAAGCTCTGTCAGAAGCGAGATCAAATGTTGTTTTGTATCCCGGTCCAAATCATTTGTTGGCTCATCAAGCAAAAGAACCTCGGGCTCCAACGCCATAACCGTTGCAAGGGCAACGAGACGTTTTTGCCCGCCAGATAGCTTATGCGTTATTCTATCGGCTAAATGTTCCAGCCTTAGTAGCTCCAACGTTCGCGCAACAATTTCGCCAACTTCCTTAGCTGACTTACCCAAATTCAAAGGGCCAAAAGCAAGATCTTCGGCAACGGTTGGGCAGAAAAGCTGGTCATCGGGATCTTGAAAAACCAATCCGGCACGCACCCGGACATCACGGAAATCTTTTTCTTGTCGACGCATAGCGCCAAATGCATGGATTTCACCACTGTTGGGCGTTTCCAAACCATTTATCAGACGCAAGAGGGTGCTTTTTCCAGCCCCGTTGCTACCTGTTAACGCGACACGATCACCGGCCTGCAAATCAAAGTCGATACCTTTGAGAACATCCAAACCATTTGCATAGGCAAAGTGTAAACCACGCAACGAAATCAGCGATGCCATCAAAAATACTCCACAGCGATCAGGCTTAAAATAACCACAGCCACGCAAACGGCAAAAACACGATCACGTTTTTCTATCTTCATATTATTGAGAACATGGAACCGTCCGTCGAACCCGCGGCACTTCATCGCTTCCATAATGCGATCAGATCTCTCAAGACTTCTAACCAACATCATGCCGATCAAATATCCGATTGACCGCAATGTATGGATATTCGTCCGCGGAACAAAACCACGGGCTTTCATTGCCATACGCATCGTTTTGTATTCTTTGTAGAACACATCAATATAACGCACGGTGAAAAGAAAAAGATGGACCAGCTTCGCCGGAACTCTAAGCCGGTAAAGTGCATGCCCCAAAACGGATGGTTCCATAATGCCCACCAATCCCATCAGGGAAAAGAGGATCGCGTTCGCCTTTAACCCAACCTCTGCAGCTCGGTATAGGCCCTCTTTACTGGCATCCCATCCCCAGACAGAAAAAAGAGTTTCACCCGCCATTGTAAAGGGCAACGTCAACATCAGAACAACAATGAATGAATCAACAACAATCACCTTGCGAATTGTTGTCCATAACGGCAAACGAGATGACAGGGAAAGCCCCAAGCCGATGCCAAGTGCAAGGGTAAGAGCCCCCAAATCATGCATTGCCGAAATAAGAAAAGCGAATAATACACAGGAAACAAGGCGAACGCGCGGGTCCAGACTCTTTAAAAACGCTTCAGATTTGCTCTGATCGTTCTTAACAGTCCAGGATTGCGAAACTTCGCCTAAAACCTGTGTCATATCACGCGCCCTTAGTTGTCTTGAAACGACCAAGAAGGAAAGATGCTATACCAAAGATCCCAAGGATATAGCCTATGCCCCCCAGGATATCCTGCATGCGACGTTCTTCTTTATATTGCGCCAGCTCTTTCCGCAAAGACCGAACCTCTTTTGAGGTTTTTGATAAAAGTTTCTCCAATGCAGCCTGATCCATTACCACAAGTTTTGTATCAGACAAGTTCGACGGAACAGCAGCATCCTTTTCAGAAGACGCTGCGTCTTGGTTCCCTGTGGCATCAGCAATACTTCCACCTATAAGGTCATCAGGCAATTCGTCTGCTGTTACAGTAAGCATCGCAATATGCCCAGCACTCAAATTCGCGCGGAAAATATGGTCAATTTTTTTTGTGGCCGTGAAAACAAAAAAACCTTCTTCGTCGGTTGTTGTTTCGCCCAACTTGTTACCTGCTGTGTCAAAGACTTCAACAAGAAGGTTTTTCGCCATATCCCCATTGGAAAATCCAATTTCACCTTCGATCAGATTTCCATCTGGATAAGCGGCCGAAATAACCTTGTGCGCCCAAGCATTGGAAGAAAGGCCAAATATTAAAAAAGATGCCAGCACAAGCGCTGCAAATCTTAATTTACCGTACAGCATTGATAAGCTCCGGTTTGACTTTTGTAATTAATTGAATAGTCGCTGCTGTCAAAATACCTTCCACAGCCATAACCGGGAAGTGTGCAACGATGACAAATTCGGCTGCCTTTACAAACTCATCTCCGGATAGGGCCAGCGAAATGGCAACCATAACAGAGGTAAAGAAAATAGATAGCGATCCGCCCAGAAACCCCCAAAAACCCGCAACAGACAGAGTCTTTCGACGGTAGAGGATGTACCCATAAATCATGACCAACGCAAAAAGCGCCAAGGAAATACTGTTCACGGATACACGCCAGGTTGCCCCTTCGACTTGGAAGGCTTCATAAAGAGAGACACCCGCCCAGATAGACAAAATGAAGAAAATGGCAAACAGTACATCAGCCACAAGTTTAGCAAGATTCTGTTGCTGAGCGGTAATTCCCCACCGACAGATAAAGAAGACCATCACAGCAGGGAAAGCGATGTTGACGGCATTCACTCCCAATACAGTCAATCCGCCAAAGCCAAAGAAAACCGCCTGAAGTAACAAAGCGACAACCAGCGCCGGAAAGGCCGCCCACCCTAGAATAATACCCAACAGCCCATTCAGGATAAGATGAACAGAAGAAAAACCAAGCGGTACGTGAATCAAAGAAACCACGAAAAAAACAGCGGACAAAACACCTACCCGGGGTAAATCTTCCGGTTCCAGCTTTTTCAGACTATAGGCCACACCGGCAGCGGCAATAATGCCACCACCGATGAGAACTGGATTAGATAAGGCACCATCAACGATGTGCATCGCTATTTATCCCTAATCAACATCCCGGGCCTGAACCCAGATAACAGCATCCTGTGAAAGTTCCTTGCCTTCGTGCTCTTTGTCTGGGCCAGAACCTAGGGCAGCAAAGCCCCAAAAACCTTCTTCGGGAATACCAAAGGTAAAGGTACCAGACGCATCCGCTAGAATTGCGTGTGCAGGAGTCGAAATCTGGCCTTCAGTTGCAAAACGATTATTTTCAGAATCAACCGGATAGTTGAGGTATTCAATTTCAATCTCAGCAAAAGGAACAGGTTTTCCCTCGGACAAAACCACACCCGAGAACGTACCACCCGCAATAACATTGTACGGTTTTGTCAGTGGACGAATTTCCGTTTTCAATCCCTGAGGCTCAGCCCAATCAGTTGGCAGATCACCGACATTTACATAAGACTTTGTAATCTGTTGGATAAAGATGTCTTCACTTGCTTCATAATAAGGTGCAGGATTGAGAACAAAAACATTATCCCCAAGACCACGCAATTTTACAGAAGCTTCATAGGCTTTTCCTGTATTTTCGCTACTGGTCCATTCGATAATATTCAAGCTATCCATCAGGTTTTTCTTTTTGCCTTTACGAACAACATAAAACTCTTCTGGGGCGGCCATTTCCATCACATGTCCTGATTCGGCTGGATGTGTGAAAGGCATTTTTAGTGTTATTTCCCCACCTTTCTCGAGCATTGTTTCAGGTGTAAAAACCAATTGAAAATGTGCTTGCGCACCAGATATAGAAGTTGCCAGTCCGCCAAAAGCGACACCACAAGCAACAGCTCCACTAAGAAGAACTTTTTTCATCGCGTTCAAAAATCCCCTATCTTCAAGCTACATATTGAAGACAACGTTCCTAAATTTAAGCTGATTGGATTGCGAGAGATAAGTCAGACATCTCGTCGAAGCATAAACAAACGTATTGATTATGCTTATTCCAGCAGCTTGGCTCAAAGGCACGCCACAAACGGATGTCCGTCACCAATGGTACTCCCCGCCCTTTGGTCCAGTGACATTATGCCGGCAGGTCTCCTGGCTCACGGATCGTTGCTCAATCACCAAACCTTCCCGGCATCCAACCCGTTGGTCATGCCAGTGGTCATAATTGGTAAGAACTCACCGTTCACAGTTGCGGGGGCAGCCACGGCTCAAGATCCCCTGATGGGTAGATCTCTCCGCGTTCCCTTTTAATCCCCGGACGACTTCATCCATGGGGAACCATGCATGGCGTGAGTTTATGCGTAGAAGGAAAATCCTGCAAGGCCAAGATGTCAAAATATTCAATAGGCTTAAGTGATTTACGTGGCAATTCTACGGGATATTTACTTGGCATTTAAAATCATCTGCCATACTTATAGGTATGCCCTGAATGAATTTGATACGAGTTACAATCATGCCCCCCTCAGATACCAAGTCGAAGAAGACACCCGGCGGTCAGAGTTGGCTTGACGCTGCTATGAAAATTTTATCAGAAGAAGGCTTTCAGACACTAAATATTCCGCGGTTATGCAGAAAGCTTCACCTAACCAAAGGCAGCTTTTACCACCACTTTAAAAGCTTTGAAGCCTTCAAAAAACAACTGCTTTCCTTTTGGGAAAAGGATTTTACTCAAGATATTTTTGATGAAATAAAGGGTGTCGAAGATCCCGAAGCTCAATACGAAATGCTTTTCAATCTCGCCTTTGAAAAAGATCTCGCCATAGATTTAGCCATACGGGCATGGGCACAAACGGATAATCAGGTAAAGGACGTTGTCACAAAAGTCGACGAAATACGCATTAGCTTGTTAACCGAAATGTATCAGAAATCATCCAACCTCCCCCTGGAAGCCGCACGTAATTACGCCGTAATTGATTACACAGGATACATCGGCTTTTACAGCCTTTTCCCTGATGCCCCCGACAGTTGGGCACGCGATTTAGCCTCGATTCAAACAAGAGCACTCCTTTCAGACAGCAAAGTGACTCGCGGCCAAATTTAATTCTCAGTTCACACACAATTCCATTGATCTGCTGGCCCGAAAAAGAGACACTTCGCCGGAATCGGTTTTTCGGATGAAAATTTGATCCGGAAATAATAGGGAACACGGAGAGATCTACCCATCAGGGGATCTTGAGCCGTGGCTGCCCCCGCAACTGTAAGCAACTTAAAGCTTGTTATAACCACTGGTATTTTTCAGAGATAATTCGCTCTGAATTTTTATATCGGGAAGGAACAATGCTCTTGCGTTGCAAGCCAGGAGACCTGCCGGTTTAACGTCACCTGTCTGATGAACGGGGTGTTCATTAGGGCGGTTTTCCGTCGAGTGGCGTGCCTGTCGATAGTGGCAAGGCGCGGTTCTAAACTGATTTCTCTAATCGGTATCTAAACTCGTCCTGCCATTGTCATAACTTTTTTAGACAAGGCGCGTACCATGTTTTTAAGATCCAAAGAAAAAAAACTCTCACATTCATTGAGCTTTCTTCTCTTAGCTATTTCCCTAACAGTACTTTCATCACAAAAGGCCATGGCTCATTTCATTGAGCTAATTCCCTCTATCCCCTTGATCACCAAAAGTGCGGAGAGCGATTTTTCATTCGACATTCGCTTTACCCATCCGATGGAAGGGGCCCCACTTATGGAAATGGAACGTCCAGATCAATTCGGCGTTCAAGTCGCAGGCAAGAAGTATGATTTAACAAAATCACTGCAAGCAACAAAGCTGGAAGGAAAATTCAACCCGGCGAACGCCACATCCTACACCGCAGATCACAAAATAAAGCGTGCTGGTGACTATAGCTTCTACCTCGTCCCCAAACCCTATTGGGAACCAGAAGAGCAAGCGATGATCATCCACTACACAAAAGTTTTGGTGAACGCCTATGGTCTGGAAAACGGATGGGACCAACCTGTCGGATTACCTGTTGAAATTATGCCCCTGAGCAGACCATACGGCCTGTGGGCCAACAATATTTTTTCCGGTCAGGTACTCAATAATGGGCAACCAGAGCCAAATGCGGTTATCGAGATCGAATATCGAGGTCAAGGAAAGGTCGATATTCCGGCGACCCCCTTTATCACGCAGGTTGTGCATGCCGACAAGAACGGCGTCTTTCACTATGCAATGCCAAAAGCAGGATGGTGGGGGTTCGCCGCCCTGTTAGATAACGGCAAAACCTTGCCCGCACCGGACGGCACAGATGCACAGGTTGAAGAAGGCGGGTTGATCTGGGTTCATACCCAAGACATGCCTTAATAGAACATCATGTTTTCATAAAGCCAGTCAAAAAGGCAGGCTTCCAAAACAACAAAGCGGCGGGCTCAGTTATTGAGTCCTCCGCTTATTCACAGGCACTTATGTGCACAGGTAACTTTATTACATAAAGCATTCACCAAAATCGGCCTAGCCAGATATAGTTTATCCAGACATATAGGCCATCATCTGTTTGTTTTCGTACTCCAGTTCCAACAACCGTTTACGTACCACATCACCAATAGAAATCATTCCACACAATTTGCCATCAGAGACAACCGGCATGTGGCGAAAACGACCATCAGTCATTTTTTGCATTACATCATGCACCCGTGCATCTGGCGCACAGCATACAGGATTGGCCGTCATAATCGTATCAACTTTCTCAGCAAAAAGCTCTTTGCCCTTTTGCCCGATTCCAACCACGACATCACGTTCAGAGACAATACCAATCGGGCAGTTATTATCATCAGCAACAACCAAAGCACCGATTTTAAACGAATTCAAAGTATCAATGACTTCCTGCACAGTATGCCCTGTTGTGATGGTATGAATTTCGCCCCCTTTATCAGCTAGAATATCCTTAACAGCTCCCCCAGAAGCTCCTCCCGAAACTCCTCCCGTCTGGGCTGAGCCAGAACCGCTATCACTTTGGCAAACAACGGCACTGAAATCACCGGAAAATAGCATTTATCATCCTCCTCGTGTTCTGCTGTCTTTTGAGTATAGCACAAGAAATTTAGGACATAACTTTTGTTTCAAAAAAGTTCCCGGAAGATCCAATCAAAGAAAACGTCTTCAATAGACTTCCGGGACAGTTGGCGGATCGAATAAGTCCTGTTCCGGAGAACACAAGCGTTAGAAAGAATAGGTAATCGCTATGCCGCTGAAGAACTGGTTTTTGCTCTTAACGAATGGGCTGTCTGCCGCATCCCCAAGCAAACGCGCATAACCCAGAGTACCCGTCATTGCCCAGCTTTCATCAAAGCTGTACATCGCCCCTACGTTAAAACCCACATCCTTAAAGCCTGCATCAACATCGTGCTGATTATACCTGCTTCTGGAAGCCTGTTTACTGTCCACTCCAAAATAGGACTGCATATAATCTTCCGATGCCCAGCTGACAGAGGGACCTGCTGAAATCCACAGGCGTTCATCAAGGAAACTGTGACGATACTCGGCATTGAAATTAGCCAGAAGGCCTTTGTCTTCGCCACTCAGGTCCTGTGTAATATCCAGCCCGAACCCGTACATTCCCAAATCGATTTCGGCAAAAGCTGTCCCCGCGAGACCACCTTCAACATCACCCAGTCCCTTGAGCGCAGAATTATCATCTTCATCCCGGCCCCAGTCGTAATTCAGGGAAACGCCACCGCTAAAATGCTCTGAACGCAGCAAGGTTGCACCAATGCCACGATCAATCGAGATAAAAAAGGTATCATCCCGCCAGGACGCTTCGAGAACAGGCATAGCCCCGACACCGTAATCATCAGACCCTTCATAATCAGGTCCAAAACCGGCCCCGGCACCAATGGTAAAATCCCAATCACTTAACGCAGCATCCACAAAGCTGTCTGTTTCTGGATTACCTGCGGTCGATTGGCCGCCAGCTATGGTCGGCGATGCAAGCCCCAGAGAAATCAACGACGTGAAAAATGCCAGTCTGACTGACTTGCCCTGAATAAAATTCTTCGCTTTAACACCTGTGCCGATAGCGACAGATGAAAACATACAGGAAAATATAGAACGGTGCCTAAGCATGAGTCCCTCATTAAACAACGAAAATATACCGTGGTTATAAGGGGACTTTCTGACAGAGGGCTGACCGTTGCTGTTAAATGAAAATATTTTTAGGCCAAGGCCAATTCTGTACCTGTAAAATCACCAAAGTAACGTTCTGGAACAAATTCATTGTCCAGCTTATTACCCTGCTGCGTTACAGGTCCTACCTGTTCAAAAAGGCGTTGCACATCACGTGCGGACAAACCGTCCCACGACGGCTGTAGTGCCTGACAGATAGAATCTTCCAACTGCTTGTAAATAATTTTAATAAACCTCTTTTGATCTGAAGATGCTTTCAGCGCGTGGATGCTTGGCATTTGCCAATGCACCCTCAAGGCACCTAACGGCCCCAGCACAGGTTCATTTTCATCCGGCGCACTAATGCTAATAACCAGATCAATATCCGGGGCGCCGTCTTCCATAAAAAGCTTGTGCGTTTTGGAGAAAAGACCGGCTGTGTCGTATCCCTTGGCCTCAAGGAACTCTTCGACCAAAGGCAACATTTGTCCATCAGGTTGCGTTCCGGCGCTAAAGGTTCGAACACGTCCACCGCCAAAATCCCGCAGAAGAGTTTCAGCAATCAAACTTCTGGCTGAATTTGCCGTGCTTAAAAAGAGAACATGAACTGGTTTTTGCGCCATTTCGGAATAACCTTTATATGCAACAGTATTCGAAACACCCAGATCAATAGACTATGATTAGATTATCATTTCGTGGGTCAGAGACATCTACGCCAGATAAATATCAATAGCATGAAAAGCACATGACTCATTTATGAATTTCATCTAGTGGACATACCCTTTCCTAGTCAAAACAAGGGCTAGCAGGCAACCGCCTTCGTTCTGAAAATAGAAATCAGTTCATTCATTACAGATCGGATTGCAGGCACAAAACGCAGATCCCCGTGGACAATCAAATGCAGGTTTGAAACCAGCCCGGGTATATCCGGCGTCAATCTAATCAGCTGAGGATCATGATCTCCCGCTGCAGAAGGCAATAATCCTATGCCAAGGTCATCACGTATTATCGTTTGCATCATCAGGGCATTGCTAATTCGAATAACCGGCGTCACCATTTTGAGTGTTGACCGCATCCAGGTCGCATCGGGCTGATAGCTGTGTTCTTCATCCCATCCAATCCAAGGCAAATATTTTTGCTCAAGCCAGACCTTGAGATCACCCTTTGGGGACAGAGGTTCAATATCACACCCCTTTGCACCAAAAACAGCAAACGGCATCTCTGTCAGCTTCTGCGTAAAAAGGTTACCCTGTTTCGGCTTACAAAACCGAATGACCAAATCAGCTTCTCGCCGCGACAGGCTTGCCTCTACATGCGTCGTGATTAACTCCAGCTCTATGCCCGGCAAGGCCCGTCTAATTTGATGCACATGTTCAGAGATAAGCATTCCTGCCTGCTCATTCATTGATATTCGGACAGTGCCAACTGAATCCGCTGCCAACAATGTGCTTTGGCGATTTAGCGTTTCTGCGGCCTCGGCCATAGGGAAGGCTTTGGATGCGAGCATCACGCCAGCTTCAGTCGGGCACAGCCCCTCTGACAATCGTTCAAACAAACGACTTTTCAATCCACCTTCGAGCGATTTTATTCGGCGCCCCACAGTCGGCTGACTAAGCCCCAGTTCCCTTGCTGCAGCAGAAAAAGATTTCATTTCATAAACAGCAAGAAAAACCCTGATATCATCCCAATCATAAGGCGACTTAAGCATCATAAACCCATTCAATAGTGAATATCAAAATTGCATTTTTTTTCATATCATACACAGATGAATAGATATATTTTATGAAAACCGGAAATTAGGCAAGTATTAGGCACCAGAATATGTCCGAAGGTACAACCCCGAATAAAACCAATATCCAATCAATGCTGGCCGTGTTATTTGCTGCCTTCCTTTTCTCTGCCATGTTTGCGCTGCCCAAAGGTTCAGCCACTGACCTGCCATGGTTTCAAATTGTGTTTATCCGCTATACAGGAGGCTTAATTTTTCTACTGCCAACGGTGTGGAGATGGCACCACAAAGGTAACAGTCTGAGAAGCAGTTTCGGCCTGCTCCATATCGGACGTTCAATTGCCGGTATTGGTTCAGTTGCCTGCGTCGTCATCGCTGCGTCACAGATCCCGCTTGCTGATGTCATTACCATCAGCTTCTCCAATGGGGCCATTGTCCTTATTCTCGCAGGCATCATATTAGGTGAGCGTGTTCTTCCCCGACATTGGGCATCAATTATCATCACCATTCTTGGTGCAAGCCTTGTTGCGTCCAACAGCGCAGGCGGGGGACAAAGCGCCTTTTTCAGCACGGCTGCCCTCATTGCATTACTCGCAGCTTGTTGCATGGCTGTTGAAATCATCGTCATTAAATTTGTCAGTGAACGCGAAGCCATTCCCGTAACCCTTCTCTACGTCAATGGTCTGGCAAGCCTCTTGCTATTGATCCCATCATTGATCTGGGGACATTGGCAAGATCTCGTGAATTGGTGGCCAGTTCTTCTTATGGGTCCCATTGCCATCCTCGGACAGACCTTGAATCTCTTCGCCTTCCGAAAAGCAGAAGTGGTTCTGCTAACCCCCTTAACCTATAGCTCGATCTTATTCTCGGCTCTGTTAGGCTTTGTGCTCTTTGGCGAACACTTGAGTTGGTCTACAGCCCTGGGCGCAATCATCATCGTTACAGGCTGTTTGATTGGGATGGGTATCTATCGTAAAAGACTTTCGCAATCTCAATGAGATACCAATCTCTGAATGTTGTGTATTATAATCCGATAAAGTGACCAGAGTCTCACAAATGAGAAGGGTTGAATAAAACACTCGATGACCAACGATCAAAGTGACTTAAAAAGCATCGTCTCTCGTTTTACCGATGAACAGGTATCAACCCCTGTTTTTGTTGCCAACGTCCTTCGCGAAGCAATCATTTCAGGCACCTTACCGCCCCACAGTCTTGTCCGACAGGATACAGCTGCTGATGCAATGGGCGTTAGCAAAATTCCGGTCAGGGAAGCCCTTAGAACACTGGAAGGTGAAAACCTTATTAGCTTTGAAAGAAACCGAGGCGCACGGGTGTTGCCGGGTTCCATTCGGGAAATGATTGAAATTTTTGAGCTGCGAAAAGTAATTGAACCCCATTTGTTACAGCTCTCAATCCCGAACCTTACGAATGAAGATCTTACCAACGCCCAAAATCTGATTACTCGCGAAGCGCAATCAAAAAATCAGAAAGAACTGGGCGAGCTTAACCGCCAGTTTCATGAAATCATTCTATCCGGTGCGAAAGAAACCATCGGATATAAATTCCAGAGTATTCTTTTCACCACATCAGAGCGCTATCTAAGACTGAGCTTAAAAGAACCATCCTCACAAACACGAAGCAATGCAGAGCACCAGCAACTGATTACCGCCTGTATTGCCCGCGATAGCAACAGGGCAAAAGAGCTTCTCGTTAAACATCTGGAATCAGCCCAGAGTGTCATTCACGAGAAGCTCAAGCAGGATAAATCCGTAGATCCCTAAATTTACACGCTTTTCCTATAAATCTTTCGCAAGTCTCAGCGCATCATAGATCGCCGCATGAGTATTCCGTGCAGCAACGGCATCACCAATTCTGAAAAGCTGAAACGTGCCATCCGCATTTGTAGCAATCTTTTGCGGTTTCCCATCAATAAAAGCTTTGTGGTCCAGCTCACCAAGATTTACAGACGCAGGTTTGAGATCAAAATAGATTTCATCCATCGGAATGGTCCCGTGATTGACCACAACCTGATCGTAATCCTTCTCTTTGATCAGATCACTATAGTCAGTACCGATTTTGGCCCGTAGCCGATTACCGTCACGCCCGACATCTTTCAAGCGGTAGGTAACGGTAAAGGTCACATCCTTTTCTTGCATCGACCGCATATAAGGCACCAGATTCATTGCCATGACATCAGGCGCAAAGCTACGGTCCGGCGTCATAATTTCAACTTTTGCGCCTGTATTGGCAATGACCTCGGCAGCCTGCAATCCCGCATGGTCACCCGCATCATCATAAACCAGAACATCCTGTCCCGGTTTAACATCACCGGCAATGATATCCCAGCTGGAAACCACCAACTCGTTTCCGCTTTCAAGAACTTCTGTATGGGGCAAGCCGCCTGTTGCAATAATAACAACATCAGGATTTTCCGCCTCAATATCTGCCGCTTCGGCCCAGGTATTAAAGCGAAACTCTACATCCCGGGCAGAACATTGTGCCATGCGCCAGTCAATGATCGAAATCATCTCGGCCCGGCGCTGACTTTGTGCGGACAGACGAATTTGTCCCCCCGGTTCCGGTGCAGCCTCGAAGACAATAACATCGTGTCCGCGTTCAGCTGAAACCCGCGCGGCTTCAAGTCCAGCGGGTCCTGCACCCACGATTACAACTCTACGTACTTTGTCTGCAGGCAGAATATCGTGCGGCATAGTCAGTTCCCGACCCGTCGCCGCATTATGGATGCACAGCGCATCCCCGCCCTGATAGATACGATCCAGACAATAGGTGGCCCCGACACAGGGACGGATATCATCTTCGCGTCCCGCCATAATTTTTTTTACAATATGCGGATCAGCCATATGGGCACGGGTCATACCAACCATATCCAGAAGCCCTTCGGCAACCGCATAACGCGCTGTTGCCACATCAGGAATACGCGCGGCATGAAAGGTTGGCATCCCCGTGGCCTTTTTCACTTCCCCGGCAAAGTCCAGATGGGGCGCTGATTTCATACCCTGTACAGGAATAACATCTGTTAGGCCCGGGTCCGTATCAATATGCCCGCGAATAACATTGAGAAAATCGACCATTCCAGAACGCTGTAAACGCTTTGAAATCTCAATTCCTTCTGCAGCGGAAATTCCGTCTTTGTCAGCTTCATCCGCGGTGTAGCGAATACCAACGATAAACTTGTCACCCACACGCTTTCGAATTGCCTCCAGCACATTAAGTGAAAAGCGCATTCTGTTTTCCAGCGATCCGCCATACTCACCATCCAGTGTATTGGTGCGCGGAGACCAGAACTGATCCATCAGATGGCCATAGGCTTCCAGTTCTATGCCATCCAATCCTGCAGCTTTCATTCGCTCTGCCGCATCGGCATAGTCTTCGATAATTCTGAGGATATCCCAATCCTCAAGTTGCTTAGGGAAGGCCCGATGCGAAGCTTCGCGATGATGTGACGGCGCAACAGCCGGTAGCCAGTCCCCTTTGTTCCATCCTGTTCTGCGCCCCAAATGGGTCAACTGGATCATCACCGCGCATCCATGTTCATGACATGCATCGGTCACTTTTTTCATCCAGGGGACAACTTCGTCCTTGTAGGCCAACACATTGTTGAACACAGGTGGGCTATCACGGGATACCGCGGCAGACCCCGCAGTCATGGTCATACCCACCCCTGCTTTGGCCCGCTCTTCATGATAGGCACGGTAACGATCCTTGGGCATTCCGTCTTCGGGGTAAGCAGGTTCGTGACTTGTGGTCATGATCCGGTTTTTAATGGTCAAATGCTTCAGCTTATAGGGCTGTAACAAAGGATCATTACTGGCCATTTCTCTCTCCTGTTTTATTCTTGTCCCGGTTCAGTTTCTTGATTTGGCTTCTGCCTATTTTCCTGCCCGAGGTTGTCATTAGTGTAGTATCAAAACCTAACTCGGCAGAAGATTGCGTACCGAGCTCAGTTGTTTAATTAAGCGGTAACTGACGAAACAGGCCGGGATTGTTTGGATCATTGAAATGGCTCATGGGACCATTTTCAATGAAGTGTTCATGCCAACGCTTCATCGCTTCAACATCCAGTTCCACCCCCAGACCGTTCCCTTCCGGAACAGCTATGGTATTATCTGTCTGGCGGAAGGGCCCGTTTTCAATGACGTCCCCAACTTGCCAGCGGAACAGGGACTGTGATGGCTCTGTAATCCAGGGCGTTGCGGCAACAACATGCAAATAGGCAGCAGTCATAATGCCCAGATCATTTGAATAGCACCAAAAGCCTTTACCCATGGCTTCACAAGCCGCGATAAACTTCATTGTTTTTCCAATGCCGCCCAACGCCGCAAAGTTACAGACGAAATAATCGGGTGCGCCCAAGGCAACAGCACGCCGTAAATCCGGCACATGAGTTGAAAAGGGAATGATCGAATGGCGGCGCAATTCGGCCATTTCTTCAAATGTCGCAACCGGGTCCTCATAGTTGCGAATATTGTATGGTTCAAGCTCTCTCAAAACCCAACGTGCCGTAGTTAAAGACCATTGCATATTTGAATCAAGCCGCAGCATGGCATCGGGGCCAAGAGCTTCCCTCAAAAGGCGAACCGTCTTGATTTCAAGCTCGGGATCTCCCTGAATAAGCTTGCCCTCAAAATAGCTCGAGCCATGCTCTTCTTTCATCTTCAGACAGTAATCGACAATGGCCTCGGGGGTCATTTCACCACCCGCCCCATTGTTTTCCGGTCGAAAAGCAAAATACTCTGTAAAGGGAATCTCTTTCCTGACAGCACCACCCAATACTTTATAGAGCGGCATGTTCATGACTTTTCCACGGATATCCCAAAGTGCAAGTTCCAGCGCCCCAAAGGCTATTGTGATTGCATTTTCACCCGTATTTGCCGTTATCTGCCACGGTGGCACACAACGGGCTTCACAACTGGCAATATCCAAAGGATCAGCACCAATAAGAGCGGGCGCAATCTCTTCCTTGATAATCTCACCAAAATGCCACCAGGGCGCTTCCCCCAGTCCGACGACACCTTCATCAGTAAAAACTTCGATAATGGATTTTGATGCCCCGGGATAAAGGCCCGCTGTCCACCAGAAAGGCGCATCAAAAGGAACGTTTACATGAGTGACTTTAATATCCGTGATTTTCATGATCAGGCCTCGCCAATTTCGCAACCTTCATTCAGCTGACAAATAAAACTTCTAGTACCAGGCATCCTTCATTTCCGTTTTCCGTCGGTTCATAAAATCAAGCAATGCTTCATCTCTATCTTCGGCCAAATGCGGTGCCTGATAGTCAGCCAATATTTTTTTCCATCTGCGATTGGCTCTAATCATGGCGTCATCACCACCCTGCTCACTCCAGCTTTCAAAAGGCTGATCGTCGTTGAGTTCTGTGTCCCAATAGGCCGTCTCATAATGAGAAAGCGTATGCGCCGTGCCAAACATATGCTCGCCGGGACCACCTTCGCGCAACGAAGACAACCCCAAGGTGTCATCATTGATTTCAAGTCCCTTGAGATAGGCATGCAACGCCCCGCAAAGATCCGTATCCATAACGAATTTCTCATAAGACATTGAAAGTAGCCCATCCAGAAAACCCGCAGAATGCAAAACGTAATTCACACCACCCTGTACAGCCGACATCATGGACATCATGGCCTGAACCATCGCCTGACCATCCGGTAATTTTGATGTGGCAAAGTTACCCGCGCAACGCAGGGGCAATTTCAATCGTCGCGCCAATTGCCCCATAACAAGGCTTCCCAGTGCCGGCTCTGGTGTTCCAAAAGTCGGGCTACCGGACCTGAGAGACATGGACGAGAGAAAAGAAGCCAAAATAGCGGGCGCACCGGGCCTGGCAAGCTGTGTCAAGGCGCAGCCGACCATGGATTCAGCCAAGCCTTGTGCGACGGCCCCCGGCATTGTCACCGGGCAAACCGCACCGCCCAGCAAAAACGGCAAATGGATAGAGCCTTGCCCCGCAGCGGCATAGGCCCGAATGCCCTGAGTGGAAATACCATCCCAAACCAGGGGTGAGGTGGAATTAAAGTTCCCCATGATCACACAGTTCTGATCAACAAATTCCGACCCAAAAAGAATGCGGCACATTTCGATACTATCCACAGCGCGTTCCGGTGCCGTGATTGATCCTAAAAACGGACGGTCAGAATAGCGGATATGGGCATAGACCATATCAAGGTGCCGCTTGTTGACGGGAATATCCGTCGGTTCGCAAATCGTCCCTCCGGAATGATGAAGCCAGGGACTGGATTGAGCCAACTTCACAAAATTTTCAAAATCATCAAGGGTTCCATACCGTCTCCCCTTGTCCATATCCATCACAAAAGGTGATCCATAAGCGGGCGCAAAAACCATGGCATCTCCGCCGATTTCTACGGATCGTGCCGGATTCCTTGCATGCTGCGTAAAACGTTCAGGCGCGGTTTTGAGGAGTTCCCGAATCATGCCGGGTTCAAATTTGATATTCCAGGCCTCCGCAGAAATATCTGTAACCTGCCCGCCTGCTTTTCGAAATAATTCAACCGTTTCCGGATCTTCGCGGAACTCAATACCGATCTCTGCAAGAATGGTATCTGCAGCTTTTTCGATTTTGATCAAATTTTCTTCATCAAGAAGATCATAGGTTGGAATGTTTCGACTTATAAAAGGCGCCTGCAGATGCGCGTTCTGTCCAGCACCATCCATACGACTTGCTTGCCTGGCTGCGCGGCCACGGTTTCGGGCCCTTCCTACACGATGCTCATTACTATCAACATGATCGACCGACTGTTCCATTGCCTTACTTTCTGCCGAGAATAATAGGAATAGGCATATGGTATACTTATGCAATATAGTTGTGACTGACTAAAAATCTTATTCTTAGGCCAAGTTTAATTTATGCGAAAATTAAAATCACTTATCCAGTCTCCTGCCTCACTCTTCTCGTTTGAGGCCGCAGGAAGGCACTTATCCTTTGCCCGGGCCGCAGAAGAACTCAATGTCAGTCAAGCCGCTATAAGCTACGCGATCAAACAGCTTGAGACTGCCTTGAATGTTCAGCTTTTCTATCGAGGACATCGCTCGGTTGAACTAACGAATGCGGGCAAGCGCTTTCATAACGATGTTACCATGGGGCTTGGTCACATCCACCGTTCAGCGGAAGAACTCTCACGCTCAGATAGTGAAGGCAGCATAACACTTTCTTGCTCAACAGCCTTTGCCAACTATTGGATCGTGCCAAGGCTGGGTACGCTCCGGGCCAAAAATCCCGAAATTGATCTGCGGCTACAAACCACAGATAAAGATATAGACCCTGCGATAGAGGGTATCCCGCTTGGGATACGACGGGGAACGGGTGATTGGCCCGGTCATGATGCCATTCAAATCGCCAGTGAAGAGGTCTATCCAGTTGCCAGCCCGCGATATCTTGCTGAAAACGGGCGCCCGAAAAGCCCCGGCGAGCTGGCAGAACGACGCTTGATATATCTGGAAGAACCCTATCGGGACCGGCCAAACTGGCATAACTGGTTTCAGGCCAAGGGCTTGGTCTGGAAAGATTACGGCGAAGGGTTACGCTTGAACGATTATGCTTTGGTTATTCAAGCTGCGCTGGCTGGTGGTGGTATTGCCCTGGGGTGGTGGCACCTTGTAGATCACCTGGTTGAGCATGGCCTTTTGGTCAAGCTGGATGACGAAGCAGTTCATTTTGGTGGAGACTTCTGGGTCCTATGGCCCAACCACAAACCATTAAGCCCCCAGGCGGAACGTGTCCGAGACTGGCTGACTTCTTCGCAAAATTCCTTGGACAATGGCCTCTATTAACGCAATATTATGCCCAACAAACAAGGAGATAATAATGTCCAGCAGTTCCGCAAATAGTCCCAAACGAACAATTGCCATGGTTGCCCATGATCGCATGAAGCCCGTGCTTCTTGAATGGGCCGAAGAGAACAAAGAAAAGCTCAAAGAGTTTCGCATTGTTGCAACGGGGACAACAGGCCGCCTGTTGGCAGAAAATCTGCCTGATCACGATATAACAGCGTTCAAAAGTGGCCCACTGGGCGGTGACCTGCAAATTGGTGCCCTGATCTCCAATGATGAACTGGATGCCCTGTTCTTTCTTGTTGATCCTATGACCCCTCAGCCCCACGATGTTGACGTCAAAGCCTTGATCAGAATATCAACGCTTTACGAGACACCCGTGGCTTGTAACCGCACAACTGCAGACTTTATCCTGCGCGGTATCACCGAAGAAGGCTATCAAAAACGGCCAGCTCACCCCATGATCGAAGAGTATGTCACTCGTTCAGTCTAACCCCCGCCAATTTCATCACTTAACCAGATATCACTGAATGGCGTGGATTACCTTTGTAACAGGTGTATCCAAACCTTCGACATACCAGTTCGCCCACAAGCGATTTTCCTTATCCGGCTCTAAACTCAGAAAGTTCCGGGCAAGGAGATATTTTTTGCGCTGTGTCGGAAGCTCCATCATCCGTGCTGTGATGCCTTGCTCAATCGGTTCAACCTCATCACTGAGTTGCGTTAACAGCCACCCCATCAGCTTTGGAGGAGAAGGATGAACGATCCCCGAGGCTGTCAATTGGTTGATGACCTTTGAGCGCCCCGGCGCAGCTTCCCCGCGCTCGCTTTCAATAACGCCCAGACAAGCAACATGGACATCACCGGACAAAATCGTCACACGGCAGGCTTTATCGGCCATAAGCCCCAGTAAACGGTGGATCATCCGCAAACGTTCTGCACGATGATTTGGACTTTGCCAATGATCCCGTAAATCATCTTCAAGTTCCTGTTCCCCCGGCAGCCAGCCCATAAGGCTTTCAATAGATCCAAAATCAGCATGAACCACGGGTACGGGAGACACAAAAAGCAAATGCCTTGGCCCACCCTCACTCACTGAGTTCAATTCATCAAGATACTGCCAAATCAGATCCCAGCTTTCCCGTGAAAGAACCTGCTTTTGCGTTCTTTCTGTGCGTGTGTCTAAAGATAAGACCAGATAGTTTCCAGCCCGAAGGGCCGTAGAAAAACCGTGGGTCGGCAACGCCGAGGGATGTTTTTCATCTTCTGATATCGAAAGCTGTTGCTGGAACAAGGCAAAGTACTTTCGCGCAATACTAAAGATCCCCTGATAAACATCACACTCCTGATCTTCCGCAGCATAAGATCCCCACCCATCAAAGATATCGTGATCATCCCACATCATGGCTGTGGGAATAGAGGCAAGAGCTTCAGCCACAACGGGCTGTTTCCAGCGCTGGCAATAGAGATCAAAATAAAAGCGATCAACCTGATCTCGCATCGCCGCTGTAAACTTACGCTTCCTACGTTCCGCCCTTGATAATTCAACCCATTTTTTAATCTCGGAACAGCGTTCCCATATCTCATCGGCATAGACCTGATCACCGCCCATAATCATCAAATTATAAGGCGTCACCCGATGCTGGAAGAGCAAGGCCTTCCACATGGCATTTTTATCATCGACTTTTTTAATTTCACTTGGGGCAGAAAAGCCATTACAGGAAAGAAAAGTCATTTGTGGATCGGCACCCTGTGCCGGGACAGTGAACATCCAAAAGTCAAATCCAATAAAGTACTTAACCTCTATAGCTTCTAGTTCGCGCAACACACGGACATCAAACCGCGACACAATAAAACCTTTTGATTCATATAAGGTTGCGCGAGACACACATTCCCCTTTTTCCACCCTGAAGGTCAAATCAGAGGTTGCTGTCTTTGACACAACCAATATCGACAGATCCCAAAAGTCCTCTTCCGCTGTTCGCAAATTCAAAATTGGGCCGAGTTTGAGATCCATAATATTGCTCCCTAAGTTTCATATTTGTTTAGAGAGTATCGAACCAGGAAAAGCTGTGCCACATTAAGTTGAATAAAAAGGGAACTTAATCACTGAACAGGAGATGACGCCGCATTCAAAATTAGCCTTAGATCGTTCTGCATATGCCCCAAAGCAGATTTAATTAGATCCGACGTCTTCATCAATTTATCGGTTGCATCGCCAGTGGTTCTAGAAGCATCCCGCATGGCTGCTGTACTGCCAGATACCTTGTTCGCATTTTCCACAGAATCTTTCACAAATCGGGCAATGCCGTTGGATGCATCGGACTGTGCCTCAAACAGCTGAACCAGACCGCGCATTGATTGATCCACCTGATTGATACGCCCTTCGATCGTGGTGATCCCCTGTGCTGCTTGTTCGGATACATCGCGAATAGATTTAACCCTGATGGCAATCGCATCAGTTGCTTGTGATGTTTCGGCAGACAGCTTCTTCACTTCTTCAGCAACAACAGCAAAACCCGCTCCTGCAACACCGGCACGTGAAGCCTCAATCGTCGCATTCAAAGCCAAGAGGTGTGTTTGTCCGGCAATCTTTTGAATCATCTCAATGATTTCTTCAACCTGATTAGCTGTTTCATAAAGATCTTCTACGGTGGAATGTGCCTCTTTGGTATCCTTGGTTGCCAAAGACGTTAGCTTTATTTGCTGATCAACTGCCTCAGACATTTCTGCACTACACGTTATCAGATTTTCAGAAAGCTCTCTGATTTCACCAGCCATTTTGGCATTGATATCTGCCAATTCAATTGTTTCGCCAGCCTGTTGGTTAGTGTTGGAAGCAAAGCTTTGTAGTTGGTCGGACATCACCACCAAATCATCGGCGTGAAGGGTTACGCTTTTTACGCTGGAATTCATACCGCTTTCAAGTTGCGACGCCACATTGATCAGCTTGTCTTCAACCGCTTTTTGATTTCTCAAACGTTCCTTCTCGTTCTCTTCGCGCAAAACCGCAGCTTCATCCCTTGCCTGTTGGAAACGCTCGACCCCGCGGGCAAGAGAACCAATCTCATCAATACGGTTTGCTTCTCGTAACTGAACACTTCCACCATCGGCAACCTCACGGGCTGCGGCCTGCAATCGTACTAATGATCGTGTTACCAGGCTACGATTTACACCGAAAATTACACCAAGAATGAGAACAACAGCTGCACCACCAAGACTTATGGAAATCATAAGGGCCAAGTCAGCAAAGGCCTTTACTTCTTCATCTTTTTCACGAATGACATCAACATGTTGAAGTATCGCGATACGTTTTTGTTCGGCCTCCAGCGTCGCGTCTGCCAGTATCCCTTTTAAGGACAAAACTTTTTGCGCTAACGCATCATCACCAGAATTTTCCTTGGAAATCCTTGCCACTTCCTGTTCAATCTCTGTGAGAGCAAGTTTATCAAAGCGAAATTCTTTTACCTTTTCCTGATACTGACTAGCCGTAAACACACCAAGAGATACCGAAGGTTTCCCCGCCCCCTCGTCAATCACAAAAAAACCGTTCTTGGATAGATCCCTGCGCTGTTTTCGTTTTTTATAACGGGCTTTAATATCCTTTCGGCCATCGTGAATGATAACACTTGCCCCTTGTGACAAAGCCCAGTTTTCAATTTCTTTAGAGGCATTAACCTCTAGATGTGTGCCGATGGAAAGATAACGGGTCTGTAGGTCCGTTATCTCTGCCCGCAACATCTGATTCATTTCGCGCAAAAGTTGGCTTCTTGCCTCTTCTTTCTGCATCATATTTTTCATCAGAAGCTCAAACCCGAATAACAGCCCCGCCATAAGCGGGACCAACACCGTTATCAATGCGATAATCAGCTTTATATCAATACGGGATTTAATGGCGGTTATCATAACACCCTCACAATGTAATCAAATACTGGCTTTTCCGTTGTGAGAATCGATATCAACTAATGATGACAGTTTTACTGAGTTTTAATGACCCTATTTCGATAAATATTCTTTCTAACCATATACTTAAGAATTATTTTCTATTCAGGATGTCGGTCATTCTCGCTAATGGAAGCTCATGCACAACACGCCCTTTATATCCTTGTGTCGTTACAGCCATACAAAGCGAGTTTACAATGGCTTCTTCGGTTGCTTCGACAACCCCATGGAAAAGCGGGTTGATATCTTTTTCCGGGATAATCTTTAAGCCTTCGTGCAACCCTTCTTTACGTAATTTCAAAGTATTCCCCGTAGAGAACGCGATCGCATAGTCGCCACTACCATTATGGCCAAAACCACCTGTACGACCCAACCCCAACGTTGCCCGGCGAGCCAGACGGTCACACTGTTTCGAAGAAATAGGTGCATCCGTAGCAATAACAATAATGATTGATCCGTCCTCAACATGCGGGACTCTTTTTCGATCCGGCACAGGAACCTCTGTTGCCGGGATCTGTAATCCAACAGGAACACCATTAACGCGAAAGTCTTTCCGGTCACCATAATTGGCCTGTACCAACACCCCCACGGTATAGGGTTTCCCCAGAACGCTGACCTGTCGAGAAGACGTTCCAATCCCGGCCTTGAAATCGTGGCAAACCATCCCTGTTCCACCACCGACACAGCCTTCGTCTACATGGCCCGGCCTTGTATTCTCCATCGCTTGGGCAACGTGCTCTGTGGTCAATGCAAACGCATTGGGATCACTCAACCAACCATCCCAGGTTTCGGCAACAATCGGATGCGTCCCGCTATGTGTATCCTTGTCATCACACAGCTTATTGATACCCCGATGAACAGCTCCGACGCCATAGTAAGACGTTAAAAGAATTGGTGACGACAGTTGCCCCGCCTCTTCCAGCCAACCACGCCCCGTCATTTCGCCGTAACCGTTGAAAACACTGGACCCGGCAAAAACACCGTGGCTCCAGACTTTGTCTTTCCCCAACGGCAGAATGGCTGTGACGCCCGTCCGAAGGACGGACGGGGTATCTTCGTGCACTGTTGCATGGCCAACTTCAACACCGGGCACATCTGTGATTGCGTTATAGGTGCCAATCGGCAATGAACCGATATTTATCCCCAGTTCCCGAAGCCGTACTCTTTTCGATGTCATCGTAAAGTCTTTCTTTCTATCCTAATCGAGACCATTAAAGCAGTTTGTTCAATTGTTAACCCAATCAAATCGCCTTGTATTCCCCCGTAGATCAACAGCTAAATCAATCGATACAGCGCCAATTTCAAAAAGCAGAGAATAGCTCAACATAATGTGATATGCACTTTATCCTCTTGCCACTTATCTTGTATGACAATGATCAAAGGAGAGAACAATGTCATACTCGCACTCTGTAAACAGACGCCAATTTATCAAGCTTGTGACCACCGGCACAGCAGGTGCCTTGGCAATAGCTGTACCAACAACATCCTTTGCAGCTCAAGACCCTGTTTACACCAGCTTTCTCTCTTCACTTGCGATAAATGGCTATGACCCGGTAGCCTACTTTAAAGCTGGAAAACCAGTGGAAGGGACGAAAGATCATCAGACTGAGTGGATGGGCGCAACCTGGTATTTTTCGAGCAAGGAAAATATGGAAGCTTTTATTGCATCCCCTGAAACCTATGCACCACAGTATGGTGGTTATTGCGCATGGGCTGTCGCGCAAGGAGATACTGCTTCGACTGATCCTTTCGCCTGGAAAATTGTCGATAACAAACTCTATCTAAACTATAGCAAAGATATTCAAACCAGATGGGAAAAGGATATACCCGGCAACATCCATAAAGGCGATAATAACTGGCCCAAGGTCCTTAACGACTAAACAATATTTCAAGTCTGGTTACAAAAAAACACGCCACTTTTATCGAATGGAATAATACTGGACTTTGCACTTTTTAGTCATCGGCCAAATCACTGACGTGATAATCAAAGGCAAGTCTATAGGCGCTGTAATACTTGGTAATGTTGGCTACATAGTCCACGGTTTCACGTCCGATGACCTTGCGGGCTATTTGTTCAACATTCGAAAACCATTTATTGGGGTTTAATCCTTCTTTTGCCGCCTGTTCCCGCATACGCCGGACTTTATTGGGTCCGGCATTATATGCGGCAAGCATAAAGTCCAGTCGATCATCATCGGCTATTTCCGGGTCATTAAAATAGGTATCGCGTAAATGGGCCAGATATTTTGTCCCCGCATGTATATTTCCGTCGATATCATCTACATTGTTTATACTAATGGGTTTTCCCGCTGCTGTTGTGGGCAAAACCTGCATGATACCAACCGCACCCGCATCACTTTTAACTGACTGATCAAGCCTTGATTCCTGGTATCCAAGTGCCGCAAGAGCCAGCCAGTCAATTCCGTATTCCTGTCCATATTTCTCAAAAAGTTTTCGTTTTGTTTTAAGCTTCTTGGCTTCTCTACGACGGAGCGGATTTTCTATCCACTTTGTTTGCTCAAAGTATTTCTTGAAATAGATATTACCCAGCAAACTTCCCTTTTTCACTGACTTCATTGACTTGTTTATAGCCGTCATTAACTGGGGACTATTTTGTCGGATGGCCCAGGCAAGCCTGCCATTATCATGAATTGTTATTTGGTCATAGACCCGCAGATTAGGAAGTATTTGCGCCCAATTTTCTGCGACGTGCAAATCGGCAACGGTAAAGTCGACGATCCCAGAGTTTACCATCTGCAATATATCTTCGTCAGTTAGCTTTAAATTCGCCGGAATTATCTTGATTGGCTCAAGCCCACGCCGATCAAAGTCTTCATTCACAACGGCAAGATGCTCGGCAAAGCTGCTCTCTGGATTAACAAAAATTGACTTCCCTGCCAAATCTTCAAGTCGCTGAATTTTAGGTAAATCCGACCGCCCAACAATCGATTCCGCGACATCGCGCAAATAGGGTTTCGTAAAATCTATTTTCTCTTTGCGCTCTTCAGTAATGGTTAAGCCACCGACAGCAATATCGCCATAACCTGCTTCGAGCAAAGGTAACAAGTCACCAAATGCAACAGGTTTATAAATAAATACAATTGGCCATTTGTCTTTGGGAATTTGCCTTTTCAAAGACTGGCGGAACTCTTCCATCAGATCATATTCAAACCCCCGTGGTTTACCATCAACGATAAAAAAGTTTGTCGGGCTGTAATTAACCAGAACCCGAATGGTTCGCTTCTCGACAAGGCTATCCAGATCCCCAACGTATCCTTCGCCAGATTCAATCAAAAGGCTTGGGGCTGCTGATGCCCCCTCTTGAACAAACAGAGAGAATATGCAGAAAAAACCAAGCAAATTGAGCAAACGCTTTGATAGAAAATATCTTTTAAACAAAACCAGCCCCTTTTTTAATTTGGACTACTCTAACAAATTTTCACACGATGAGCAGCACTCGCATTACACGAAAAACAACTGGAAAATAATAAGTACCAATATGATTCCCCCTTAAGTAGTTATTTATTAAGGAATTCCCTGATATCCTACCTTTGAAAAAGAAAGTCCGTGAACAAATATAAAGTCGCATTTTACAGACACCTTTTCACATGAAAATAAATGTGAAATCTCACCTTCTTTTTCATTAAAAATTAACATGTGCGGTACCAAAACCTCAGTGCGTTAAACCAGTTATAACGAACGATAAAGATCGCTCGTTTGTGTGCTCGCCGTACGACTGGATCAGCCCCTATATTTGCCACCCTTGCCGAGGTCCACATGAAGGATTTACCCGTAACCGATAAAGAACGCTTTTTTAACGATGACGATATCATTGTCAGCTAAACAGACCTAAAAGGTCGAATTACCTATGCAAATCAAACATTCTTAGACATTGCCGATTACAAAGAAAAAGAAGTCCTGGGCCAACCGCACAGTCTGATTCGCCACCCGGATATGCCCCGTTCCATTTTCAAACTTTTATGGGATACCCTTCAAAACGGTCAGGAAATTTTCGCCTACGTAAAAAATCGAACCAAAATGGGGGATTATTATTGGGTAATTGCCCATGTCACCCCCAGCAGAAACCCACAAGGAAAGGTGACCGGCTATCATTCCAACCGCCGGGTTCCGGATCGGGCCGTATTGGATGAAACAATCATCCCCCTTTATCAGGAACTATTGACCATTGAACGGCAATCAGATCGAAAAACCGGACTGGAAAAATCATACGAAAAACTGGCGGCGGTTCTGCATGAACAGGCACAAGCCTATGACGAGTTTATAGCAAATATAATGCGAAAAGCGGGGTAACAAAATGTTCGCAAGATGCTCTGACAAAGAATTACAAAAGATACTCGATGTATGTACCGCAGTTTCTAACGGCGATTTTGAGGCCCGGATCATCGACATTCAATCCAAAGGCAAAGTCGCCGCGGTTATGCACGCCATTAATCTAATGATTGATCGCACCGACGCTTTCATGCGTGAAGCGACGGCATCGTTGGAATACACCAGTCAGAATAAATATTATAGACGTATTGCCGAAAAGGGCATGCTTGGATCCTTTGGCGTTGCCAGCCGAACAATCAACGAAGCAATGGATTCTATGGAAAACAAAGTTAACGGTTTTTCAAATATTATTGATGAATTTCAAACCTCTATGGGGTCAATTGTTTCAACCGTCTCTTCGGCCTCCACCGAGCTTAACGCCACATCAGAAACGATGACCAATACAGCGAGCCAAACCAGTGAACAGGCCACCGTTGTTGCGGCCGCAGCGGAAGAGGCATCGGTAAATGTTCAAACCGTGGCTTCAGCCGCCGAAGAACTTTCAGGCTCGATTAATGAGATCAATAGACAGGTGCAACATTCCTCTGGCGTATCGATAGAGGCTGTCAAAGAAGCACAAAAGACTGCTGACATGATTTTGACGCTCTCAGACTCTTCGCAAAAAATTGGTGAAGTAATGCATCTGATTAAGGATATTGCTGAACAAACCAACTTGCTCGCACTCAACGCGACCATCGAAGCAGCACGTGCAGGTGAAGCCGGCAAAGGTTTCGCCGTGGTGGCATCAGAGGTCAAAAACCTCGCCAACCAGTCTGCAAAAGCCACAGAGGAAATTGCTCAACAAATTTCGGGGGTACAAGAAGCCACAACCAATGCTGTGTCAGCGGTAGATAGAATTAAATCTGTTATCGAGCAAATTAACGAGAGTTTTGAAACCATTTCTGCCTCTATCGATGAACAAGGCTCTGCAACACGAGAAATCGCTCATAACGTCGACGAAGCCTCTGCAGGTACAGCAGAGGTTACAACCAATATTCAGAAGGTCACACAAGGGTCTGTTGAAACCGGGAATGCGTCAAAAGATGTCCTCACAGCCTCGACAGAGCTTTCCAAACAGGGCGAAATTCTGAATGTCGAAGTCAATCGCTTCCTTGAATCAGTCAGGGCTGTTATTTAGCGTCACCCAAAGGCAAAGCCCACAACCGTTAAAGTAACGACTTTTATATTTTAACCCCCGTACAGTTCGGCTATTCTGCTGACTTGAAAAGAATAGGAACAGTACGGGGTTTTCGTCCTGCCGTTATTAAATTCAACTATTCAAGAACAACAGACATCAGTACATAAGGAATAATTCACGATGCCATCATTTGATATCGTCTCTAAAACCGATATGCCGGAAGTCAACAACGCGCTTGATGGTGTGCGTCGGGAAGTTACCCAACGCTATGATTTCAAAGGCTCCAACTGTGAAATCACAATTGAGGGCGAAATCATTACCATTCTGGCCGATGACAATCTGAAGCTGACCCAAATGCAGGAACTCCTCAAAGGCCACGTTACCCGTCGCGGTATCGACGCGGCGGCACTGGATTTTGGCAAGGAAGAAGCCGCATCCGGCAATATGGTTCGCCAACACGTTACCCTAAAACAGGGGATTGACCGCGAACTGGCAAAGAAGATCACCACTGCCGTCAAACAATCCAAGCTTAAAGTTCAGGCCGCCGTTCAAGGCGATGAAGTCCGCATCACAGGCAAAAAGCGCGACGATCTTCAAGGCGCCATTGCCATGATCAAGGAACTTAATATCGAACAGCCCCTTCAGTTTGAAAACTTCAGGGATTAACGCTGAAATTATCGATGCACGACCAAAGCCCGGCATTTTCTGTCGGGCTTTTAAACCCACGTCTAGACAATAACCTCTATCAGTGTATTTGTATCCCTTACCAGAAGAGGATTTTCCGTCATAAGACTCTCTCTATTTAGAGAGCACCAATGATATCAACACGCGTATAACCGTGTTTCGACTGATCAATTTCTGTCTCGACTTGGTAAACACGAGCAAGATTATCCCGAACTAAAACCTCTTGGGGTGTACCGCTTGCAATAACCCTTCCCTGTTCCAGCAAAACCAAAAGATCACAATATCGAGCTGCTAAATCCAGATCGTGCAATGCCGCGATGGATACACTGCCTTCTTCCTGAACTTTGCGTTTTACAAGGTCCAGTACAATCATTCGCCAATGCAAATCCAGCGCCGATGTCGGCTCATCAAGCAATAGAAGCTCTGGCTCTCGGATAAAAGCCAAAGCCAATCCAATTAACTGACGTTTACCCCCAGATAATGTGTGCAAAGCATCCAGTTGAAAGTCACTTAATCCCAAAGCATCAAAAATACCTTCAATTTTACGAGACAGCTCTTTATTACTATAGGGCAAAGCAAGAGCACGCGCCGTACTCCACATCAACTCTGTTGGCGTCAAAGCGGTCGGCGCAGGCGCGGTCTGAGGCATCGTGGCGACTTTCTCAGACCATTTTTTTCTTCCTACCACATGCAAACAATCACCATCAAAAATAACATCGCCTTTTGATTTATTCTCCCCGGAAAGACATTTCATAAGGGTTGACTTGCCAGAGGCATTAGGCCCCAGCAAACCAACAATCATTCCACCCTTTACATCCGGAAAGCTGATGTCATGCAAAATTTGTTTTTTGCCGTAAAAAGCAGATAGATTTTTGACCGTTAATCTCATGATAGCCTTCCCCGTCTTTGAACCAGCAAAGACAAAAACAGGGGAACGCCAACAATTGCCGTTAAAATCCCCACGGGTATAATAACCCCCGGAATAAGTGTTTTGGATAATCCGGAAGCAATCGACAATATCAACGCACTACATAAAACAGCGCCCGGCACCAGCATCCGATGATCTTCACCAAGCAACAGACGCGCTATATGAGGGCCAACCAAGCCGACAAAACCGATTGTACCAACAAAACACACAGCAAAGGCCGCCAGGATTGAAGCCCGAATAATCACCCATGTCCTTAATCTTGAGACATTAATGCCTGTGCTTCTGGCGTGCGCTTCGCCGCCGCGTAATAGCGTTAATAACCAGACATGCTTCATGCTAAAGGGAAAGATGACAAGGAAACAACACGCCACAATAGCCACTTCCAGCCACCCGGCTTTGGTGAGATTCCCAATCATCCAGAACACAACCTGTTGCAGCGCATCAGCATCAGCAATCAGATGAAACCCCGATGCAATCGCATTACATAAAAATACCAAGGCAATACCGAACAAAATAACAGTTTCACGGGACCCGCCAGAAAGTCGAACAACAATCAAAATCAAACAAGCCGATCCCAAGGCGCCAAAAAGAGCCAACACAGGCAAAATAAATGCTGGCGGTACAAAGGGGATTGCCGGCAGCAAGACAATTGCAGCACTTGCGCCAAGGACAGCGGCTGATGACACCCCAAGTGTGAAGGGGCTTGCCAGGGGATTATCCAACACAGTTTGTGTCTCGATCCCCGATAGCCCCAGTGCAGCCCCAACGACAATCGCAATCAATGCATCGGGTAACCGCACGTCCCACAAAATGATTTTGTATCGCAACTCAAGGTTTTGAGGATTTATCAAACCATCAATAATCTGTCCGGCGCTCAAACCAGACGGCCCGGCGAGAATATCCAGCCAAAGGCTGAGAACAAGTGCTGCCGACAGTCCAGACAAAATGAGAATACGCCGTCGGGTTAGGCGTGAAAATTCGACATCAAGAGTACTAGTTTGCATCATGTCGATAGGTCGCAAAATATTCACCATCAACGCCGAACGGCATAAACTTATCGTAGAGATCAATCAGGCTTTGTTGTGGATCAAGATCTTGAAAGCGATCAGGATGTATCCACTTTGCAAAAGCTTCCAGAACGACAATATTGAACGGAGAGTTATAGAAGTTATGCCAAAAGCTGTGCGCACGGCTGTTACGGACAGCATCCATTGCCTGAAATTCATTCGCGGCCAAGTAGCCAGATAAACTTTGCACAGCCATCTCCGCCGTCATTCCCGCCCCCATGGCAACGGGCAAAGCACCTGATTTAAACTCCCCTAAGGTTCCAGAGGCAGTCCCAATCCAGACGTCAGGATTTTCATTTAGCAAAAACTCGCTTGTATGCAGAGCGGTGGGGCCGGGCGCGACAGCATCCGCAATATTTTTGCCACCAGCAACTTCGACGAAGGGGCCAAGCATTCCATCAGCCATGCCCCAACAGCACTCTCGTCTTCCTGCATGCACCTGCAAAAATACACTCGGTTTCTTATCGACACTTGAAAGTCGATCACGGATTAAATCAAAACGTTTCTGGTAAAAGTCGATGTATTCTTGGGCTCGTGCTTCAACACCAAAAATTTTCCCCATCAACTCAATCGACGGAACGGTATTGTTTAATGGGTCGAGGCGAAAATCGATAAATACAACTTTAATACCGGCAGCTTCCAGTTGTTTCAGAAGTTCCGCACTTTTTGTATTGGGTCCGTGATCACTTAGGCCCAGCATAATAACTTCTGGCTGAAGATCGATAATCTTTTCGGCCGAGACACTCTCTGCCCCATTCAAGCCAAAAACAGGGATGTCCATGGCTTCAGGAAACTTATCAAACAGTTGTTTTTCCAGCTCTGGATGGGTCCAACGAAGCGGTGACATCATACCAACGAGCCCTTTTGCAGGCCCATCAGGACGCAACATGGAAAGAGCAGTAAGGTAGCGCCCTTCACTCATTCCAAACGACTTTACAGGAGCATTGATTTCGATTTTTCGCCCTGCCAAATCGACAATTTCCAATGCACTCGCGGCACGAACATTGATGAAACTAAGTGCCAAGATTGTTCCAATGAGTACTTTTAACACTTTGGCCCCCATATGGTTTTAGCCCGAAATCCTGAGACTTCGGGCTACCTGGTTAAAAAATTAGATTAAAAATCTGCACGAACAGAGAACAGGAAGGACCGGCCTGCTTCTAATGCAGGTTCAACATTGGTAAATTCCTGGCCATAGGATGCCCGATCTGCATAGGACGCATCGTTGAGATTATTGCCTTCCAATCGCAGTGTCAGGAAGTCAAAATCCTCTGGCTTATATTCCGCATAAAGGCCAAAGGTTGCATAACTGTCCTGAGGATTCCCCCCTCCTTTGGTCGTATCTTTATTTTTTAATGCAGCATCAATGGTCCCCCCAATTGAAAGCCCCGTGCCCTTAAAGCCATGTGCTGTCTCAAAAGCAATAACACGTCCCAAAGGCGCACCAAGATACTGCGTGGTATCTGAGTCAGATAAAGAGGGATCTCCGTCAACTTTAATACCTGTATCAGAATAGGAAATACGGGCAAAACCATCGGTCCAGTCATAACCGGCACCAACTTCGAAACCACGTGTAACAAAGTCATGGTTCAAGTGAGGGCCTCCGCCCCATGACGCCCGTCTTGCATTTTCAATATCACTGCTAAAAACGCTCGCATCAAAGCTGAATCCCCTGAACTCAGTCTCAAAACCAAACGAATAGTTTTGTGACCGGGTTGGCTTTACTTCATTACTGTTATAGTCCCAGGCCCCGGGGTTATAGATATATGCCTCGGCCAGACTTATACCGCCAAAAACATTGGAGTAGCCGCCCTTCAAGGTCACGCCCTCGATGACTTCATACGCAACGGATACATTCCCGCTCAGGCCCTGATTATCAAAGTTGGTTCCATCCAACCCTGTGAAATACTGTGTATCACCACGGGCCCCAAAAGAAAGGCGCAGGTTTTCCAATGGTTCTATTCTGGCTTGGCCGAATATCCCTACGTTTGTTGCCTTTTCATCGGTAGACGGAGTTGTATTGTCTTTGTATTCGTTCACATCGTGATAAAAATCAACACCGGCAGTAATCTTGTTATTTTCATCAAAGTTAAAGTCGTTTTCAAACTTTCCAGACAAACTCGTGGTCGCGGCATCACTGCCATAGGGGGACGGCACCTCAACCGATGACACGCCATACCCAAGTGTAACTCGTGGATCGATCCAGCCGGATGCCTCGGTCATATTATAATTAAAGACAAGGTTTGAACGTTTTACAGCATATACACGCTCAGGATCTTCATTTTTATTTGTTAAATTCTGAAGGTTGGCACGGAAAGGACGATCTGCTTCATCATCAACAAGTTCACCCGAGATCTCAAAACGATGAACATCATGCTCGTACCCTGCTTTTCCAAGAAAAGATCTTAAGTTTGTTCCCGTTCCAACCGTTTGATTGCCATCGCCATCATCATAGTCATCACCCTTGCCCCATTTGAAAAAGCCCAGTGCTTCAAAATCACCGACACGCCCATACAACGCATTCCCATTGGTATAGGTTTCACTGTTGGTGTCATAGCTTGCCGTGACAAAACCACCATAGCTTTTGCCCTCTTCCAGGACGTCATCAACATCCACCGTTTCATAGACGATCCCGCCAGCCAAAGCGCCGGGGCCAATATCTGCAGGTGCTATTGTTGGATCAACCCGAATAGCTTTCAAAAGGCTGGGATCAATCAGATTATTTCCCGAGTGATGGAACACCTTGTTGTTTTGTCGGGCACCATCAATGGTCACGGCAAGGTTATGTTCTTCGACACCACGGACATATACCTTCTGCGTAACGGGGATTCCACCACCGACGGAAACAGCTGCTTCCCCAGCAAAAACTTCTTTAACCGTCGTCGGATTTCGACGTGCGAGATCTACGCTTGATATATATTTGGAATCAACACGGTCAGCACTACCTGCATGGCGATCATTATTCGATGCGCCTGTAATCAGGATCGGTGACAGTGTTGCTTCATCCACTTTTGTATTGCTGGATGACACCAGAACCGAGCCATCAGCAGTGACTTCGTACTTTAAATTCAGCCCGGCAATCATTTTATTCAAAGCATTCTGGGCTGTCATTCGACCCTTGACGGCATTTGCCTTTACGCCGCGAACAAGGTCACCATGGGCAGAAACCTGTAGGCCGGATTGAATACCAAAGGTACTTAAACTATTTGCCAGATCCTGTGACGGGATATCGAAATCATATTCTTCACTAATTGTACTTTGCGCAGCAACGGTTGGCGCATAGGCAAATGTGCCCCCCATCAACAATGCAAATGCTATTCCCTGCAATATACTTTTATTGCGCGGATACCCCCGAAACCTACTCATAAACTTTTCCCTTATACCCCAAAGAAACGCACTCAATTAAGAATGCGTCTCATTTAAAACTGTATAAAGACGGATTGGGGAAAGGAGATTTTCAAAAAAAGAATCTTTTTTTAGAAAAAAAATTCTAACTATTTGAAATTACAATAAACCAAGGAGTTACTTGATAGGCTTCGGCCCCAATGGATTTCGCCAGCGCCTTCAAGGCAGGAACTGGCTTTGAAAGTAAATACATACCTGTTACAGGTTGATTTTTCAGGTCTTCATCGGCGATGACAACAATGCCGCTATAATGTCGATCCAGCGCCTTCACCACGTCCAAAGCAGAGTGGTCATTTGCGATAAAACGCCCGTCGCGCCATGCCGAAATATGTTTTGGCGATATATGACCCCGGACAAAGTCGCCGGATTTTGCGACATCAATACGATCCCCAATTTTGAGGATTTCTGTATCAGGTTTCTTCGGATCCGGTTTAACGGCAACCGTTCCTTCCTGTACCATCACACCAACATTTTCATCGACCATGTTCACATCAAACGCCGTCCCCAAAACCGAGATTTCGGTCCCAAGCGAAAAAACCCGAAAGGATTTTTCCGGGTTATGACTGACGTCAAAAAAAGCCTGCCCTTCCAGCAACTGGACATCCCGTGAACGTTCAGAATAGTTCAATTTCAGCTTACTTTCAGGCCCCATATACACCTTGCTTCCGTCCGCCAGTGTAACCTGCCGAATTTCGCCAGTCGCCGTCGCATAGTCGTAATCGGAAAGAGGTTCAAACCGTAGAATAAGCGCAAGCAAAATTGACGCCGCCACGGCCACAAAAGACGCCACTTTGAATTTAGGGCGACGGAAAGCAATAACCTTTTTGGGCGCATACTCCTCTGCGATTTGAGGTTCCGCCCATTGATCCGCATGCCGGGGAGCAACAGCCCCCATCAAGCTATAAGCCTTGACCGCTTTCTTCCAGGCCTCTGCATGCTCGGGCTTTTTCTCATACCATTGCGAAAATGCAGATCTAAGCCTCTTATCGTCAGGATTCTCTTTCAGGACCAGCAACCACTCGCTGGCTTTTTGGGGGAGAGTAACGTTACGCATTACCACCCTCATCAGAGAACAGGTATTGAACAGAAATCTTCATTATTCCATCACAAGACGACAAGAAGCCAAACACACGTAATAATTTAAATACTCTATATAGACTGTTCTCAAGGTAAGAATTTTCAAATTTTTAATCCAGCACCAGCTTTTCACTGCAATATTCCAGCGCCTGCAGAACCAGTGAATGCGCGGTTCCCATTGAAACGCCTAACTTTTCTGAAATTTCTTTATAGGTAAAATTGCCAAATCGATGCATTTCAAATGCAATGCGACAGCGTTCTGGAAGCTCATCCAGCGCCTTCCTCACCACTTCAAGTTCCTGTCTTGCAGCGACATCCCTCTCTACGGATGGTTTATCCTCTAATAAAAGGCTAAGCGCAGCGTTGGCATCCAGATCATCCCGGCTCTGATCACGGGCAAGTTTTCGCTGTAAATCAAAACATCTGTTACGCACAATGCCGTATAGATAGGCCAGCGGCTCAACAACGTTCTTTTCCTGGGTGGCTTTTACAAACTGAAAATAAGCATCCTGAACAACATCTTCCGCATGGAAATCGTCCCCAAGAATTTTCTTGGCATATCCAACCAGTTCCCCCCTGTGGATGAGGTATATATCAAGACTATCGGAACCGGATTGCATTAAATTTCAGCTCATCTTAATGCGATACGCAAAGCGCAATTGATAATGATTATTAATATCATCAACTACACCCTATTGCCCCCCAAGGACAAGTATTATTTTTTATACATCGATAGCCAGTGCAGGGCACAAACACAGCAATACCGTTCCAGACACATAATGACGCATTCATCCTGATATCAGGATAACTGAACAAAAAACCTGACAATATACCGGTATATAGAATGAAACATTTTTCAGTCCACATTTACACGCCGCCCATTACCGATCAGGGACGGTGTGTATTCGCGTTTATTGTACCCTGCTGTGGAAAGAGCAATTTCGTGTACGAACAGTAAATCTTGTTTTGCGTCTTACTTTAGTTTTTGCAATCTAGCGGGGTAGGACTACGTTCCAGTTTCATCCCGACTGAATACACATTCTGGGACGGCATGCTATTTGTGTTCAAAGACACGCTGAAGGTAACCGGCAAATCATTACACATCGCTTTTTTTCGCGCATTTAGTTGCTGCATAAAAACAGGTGCTGATCCCCCTTCGATATCTTTTGCATCATAAGTCATGAAATCCGGGGAATTCGTTTGGGTTTCGACCAGTCCCGATGCTTCCAGCTTCTTGTTCACATCGCCAATATAAGCTTTCGCTTCTTCAAAAAAATCAGATTCCTGATCTCTCTTTTCATACCTCAAGAACGTAACAACACCACCAGACATGCGAACATTCAAAATTTGGGATTTTATCTGTTCAGAATACATACAGTTCCAGTTTTGCTGCCGTGGTTTCGGTGGACGAGACTTCACCACGCTTTTTCTTTCGGGCACATCAACACGCTGACATTGTAACGAAGGATAGGATGCGAGAAAGGCTTCAATTTCTGATGCTGTGCTCTTTAAAGAAAGGTTTTCAAGTTCAATATCCTGAATAATAGCAACCGTATTATCTTCGCTGGCATAGGCAGAATAAGAAGCAAACAATGACACAAAGGGCAACATAAACAGGCATGATAATTTTGGCTTCATTAAAATCTGTTTCCTTTTGAATGCGACACTAAAGCGTGTAATATTTTTTGTGCTCTACTTATTGTATATTTCTTACACTAGGCAACTGTCTCTTCAAGAATAAAATACCAAAGATTTATTTCCGTTTTTATGATCTCGGCCTAATCTTGCTTAAAGAGAACAGACATATAACTGCAAAACACATTTTAAATTCAGGCACACTTTAAATCCAGATACACTTCAAACAAGGAAACGAGACACATGTCCTCTCCCCCGATTAGCCGCTATCCCCTACCAGAACTAGATGCACTGCCAGATGATATCAAAGAGAAGATTTTAGCCGTTCAGGAAAAAGCAGGCTTTATTCCCAACGTGTTTCTGGTGCTGGCCCATCGACCAGAAGAATTTCGCGCCTTCTTTGCCTATCATGACGCCCTGATGAATAAAGAAAGCAACCTGAGCCAGGCCGACCGGGAAATGATCATCGTTGCGACCTCCAGCGACAATGCCTGTCACTACTGTGTTGTCGCCCATGGCGCAGTTCTGCGTATTCGGGCGAAAAACGCCCTGATTGCCGACCAGATCGCCACCAACTATCGCAAGGCCGATATCTCGCCCAGGGAAATGGCCATGCTGGACTTTGCCCTCAAGGTCTCCAACGATGCCCAGTCAACCAACGACGAGGATTTTGAAAAGCTTCAAGCCCACGGCTTCACAGAAGAAGACATCTGGGACATCGCCGCCATAACCGCCCTCTTCGGCCTCAGCAACCGCATGGCCAATTTCACCTCCATGCGCCCGAATGACGAGTTCTATTCCATGGGGCGGGGGGTGTAATGGTTTTTAGTTTCGACATTGTTTTAAGAAAATTCTGATCAGAGATCGTCCTCTATTCAATTACCAAGAAAAGGTCGCCATAAAGCAATTACAAACAGAAGTGAACATCAATCAAGATTCAGGGAAATTCCTATACCTAATGGATTCAAAACCTGAAAAATACAAGTTTTATCGGGTTCTGCTTTCCTCTGGAAAATCTATCGGTGATTGTTTAATAGTTGTGCTGGGATTGATTTTTACATCTGATTTTTACATCGGGGAAACAGGGTCTTTAATTTGTCTCATTTGAAGTAAACAAAAAAATAAACCACAACCAGATAAAGTAATAAACAATATTCACCATGAATTTGTTGCTGTAGATCTATACAGGAAAATCGGAAATAAAATGACAGGCAATCAACAACGGGCAGAGCTTCACCGTCGAATCTGGCAAATCGCAAATGATGTACGGGGGGCCGTCGATGGGTGGGACTTTAAGCAGTATGTATTGGGCGCGTTGTTTTATCGCTTTATCAGTGAAAATTTTGCCAGCTATATCGAAGCGGATGATGAAAGCATCAACTATGCGGAATTGCCTGATACTGTTATCACCACGGCGATCAAAGAAGATGCGATCAAAACCAAAGGCTATTTCATTTACCCAAGCCAGCTTTTTGTCAATATTGCCAAAGCCGCAAATAACAATGAAAGCCTGAACACGGATTTGGCAAAAATCTTTGCCGAAATCGAGGCTTCTGCCAATGGCTTCCCGTCCGAAGAGGATATCAAAGGCCTGTTTGCCGACTTTGATACCACCAGCAACCGTTTGGGCAATACGGTCACGGCAAAGAACTCCCGTTTAGCCGCTGTATTAAAAGGCGTTGCAGAACTTAACCTTGGCAGCTTCCATGACAACAAAAACGATCTGTTTGGCGATGCCTATGAATTCCTGATCTCCAACTACGCCGCCAATGCGGGCAAGTCCGGCGGTGAGTTCTTTACGCCTCAGCATGTTTCAAAATTGATTGCGAAACTTGCCATTCATGGTCAGGACAGTGTGAATAAAATCTTTGATCCCGCCTGTGGCTCTGGCTCCTTGCTGTTGCAAGCCCGGAAATTCTGTGACGATCATTTTGTCGAGGAAGGCTATTTCGGCCAGGAGATCAATCACACCACCTACAACCTCGCGCGAATGAATATGTTTTTGCATAACATCAACTATGACAAATTCAACATTCAACTGGGCAATACATTAACAGAACCGCATTTTGGAGACGACAAGCCCTTTGATGCCATTGTTTCCAACCCGCCCTATTCCGTTAAATGGTTGGGGCCCGATGATCCCACCCTGATCAATGATGACCGCTTTGCCCCGGCGGGTGTGCTCGCCCCAAAATCCAAGGCTGACTTTGCCTTTGTACTGCATGCGCTGAGCTATCTTAGTGCAAGAGGCCGCGCGGCTATTGTCTGTTTCCCCGGTATTTTCTACCGCGGCGGCACAGAACAGAAAATCCGCCAGTATCTGGTAGATAACAACTATGTTGAAACGGTGATTTCTCTGGCCCCCAATCTGTTTTTCGGCACCACCATTGCCGTCAATATTCTGGTTCTGTCCAAACATAAAACCGACACCAATACCCAATTCATTGACGCCAGCGGCCTGTTCAAAAAAGAAACCAATAACAATATTCTGACCGATGATCATCTGGCGGAAATACTGGACGTCTTTGGCAGCAAGCAGGATAAAGATCATTTTGCCAAATCCGTCCCCTTCGAGGCAGTCGTTGCCAATGATTACAACCTGTCTGTCAGCAGCTATGTGGAAGCCAAAGACACCCGCGAAGTCATTGACATCACCACCCTCAATGCAGAGATCAAAACCACGGTTACAAAAATAGATCAACTCCGCGCAGATATTGACGCAATCGTTGCGGAGATTGAAGCATGAGCAAGCTGACTTTTTTGGAAATGCTGTTGGATGGTGCTAACGTTGAGTGGAAGCCTTTAGGGGAAGTGGTCAATTTAAAACGAGGAAAAAGGCTGGTGAAAAGCCAGCTAGAGTTAACTGGTAATTATGCGGTTTTTCAAAACAGTATGACACCGTTAGGGTATTATCATAAAAGTAACGTCAATGCGGATACAACTTTCATTATTTGCGCGGGTGCTGCTGGTGAGGTTGGCTACAGTAATGAAAAGTTCTGGGCTGCTGATGATGTTTATATCTGTATTGATAATGATAACGTCCTAAGTAAATTTCTCTATCACTGTTTGTTAAATCAAAAGAACAAAATTTTGGGACAGGTTCGTCGAGCAAGTATTCCACGCCTATCTAAAGCGGCCCTCGAGAAATTAACAATCCCGATCCCCTGCCCTGATGATCCAGAAAAGTCACTGGCGATACAGGCAGAAATTGTGCGTATTCTTGACGCTTTCACCGAGCTTACCGCCGAGCTTACCGCCGAGCTTACCGCCCGCAAAAAACAATACAACTATTACCGCGACAAACTCCTCACTTTTGAGGAAGGTGATGTTGAGTGGAAGCCGCTTGGTGAAATAGCAAAAAATCTTGACTCAAAACGCAAACCCATTACCAGCGGATTACGAGAAGCGGGAGATATTCCGTATTATGGAGCATCGGGAATTGTTGACTATGTTAGAGACTTCATTTTTGACGGAGATTTTTTACTCGTTTCCGAAGATGGTGCAAATTTATTAGCGCGGAATACCCCTATTGCTTTTAGCATTAGCGGCAAAAGCTGGGTTAACAATCACGCACATGTTCTAAAATTTAATACATACTTCGAACGAAAGTATGTTGAGTATTACTTAAACAGTATTGACTTAACTCCGTATATCTCTGGGGCAGCACAACCAAAACTCAACAAGCAAAATTTAAACAATATAAGCATTCCTAATCCAGCTTTAGAGGTAAAAAAGAAAATTGTGGCTACCCTCGATAAATTCTACGCGCTCACCAATTCCATCAGCGAAGGTTTACCGCGTGAAATCGACCTCCGCCAAAAGCAATATGAATATTATCGCGATTTGCTGTTGAGCTTCCCAAAACCGAGGGAAGATGCAGCATAGATGACACAGAACCTTGAGGGAATTGCTCAGCAGTTAAAAAATGCTGATAAAAAAGTGCAATTGATCTATGCCTTTAATGGCACGGGCAAAACACGCTTGTCGAAAGCATTTAAGGAACTGATTGCACCTAAGGCTGAAGACGGTGAGGAAAAGGATGAAGAAATCTTGTCTCGCCAAAAAATCCTTTATTACAATGCTTTCACCGAAGACCTGTTCTACTGGGATAATGATCTGGAAAAGGATGGCGACCCAAAGTTAAAAATCCAGCCCAATAGCTTTACCGACTGGATTTTGGGAGAACAAGGTCAAGAAGTGAATATTGTTGAGACTTTTCAGCGTTATACCAATGATAAATTAACCCCCATTTTTATTGAGAAAGATATTGAGCAGGACGGCAGAAAAACAGGTCAAAAGACCTATCCTGAAGTCATATTCTCCTTTGAGCGCGGAACAGACGAATCTTCAGGAAATATAAAAATTTCCAAAGGCGAAGAAAGCAACTTTGTTTGGAGTATCTTTTATACATTGCTAGACTTGGTTGTTGAAAGCCTCAACAAGCCTGAAGAGGATGACAGGGAAACAGATCAGTTTAACCAGTTGGAATACGTATTCATTGATGATCCTGTAAGTTCATTGGATGAAAATCATTTGATCCAACTAGCTGTAAACCTCGGCAGGCTTATCAAATCTAGCCAATCTCAGTTAAAATTTATTATCTCAACGCATAACCCCCTTTTTTATAATATTCTATACAATGAGTTAAGTCTAAAAACTGGCTTTATCTTGAGTCGCATGGACGATGGAACATTTGAACTGGAAGAAAAAAGAGGGGATTCTAATAAAAGTTTTTCCTATCACTTGCATGTTAAAGATTTAATCCAACAAGCCGTAAATCAAGATAGTGTTCAAAGATATCATTTTGCACTATTACGTAACCTGTATGAAAAAACGGCTAATTTCTTAGGCTATAACAAATGGTCCGACTTATTACCCGGCGATCAGAAAGCATATGCAAGTCGTATCATGAATTTTTATCCACACAACACTTTGTCCAACGAAGAAATCGCCGAACCAACAGCTCCAGAAAAAGCAATGGTTCGCTTGCTTCTCGATAATCTAAATAACTATGGCTATTGGCAGCAGGGGGAACAAAATGATTGAACAAACAAAGCCGATTGCTGAGACAAAAAACTTTATCATTCTGGATAAATATTCACGGCAGTGGGAGGCGGTGGACAGCTATCAAAGTGAAGCCGATCTGGAGCGGGAACTTGTCAAAGATCTGGTTGCTCAGGGTTATGACTTTCTGCCCGATCTGAAGACACCCGAAGCCATGTTGGCCAATGTGCGTGATCAGCTTCAAACACTGAACAAGATGAAGTTCAATGATGCGGAATGGCAGCGGTTTGTGGAAAGCTATCTGGATCGCCCCAGTGATACTGTTGTCGATAAAACCCGCAAAATCCATGATGATTATATCCATGATTTTGTCTTTGATGATGGGCATATCCAAAATATTTATCTGCTGGATAAAAAGACGGTTTCCCGCAACAAAATGCAGGTGATCAAGCAGTTTGAACAAACGGGAACCCATGCCAATCGCTACGACGTGACGATTTTGGTCAATGGACTGCCGCTGGTACAGGTTGAATTGAAAAAGCGTGGCGTAGCGATCCGCGAAGCCTTTAACCAAATCCATCGCTACAGCAAGGAAAGCTTTAACAGCGAAAATTCCCTGTTCAAATATTTGCAGCTTTTTGTGATCTCCAACGGCACCGACAGCCGTTATTTTGCCAATACCACGCAGCGCAATAAAAACAGCTTTGATTTTACCATGAACTGGGCCAAGGCGGATAACAGTCTAATCAGGGATCTGAAAGATTTCACCGTCACCTTTTTCCAGAGAAATACGTTGTTGAATGTGCTTTTGCATTATGCGGTTTTTGATGTCAGCAACACTTTGCTGGTGATGCGCCCCTACCAGATTGCCGCGACGGAACGGATTTTGTGGAAAATCAAAAACTCCTATCAGACAAAGAACTGGAGCAAGCCCGACAGTGGTGGTTTTATCTGGCATACAACGGGATCAGGCAAAACATTGACCAGCTTCAAGGCCGCCCGCATGGCGAAAGAGCTGGATTTTATCGACAAGGTTTTCTTTGTAGTGGATCGTAAAGATCTCGATTATCAAACCATGAAGGAATACCAGCGTTTTTCCCCTGATAGTGTGAATGGCTCTGACAGTACAGCGGGGCTTAAACACAATATTGACAAAGATGATAATAAAATCATCGTCACCACCATTCAAAAGCTCAATAATTTGATGAAGTCGGAAGGAGACCTTTCCATCTATGACAGGCAGGTGGTGTTTATCTTTGATGAATGTCACCGCAGCCAGTTTGGCGAAGCCCAGAAAAATCTGAAAAAGAAGTTCAGGAAATTCTATCAGTTTGGCTTTACCGGTACGCCGATCTTCCCGGAAAATGCGCTGGGGTCGGAAACCACCGCCAGCGTCTTTGGGCGTGAACTTCATTCCTATGTGATTACCGATGCCATTCGGGATGAAAAAGTCCTGAAGTTCAAGGTGGACTACAATGATGTGCGCTCGCAGTTTAAGGCGATTGAACAGGAACAGGATGAAAAAAAACTCAGTGCGGCAGAAAACAAACAGGCCCTGTTGCACCCACAACGCATTTCTGAAATTTCCCAGTATATCCTGAAAAATTTCCGGCAAAAGACCCATCGTTTACAGGGTGGCAACAAAGGTTTTAATGCCATGTTTGCCGTCAGCAGCGTGGATGCCGCCAAGCTTTATTATGAGACATTAAACAGCTTGCAAGAAGACAGCGACAGGCCGCTAAAAATCGCCACGATCTTCTCCTTTGCTGCCAATGAAGAACAGGATGCCGTTGGCGATATTGCGGATGAAAGCTTTGATGTTTCTGCAATGAATAGCAGTGCCAAGGAATTTTTATCTGCGGCGATTGACGATTATAACAGCTATTTCAAAACCAATTATAGTGTAAACAGCAAAAGCTTCCAAAATTATTACCGCGATCTTGGCAAACGGGTGAAGGCCAGGGAAGTTGATTTGCTGATTGTGGTGGGTATGTTCCTGACGGGATTTGATGCACCAACCCTGAATACTTTATTCGTTGACAAGAACTTGCGCTATCATGGCCTGATGCAGGCCTATTCCCGTACCAATCGCATTTATGATGCCACCAAGACCTTTGGCAATATCGTTACTTTCCGTGATCTGGAGCAAGCAACCGTCGATGCCATTACTACATTTGGTAATAGCAGCACCAGGAATGTGGTTTTGGAAAAAAGCTACCGGGAATATATGGACGGCTTTACCGATACCACGACAGGCGAAGCCCGGCGTGGCTTTATGGATGTGGTGACAGAGCTGGAACAACGCTTTCCCGATCCTGATGAAATAGTAAGGGAAGCCGATAAAAAGGCCTTTGCCAAACTGTTCGGGGAATATCTGCGGGTTGAAAATGTGCTGCAAAACTATGATGAATTTGCCAGCCTGCAAGCCTTGCAGGATATAGATACGACAGATGCAGAAGCTGTCGAAACCTTCAAAGCAGCGCATTATCTGAATGATGAAGATTTCGACGCTTTACAGAGCATCAAAATCCCCGCAGAGCGTAAGATTCAAGACTATAAATCCACCTATAACGATATACGTGACTGGATACGCCGCGAGAAGGCAGCGGAAGAAAAAGAACAATCTTCTATTGATTGGGATGATGTTGTCTTTGAAGTTGATTTGTTGAAGTCCCAGGAAATCAATCTGGATTATATTCTGGAACTGATTTTTGAGCATAACAAGAAAACTAGGAATAAATCAGAATTGGTTGAAGAGGTACGCCGCTTGATCCGCGCCAGCCTCGGCAACAGAGCCAAAGAAAGCCTGCTTGTGGATTTCATTAATCAGCATGACCTTGATAAGCTTGAAGATAAAGCAAGAGTCATAGATGCCTTCTTCACCTTTGCGCAAACAGAACAAAAACGCGAGGCGCAAGATTTGATTGATGCAGAGAATTTGAATATTGAAGACGCCAGACGATATATCAAAATCTCTCTCAAACGTGAATTTGCCAGCGAAAACGGTACGGAACTCAATGCAATTTTGCCCAAAATGAGTCCGCTTAATCCTCAATATTTAACAAAGAAGCAAACGGTTTTTGAAAAGGTCGCCGCCTTTGTTGAAAAGTTTAAAGGTGTGGGCGGGGATATTTAACAGAAGCCTCTTAGATAGCAAGAATGGCCATTTTCAACATAATATACAAACATCAGAACGAGTAATAAGACAAAACCCCAAGGCAGGTTACCTTGGGGTTTTCATTATGGCGGAGAGAGAGGGATTCGAACCCTCGATACGCGATTAACGTATACACACTTTCCAGGCGTGCGCCTTCAGCCACTCGGCCACCTCTCCAGCATTATAGCGCACCCTTGGGTGCGAGGCGGAACTTAATGGGTATGGGCAGAGGATGCAACCATTTTTTGCACCTGATTGGCACACCATTTATTGAAGTCGTGTTGAAGTGGTTAAGTCTTGATTTTGACAGACAAAATTTCTTTATTCATTCTTATACTATCGCCTTCTATGCTGACATTGGTGACAGCATAGATTGAGCATAAATTTTATCGGAATGGAAATCCATGACTCTCGTCCTGCGGATACTCGGCTGGTTCTTTCTGGCAATCGCCCTCGCGTCGCTCGCCTTTGATCTCTTCCAGCTGATGGAAGGGGACAGTTTTCAGCTCTCATTGCTGGGGGAAAACTGGTTTGCCGTGCATCCCGGCTCGCTCAATCTGCTACAGGCGGTCACCGAACGCTATATCGGCCTCTGGCTATGGGACGATGTGTTATCGCCGCTGCTCTTTGTGCCAACCCTGGTTGTCGGGCTGGTCGCCGCCGCCATCTTTTTTATCCCCGGCTATCTGTTAAAGGGCCGTCGTGGAAGACATCGCTAAAGCCAATTCAGTTACATAGAAGATCCCACAAAAAAAGCTCTGACCAACAGTCGCCTGAAAACGGGGAAGTCGGTCAGAGCTTTATATCTAACAGCACGTTAAGACGAAGACCTTAGTCGTCACCCATCTTGAGGGCGGCAAGGAAAGCCGTTTGTGGAATTTCAACGTTCCCGACCTGACGCATGCGTTTCTTACCCGCTTTCTGTTTTTCCAGAAGTTTGCGCTTACGAGACACGTCACCACCGTAACACTTGGCGGTCACATCTTTACGCATGGCTGAAATGGTCTCACGGGCAACGATCTTGCCACCAATTGCCGCCTGAATGGCAATCTTGAACAACTGGCGCGGGATCAAACCTTTCAGACGCTCACAGAGGATACGCCCACGTGGTTCCGCCTGTGAGCGGTGCACGATAATAGACAGAGAATCCACAGGCTCTGAGTTCACCAGAATGGAGACCTTCACCAGATCGTTCTCTTCATAGCCCTCGATGGAATAATCAAAGCTGGCATAACCGCGGGAAATGGATTTCAGACGATCGTAAAAATCGAACACCACCTCGTTCAACGGCAGTTTGTAAACGATCATGGCGCGACTGCCCACATAGGTCAGTTCCTGTTGAATACCGCGACGATCTTCGCAGAGCTTCAACACCTGTCCCAGATAATCATCAGGCACCAGAATGTTTGCTTTGATCCATGGCTCTTCAATGCGGTCAATCTTGACCACATCCGGGAAGTCAGCCGGGTTGTGCAACTCCATCAACGATCCGTCGGTCATGTGGATTTTGTAAACCACACTCGGCGCCGTCGTGATCAGGTCGAGGTTAAATTCGCGCTCCAGACGTTCCTGAATAATCTCAAGATGCAAAAGCCCCAGGAAGCCACAGCGGAAACCAAAGCCAAGGGCGGCAGAGGATTCAGGCTCGAAATGGAACGACGCATCGTTCAGCGCCAGTTTGCCAAGGCTATCGCGCAGCATCTCGTAATCATTGGCATCAATCGGGAAGAGGCCACAGAACACCACGGGCACAGAAGGCTTAAAACCTGCCAAAGGCTCTTCGGCAAGGTTCTTTTCGTCTGTGATGGTATCCCCGACCTTGGTATCGGTAATCTGCTTGATACCAGCTGTGATATAGCCGATTTCACCCGCGCGAAGTTCTTTCAACTTGGTCAGTTTGGGTGAGAATGCCCCCACAGCATCCACAAGATGCGTCGTGCCAGAGCCCATCATGCGGATCTTCATGCCCGGTTTGATCACACCGTCAACCACACGTACCAGCGTTATCACGCCGAGATAGCTATCGTACCAGCTATCCACCAACAATGCCTTAAGCTTGCCATCCACATCACCACTTGGTGCGGGCAGCTTTTCAACAATGGCATCCAGAACAGCTTCGATACCTTCGCCTGTCTTTCCAGAGACAGTCAGCGCATCGGTTGCATCAATGCCGATCACTTCTTCGATCTGTTCACGCACACGGTCTGGTTCTGCCGCGGGCAAATCAATCTTGTTCAGCACAGGCACGATCTCATGATCGTTATCAATGGCCAGATACACATTCGCCAGCGTCTGGGCCTCGACCCCCTGTGACGCATCAACCAGCAACAAAGACCCTTCACAAGCCGCCAGTGACCGACTGACCTCATAGGTGAAGTCAACGTGTCCAGGGGTATCGATCAGGTTGAGCTGATAGATCTCGCCATCTTTGGCCTTGTAGTTCAAACGTACTGTCTGGGCCTTGATGGTAATACCACGCTCGCGTTCAAGTTCCATGTTATCCAGAACCTGGTCCTGCATTTCACGATCACTCAACGCGCCACAATGTTGAATCAGACGATCCGCCAGAGTCGACTTTCCGTGGTCGATATGCGCAACAATTGAAAAGTTTCGAATATGTTTCAAGTCAGCCATTACTTTATGCCTATCAATAATCGTGCGGAAGATAAGCCCTAAAGCGGCAATGCGCAATCTCTCTCTGCATCATAGCGGGGTTGCAACGTTAAAATAATTGCTCGACGCTTTCCTGCATACAAGATCACAGACAAGATATCTGTCCCCAACAGGTCAGAAAGTTTTCTACCCGCTCTCATTTTCTCTCTTAAATCCCCTGTAAACTTTTCCCCGCTAGTATTGAAACAGTTATGTTTTTCTTGAGGGAATCTTGTCCGTGTCCACAAACACTATCGGTTATGTCACATCTATCAGTGGCGACAGCCTGTCGGCATCCGTCGCGCCTGACGTCGATCTGCCAACAATTGGCGAAATGATTAGAATCCAGTCGGAAACAGCCATAGCCTTTGGTCTGATCAGTGACATGGAAATCCCCAAGCCCTCTCACCCGCCAAGCCCCGATGACGTCAAGGTCATGTCTATTGATCTATTGGGGGAGAAACTGATCAATCCGGGCAAAGGCGAACTTCCCGGTTTTCAACGCGGTGTGTCACGCTTTCCCGTGTTGGGGGCAGAGGTCGAACCGGTTCAAACAGAGGAACTTGCAGAAATCTACGCCCGACCAGACAAGCCTTGTTTCACAGTTGGGGCCTTGTCTCAGGAACAGAAGCTCCCCGCCTATATCATGACCGATGCGCTTTTGGGCAAACACTTTGCCATCCTTGGCACAACGGGCAGCGGAAAATCCTGTTCTTTGACGGTGATCCTGAAATCCATCCTCGACAGCCACCCTTGTGGGCATATCATTCTGATTGACCCCCACAACGAATATTCTGCCGCCTTCAAAGACAAGGCAGAATCTCTCAGCCCTGAATCCCTGCGCCTTCCCTACTGGCTGTTAAATTTCGAAGAGTCGGTCGAAATTTTCTGTAGTAAAGAACCCGCAGCCCGCAATATCGAAGCAGGCATCCTGAAAGACGCTATTCTCACTGCCAAACTAAATTGGGGCGATCAGGGTGAAGATGCCAATACTCTAACTGTAGATACCCCGGTTCCTTACAAACTATCAGATCTTGTCCACCGCATCGACGAAATGATGGGACAGTTGGGCAAGCCAGAACAGCTCGCGCCATTCCAGCGCCTGAAAAACCGTCTGGAAAACCTGCGCGGTGATCGCCGCTACGCATTTATGTTCGGAAACGTCGCCCTGCGCGATAACATGAGCTATATCCTGTCCCAGCTCATGCGCATTCCCAACGACGGAAAACCCGTTTCCATTTTCGATCTGTCCGGCGTGCCATCAGAAGTTGTTGATGTGATGGTGTCTCTCCTGTGTCGAACCATGTTTGATCTGGCTGTTTGGGGCCACAGGCACGACCCTATCCCCATCCTCGTGGTTTGCGAAGAGGCCCACCGCTATGTTCCCTATGATAAAAACTCTGGCTTCGCACCGACACGAAAAGCTCTTGAACAGATCGCAAAAGAAGGCCGTAAATATGGTGTTTCACTGGGCCTGATCACCCAAAGACCATCAGAGCTTTCCGAGACGATCCTGTCACAATGCAACACGATGTTTTCCCTGCGGATGAGTAACGAGCGCGACCAGATGTTTGTGCAACGTACCCTGCCGCAATCCTCATCCAGTCTTTTAAAATCACTTCCCTCTCTTCGAAATCAGGAAGCAATCGTGGTCGGCGAAGGCGTGAACTTCCCAACCCGGATCAGGTTCCACGAGCTCTCGGCCAATGAGCTGCCCGAAAGTAACACTGCAAGCTTTGCCAACAACTGGGCCGAAGACCGCTTTGATGCCAACCACATCAACTATGCCCTCAAACGCTGGCGGACCCAATCTCGCGAAAGTTAACCACCCTGTTAGTTAATCATCCTTGACGAAGACCGGAATTCAGACTGTTATCCCACTTTCAGAGATCTTACGATCATGCGCTGTTGAGATAAAAGTCACATAACTACAGGGAAATTTTTTGTGTCTGACAATGCTCGTCTGATTGATTTTTTACACTCATCTGCAACGATAATGTCTTGCCTGAAAGTTGTCAGAGAGCTTGACCTACCTGATTGCTGGGTCGCGGCGGGGATCATACGCAATTCCTATTGGGATCATCTGCATGACATCCAATTGCCCCCGATCAAAAGCGATGTTGATGTCATCTATTTTGATCCCAAAGATACCCGGCAAAAAACGGAACAGGCGTACGAAGAAAAGCTGAGATCAGTGGCACCGGAAGTAGAAGAAATTTTCGGAAACTGGTCCGTCAAAAATCAGGCAAGAATGCATCAGGTTAACAGGGATCGTCCCTATCAAAACTGCAACGATGCCCTTCAACACTGGCCAGAAACAGTAACAGCAATTGCAGCAAGACTAGCAAATGAAAATGGCATTGAACTTTTACACCCCTTTGGACTGGATGATCTTTATCAGAAGAAAGTTCGCCCATGCCCTTATTTTGAGCAGCACAAGCTATTTGAGTTCAAAGTTCGGCAAGACAAAAAACGGTGGCACGATCGCTGGCCAGATTTAAAGATCAGAATTTAATTCACCTTCATCATTCGCTTGAAGGCACCATCATAAATACCTGCCAAGTCCTGAAAAATCTGAGTTGCCTGTTTCATATCACTTGCACCAGGTAATTTTATATCAGTAACACCCGTGATTTGATCAACTTGCCCTTGCAAGGCATCAATGTGATCAACGAGTTCTGGTGGAACCTGATAACTCACTGCAGAAACGCCCTGAAGGCTTTCAAGGTGAGAGAAAATCACCGCCAATTGCCGCTCTTCATTCTCTGTCATGATTTTTTGAGGATCAGCAAGCATACGGTCTGCCTCTTCCTCTAGACGTTGAACAAGGTTGTGATGCATTGGATCAACAGCTGAGGGCGAGAAACCCAGCACATCGCTCATTCTTTGACGCAGAACGGAAATTTGTTCCTTCTCTTCTGCATTTAACTTTTTGGAAACAGGCTCACCGAATATTTCAGTAAGCTGCCTTTCCAAATCCCGGATACGGCTTTGTTCTGCAGGTAAAAGGTCTTCAAAACGGACATCACCCACCTGACGCACAGAACCTTCCATACGCGCCAGAAGCTCTTTTGCTTCGTCAGACAAGGTAATTTCATAGGCTGCCGAGCTGGCATTTTCTTCTCTTTTTGCCTTATTGTCTGATGATAAGCGTTCGTCACTTGGTACCGGGGCAACAGCATTTGGCAATCCATGCCCAACACCTGTACTCAAAGAAACAACATCCAGATTAACGCTCACGTTTTCCCACCTCATAAAACTCTTTGTTTTTATGAAGCAAATATCAGGCCATTAAATTTATTGTTACTTTTCAAAGCTTAAGGAGATTAATAACGATATAGCTTAGAAAAATTTTCCCTGATAATTTTATAAGGCGGAAAAAAGGGACAGCTAGATATCGTTTTCTTTGGAAGCCCCCTAAAAAGAAACGCAGGAGAACTTGCATCCGGTATCTGCTCCATACCGAGCAAAAATCACACCTCCTGATCCCGATCGTGGGAACAAGAAGTATTTCCTCAAAAGAAAAGCCCGGCAAAATTTTCAACAAATTTTACCGGGCTTTCTTATAGATATCTTTTATCAGATTTACCCGCGGAGTGTTCCGCCTGTTGCCTTCATGGCCTGAGCAATAACTTTCTGGGAAACCGCTTCGATCTCTTCATCGGTCAAGGTTTTGTCACGCGGCTGCAAAGTCACAGTAATGGCGAGTGATTTTTTACCGTCTTCAACACCTTTACCCTTGTAGATGTCAAAAAGAACAACGTCTGTGATCAGGTTCTTCTCGGCACCTTTAACGGCGCGGATAAGCTTGCCAGCCTCGACACTGTCATCAACCAGGAAGGCAAAATCGCGATCAACAGATTGAAGCGGAGAAAGTTCCAGCGCTGGTTTGATCTTGCCTGACTCGCCTTTTTTCACTTTCGGCTGCGGGATATTGTCCAGGAATACTTCAAAAGCCACAACAGGGCCTTTGATATCCATGGCTTCCAAAACCCGCGGATGAAGTTCACCAAACGCAGCCAATACATTCTTTGGCCCCAACCCAAGAACACCGGAACGCCCGGGATGGTAATAGGATGGCGCTGATGTGAAGACTTGCAAATTCTCTACCGGAGCCCCCGCAGCAGACAAAGCTGCCATTGCATCACCCTTGGCATCGAACAGATCAACAGGGCGGCTCGGGCTTTCCCAATGGCGTTCGGCTATATTACCGGAACGCAAACCGGTTGCCATCTGCTTCTGCCCCTTGGCAGTATCGTCCTGATACTGCGGGCCAACCTCAAAAAGAGCATTATCAGCAAAACCGCGATCAGTGTTACGTACCGCCGCAGAAAGCAAGGTCGGCAGAATAGACGGGCGCATCGTATCCAGATCAGTTGAGATCGGATTGGCAACACGCAAGCTATCAGGCACACCACCAAACAGTTCAGCCTGAGCATAGGAAACGAAAGAGAAGGTCACTGCTTCGTCAAGACCACGCCAGCAAAGTGCCGTCCGTGTATTTGACACACGGCGTTGTGCCAAAGTCAGCACACCCTGTGGCAGATAACTTGGCATCTCCATTTGCGTTTCAGGGATATTTTCATAGCCATGGATACGCAGAATTTCTTCTACCAAACATGCTTCAAGTTCCACATCCGGACGCCAACTTGGAACAGTTGCCAAAATCAAACCGTCTTTTTCAGCAACCTCAAAGCCCAGAATAGACAGAATTTCGATCTGCTTGTCTTTTTCAACAGCAACACCGCACAAGTCTTTGATGCGATTTGGGCGCAGTTCAATAACACGTTTTTCTGCCGGAATTGATCCCGCAGATGTAACCTTACTGACTTCGCCGCCGCACAGATCAAGTACCATCCGTGTTGCAACATCTACGCCCCAGTCGGCAGACTGACTGTCAACGGTCCGCTCAAAACGATAACGTGCATCGGAAAGAATGCCGGATTTACGACCAGTAATCGCAACTGATGTGGGGTCAAACAGCGCGACTTCGAGGAACATGTTTGTGGTTTCATCGCTACAGCCGGAATTAAGGCCACCCATAACGCCACCAAGCCCCTGCACACCGTTATCATCACCGATCACGACCATGGTCTCAGACAGCTTGTATGTTTCTTCGTCAAGCGCCAGAAACTCTTCACCATCCCGGGCATAGCGCATGGTCAAATCGCCATTGATTTTGTCCGCATCAAAAACATGCAGAGGGCGACCGAGATCAAAGGACACATAGTTTGTAATATCTACCAACGCAGAAATCGGGCGCAACCCGATGGCCAGCAGTCTTTCCTGTAACCATTTGGGACTTGGGCCATTTTTCAGGTTTTTGAAATAACGCCCAGCCACATAGGGAACATCATCCGCAACGGGGGCATCAGCTTTCCATTTGATCGGGCTGTCAAACGATCCTTCGATTGTTTCAAGCTTCAGAGGTTTAAGAGTTCCCATACCTGCGGCCGCAAGGTCGCGCGCAACACCACGTACCCCGAGACAGTCGCCCCGGTTCGGTGTAATGGCAATCTCGATGATCGGATCGTCAAGACCAAGTACTTCCGCAAGTGGCACACCAATTTCGGTGTCTTCAGGAAGGTCGATGATGCCATCATGTTCATCAGAAAGGCCCATTTCGCGCTCAGATACCAACATACCGTTGGAATCTTCACCACGGAGATTTCCAGCCTTTAGTGTCAGATCGATACCCGGTACATAGGAACCAACAGGCGCAAACACACCAATCATTCCTGTTCGGGCATTTGGCGCGCCGCAAACAACCTGACTGATGCCTTCATCAGACTGTACCTGACATACTCTCAGGCGGTCAGCATTTGGGTGTTGAACAGCTTCAATCACTTTAGCCGTTTTAAAAGCCTTGAGTTCGTCGGCTTTATTTTCAACACCTTCGACTTCCAGACCAATAAGAGAAAGCTTTTCAACAATAGCTTCCAGCGAAGCATCTGTGTCGAGGTGATCTTTCAACCAGTTAAGTGTAAATTTCATCTTTCCAAACCTCTCTACAGACCACGGACCATGCTGGGCATTTCCATTGGCAGGAAGCCATAGTGTTTCATCCAGCGTAGATCGGTTTCATAGAAGGTTCTCAAATCAGGAATACCGTATTTGAGCATGGCAAGACGTTCAATCCCGATACCAAAAGCAAAGCCCTGATATTTGGACGAATCAATTCCGCAGTTTTCAAGAACTTTTGGGTGAACCATACCGCTACCAAGAATTTCCAGCCAGTCTTCACCAGCACCGATTTTCAGCTGCCCACCAGAACGGGAGCACCCGATGTCAACCTCGGCAGAAGGCTCGGTAAAGGGAAAGTAACTTGGGCGGAAGCGCAAAGGCAGGTCTTTCACGCCAAAGAAAGCACGACAGAATTCAATAAGAACACCCTTCAGATGTCCCATGTTGGTTTTCTCATCAATAACCAGTCCCTCAACCTGATGGAACATCGGGGAGTGTGTGGCATCATGATCGGCACGGAACGTCCGGCCCGGCGCAATAATACGAATAGGCGGTGTCGTATTTTGCATCGCACGGATCTGCACAGGTGAAGTGTGGGTCCGCAGAACGGATCGGGTCCCGTCTTCTCTCTCTGGCATATAGAAAGTATCCAGCTCCTGACGCGCGGGGTGTTCTGGCGGAATATTCAAGGCCGTAAAGTTATGGAAATCATCTTCGATATGATGACCTTCGGCTACGGAAAAACCCATCTCGCCAAAAATGGCAACCAGCTCTTCCAAAGTCTGGCTTATGGGATGCATTTTACCAATTGTCGTGGGACGAGGCGGTAAAGACACATCAACTTTTTCTTCAGCAAGACGCGCTTCCAAAGCTGCTTCATGCAGGCTTGCCTTGCGTGTTTCAATTGCGTCTGCAACAGCTTGCTTGATCAGGTTAAATGCCTGTCCGGCTTCCTTGCGCTCTTCAGGCGCCAGATTACCCAGCGTTTTCATCCGCTGTGTAATCTCACCTTTTTTTCCCAGTGCCTGAACACGCACAGTATCCAGGGCATCCAGATCTGTGGCGGCTTCTACTCTTTGCAGTAAATCACTGCGAAGTTCTTCCAGATTATCCATTATACTTCCCGTTCATGAGGAAATCCTCAATCAGTAATCCTGTTTATTCCAACTTCATTGCCAGCATTGCAACAGCACCACCCACAACACTCTGGACCTGTCCATCAAGCAGGACCTTGTCCAGAACCACATCCTGAGATGTTCGGTCATAGCGGTACAAAAGTGTTAATTCGCGGTCTGCATTATCCAGTTTTTTCCGAATACTTGCACTTACCAATATCTGTTGATCAGATTGTTTATCATCCCACGGTCCTGCGAGCCAAGTGACTTTACCATGACGCCCAGCCAATTCACCGACCAAATCGGCATTACTTTGCCCGTTCACAACATGGTTGCGCACCTTATCAATGTCTTTGGAATAATTTTCACCTGTCGCCCCCCCGGCATCAAAACAGCCCGACAGTAGCGATAAACACAAAACAACAGGAAAGAAGATTTTCAAAAGGGAGACCACGGGACGTCGCTCCGGTTACAGACAAAAGTTTATTTGTTTCATCAATAGCTTCTGCCAAAACAAAACGCCAGAACAGCTAAATGATAAAACATGTCAGGATAAAATCATCTTGCACAGCTTCATTCAGACCCTAAAAGACAAACAGGCAGCACCCGAAACCGGATGCTGCCCTGTCATAAAGCCTAAAACGAGTGCGCGTTAAGCCAGAGCTGCTTTTGCCTTTTCAACAACAGCAGCAAATGCAGCTGGCTCACGAACAGCCAGATCAGCAAGCACTTTACGGTCAAGACCGATTTCAGCTTTCTTCACACCGTTCATGAACTGAGAGTACGTGATACCGTGCATGCGGGCACCAGCATTAATACGCTGAATCCATAGACCACGGAATGTACGTTTCTTAACACGACGATCGCGATATGCGTACTGCCAGCCTTTTTCAAGGCGCTGTACGGCAACGCGGAAGACGTTTTTGCCACGGCTGCGGAAGCCTTTAGCAAGTTTAACAATTTTTTTGTGGCGTGCACGCGCTGTCACGCCCCGTTTAACACGAGCCATTTGCTACTACCTTAACCTTAACCGTTAACGAGGAAATTACGTTTGATGATGCGTGCATCAGATTCACAAAGTGTCGTCGTACCGCGAGCGTTACGAATCATTGTTTGTGAGCGTTTACGCATACCGTGACGTTTACCTGCCTGAGCAGCAACGACTTTACCGGTTCCGGTCAGGCGGAAGCGTTTCTTCGCGCCAGATTTCGTCTTAAGTTTGGGCATTTTCTTTCCTTATAAATAAAGTTCTTTTTCAGAGTGACTAGGCATACCCTTTGGCACATGCCACCCGACAATGGCGGGGGTTATAGTACCCTTTGCTCTCTTTGGCAAGCTCAAACATAAGGAAAATATGGAGTCCCCGCCACACTCTCTATCGCCAAAACAACCATATATTTTTCTCACATCTTTTCACCATTAATGCTAGATTATTATCGAACAAAATAATTTATCCAAATTACAAAACAAAACATACTCTGGGGTATTGAATCTCAATCAAGAAACCACACTTCTTGCACCACGACCTTCGACCCCGATCAAAACGTTCAGCTGGATACTAAAAAGAGAACCAAGCTATGAAGTTTCCCTATAGAAAAACACCTGCTTTGATATTTGCATCAACAATTCTGTTTGGCGCTCAGCTGGCTTTGGCGCAAGACACTTCTCCTCCTGCGCCAAGCGTAACGGTCACCACCGTACAGGAACAGGATGTAACCCCCGAACTCACCTTTGTAGGTCGGGTCGAAGCTGTTGATACAGTCGATTTACGCGCACGTGTCGAAGGATTTGTTCAAGAACGGCTTTTCAAGGAAGGCGCAAACATTAAAAAAGGCGATTTGCTCTTTGTTTTAGAGAAAGCCCCCTATCAAATTGCTGTTGAACAAGCCCAGGCTGATCTTTCAGGTGCCCAAGCTACACTTAAAAATGCGCGGTCTGACCTTAAGCGAAAAAAGGATCTCCGAAAAAAGAAAGTGGTATCTGAAGCTTCCCTGGATACTTCTGAAGCCAGCGAATCTTCGGCTCTCGCCGCCGTTTTACAGGCCAAGGCTGCTCTGCGTAGAGCCGAGCTTGACTTAAGTTACACCGAAATCCGAAGCCCGCTTGACGGTCAAATCAGTCGGTCGCGTTACAGCGTCGGCAATCTGGTCAATTCCAGCAGCGAGCCACTTGCCACCATAACAAGCCTTGATCCAATTTATGTTACCGTCCCTGTCAGCGATAAACTTATCCTGGAAGAACGCCGTAAAGGGCTCTCGAGCGAAGAAGCCCCTGTAATTCCATCACTGATTCTCTCTGACGGAAAGCCCTATGAAAGCGACGGCGAATTTGATTTTATTAATACCCAGGTAAATCAAAGCACGAATTCCATCATTACCCGCGCTGTTTTCCCAAACCCTAAACACATTCTGGTTCCCGGGCAGTTCGTCAGTGTAATCGTACGTGACAAGCAAACCCAGAGAGAATTGGTAATTCCCCAAGCATCCGTTCAAAAAGACCAACAAGGTTACTTTACCTTGGTCGTCGACCGGAGCAACAAGGTAGAAATTCGCCGGCTTCAAGTCGGCGAACAAGTCGATACAAACTGGGTTATAAAAGACGGACTTCTAAAAGGAGAACGCATTATCGTGCAGGGTATCCAGAAGGTAAAACCGGATATGGTAGTTAACCCGGTTGAAGAAGGAGCATAGTCGTGTTTTCAGCTCTTTTTATTAACCGCCCCAAATTTGCTCTGGTTATATCAATTGTTATTTCACTAGCGGGTATCATCGCCCTCAATTCAATTCCCGTCGCCGAATACCCCGATATCACACCACCACAGGTCAAGGTTACCACCAGCTATCCCGGTGCAAATGCAACAGTTGTTGAACAGTCTGTCGCCGCCCCGATCGAAGCAAAGGTCAACGGTGTTGATGGCATGCTATATATGTCATCAACAAGCAGTAACGATGGTAGTTATGATTTAACGGTCACTTTTGCCGTCGGAACAGATCCGGACATCGCAGCGGTTAACGTTCAGAACCGTGTCGCAACAGCAAATTCGTCTTTGCCACAAGAAGTTACACGACAGGGTGTCATCACGCAGAAGCAATCCACATCTATGCTTCTTGTGATCAATATGGTCTCGCCAGATAATTCACTGGATTCACTGTTTCTGAGTAACTACGCCTCTATTTATATTCAGGATTCACTCTCGCGTATTAATGGTGTCGGTAGTGTATCACAGTTTGGAGCCCTGGATTACGGAATGCGGGTCTGGCTTAATCCTGACCGCCTCACCGCCGTGGGCCTTACGACCAAGGATGTGACAGAAGCAATAGAAAATCAGAACATTCAGGCCACAGCGGGTCAATTGGGTGCACCACCTTTCGAAGGCACCCCTCAATTTCAATATACACTTCAGGCCAAAGGCCGTCTGACAACAGTTGAAGAGTTTGAAAATATCGTCATTCGGGCAAATCAAGACGGATCCTTTGTAAGGCTAAAAGACATCGCAAGAATTGAGCTTGGTTCCCAAAGTTATTCTTCGGCCTCTAAACTTAACAACGCCCCCTCAGCAGCCATAGCCGTCTATCAATCACCGGGTGCCAATGCTCTGGAAGTTGCCGATGCTATCTATGCAGAGCTTGACCGCCTGTCAGAGAACTTTCCGCAAGGCATGGAATATAAAATTCTCTATGACACGACAAACGCTGTACGGGCATCTGTTAAAGAAGTGATTGAAACACTGCTTATTACCTTTGCCCTTGTGGTCAGTGTGACCTTTCTCTTTTTAAGTGACTGGCGCTCAACCCTGATCCCAAGCCTTGCAATCCCTGTGTCACTTGTCGGCACCTTCGCTGTTCTCTATGCCGTTGGCTTTAGTGCCAACATGATCACGCTTTTTGCCATTATCCTCGCCATCGGCATTGTCGTAGACGACAGTATCGTCGTGGTCGAAAATGTGCAGCGAATTATGAAAGAAACAGGAAAATCGGCCGCAGATGCAACCAAGTTGGCCATGAAAGAAGTTACCGGCCCTGTGGTTGCAACAACTTTAGTCCTCTTGGCTGTTTTTGTACCTGTATCCTTCATGCCCGGCATTACAGGGGAACTCTATAAACAATTCTCGCTAACCATCTGCGTAGCGGTTTCTCTTTCTTCGATAAATGCCTTAACACTGTCGCCTGCACTTTGCGCACTATTGTTAAAACCTGACAGCGGTGAGCCCAAAGGCCCATTGAAACTGTTTGCAAACCTTGTTGATCGTACCCGTAATGGCTATGGCAAAGTCGTTGCCCTTATGATCAGACGCCTTGCTATTTCAATGGCCGTGCTTGGTATTTTCGCTGGTGTCACCGTCTATATGTTCCAGACAGTTCCGACTGGCTTTATCCCCATGGAAGATAAAGGTGTGTTCTTTGTGAACGTTCAGCTTCCCGACGGCGCATCACTGGAACGAACAAATGAGGTCACCGCCGATGTAACGGATATGCTGTTGGAAGAAGAGGGCGTCACAGACGTGATCTCTGTTTCCGGTTTCAGTTTACTTTCCGGTGCAGCATCAAATTCCTCACTGCTTATTCCCGTTTTGAGCGACTGGTCGGAAAGAACCGAATTTGACCTTCAATGGTACAATATTCTCGGACGCATAAACGGTAAACTCGCCGGATTAGCTTCGGCAGAATCGTTTGCCTTCCCCCTCCCCCCCATTATGGGGTTAGGCACAGGTGGCGGGGTTGAAGCCCAGGTTCAGGACTATCTTGGACGCACTCCCCAAGAGCTTGCCGCCGCAGTACGCAGCTTGGCCTTTGCCGCAAATCAACAGCCCGAGTTAACGTCGGTGTTCAGCACCTATTCCGCCAACATTCCCCAGCTTTTTCTGGAAGTGGATCGGGAAAAGGCCCTTGTACTCGGCGTAAAGATCTCGGATATCTTCTCAACTCTACAGGCAAATCTTGGGTCGTCCTATATCAATGACTTTAACCTTTACGGAAAAGTTTATCGGGTCCAGATCCAGGCCGAGGCCCAATTCCGTGACGGGTTGGAAGATATCGATAACCTGCATGTGCGGAATGATAACGGGGATATGATCCCTTTGCGGACCTTGATCGAGATTGAACCCATCTTAGGTCCCTTATCTGTCGAGCGTTATAATCAGTTTAAATCAGCGTCCATAACAGGCTCCCCAGCAACAGGGTACAGTAGTGGTGATGCCATTGCCGCGCTGGAACGTGCTGCAGCAAGTGCCCTACCCGATGGCTATGGTATTGAATGGACGGGAACCTCGAAACAGGAACAGGAAGCTGGTGGCTATATTGTTATTATCTTCTCTCTGGCTCTAATCTTCGCTTACCTTTTCCTTGTCGCCCAGTATGAAAGCTGGAGCGTCCCTCTATCTGTTATCGTATCGGTCATCCTTGCTGCTTTTGGTGCCTTGGTGCCCATGGCACTACTCCCCTTTCTCGACAATAATCTCTACGCCCAGATCGGGATGGTGATGCTCATCGGACTCGCCAGTAAAAGTGCGATCCTCATTGTCGAGTTTGCCAAGGTCAGACGCGAAGAAGGACTTTCCATCAAGGAAGCCGCCCTGGATGCTGCAAGCTTGCGCTTCAGAGCCGTGATGATGACAGCACTTTCGTTCATACTTGGCGTATTGCCCCTGATCTTCGCATCAGGTGCCGGGGCAGCCAGCCGTGTCGCGGTGGGTTTTGTTGTCTTTGGTGGCATGGTCGCCGCGACCTCCATCGGACTTCTTTTTATTCCACCACTGTATGTTGCTTTCCAATCCATGCGCGAAGCAACCAACAAAAAATTATGGAAAACTAAAGAAAGCTAGCAACAGCCCGCCAAAGAAAAACACTCTAATAAAGAAGAGCCGGGGGTATATTACCGTCGGCTCTTCTTTATTCTATTTCGCTTTTCTCGCACGCGCCTGCGCACAAAGAAGCTGAAATTCCTTCGAACTAGGGTCAACCTGCCCAAATCGATTAGGATCAAAAGCGTTTAAATCATAAGACGATTTATCTTCTGTCATCAATTCTGCCAGTGAATCCCCGATGCCCCCCGAAGCCATCACCCCTGAACCACAACATCCGGCGGCCACAAACATCCCCTTAACAGCTTTGGTTTCACCCAGAAGAAAATGCCCGTCCGGGGTATAGGCCGAAAGCCCGGCCATATAGCTTTCGAAGCGCGCCCCTTCTAGTTTTGGGAAGAAACTGGACACCCGCTGTTCCGCCTCTATCAAAGCATCCCATTCGCCCCCTTCTTCCGTCACAGCGAAAGAGGTAATGTCATTGGGCAAGTCGCTATAGTCAAAGGTGCGAGAAGATTGTTCCTGAACACCCAGTACTAGACCACCCACTTCAGGTCGGGTGTAGGCCCCCGCATCGGCATGAACCATCATCGGCTGTTGATCACTGAAGTAACTTTCAGGCGCAGCGATCCAGAAATGGCTTCGGGTCGGGATCATGGGGAGCGCACAGCCCAGTGGCAGAGTTAAAAAATTGGACCAGCTCCCCGCTGCAACAATCACCTTCTCACAAGAGATAAAACCCTGATCAGTTTCAACACCAACGACAACGCCGTTAATTGCCTTAATAGCAGATACATTAACCCCAAGTTTGATTTGTGCACCAAAAGATTTGGCAGATTTTGCATAGGCATAGGTCAAACGATAAGGATCAATATATCCCTCGTCACTGAAATGGACTGTAAGTGCATCCTCTTTAACCCTGAGCCAGGGCAGATGCTTGGATCTCCATCCGGCGTTTACTTTCTGTGCCGCAATACCTTCGCTTACAGCGCGATTATATAGCCGCTCTAAACTGGCCTTACTTTCAAGGTTTTCTGCAACCCTCAACGTGCCCACTGCTTTAAAATCAAGCTGCTCGCCTGTGATCTTTTCCAGTTCGGGAAGTACCTTGAAAGTGCGACGGTTCAAAACATCGACGGCTGGCTTTGATGAAATCTGAAACATCAACCCCGCCGCCTGGCACGACGCAGCGGTAGCAAGATCCTGCCTCTCTAACAGCAAAACATCCTCTACGCCCCGTTTCGCAAGATGATAGGCGACTGAACAGCCCAGAACACCACCACCAATAATAACAGTCGACGCGTGATCCATAACTATACCTTTCATAGGCAAAAACAATAATAAACAGGCAACAAAAAAGCCGCCCTGTTCAAGAGCGGCTTTTCATTACAGCTTTTCAGCTTCACGTTCAGCAGGCTTACTTTGGCGCCAAAATCATAATCATCTGGCGGCCTTCCATTTTCGGCCTTAACTCTGTCTTTGCGATCTCTTCGAGATCGGTCTCAATGCGTTTGAGAACTTCCAGACCAACTTCCTGGTGGGTGATTTCACGTCCGCGAAAGCGCATAGTCACTTTCACCTTGTCACCAGCAGAAATAAACTTTTGTGCAGCCCGCATCTTCACGTCGTAATCATGTGTGTCGATATTTGGACGCACTTTAAGCTCTTTCAGATCAACGATCTTTTGCTTTTTACGAGCTTCATTTTTCTTTTTCTGCATTTCAAAACGATAACGGCCATAGTCCATAATCTTACAGACAGGTGGCTCCGCATTCGGAGAAACCTCCACAAGGTCAAGACCTGCGTCATATGCACGTTTCAGTGCATCACGCGTTGGTACTACGCCAACCTGTTCGCCGTCTGCGTCGACAAGACGTACAGAGTTAATAGTGATCCGTTCGTTTACCCGCGGACCGTCGATGCGCGGGGGTGTCGTCATTGGTGCGCGTGCTATTGTCGTGCTCCCGTTTTTTCTGTTATCCCAAAATTACAGACCTTTTGATCTGCAATAGGCTGTTACTCTAAAATACCAACCGTTTATATTGCGTTTACGCCAATAATCAATGTGGGTAAGCACATTGTGGCGCATAATGCCAATAACCAGTACCAGTCGGCAACCCGAAAGTTAATTTTTATCGCCTACTTTTCAGCAGGCGATTTTGCTTCTTCGGCTAAAGAACTAAGTGCTTCTTCCAAAGACATAATTTCCTGATTCTTACCGCCAAGACGACGCAGAGCAACTTTCCCTTCCTCTGCTTCCCGACGACCAACCACGGCAATTACCGGTGTTTTGCTCAGGCTGTGTTCGCGGATTTTATAGTTAATTTTCTCATTACGCAAATCAGCTTTCACCCGGAGTCCCGCCGCTTTCAACTTGTCACGAACTTCTTCTGCATAGTCATTAGCATCGGAAGTGATTGAGGCCACAACCACTTGCTGTGGGGACATCCACAAGGGGAACTTACCGGCGTGTTGCTCAATAAGAATAGCAAGAAAACGTTCAAATGATCCCAGGATGGCACGATGCAACATCACAGGACGATGCCGCTTGTCATCCTCGCCGATATAGGATGCATCCAGACGTTCTGGCAGAACCACATCCACCTGAAGGGTTCCGCATTGCCAATCGCGCCCGATCGCATCTTTGAGCACGAATTCCAGCTTGGGACCATAGAATGCACCTTCGCCCGGGTTCATTGTGTATTCAAGCCCGGCTTCTTCAACGGCTTCTCTTAACGCGCCTTCGGCTTTATCCCAAGATTCGTCGGTTCCCGCACGCCTTTCAGGACGATCCGAGAACTTTACAACGATCTCATCAAAGCCAAGATCCTTGTAAACTGTTTTCAGCAGATCACAGAAGATAACAGTTTCACTGTTGATCTGATCTTCGGTACAGAAAATATGGGCATCATCCTGTGTGAAGGCCCGCACACGCATCAGGCCATGTAACGCACCAGATGGTTCATTGCGGTGACAGGCACCAAATTCAGCCATACGCAAGGGAAGGTCTCGATAGCTGGTCTGTCCCTGTTTGAAAATTTGAACGTGTCCGGGACAGTTCATAGGTTTCACTGCAAGGGTACGGTCATCTTCGGATGTCGCCACGAACATGTCTTCGCGGAATTTCTCCCAGTGACCGGAAGCTTCCCAGAGCGCGCGGTCAATCAACTGCGGCGTTTTCACTTCCTGATAACCACCAGCTTCAAGGCGCTTGCGCATATAATCTTCGAGTGAGCGATACAGGGCCCAACCTTTTGGGTGCCAGAAAACGGAACCTGTTGCTTCTTCTTGCAAGTGGAACAAGCCCAGCTCTTTTCCAAGACGACGGTGATCGCGTTTTTCAGCTTCTTCGAGCATCTGAAGATATTTTTTCAGTTGCTTCTCGTCAGACCAGCAAGTGCCGTAAATACGCTGTAGCTGATCATTGTCTTTATCTCCGCGCCAATAGGCACCGGAAACCTTCATCAACTTGAAGCCTTTGCCAATCTTTCCGGTAGACGGCGCATGCGGCCCACGGCACAGATCAAGCCAGTCACCCTGACGATAGATTGTCAGATCTTCATCGCCGGGAATGTTATCAACGTGTTCGGCTTTGTACTTTTCACCCTTGGATGCGAAATGCTCTTTGGCCTTTTCACGATCCCAAACTTCACGAACAAAAGCTTCATCACGCGCAATGATCTCGTGCATTTTCGCTTCAATCTTCTCAAGATCATTTGTCGAAAACGGCTCATCACGCGCAAAGTCGTAATAAAAGCCAACGTCTGTTGATGGACCAAAGGTAACCTGAGTTCCGGGGAAGAGCTCTTGCACAGCTTCGGCCATCACGTGCGCACAGTCGTGGCGCAACAGATCAAGTGCCAGCGGGTGCTTGCGGGTCACAATTTCCAAGGTCGCATCCGTCGTGATTGGATAGGTCGTATCTCTCAACTCGCCATCTACCACCACAGCTAAAGCATCTTTGGCCAAACGCGGACCAATAGATTCTGCTACCTCGTGCCCTGTTACAGGACCATCAAATTTGCGCTGACTTTCATCAGGCAATGTAATTGTGACCATCGGAAATCGTTCTCAGTTACTGTTCTATCATCTAGGAAAATTGACTCTTACAGAGTTCCAGCAATGTAAAAGGATTCCATCGCCTGTCAAGCACACCACCAAGGATTCCGCGCTTTTAATCAAAAGAATCTCTCTATTCATTTTTTAAACCACTCTACCAAGAGCCTTAAGAAGAATTCAGGCATCAAAAATCAGGGGATCGCAGGATAAACAAGAGAGACTTTCCCGTCATAGAAATTAATGCTCAAATAACTGACAGACTTTCGAACAGAATTCATTGCACATCCGCCCCATCTTACCGAGTACAATGATCATGCCCATGAAGACGACACCTGAAGACCTTATCCCCGAACTTAAACAGCATCGACGTATCATTCTCGGCCATGAACCAACGCCCATTGATCCCTTGCCAAAACTTGGCCAAGACCTTGGCATTACACTCTGGACCAAGCGGGATGATTGCAATGGTTTGGCCTTTGGCGGCAACAAGGTTCGACAGCTGGAATACTACCTTGGGCCAGGTGTCGAAGCGAATGCTGATACAGTCCTGATCACCGGCGCTCTACAGTCAAACTTTGTCCGCCTCACCGCCGCAGCAGCGGCCAAACTCGGCTGGCAAGCCCACGTTCAGCTTGAAGAACGGGTTCCGAGCCATGATCAGCTCTATCGAAAATCCGGCAACATCTTTTTAAACAACCTGCTCGGTGCAGAAATCAGCTATTTCCCCGAGGGAGAGGACGAAGCTGGCGCAGATAAGGCACTGGATGAGCGTGCAAAAGAACTCAAAAACCATGGTCGACGTCCCTATGTTATTCATCTCGGATTAGGCTCACTGCCTTATGGTGGTCTTGGCTATATCAGGGCCGCGGCAGAGACTTACGCCCAAACCATCACATCCGGCGATAAACCTGACTATATTGTCATTCCATCCGGCAGCGGCCTGACACACGCTGGCTTCCTTGTTGGTGCCCGCGCTATCGGTTGGGATATTCCGATCATCGGTATCTGTGTCAGGCGGGGTAAAAAAAGCCAAATTGATCGTATCAAACAAAGATCAAGCGAACTGGCACAAATGATATCCCGTCCCGACCTGATAAGTGATCAGGACATTATCCTATCAGACAAAGTGCTGGCGCCGGGTTACGGCAAAATGAACCATCAAGTAAAAGAAGCTATTGAAAAGGCGGCGCAGCTGGAAGCGATCCTTCTCGACCCGGTCTATACGGCCAGAACCATGGCAGGCCTGATTGATCAGGTTCGTACAAATGCCATCCCCCTGGGGTCAAAGGTTCTGTTTATACACACAGGTGGAAACCCGGCACTATTCGCCTATCAGAATGCAATAGAAAACTTTTCCAGAGACAACTGAAGCCGGGGATAATTTAGCTTTGCTCCGCTTAGTTTTACCCTGTTTAACCTTACCCGGTGATTGCCTTCTCAGAAATAAGTTCACGATAAATACCGACTGTCTTGGCACACATCAGTTTTTTCGTGAAAAATTTCTGAACCCGTTCCTGCCCCTTGAGTGAGAGGATTTCTCGCTCTCTCGCATTCAGGCTCAATGCCCGGCGAATTGCACGCGCACAGCTTTCAGCATCACCGTTTTCAAACAGGAAACCAGTCTCGTTTGGAACCAGCTGCTCCTTTGCACCACCGTGATCACTTGCCACAACGGGGCGCCCCATGGCCTGCCCTTCCGACACAACCCGGCCAAAACCTTCGGGATCAGTAGAGGCAGAAACGACAACATCAGACAGCATATAGGCAGAAGGCATGTCATTGCAGTCGTCCATGATGAAAGCGCGACTCAAAAGATCATTATCCATAATCATCTTTTCCAACTCATCACGATAAGCTGTCCGCCCCTGATCAGACCCGACCAGTGCGCAACATAGATCAATATCGCGAAGGTGCGTGAGCGCTTCGAGAAGAACTTTCTGACCTTTCCAGCGCGTCAAACGGCCGGGCAGCATGATAAGCGGAACCCCATCAGGCAAACGCCATTGCGTCGATAGCTGAATAACGCGCTCGGCACTGACAGCATGCGGCGAAAAGCTATCGGTATCCATGCCTCTGTGAACAATGCGAATTTTGCTTTCATCTACCTGATAGTTCTTACGGATATAGTCTGCGACAAACTCTGATATAGAGATGACAACATCACCCTTGGTCATAATCGAATTGTAATATCGCTTAAGACCATTGTTGATATTGTATGGCGCGTGGACCGTTGTCACGAAAGGCACCCCGACCTTGCGGGCAGCCCTGTGCGCCGGACGCGCGGGCGCACGAGATCTGGCGTGCACCAAATCAACACCTCTGTCTTTTATCAGGCGAACAAGACGCCCAGTGTTTCGCCACATCGTCCACGGATTCTTGGAATGTACCGGAAGTTCGACATGCTCTGCCCCGGCAATCTTCAGGCGCGCGACCAGCTGTCCGCCACGGGACGCGACGATAGCCTTGCCGCCCGCTTCGATAATGGCCTTTGCCATATCCAGCGTGCCGCGCTCGACACCACCTGAATCCATAGCAGGTACGACCTGAAGCACCGTCATCGGTGTACCATCAGATTTCACAAGAGAAGGAAGCTCTGGGGTAGCGGCTTCAGATATCAAAGTGTTAAGGTGAGAAGCATCCGTCATGTGTCGGTACTACAAGGAGTCCTATTTAGTTCATGTCCAATAATGATACAGCGCCCAATAGTGATACAGAGTTCACTTCACAAATTCCAGAATTTCTCGAACGCCCTAATGGGCAGCATATAGCCTATATAAAGACAGAAGGCGATAAGGATTTACCGGGAATCGTCTTTCTGGGTGGCTATATGTCCGACATGACGGGTTCGAAAGCTACTGCGCTGGAAGAGTTTGCGAAATCCAGTAAGCAAAATTTTGTCCGTTTCGATTATATGGGGCATGGGCAATCGTCTGGCAAGTTCACAGATGGCACAATCGGGCAATGGACCGAAGATGCCATTGCCGTTATCGACGAACTGACAAGTGGCCCCCAGATATTGGTCGGGTCATCCATGGGGGGCTGGATCATGCTTAATACCGCCCTGAAAAGACCAGAAAGAATCAAAGGTCTTGTCGGTATCGCTGCCGCCCCTGACTTCACCCAGGACCTAATGTGGGACACCTTTTCACAAGAAATCAAAGATACGCTGTTAAGCGAAGGGGTTTATTACGAACCAAGTGAATATGGTGACGAGCCCTATGCCATTACCCTGAAACTCATCGAAGAAGGCCGACAACACCTCTTGCTGGACAGGACGCAGCCCATCACTTGCCCCGTCCGTCTGATTCAAGGCATGAAGGACGTCGATGTACCCTGGAATATTGTCCCCAGAATTGTCGAGTCGCTTGAAACTGATGACATGGAAGTCGTTCTGGTAAAAACTGGTGATCATCGCCTTTCTGAACCACAAGATATACAACGACTTAAGAAAATTGTTAAAGAGATCAGTCGTTAAGCCAGACACCTAACCTTTTTTGCTCTCAATCGAAAGCAGCCGATTTAATCCCGGCTGCTTTTTCTTCTTTTCCAAAACGGGTCTATTTGATAAAATAATATGTAACCAGTTACGTAATAGGTTTATTATGAATTTTCTCGCCTCACTCGGAAGCCTTACACTAGCAAGTCGCCTCAAACGCCTGAGCGATACGCTTTTTAATGAGGTCAACATAATCTACGAGAAAACCGGCCTAACCATTCAGGCTGGTTATTTTCCGCTCTTTTACCTTCTGTACAAAGAGGGTGCGGTTTCTGTGTCTGACTGCGCTATCGCCACAGGCGTCAGCCACCCCGCAATCAGTAAAATGGCACGGAAAATGATTGAAGAAGGCTGGATAGAGAAAAAACCCTCCCCCAAAGATGAACGCACACAGTTACTGACCCTGTCAGATCAGGCAAAACACGCTTTACCAAAACTTATTCCCGTTTGGGACGAGATTAAACGCTCACTGGACAGTATGTTAGCCGATACAGAACCGAATAATCTGCTTAATCAGCTTCTAAACCTCGAAAAACTTAATGGTGAAACACCGCTCAACCAAAGAGTTCTCAATAATTTGGCAGACCCCTATCTGTCCGGAGACATCGAGATCATCAATTGGGATCCACAATATGCAGGCTCATTCAAAGAACTGAACAAAGAATGGCTGGATTACTACTTCCTCAACCTTCAAGAGGAATGGGATAAAGAGTCTCTGGACAATCCCGGCGGCTATTATCTTTCCCGTGGCGGCACAATATTCTTCGGCCTTTGCGGTGGTGCTCCGGTCGGGACTTGTGCTCTCGCCCGGGTAACAGACGATCTCTACGAAGTTTCGAAGGTAGGGGTCACCCCTGCGGCCCAATCCAGAGGCATAGGACGTCGCCTAGTGGTTGCCGCATTGAATGAAGCACGACGCCTTGGTGCAAAACAGGTATTTCTGGAAAGTAATCGCAAGCTGGTTAATGCCCAAAAACTTTATAGAAAACTGGGTTTCTGTGAAGTTCCGCACCCAAATGGAAAATCAAAATACAGACGCTCTGATATCTATATGACTGTAACACTATGAGTATGAATAATGAGTAACGCACCCAATACTGACAACTGTGCGACAATATCTATGGGCACACAGCCGATAAATACCAGTGACATAGCAACAGTCGACGATCAAAAACTCTCGCGGAAAGAGATTCTCAGAGAAGTCTTTGCCGGATCTCGCGCAACCATTCCCATGATTGTCGGCGCCATTCCCTTCGGCATAATCTTTGGTACACTTGCAGAACAAAGCGGGCTTTCCCCTCTTGGGGCAGTCGCGATGTCAATTTTTGTGTTTGCCGGTTCATCCCAGTTTATTGCGCTGGGGTTGCTTGCGGCCGGAACCGGACCGCTCATGATCATAGCAACAACCTTCATCGTGAATCTGCGTCACCTACTCTATTCAGCGGCATTGGTGGACGATGTAAAACATCTGTCCGGGCCTTGGCGAGCCTTGATTGCCTTTGGCCTGACTGACGAAAGTTTTGCAACAATTGCAGACAAAATCCGTAAATCTGACAACATCTGGCGCAAAAGGTATGTCCAATGGTTCTACCTTGGATCTTTCTCGGCGATGTATGGCAACTGGATACTCTGTACTGTCATCGGCATTACCCTCGGCGAACTTTTTCCCGACATCGGAAACTGGGGTCTGGACTTTGCCATGTCCGCAACCTTTATCGGGATGGTTCTTCCCTACCTCACAACCCGTCCAATGCTGGCCTGTGTTCTTGTTGCAGGCGCCATGTCATTGGGAACAGCCGATATGCCGCATAAACTCGGTTTGATGATCTCTGCCCTCAGCGCCTTGGCTGTTGGCCTGTCCTATCACCTCTTAAGCCGGAGTAAAAAACAATGACCGAAGCCCTTATGATCGCTGGCATGGCCATTGTGACTTTCGGGATACGATATGTGCTTCTTGCTTCAGCAGGTCACTTTACCTTTCCGGGCTGGGCAAAAATCGCCCTGGATTTTGTTCCACCTGCCGTTCTCACAGCCATCATTGTCCCTGCCGTTTTAATGCCCAATGGCGATAACATCGAATTCAATCTGCAGAATGCGTCCCTGCTCGCAGCCTGCGTTGCTGTGGTCGTCGGTTTGATTCGCAAGGATCTGCTGACGACCATTGTCATCGGCATGATAGCCTTTGGCCTTTTCAAATGGCTTCTCTGACCACGTCTTATTGGAAATCATTTTCTTAATCTCCCCTGATTAAGCAATCAAGGAAACTCACCTAATATGTCAGATAGAAATGTTGTAAACTTGCCCGGCGCTCTTGACCAGGTTACGGCCCACTGGTCACCCAAAGTGCTCGCTCGAGTTAATGATCAGTTTGTGAAAATTGCCAAGATCAAAAATGAACTTGTCTGGCACAAGCATGATAACGAAGACGAATTGTTTTACATTATCAAGGGGCAACTCCTCATGCAGTATGAGGACAAAACCATAGAGCTTAACGAAGGCGACATGCACGTTGTCCCCAAAGGCGTTATGCATAATCCTGTCGCCAAAGAAGAGTGCTGGATCATGTTGGTTGAACCCGTCACGACAGCACATACAGGAGACGTCATTACCGACAGAACACGCAGTCTTGAAGACCAGATGCAAACCTGATCACGCTGCCTCTAAAGCAGGCTTTTTAATCCAGATTGATAGTCGGGGTAATCAAGTTTAACACCTAGCTCGTTTATTATCCGGCTATTATCTACCCGCTTGTTATCCAGCCAAAAGGTCTTTGCCATAGGACTCATTTCCGCATCATCAAATGAAACAAGCGGAGGCGGATCAATGCCCAGTAACTGACTGGCATAGGTAGTGACTTTAGACGGTTCTTCCGGCGCGTTGTCACATACATTGTAAATGCGTCCAGCTCGGGGATGATTAACAGATGCCTCTAGAACGTTTGCAATGTCTTCGACATGAATTCGACTGAAAATATGCCCCGGCTTATCTATGCGTTGCTTTACCCTGCCGGATTTAAGGGAATCCAACGGGTTGCGCCCCGGGCCGTATATGCCTGCCAACCTGAAAATATGCACAGGGATATCGTGTGCATCGACAAGTGCCAGCCACTCTTTTTCAGCCTGCGCACGTTGCTTGCTTCGCGGGCTTGACGGGCTTAACGGGTCATCTTCAAAGACAACACCGCCATCACGATTTCCATAAACCCCCGTCGTAGAGAGATACCCAACCCATTCGAGTTTTTCACACGCGGTAATTTCTGTGGCATGTAACTGCAGAACACAGTCCCCTTCCTTGCCCGGCGGAACGGACGAAAGAATATGGGTTACATCACACAGCACAGTCGAGGCTTCGGCCAGAGGCACAGAGCGATCAAAGTTGTGCACAACAATACCTTCGCTCTCCAGCCGCTCTTTCTTGCCCTGATCTTTATCCGAATCTGGCCGGATTGTGCCCGATACCTTCCAGCCAAGAGCCATCATCCTTCTGGCAAAAACCAGGGCGGAAAACCCCAGGCCAAAACAGAACAAATGCTTAGAATGATGTGACATAGCTTCCTCAATCTCGAAATTGCCTAATTTCTTATATAGGGTCCCGTAACAAACTGAAAAGCAAAGCTTGCAAAGTAATTCATTTATGGTCCAAATGCGCCTATGACACAAAAAAACAAACTCTTCGCATCTCTTCTTATGCTGCCGATAGCTGCTGGCTTCTCTATATCGAGTGAAGCAGCCGGACGCAAAGAGCCGATCAATCACGAAGAACAGTATATCGCCTGTATAAAGCTGGTTGAACGCCGCCCTGATGCCGCGTTTGAATCCGCCCTGTCCTGGGCATCGCAAGGTGGAGGCTTCCCGGCCGAACACTGTGCAACACAGGCGCTCTACGCCCTAAAGATATACGACGCAGCGGCGACACGCCTGGAAAAGCTGGCGAATGTTATGAAAACAGACAATGTTGAACTCCGTTCACAGCTGCTTCACCAAGCCGGGCGCGCCTGGTATGACCATGGCGATCTGGAACGTGCCTTTGCTGTGCAAAGTACGGCAATTACCCTCTTCCCAGATGGCACGGAATACTACATCGATCGCGCCGAAATTCTGGCTGAACTCGGTCGGTTTGACGAAGCCTTGATTGATCTTGAAGTTGCCCACAGTCTGGAGCCGGAACGCGCGGATATTCTCGCCTTGCGCGGAACAGCAAAACGTTTTCTGGGCAACGATGTAGAAGCCCTGCAAGATATCACCCTTGCTCTGGATCTGGAGCCCGATAATCTGGAAGCCTTGCTTGAACGTGGGATATTAAAACGCCTCGCGGGGGATAATAACGGCGCACGAGAAGATTGGCTCAGAATCGTCAATATTGCTTTGGGGACCCCTGCTGCAGACGCGGCACAACTAAACCTCGAGAAGCTTGATGTAACTGTCGAGTAATTTTTGAAATCTGGATTTCTGTAGCTACCTAGAAATCCAGATCTGCATAGTGTTTGGGCGGTGGCACCCCCGGTATCAAATCGGTCAAAACCCCGCGCATACAAGGGCGCGATTTCACACGCGCATACCAGTCTTTGGCCCCCTGATGCTCTTTCCAGGGAACATCCCCGATATAATCAAGGGACGAGATATGTGATGCAGCTGTGATATCTGCCAGTGAGAAGTCATCCCCGGCCAACCATGTTCTTCGGTCTGTCAGCCAACTAATGTATTCCAGATGATAGTGAATATTCGCATGCCCGGCCCGTATGGCCTGAGAGTTTGGTTCTCCCAGCCCCAGAAAACGCTTTAGCATCTTCTCTTCAACCAGATTAGCGGTGACTTCACGCCTGAATTTATCATCAAACCATGAAATCAAACGCCTGACCTCAGCACGACACAAAGGGTTATCACCCAACAGACTCTGATCGGGATAAGCTTCTTCCAGATATTCCGAAATTACCTGTGCACCGCCTGTTATGCTTGTTCCGTCATCTTCAACAAGCACAGGCACTTCACCAGCCGGATTAAGCGCCAAAAACGCTTCCCGGCGTTCCCAGACTTTCTCTGCATGCAATTCAAACTCGAGCTTTTTCTCTCGCAGCAACATACGAATTTTGCGGCAACCAGAATCGAGTGGAAGATGGTGAAGCTTTCTCATTTTCTGGACTATAACCCTACTGAGCGAATGAGAAAACCACGTAAAACAAGTTTAGGCAAAAGATCTGACACAGAATAGTAAAGAATAAAACACATTGTTTTTAAATAAAAAATTATAAATCTACTTTAATTTTGTCGAAAAAATGACGCACCTACTAAAATTGTCATTTTAAAGCGTATTCTTTACACCAATACATAGTTCGCCTAATATCGAAGCATGAAAGAAGGTCCAGACATCACCCTTATCGGCTCCCTTATCGGGGACCCCACCCGTGCAAACATGCTCTCTGCTTTAATTAGTGGAAAAGCCCTTACGGCCAGTGAACTTGCCAATGAAGCAGGCATAACCCTACAGACGACCAGTGCCCATCTCAAAAAACTTGAGGCTGGTGGCCTGATCCGTCAACGCAAGCAGGGCCGCCATCGCTACTTCAATCTCGCTGATGAAGACGTGGCAACACTACTCGAAACCATGATGGGTTTAGCTGCGAAAAAGGGACACATCCGAACCCGCACTGGCCCGAAAGCCCCGGAAATGCGGAAAGCACGTGTCTGCTACAATCATCTTGCCGGTGAATTCGGTGTTCAGATGTTTGACAGTTTGGTGGGCAGAGGGTTTCTTCTCGAAGACAGGAATGAGGTTGTCATAACTGATTCTGGACGTGATTTTATAAAAGCTCTCGGCATTGATCTCGATCCCTTGCAAAAAGCCAAGCGTCCCCTATGCAAATCCTGTTTGGACTGGAGCGCACGCAGAAGCCACCTCGCAGGATCGCTTGGTACAGCTTTACTCGATCATATCTATGAAAAAGGTTGGGCAAAACGCCTCGAAGATGTGCGAGTTGTTCAATTCTCGCGCCGTGGCGAAGCCGCTTTTCACGAGCATTTTCCATTACTCGCCGACCAAAAACACGCCAGCTTATAATTCAGGCCTAATAATTCAGGACGGACCAATTTGGATACGCCACTTTTTCAGACTCTTTTTTATTTCTCCAGTAAAGATATAAATATCATTGAAATCAAACGCTTGGGTTTGTCCGCTACGGCGACAAAATCAGAGATCTTTCACTGGATTTTGATCGACAGAGACCAGTCGGTTCAAAAGCTTACCTTTGTCTCCATGGGCGAAGAAAATGGCTTTCAAACAAGGGAATTTAAAGAAGGGAAGCTCCGCTTTAATAAAGAGCAGGGCTTTTATAACACTGACACTTCTCACTCGCTAAAATGCCTCTCGCCAAACGACTTACCAGATGCTTTAGCATCATTGCTGGAAAACTATCTAACCTAAAACTCTCTACACCTTATAGCAGATAAAAAACAAGGAGCTGCGATAAACACAGCCCCTTGATTTATCTACTACATTTAAGATCTTAAGCCGATTTAAGTTCGGCAGAATCAGTTACAGGGTGCTCAAGCAACGCCAGCATTTCCTTTGGAACCACCTGCCAGAAATCACCTTTGATTTGCGCCCAGTCATTCAACAGGCGCTCGGTATAAACTGATTGTGTCTCTGCATGGTGCTCCTTCACCAAGCCCAGCAGCACCTGTTCCCAGTGATCTGTCTCAATTCGTTGATAGATAACGCTCTCGTCATTGATACGACTTGGCAGGATACCGCTCGGGTCATACACAAAGGCCATTCCGCCGGACATTCCGGCAGCAAAGTTCATGCCCACATTCCCAAGAATGACAGCCGTTCCGCCCGTCATATATTCACAGCCGTTTGAGCCACAGCCCTCTACCACAACCTGAGCACCCGAATTGCGCACGGCAAACCGTTCACCTGCCTGCCCTGCGGCAAACAGCTTACCTGCCGTCGCGCCATAGAGAACCGTATTCCCGATAATCGTATTGTGTTGGGTGGCAAGCTTGCTCGACGCCAAAGGCCGCACCACGATCTCGCCACCGGAAAGCCCCTTGCCAACATAATCATTGGCATCACCAAAGACCTCCAGCTTCATACCCTGAACAGCAAAGGCACCCAACGACTGTCCGGCAGAACCACGCAACCGAACAGTTATATGCCCCGGCTGTAATTCTTTCATCCCAAAACGAGTTGTAATTTTTGAAGCCAAACGTGTTCCAACAGCACGGTGCGTGTTGCGCACGTTGTATTGTAGCTGCATCTTTTCACCCACCTCAAAGAAGGGGTTTGCATCTTTGATAATCTGGGCATCAAGCGTATCAGGTACTGCATTACGACCTTCAAGTGTGCAATAACGCTCTGACGTTCCGCTATCAGCCAAAGCAAGTAAGGGATTGAGATCCAGATCATCAAGATGTGGCGCACCACGACTGACCTGTTTCAGCAAATCAGTTCGACCAATAATTTCATTCAGTGTTTTATAGCCAAGTGACGCAAGGATCTCGCGCACTTCTTCGGCAATAAAGCTAAAGAGGTTCACGACCTTTTCAGGTGTACCATCAAACTTCGCCCGCAGATCATCATCTTGCGTACAAACCCCGACAGGGCAGGTGTTGGAATGACATTGGCGCACCATAATGCAGCCCATCGCAACCAGCGACGCCGTTCCCACGCCGTATTCTTCCGCCCCCAGCAGAGCGGCAATCACGATATCGCGTCCGGTTTTCAAACCACCATCTGTGCGAAGCGTCACATTGTTCCGCAACCCGTTAAGGGTGAGAACCTGCTGAACCTCACTCAAACCGATTTCCCATGGCACGCCTGCAAACTTGACCGATGTTTGCGGCGACGCACCAGTCCCGCCAACGTTACCGGAAATGAGAATAATATCGGCCTTGGCCTTGGCCACACCCGCGGCAATCGTTCCGATACCGGACCGGGCAACAAGCTTCACACATACCTTGGCTTTGGGATTGATCTGCTTGAGGTCATAGATAAGCTGCGCCAAATCCTCGATAGAATAGATATCGTGATGCGGCGGTGGCGAAATCAACGTGACCCCAGGCGTCGAATGACGCAAACGCGCGATCAGCTTTGTGACCTTAAAGCCCGGAAGCTGGCCACCTTCACCCGGTTTCGCACCCTGGGCAACTTTGATCTCGATTTCACGACATTTGTTCAAATATTCTGCTGTTACGCCAAAACGGCCCGATGCCACCTGTTTAATAGCCGAGTTTTCATTATCACCGTTTGGATGCGGCACATAGCGCTCAGGCACTTCACCACCTTCACCTGAATCAGACTTCGCGCCAATCCGGTTCATCGCAATATTAAGCGTTCCGTGCGCTTCCGGGCTTAACGCCCCCAAAGACATCGCAGGCGTGATAAAGCGCTTTCGCAGGGATGTGATAGATTCCGTATCTTCAACATCAAGGCCGCCATCTGTCGCCCGCTTGAAATCCAGAAGATCTCTCAGGTTAATTGGTCGGCGACTTTCCAGCCCCTTGGTATATTTTTTAAAGAGCGAATAAGACCCCTTGGTGACAGCTGTCTGCATCGTATGGATTAACTGCCCTTCCCATGCATGCTCTTCACCGCCAGCACGATAGCGATAAAAGCCACCAATCGGCAGAGCCGTGGAATCAGATTCCCACGCTTTTTCGTGGAGTTCGAGGGCTTTTTCTTCCAGACCGGTCATTCCGATCCCGGAAATCCGGCTTGGCATACCAGGGAAAAATTCATCGACCAGCGTACGGGACAAGCCAAGAGCTTCAAAATTATAGCCACCACGATAAGAGGAAATGACAGAGATTCCCATCTTACCCATGATCTTGAGCAAGCCATCATCAACAGCTTTCGTATATCGTTCCATACAATCATCAAACGATAGATCGCCGAACAAACCACGGCGGTGACGATCTGCGATAGCTTCTTCAGTTAGATAAGCATTGACCGTTGTCGCACCAACACCGATCAAAACTGCGAAATAATGAACATCCAGACATTCAGCACTGCGCACGTTGATAGAACAGAATGACCGAAGTTTATGTTCAACCAAATGCGTATGAACAGCACCGGTTGCCAGGATCATTGGAATGGAAACCCGCTCAGCGGACTGCGCTTCATCTGTCAGCACAACATGCTCAAAGCCTTCGCGCACCAACTCTTCTGCTTCCCTGCGAATTCGACGCAGAGCATGTCGAAGCGCACCAGGCTTGCCGTTCGCCTCAAAGGTACAGTCAACCACCCCAACTGTACGCCCCATGTGCTTGGATAACGCGACAAATTCCGAGTTTGTCAGAACAGGTGAATCAAGCTGAAGGATTGTCACCTGACCTTCTTCTTCGTCCAGAACATTGCCCAGATTGCCAATACGGGTGATCAGGGACATGACCTGCTTTTCACGCAAACTATCAATCGGCGGATTTGTTACCTGGCTAAAGTTCTGGCGAAAGAAGTGGTGCATTGGTCGCACATTATCGGACAAGACTGCCAAGGGAGTATCATCCCCCATTGACCCCATAGCCTCTTTCGCCGTTTCGACCATTGGATGCAGAATAAGCTCCATATCTTCGATGGTCAGCCCAAAATCCAACTGGCGTCGACGCAGTTCGTCTTTTGAAAGAGGCTCTCGGCTGTACTTGTGCCTCTTAACCAGATCATCGATCACAAGAATGTTTTTCAGCCAATCCCCATAGGGCTGTTGGGCGGCCAAACGATCCTTGATTTCTTTATCTTTGTAAATTTTACCTTCTTCAAAGTTGACCGCAATCATTTGCCCGGGACCAAGCCGCCCCTTCTCGATGACCCGTTCAACATCAATATGCACCATACCGGTTTCTGATCCGGCAAAAAGCAGACCATCACGGGTGATGGCATACCGCATCGGACGTAAGCCATTCCGGTCAGTTCCGGCCAATGCCCATGGCCCGGAAAATCCGCACACCGCGGCAGGACCGTCCCAAGGTTCCATCACCGCGTTACAATAGGCATAAAGCTCTTTGTGATGCTGAGGCACAGCGTCGTTTTTACTCCATGATTCAGGCACAAGAAGTGTCTTGGCCATAGGAAGAGTACGATCCGACCTAATCATCAGCTCAAACACCGCATCCAAAGCGGCAGAATCAGAACTGCCCGGCTGAATCACTGGCTTCAGGTCTTCAACATGTGACCCAAATTTCGGGTGATCAATGCGGCATTCATGAGATTTCATCCAATTGACATTCCCCCGCAGCGTATTGATTTCACCGTTATGGGCAATAACACGGAAAGGCTGGGCCAAATGCCATGTCGGAAAGGTATTGGTAGAAAAACGCTGATGGAAGATCGCAAAGCTTGAAACAAAACGCTCATCCAGCAAATCCGGGTAAAAATCAGCCAGATTTTCGGCCAGAACCATGCCCTTATAGATGATTGAACGGCAACTGAGAGAACAGATATAGAAATCCTTGATCGAATCCCGCTCTACCGCGGCTTCGATCCGGCGCCGAATAATATAAAGATCTGTTTCAAACCGCTCGGCATCAACACCCTTGCTGTTGGCGATCATGATCTGTTCAATTTCAGGACGACTCAGGCTCGCTTTTTCTCCACAAATCGCCGTATTAACCGGAACCTGTCGCCAGCCATAAATCGAATAGCCAAAGTTCAGGATTTCACGCTCAACAATGACGCGACAACGCTCTTGTGATCCAAAATCTGTCCGTGGCAAAAAAACCATACCAATGGCAAGATCGTCATTTTTGAGATGATGTCCAAGATGCTCGATCTGTTCCTGAAAGAAGCTTTTTGGAATTTCGACGTGAATGCCGCAACCATCACCCGTCTTCCCATCAGCATCCACAGCACCACGGTGCCACACAGCCTTCAACGCCTCAACACCCGCCTCGACAACAGAACGCCGTGGTTTTCCATCGATGGCCGCGACCAAACCAACCCCACAGGACGAATGCTCATCTTCCGGATTGTACAAACCATGTTTCTGGAAATGCGCCGCCTTTTGCTCCCATTGAGCAATCGGGTTCAGAGTTTTTTCGTTATGTTCCATTTGCTCTCTCCTCAGGCGGCGGCAGTTTTTCTGCGCTCGATATAACTATGTATTTGTTCAGCGGCATCACGGGCATCCTTGATCGCCCAGACCACCAATGACGCACCACGCACAATATCACCCGCGGCAAAAACACCATCCAGTGCCGTCATCATGGTCGTATTATCGACCCTTAACGTACCATAGCTGCTAACTTCCAACCCTTGCTCATTAAATAGCTGGGGCAGATTCTCCGGCGAAAACCCAAGCGCCTTGATCACCAGATCAGCAGGAATAGCTTCGCGAGAATCAGGCACGATCTGAGGCACCTGTCGGCCCGATGAATCCGGCATCCCTAGGTGCACTTTTGACACAAGAACTTCGCGAACGTTTTCGTCACCAACGAAGGCATCCGGTGATGACAGCCACACAAACTCGACACCCTCTTCTTCAGCATTCCTCACTTCACGCTCTGAGCCCGGCATATTTTCTTTATCGCGTCGATAAAGACATTTGACTGATTTTGCCCCCTGACGAACAGCTGTTCGGACGCAGTCCATGGCCGTATCACCACCGCCAATAACAACAACATCCTTATCCTTCGCGTTCAAACCGTCACTCATGTGATCGGATTTCATGCCAAGATCGTTCCGGTTTGCTTCTGTCAGATAGTAAAGCGCAGGCAGAATATTACCAAGCTCGCTTCCCGGCAGACGAAGATCCCGCGCCTGATACACACCCGTTGCAATCAAAAGAGCATCATACTTGTCACGAATTTCTGCAAAAGAGGTTGAACCACCAATATCAATGCCAAGATGGAAAACTATTCCAGCGTCTTCCAACAGCTTGATCCGGCGATCAACAACATATTTTTCCAGCTTAAACCCGGGAATACCATAGGACAGCAAACCACCGGCCCGATCATAACGATCATAAACATGAACTTGATACCCCTTGCGTCGAAGCTGCTCAGCAGCCGCAAGGCCACCCGGACCAGCACCAATTATACCAACACTTGCAGCGCGTTCGCGCACAGGCTTTACAGGTTGAACCCAACCCTTTTCCCATGCGGTATCGGTTATATACTTCTCTACCGCACCAATCGTAACGGTTTCATGCCCGGATTGCTGGATAACACACGACCCTTCGCACAATCTGTCTTGCGGGCAAATACGTCCACAGATTTCTGGAAAATTATTTGTCGCCTGAGAGACTTCATAGGCTTCTTCCAAACGACCATTGGCCGTCAGCATCAACCAGTCCGGGATGTTGTTAGAGACGGGACAATGAATTTGACAAAAGGGCACACCACATTGTGAACAACGGCTCGCCTGAATTTGCGCTGCAGCTTCCGAGAAAGAATCGTAAATTTCACGAAAATCTTCGTTCCGCTGATCCGCAGGTCTCTTTTCAGGCATCTCCCTGCCTTGCTGAACAAACTTCAGCATCTTTTCAGACATTGTCTCTCTCCTAATCGGGCAACTATTTTATTTTTATTTACAGAAGCTTGCTGGCTACTTCATTGGAGTCTGGGCCGCACCCGTAATTCATCGCAATGATCAATAGTCAATATAGGTAACTATATTTGACCTATTTGTCAAATCACACGACAGAACGCAGGCCAAAAAACAAAACCTACGCCTTAACTATAAAAATATAGTTCCGATTTGAGACTAAATAACTATCACTCTCTCGAATACATTTTTAAATATGTCGGCAAGACAACCTCAACATCGACAGGGGAAATATTAAACTCATCAAATCCAAGAGCTGTACTTGCAACTACATTATCCTTCTTGAGCATCTTTAATTGATCCCGTGTCAAAGGTGGTTGAGGCAGGAGCTCCATAAAAAGAGCCTGCACATATGCAACAGGAAACGGCAAAGCAAGATAAGATCGAGAACACCCGGTATACTTTTGCAAAAGATCCAGACAATCTCGGAAAGAGAGAACCCTGGGACCGCCAAGTTCGTATATCTTCCCCCCGTATTCTTCAGGCCGCTCAACACTCCTGAAAACGGCTTCCGCCACATCACCAACATAGACAGGCTGGAACTTGGCGACACCCCCACCCACCAGCGGCAAAAAGGGACTCACAGCAGCCATGCGGGCAAAACGATTAAAAAAATCATCCTCCGGCCCAAAAACAATACTTGGCCGCAAAACACTCGCAGACGGGAAAGACTTCAAAACAGCAGCTTCTCCCTCACCTTTACTGCGCCCATAGGCAGAGGGGGACGAAACATCTGCGCCAATTGCTGAAATTTGCACAAAAGCCGAAACTTCATTTTTTTGCGAAATCTCGGCTAGCATGCCCGGCAAGACAGAATGCAAATTGTCGAAACGCTGCCTTCCACCTTCAAACAAAATACCGATCAGGTTAACAACAGCGGCAGAACCCGATATTACCTGTGCCAAGGCGTCCTTATTGGTCACATCAACATAAACAGAAGTCACACTTCCGACATCACCGCAACAAGACAAAAAAGATGACTGCGTACGATCACGAACGGCGATACGTACGTGCCAACCAGCTTTTGCCAACCGCGCCACGACATACCGACCGACAAAACCTGTGCCACCGAAAACAGTTACAATCTTTGAAGAATTCATTTTCCACCCTTATCTGAACAGAGATTTGGTATTAGGACGACGCATTTCGCGACAGCAACAGAAACCAGCAATCACGCTTGACAGAAGAAACTTTGCAGCGAGAATGCCGAGATTAACACAAAGTCGACGTTTTATTACTAGACTATACGTCTTATTGTCAGACCAACCACCTTGTTACAGCCTAACCATTAGGCACAATATAGATCAGGAGCCACATTGTGAGCGATGTAAAAATTCACCTACACCAAACAGACCTGCCAGACGACATAGATTTCGGCACGTCCGTGGCCGTTGATTCAGAAACCATGGGCCTCAATCTCTCCCGAGATCGTCTTTGCCTTATCCAACTCTCGGCAGGTGATGGTGTCTGCCACCTGGTCCAGTTCAAAGATGGAAACTTTGACGCCCCAAACCTGAGAGCCCTTTTCACGAATCAAGATGTTACAAAGATCTTCCACTTTGCTCGATTTGATCTGGCTGCAATCGAACGATACCTCGGCGTCACCTGTAACCCTGTCTACTGTACAAAGATTGCTTCCAAGCTGATCAGAACCTACACTGATCGCCATGGACTGAAAGAACTGTGCAAAGAGCTCTTAAGTGTCGATATTTCAAAACAGCAACAGTCCTCTGACTGGGGCTCCCCTGATTTAAGCGAAGATCAGCTTCGCTATGCAGCTTCTGACGTCCTGTATCTTCACCGTATGGTAAAAATTCTGGATGAACGACTTGCCAGAGAAGGTCGCAGCGAAATGGCAAAGGCATGCTTTGACTTTCTGCCTTGGAGAGCAAAATTGGATATTGCCGGGTGGGATGAAACAGACATTTTCGCGCATTCATGAACACGCGCCATCTTGACGCCATTATTAATGCCCATTTTACGATCTACATAGGTGACTAGGTTTTCTGACCAAGTATCCGAGCTTAAATCCCGGCACTTTTTTAAAGTGCCGGTTTTACTTCACAGCAAATAAGGTGTACCAATTGTGCATGGCATGCACCATTGGTGCCAGTTTGCATTTTATCCGGGATATAAATCCAGGAAATGGGATATTAAGTCTAAATAAATGGCCAATGTAGTTCATAATTCCGAGCCGGACATGACAACAACACCAACCAACGCGACACAAGCAATTGAAACGGCGCGTCGGGTTCTTGATTTAGAGGCCAAGGGCCTTCAACAATTAAGCACTGAACTTAACGGCAGCTTTACCGAAGCCTTGAACATTCTGGCCAATGTGACAGGACGTGTCATTATATCCGGCATGGGGAAAAGCGGCCACATCGCCAAAAAAATTGCTGCAACACTGGCCTCAACGGGAACCCCCGCTTACTGCGTTCATCCAGGCGAAGCCAGTCACGGCGACCTCGGCATGATCACCCGCAATGACGCTGTGCTCGCCATGTCGAATTCAGGGAACACATCAGAACTAAGTGACCTGATCACCTATACAAGGCGCTTTGGCATTCCGCTTATTGCAATGACCAGCCGAAAGACTTCTACTTTGGCCGAAGCCGCAGACGTTGCCCTTATATTACCATCACTGCCTGAAGCATGCCCCCATGGTCTCGCACCGACAACGTCAACAACCATGTCCCTTGCATTGGGCGACGCACTCGCCGTTGCCCTTATGGAACAAAAGAATTTTCAGCCACAGGACTTCAAAGTATTTCACCCCGGTGGAGCACTTGGGAATCAGCTTCTGAGAGTATCGGACATTATGCATAGTAGTGAGCTTCCCCTCTGCGCAGGAAGCACCTCTATGACAGAAACCATTCTGATCATGACGCAACGCTCTTTTGGATGTATCGGCGTTACAAATATTGATGGCCAGCTTACAGGTATTATTACTGATGGCGATTTAAGGCGGCATATGGATACGGATATATTATCAATGACGGCAGAAAGCGTTATGACGCCAGCCCCAAGAACCATTCGCCCTTCGGCTCTTGCCGCAGAAGCACTGGGGCAAATGAACGAAAGCTCAATCACAAGTCTCTTTGTCACCGAGGACGAAATGCCCGTTGGCATAATCCATATTCACGACTGCCTCCGCGCAGGAATCGCCTGAGGTCTTGAACCGGATGAGCTCACCTGCCAGATCCAACAAAGATAATAACTCTGCTTCCACAAACGAAACGGAACTTGCGACACCTGTAAAGCCGCCTCGTTTTTCCGGTGGCAACGCGTACAGTGTTTTTGTCAGTATCGCGAAAGTAACGCTCCCCTTCTTTGCTGTTGTCCTGATTCTTCTGGTTGTTGTCTGGCCTCAATTGGAAGAACAAGTCATTACCGAAGGAACCGCTATTGGTAACAGCATTCTGGAATCAAGTACTCCAGACACATTAAGTGCCCTGAATCCCAAGTATCTGGGACTTGATGAGAAGAATCAGCCCTACACAATTATTGCCGACCTTGCGGAACAATCCAGTGAACGTGAAAACGAAATTTTCCTAACTCTCCCCAAGGCAGATATCACACTTGAAGACGGCACATGGCTTGCCCTTTCGGCACAAACAGGCTTGTATGACAGGGATGCAAAATATCTGAATCTGAACGGACAGGTAAACATTTTTCAGGACCAAGGCTTTGAGATCGTAACTGAAGAAGCAATGTTTGACGCAAAAGCAGGATCTGCTTATGGGCAGCTACCAGTGCAAGGCCACGGGCCAGCTGGCACAATAAATGCCGAGGGCTTTATCATCACGGATCGTGGCAAACGCATAACCTTTACAGGCAAAAGCAAGCTGATCATCCTTCCTGGGGCTCAGGAGGCCCTGAAACAATGACCCGTTTATTCGCAATTCTGGCTTTGGTTTTCAGCATAGCAACAACACAAAGCAAGCTCGCATTAAGTCAAGGCCTGACAGAAGGCTTGGGCGAAAGCAACGTTCCCCTTGAAATTAATGCCGACGAAGGTATTGAATGGCGCAGAGATCTGAATCAATACGTCGCAAGCGGAAATGCCCGTGCTGCGCAGGGTGAGCTTGAAGTTTTTGGCGATCAACTCATTGCACATTACCGCGAAGGCGCTGAAGGTGGAACCGAAATCTACCGCGTCGATGCTGTTGGAAACGTTAAAATTGTTTCTCCAGGCGAAACAGCTTATGGCGACAACGGTGTTTATGACATAGACAAACAGGTAATGGTTCTTACCGGACAAAACCTGCGCATGGTCAGTGGCGCAGACACTATTACAGCCCGTGACAGCCTTGAATACTGGGAAGCAAAACAGCTTGCCGTAGCCCGTGGCAATGCAATTGCCGTTCGCGAAGATAAACGCGTCCATGGCAACGTCCTAACAGCTCACTTCGTTCGCGATGCCGATAACCAGCTAGAGATAGAGCGTATTGACGCACATGGCGATGTTCGGGTTGCAACTAAAACAGAGTATGCTACTGGTGATAAAGGCATATATTTTGTTAAACGAGAACTTGCCAATCTCATCGGAAATGTAAAAATCACACAGGGTGAAAACCAAATGAATGGGGATGAAGCACAGTTCAATCTGGCAACCGGTGTCAGTAAGCTTGTCAGCAAAAGCGGTAAACCTGTTCAAGGCCTCATTCTGCCATCCAGTAAAAAGAAAAAACCATGACCGAAAAGCACCCCCCTGCCCAGACAGAAAGCGGCACCAAACCATCACTTGTCGCTGACAATCAGGGCCTGATGGCAACCAATATTGGCAAAAGCTTCAAAAAACGCCCGGTTCTTCGTGCTGTGACCATGCGCGTTCAACGGGGTGAAGTTGTTGGTCTTCTTGGCCCAAACGGTGCTGGTAAAACCACAAGCTTCTATATTATCACAGGCTTGCTTTCCCCTGATTCAGGCTGGGTTACCCTGGACAATCAAGACATTACCGACCTTCCTATGTACCGTAGATCGCGCATGGGCATTGGCTATCTTCCACAAGAAGCTTCTATTTTCAGGGGCCTGACCGTTGAGCAAAATATTCGCGGCGTGCTTGAAGTTGTTGAATCGGTCCGCAGCAAGAGAGAAGCAAAACTGGACAGTCTGCTTGCTGAATTTTCAATCACCCATCTGCGGAATACACCTGCAATCGCCTTGTCTGGTGGTGAGAGAAGACGTGTCGAGATCGCCCGTGCCCTTGCTTCTGATCCGAGTTTTATTTTGCTGGATGAACCACTCGCTGGTATTGATCCGATTGCTGTCGGTGACATCCGCGATCTGGTTATGCACCTCAAAGATCGTGGTATCGGGGTTTTGATCACAGACCACAATGTTCGAGAAACCCTTGATATTGTTGATAGAGCTTACATTATTCACGATGGCATGGTGCTGATGGAAGGCACGCCGAGTGAAATTGTAAATAATGATGATGTGCGTCGCGTTTACCTAGGAGAAAGGTTTAGCCTTTAAGGGTTATACCTATGGCAATTTCGCAAAGATTAGAGCTGAGGCAAAGTCAAAGCCTCGTCATGACCCCGCAGTTACAGCAAGCAATCAAGCTACTGCAACTGTCCAACATAGAGCTCGCTGACTACGTCCAACAAGAGATCGAACAAAACCCTCTTTTGGACCGGGATGACGGCACCCAAAATTCCACTCTTGTCGATACTGATACTAATGACCTGCACTCTGCAGCCGCAGCCCCGTCAGAGAATGAAAACCAGCAACCGGACTCGTTAGAATTATCAAACGCAGATACTTTGCCTGACAATAACCAGACACCCCTCGATAACGATTACGATAATTATTACGACAGCAGTCCGGACAATCAGTGGAATGACCAGGATACAGCATTTTCCAGCTGGGGTGCAGGGGGAAACACCCGCTTTGATGACGCAGAATATTCGCTGGAAAATCGATTACGCGACACGATTACTCTTCGTGACCATCTTCGCGAACAGTTACAAATGGAAGTCGACGAACCAACAGAACGCTTGATTGGTGTTCACCTCATCGATCATGTTGATGAAGCTGGCTATATGAAAGCCCCGCTCGATGAAATTGCAGATCAATTAGGGTGCCCCTTGGACCTGGTTGCATCTGTACTCAAAACCCTGCAGTCATTTGACCCCGCAGGCATCTGCGCACGTGATCTCGGTGAATGTCTCGCCATTCAATTAGCCGAAAAAAACCGTCTAGACCCTGCAATACAAGCATTGCTCGATAATTTAGAGCTACTCGCGAAACGCGATCTAAAAGCTTTAAAAGAAGTCTGTGGAGTCGACGAAGAAGACATAACGGACATGATCGCGGAAATTCGCGCTCTTAATCCACGACCAGCCGCGACCTTTGATACCAGTGATGTAGAGACTGTAATCCCAGAGGTTATTATTAAATCTGATAATGCTGGCGGGTGGCGTATAGAGCTCAATAACGATGCATTGCCGAAAGTTCTAATCAATAATAAATACCACGGAACTGTTTCAGATCTGGCACGAACTAAGGAAGATAAGTCGTACATCTCTGAACAGTTGCAATCGGCAAACTGGCTCATCAAAGCTTTACATCAACGTGCAACAACCGTCCTCAAAGTCGCAACAGAAATTGTACGTCAACAGGATGGTTTTTTCCAAAAAGGAGTACAGGCCCTAAAGCCTCTTACTCTGAAGGATATTGCCGAAGTCATTGAAATGCATGAATCAACGGTCAGTCGTGTGACCTCTAACAAATATATGGTCACACCGCGCGGCACCTTTGAAATGAAGTATTTTTTCACCTCTTCTATTAGCGGAGGGGACGGTGACGCCCATTCATCAGAAGCCGTTCGAGACCGCATCAAGAACCTTATAGATCAAGAAGATCCAAAGAAAATTCTGTCCGATGATGCCCTGGTGACCAAACTTAAGGCAGAAGGAATCGACATTGCGCGACGTACTGTCGCAAAATATCGCGAAGCCTTGGGAATCCCTTCATCGGTACAAAGAAGACGCGAAAAAAAGCTCTCTTTTTAAATTTTTTCACGTAACAAAATCGACTTATTCCAAAAGACTATGTATACTACCTATGTCGTGTATCACTACGGGAGGAAAACATGGTTCAACCTACTATCCTTGACTCCGATAAACGACGTCACTATGGTGCCGCCCCAGATAGCGGGGCTTGACTGGCACATATGGCCATTACGCTAACCCCCTTAACAATTCAGAGAATTTGTTCACATGCAGCTTTCCGTTAAAGGCAAGCAGCTCGACGTTGGCGACGCGCTGCGCACTCATATAGAAGACAATCTTTCCGCTACTTTGGATAAGTATTTTGGTGATGCCATTGATGTAAATGTCACCATGTCCAAAAATGCCTACCTCTACCGTGCAACTGTCGTTGCACATGTAGGTAAAAACATTCGCCTAGAAGCAAATGGCGAAGCAGGTGAACCATATCCTGCATTTGATCTGGCTGCTGAGCGCTTATCCAAGCGTCTGCGCCGTCATAAACGCAAACTTCGTGATGATCATGCTGAAGGCGGCAAAGAAGCAACTCACGCTCAGCATTACATCCTATCGGGCGAAGAAGAAAAAGATGATCAGAAAGAGGAAGTCGAAGACAGTCCTTTGATCGTTGCAGAGATGGCAACTGAAATCCCCACGTTAACAGCTGGTTTGGCTGTTATGCGTATGGATCTGGAAGATCTTCCAGCCATGATGTTCCGCAATAGCAAACACGGGGGTCTAAACATGATCTACCGTCGTGCAGATGGAAACATCGGGTGGGTTGACCCATCAACAAGCTAAGACGCGAATAAATAAAGACTACATGTAATGGAACTAACTGACCTTATCGGCCCAGATGCCGTAGCTGCTGACATGAAAGTCAACAGCAAGAAGCAATTTCTACAAGAAATTGCGAAACGTGCATCTGAGATCACCGGAACAGAAGAACGAGATATTTTCGAAGTTCTCATCGAAAGAGAGAAACTCGGCACGACTGGTATTGGTCAAGGTATTGCTATTCCACATGGCAAACTACCAAACCTCGACAGACTTTACGGTTTTTTCGTTAAGCTAGAGCGGCCGATTGATTTCGATTCAATCGACGAACAACCCGTAGATCTTATCTGCCTACTTCTTGCCCCGGAAACAGCTGGTGCTGATCACCTCAAAGCTCTTGCACGGGTATCCCGTTTCTTACGGAATGCATCAACATGCGAAAAGCTTCGGGGAACAGAAAGTGATGATGGCATTTATGCCCTTTTAAGTGCCACAGCCACAAGCCATGCGGCCTGATAAGTACAAGTTCTGAATACACAATAGAAAAGGCCCCGAATTTCGGGGCTTTTTTTCAACTTCATTTCAACTTTTGGTCTTAGTGTACGCTTAAAGGCTCTAGGTCCTGTTGACGAACAGCAGCAAAGGCAACATCTCGGTCGCTTACGACTGTTATCTCAGTTCCATCAGCAGCATAAATACCAAAGCAAGCATCACCCTCGACTTCAACGGGCTTCACATAGGCCACAATTTCCAGCCCCAATGCAGTCATATCCTGATCTGTCATTAATTCCGATATTACTTGCTTAATCATCATCACTCTTTTCCAGCTTTAACAGCAACAGTTCGCTAAACGACCTGCAAAATTATTCTTACTATAGTTCCCTATTCTTAAGGAACCATCAATCAGTAATATTTCTTACGGACTTTATTCTTCCAGAAATCTAACTTTTTTTATCTTCAATTACCGTCGCCGATGATTTTTCGCTGCTTGTTTGTATTTCGATACTACGAATAGCGATATTTTGAAGGGGCTGTTCCAAGTCAACATGCAAAAGGCCATTTTCCAACTTCGCATCCAAGACTTCTATTCCTTCGGCCAAAACAAAAGCACGTCTAAACTGTCGGGCTGCTATCCCGCGATGGAGGTATTCTTTATCATCATCTGACTTTGCCTTTCCCTTGATAACAAGTTGATTATTCTCAATCTGAACCTGCATATCTTCTTGGGAAAACCCGGCAACAGCTAACGTAATACGTATTTTATTTTCGCTAACTTTTTCAACGTTATACGGGGGATATCCATCTGAAGCAGTTTTGGAAATCATATCCACGGCCTGCTCAAACTGTTCAAATCCAAGCATGAGCGGGCTATTAAATAAAGACAATCTTGACAACTATACCTCCTCGAAAGAGCAAGGGTCATTCCTATTACGGCCCCAAATGGCAGCCAGTAAATACATGTGTAACCTGCCTATGCAGCGCCACAAGCCTATAATTGGGGGCTACATACCCAGAGGTCAAGACCGACTAGCCACATTGGCACCTTTTGAAGCCCAAAACACACATAAATACACTCAAAAAGTATAAATACAGCAAAAACAACTACTCAAGATTTAATTTCTTTCCAAATCACTGTAAATTGTGTATATCTAATCAGGATCAACACCACATGTTGTGGAAAACTCTGTGGATAACATGATGAAAAGCTCGTTGTCAGTTGCCTCAAGCCCTTATTTAGCCAAGCCGTTACGTTCAATTGCACAAGCAAAAGCCGAACAAGACGAAAAAAGAAGACTAGAAGCAATAAAGAATCAAAAGCTGCAATCTAAAATATCTGATGCCGCTCGCAAGAAAGAGCATTAACAAAACTACTTCGTCACAACCAGATCTGGTGGGAATCGTAGTGTTATTGCTGTACCAAGACCAGGTTCACTCGTGATTGAAAAATCCCCCCCCAACGCTTCAATAGACCTTTTTGAAACAGGCAACCCTAAACCTGTTCCACGTACATGAGTATGAGTTTGCGCTTCGAGTACCTGTCCATATGGTGACAAGGCCAAAGCTAATTCTTCTGGGGACATGCCGACACCGTTATCACGGATAACCATCAAAACGGCCCCGTTATCAGTATCATATTGCCCTTCAACACTAACGCGCCCACCCCTTCTGGTAAATTTAACAGCATTAGATACCAAATTTGTCAGAACTTGTTTAAAACGGCGTTCATCCGTTTTCAAATTCGGAAATTCGTCGGGAATGTTCGCTGAGAGCTCAATCCCAGATTCTTCAGCCAGTAAAGCCATTAGACGCAAAGTTTCATTCACTGCATCACGCGCAGAAACCTCTGTAATCACAAGATTCTCTTCGCTTGATTCTGTTTTAGCAAGATCCAGAACATCATTCACGATACCTAACAAATGCCTGCTTGCATTATGAATATCATCAGCATATCCCAGATATTTTTCATGCCCAAGAGACCCAAATCTCTCTTGCTTCATGATTTCAGAGAACCCTAGTATTGCATTTAAAGGCGTTCGCAGTTCGTGACTCATATCTGCGATAATATTTTGGTTTTCTTTGTTTTTTTCAGGAAGAGCCGGATTTTGCTCTAATATTTTTTTCTCGGCCTGTTTCAATAAAACAAGAGCAAGGTCAGCTTTTTGTGTTTTCTTTGCCAGCTCAGCTTCTAACCTTGATCGTTCATTTGAAATGCTCAGCAATGTTTGGCAACTCAATCCCAAACGATCAATATCTCTGGGGAAAACGACCAAGTCATCGAATAAAGCTGTGGTTTCCGGCCCTACAGCATTCAAATTGTCATCAGAGATGCAAATGATTGGGCACCGTTGAGCCCAAGGCAATGATTTAAACTGAGAGACATCTTGTGTTAATTTGCGGCCCAATGAACTTGCTGAAATCAAAAAGAGATCAGGTTTAATCTGGGCATCCGGCTCAAAGACCTCAGAAATGATGACGGTCGAAAAGCCGGCATCACTAAGCGAAATGCAAATATCTTTGCAAAAGGCTTCATCATCACCAACGATAATAATTCGTGATTTTTTTATATCTTGATGCAATACAAGGTCTTTCTGAACCACAATATCACTAACTACCATTTTTCAGGATAGAAAGCACAACTACCTTGCGAATAACGATATGCCCTGAGGGTTAGAAAACCATTAAAAAATATGTATTTTTATCGGATCAGACCATACAACTGATGATTCAGCCCCCATACACTTACAATGACAGCAAAGAATTCACCCCAGATCGATAAAAATAAAAACCATGCTGCCTATCTAAGATCAAGCAAAGCTTGGACAAGTATAAAGAAAACGTCCAATCAACGGTGAACACTATCCATATAAACAAAATTACCCATCTTATAGTTGTTGATGTTATCCTTTCTGAAAAATGGAGACCCGCATGCAGGTAAAGATCAAAGCTTTCTTTCATGATGAAAGCAATACAATTTCCTATGTGGTTTGGGACAATCAGGCCAAGAAATGTGCTGTAATAGATTCTGTACTTGATTTCGACGCAAGTTCAGGCCGGACGTCAACACAGAGTGCACAGGAAATCATTGAGTTTATCCACAAAGAAAGCCTTACCTGCCAATGGGTTCTTGAAACCCACGTACACGCCGATCATCTCAGTGCAGCCCCATTTATCAAGAAAAGTGTTGGCGGAAAGACAGCCGTTGGAAACCACATCCCCGAAATTCAAAAAACGTTCAAGACAATTTACAATGCAGAACCAGGCTTCAACACAGAAGGACAACAATTTGACCACCTGTTAGAAGATGGTGAAGAATTCCAGATTGGCAACACGACCTGTAAGGTTATCCATACTCCGGGGCACACACCTGCTTGCGTAACTTACTTAATAGATGGAAATGCCTTTGTTGGGGATACTCTTTTCATGCCTGACTTTGGTACAGCACGCACGGACTTTCCGGGCGGAGATGCCGGACAACTATACGATTCAATCGGAAAAATTTTGGCCCTGGATGAAAACACAAAGCTTTACACCTGCCATGATTATGCACCCAACGGCCGCCAGATTGCCTGGGAAAGTACCGTTCAGGAACAGCGGGATAGCAACCTGCACGCACACAACGGCGTAACAAGAGATGAATTTATCAAAATGCGAACAGAGCGAGACAAACAACTCGCGATGCCAGCCCTTTTGATTCCTTCAATTCAGGTGAATATGCGTGCTGGCGACCTTCCCCCAAAAGAAGAAGATGGCGACAGGTATTTGAAAATTCCCCTCAATAAACTTTAAAGCCGATAAAATCTGGCCATTTAACTATGTGGCGTTCCATTAGCCATACTAAAAAAGCAGCCTTTAGGCTGCTTTTTTAGTATTTGTTTCAGATCGAGATTACGAAATTGGATCAGGCTTTTCGTGCTGACCAACCGTAGCAATGCGAAGATTATTTGTCGCGCCCGGTGTACCAAACGGAACCCCTGCCGTTACAACGACCTTATCGCCGTTTTCACAGAAACCTTCGCGGCGAGCAATACGCGTTGATTTACCGACCATTTCACCAAAGCTGCTGACATCCCGTGTGTTTACAGAGTGAACGCCCCAAACCAGAGACATCTTTCTTGCGACACGTAAATCAGGTGTCAATCCAAGCAATGGTGTATTGGGGCGCCCCCGTGCAGCCCTAAAGGCCGTACTGCCAGTCGTCGTGAAGGTCACAATCGCTTTTGCATTGACCAAATCAGCAACATGACGCGCCGCATCACTAATCGCATCAGCTTCTGTCGGATTTGGCAAAATTTCATCCGCGTGTACCAGCTTGAGATAGAGCGGATCTTTTTCGATGGTTTCTATAATCCGGTTCATCATCGTCACAGCTTCGAAAGGATAGGCACCACTGGCAGATTCAGCCGATAACATCACAGCATCAGCGCCATCATAAACGGCTGTGGCAACATCAGATGCTTCTGCTCTCGTCGGCGTTGGCGCGGAAACCATGGTTTCCAGCATCTGTGTTGCCACAATCACGGGTTTTCCATGTTCGCGGCAGGTGCCAATAATTCGTTTTTGCAATACAGGTACATTTTCCGGCGGCAACTCAACGCCCAAGTCACCACGGGCGACCATAACCGCATCGGTCAACTCAACAATGGCTTCAAGCTGTTCTATAGCGGACGGCTTTTCCAGCTTGGCCATGACACCAGCACGCCCGTTAACAAGCTTGCGCGCTTCCATGACATCTTCCGGGCGTTGAACAAATGACAACGCGCACCAGTCACAACCGAGCTCAAGGCCAAATTCCATGTCCAGCAAATCTTTTTCAGTCAAAGCTGACAAAGGCAGGACAACGCCCGGAACATTAACCCCTTTGTTGTTGGACAGTACACCACCAACCACAACTTCGGTCGTGGCTTCTGTTCCGTTTATAGCGGTGACACGTAAACGGATACGACCATCATCCAGCAACAGGTCAGTTCCAATTTCAAGCGCATCAAAAATTTCTTTGTGTGGCAATGTTGCCCGGGTTGCATCACCGAGCTCATCCTTCATATCCAGCTTGAAGGTTGCGCCATTTGCCAACTCTGCCGAATCATTAACAAAGCGGCCCACACGTAACTTGGGTCCCTGTAAGTCCATCAAGACCGCAATAGGACGGCCAGCTTCTTTTTCGACTTCACGGATCAGATCATAGCGCTCTTTGTGATCTGCGTGGGTTCCATGGCTGAAATTAAGACGGAAAGTATCGACACCCGCTTCGAACAGCGCCGTAATAGTCTCCTTATCCGAACTGGCCGGGCCAAGTGTCGCCACAATCTTACAAAGACGCTTACGTTTCATTTCAGGAACCTTTTCAGTATGTTTATTTCAGGATTATATCCTGTTTTATCTGTCTTATCAGTTTTCTATTACAAAAGCTTGGCTCAACGACGACAGTTTTGTCTCGATCAACGAAACTCTTGGATTGTACTCCAAAATCCGAGCTCAGAATTAGAATACAGAAAACGGCACGCGAACTCGTGCCGATTTTTTACTTTTATAGCGCTTCTCAATAAAACACTGCCTTTATTTCCATCAATAAAGATCGAAAAAAAGATCAGGAGAGAGCCCTCTACTCTCTCCTGATCAAGTAGACCTAGAGGCTAAGCCCCAGGGCGACAGCAGTGTCAACCATACGGTTGGAGAACCCCCACTCGTTATCATACCAGCTCAAGACACGAACCAGACGATCACCAACAAGTTGGGTTTGCGTCAGATCAAAGGTCGAACTGGCAGGGGAGTGGTTAAAATCTATTGAAACCAGGGGCTCATCATTGATGTCGAGAACACCTTTGAGCGCACCTTCGGACGCAGCCACCATTGCTGCATTAATTTCTTCGGCGGTTGTTTTTCTCCCTGCGGTAAAGACAAGATCAATCATGGAAACATTTGCTGTTGGGACACGAACAGCCGTTCCATCTAACTTGCCATCAAGTTCTGGCAGCACAAGACCAACGGCACGGGCCGCACCCGTAGATGTTGGAATCATTGAAAGTGCAGCGGCTCTGGCACGGCGCAGATCAGAATGCATTGTATCAACTGTGTTCTGGTCACCAGTATAGGCGTGAACCGTTGTGACAAAACCTTCTTCCAGGCCAACCAGTTCGTTAAGAACGTGTGCAACAGGGGCCAGACAGTTTGTTGTACAGGACGCATTGGAAACGATCGTGTGTTCAGGCGCGATCTTGTGGTGGTTCACACCGTAAACGACGGTTAGATCAGCGTTTTTACCCGGTGCAGAGATCAACACTTTCTTTGCCCCTGCTTCAAGATGCAGAGAGGCTTTTTCGCGATCGGTGAACAGTCCGGTGCATTCCAGTGCAACATCAACCCCCAACTCGCCCCAGGGCAAATCAGCGGGGTTACGTTCTGACAAGGCTGCAATGCGTTTGCCTTCAATAATCAAGGCCTTGTCGTCAGCTTTGATATCTTTACGGAGCGTGCCATGCACTGAATCGTACTTGAGAAGGTGGGCATTGGCCTGCGCAGACGCCAAGTCGTTGATAGCAACAACTTCGATATCGTCACGACCGGATTCAATAATGGCCCTCAACACAAGTCGGCCAATACGACCAAAACCATTAATTGCTACGCGAACCGCCATAATCTGCTCCTCAGGGACTTAATTTGTAATTCTTGATGACAAAATGTTCATTTTTGAACATAAACGCAAGTCATATTTTTCTAAAGTGAATATTTTATGACAAAAAAGCCGAATAAAAAGGAATGATCTCAAAGCTGTTTTAAGAGTCAAATTTCAAAAAAATCAATTTAAAACAAAAAGTTAAAAAAACAGATCCACAAATAATATCAAACTAAAGTCAATATTAAAAAATGATCACAGTAAATCGATCAATGAATATGAATGTTCAGTTACAAAAAATTATCAGAATCCGAGCTGAAATCGAGGCCTAGCAGAGAACTTCAAGATCCAGTGACTTGATGATAGAAGACAGAGGTTCAGTCGGCATACTATCCGTAACCAATGTATCGATCTGAGATAAATGCCCCAAGCGCACCAATGCGTTTCGACCGTATTTACTACTGTCAGCAACAAGCAGTGTGTGGCGGGCGTTTTCTATAATAGTTTGGGAAACCCGGACACCGCCATAGTCATAATCAAGAAGGCTGCCGTCTTCATCAATACCACCAACGGCGATCACACCATAATCGGCACGGAATTGACGGAAAAAATCAATTGTCGCTTCACCAATAATACTGCGATCAACATTGCGAACAACACCGCCAGCCACAATAATTTCAAAGCTGGGGTTCGGACTCATAATGTGGGCAACACTCAGGCTGTTTGTAATGACGCGCAGGCCCGTATGCCCCATCAAAGCCTGTGCAACACTTTCGTTTGTCGTACCCATATTGATAAATAGCGACGCATTGTTTGGAATTTCACGCGCGACAAGCTGGGCAATGCCCTCTTTTTCCTGCGCGTTGATACCCTGACGTTGCGTATAGTCGAGATTAAGAACAGAAGAGCTGAAGCTGGCCCCACCGTGAAAGCGGTTGAGCAATTTGGCGTCACAAAGTTCGTTTATATCCCGACGGATGGTTTGTGTTGTTACAGAGAAATCCTGTGCCATTGAATCAATGGATACGAAGCCATTATTCTTCGCCAATTCAAGAATCTGTCTTTGACGACGACTAAGTTTTTCCAGATTCATCTGTATTCCCCACTAACAAATTCGCGCTTTTTATCAGCACTTGGCCCCTTTTACTCAATTTCTAACAAAAAAGGAACCGATGTTCACTTTACTTTCATAAACGAACATACGAAAGTAAAGATCAAATTCCAAGGGGAGTCAAAAGGGAAGCCGGAATGAGCGAAAACCAACACATTCTTTCAATTGATCAGGGCACAACAAGCAGCCGGGCAATTATCTTTGATGTCAAGGGCAACAACATTGCAACATCCCAACAAGAGTTTCCACAGATCTTCCCAGAAGATGGATGGGTTGAACATGATCCCGAGGCCATCTGGTCATCAACACTTGAAGTATCCCGCGAAGCCCTGAAAGCAGCACAAGCCAAAGGCGCAAACATCGTCACCATTGGCATTACCAATCAACGGGAAACAACCGTAATCTGGGATAGGTCGACCGGATTACCGATCTACAACGCAATTGTCTGGCAAGACCGGCGTACAGCGGAACTATGTTCAAAACTGAAAGAGCAAAATCAGGAAGACAAAGTCACAGCCAAAACAGGCCTGTTACTTGACCCTTATTTCTCAGCAACAAAAGTTGCCTGGATTCTCGATAATGTTGATGGTGCACGCGAAAAAGCTGAACGTGGCGAACTTGCCTTTGGCACCATCGATAGCTTCCTGCTTTGGCGTTTGACCGATGGCCAGGTCCACGCAACAGATGCAACCAATGCGTCCAGGACCATGCTCTATAACATCCATGATCTCCAATGGGATAATGATCTTCTGGAACTGTTTAATATTCCCGCATCTCTTTTGCCCGAGGTAAAAGACTCTGCCGCTGATTTTGGCACAACCAGTGCCGATATATTTGGGGCACCGATTCCCATTCAGGGCATCGCAGGCGATCAACAGGCGGCAAGTTTTGGCCAAACCTGTTATGACGCAGGCGACATCAAGAGCACCTATGGCACAGGGTGCTTTGTCCTGCTCAATACAGGTGAAAAACCTCTGGCATCAAAAAACCGATTGCTCACCACCATCGGCTATCGAATTAATGGTAAAACATCTTATGCACTGGAAGGGGCTATTTTTGTATCCGGCGCCGCCGTCCAATGGCTGCGCGACGGTCTTAAGATAATTAAATCGGCCTCAGAGACCGAAGCGATGGCCCGAAATCTTCCGGACAATAAAGGCGTATACCTTGTCCCCGCCTTTACGGGTCTCGGCGCTCCGTTCTGGGATCCGCATGCCCGTGGCTCGATCTACGGGTTAACAAGAGACAGTGGCCCGGAAGAAATCGTCCGCGCGACACTGGAAGCCGTTTGTTATCAAACCAGAGACCTCTTTGAAGCTATGGTAGACGATGGCATTGAGCCAAAGGCACTAAAAGTTGATGGCGGCATGGTCGCCAATAACTGGGTCATGCAATTTCTTTCCGATACGCTAAACCTTGAAGTTGATCGCCCGGCTGTCGCAGAGACCACCGCACTGGGCGCAGCCTATCTGGCGGGTCTTCAGCACGGAATTTATAAATCGCTCGACGATATTAAAGAAAACTGGAAACTGGATAGAAGCTTTACGCCCGTAATGGATGAAGCAACCAGAAAACAAAATCTTGCGGGTTGGGATCTGGCAATCAAGAGAACTCAATACCAGTAAAAGGTGCCATTGCAGTACGGGCCATTGCGGTTTCTGCAGAAGCCCGTCATTTAAGAAATAACAAAAAAGCCGAAACCCACTGGTTCCGGCTTTTTTGTTATCGCTGCGACAGCACGTAAAATACAAACCGTCTTAATCATACTATTTCTTGCGCCGCTTTTTGTTCATACTCTTTTTGAGGGCTTTGCCGCGCCCGGATAAGCTTGGGTTCGTCATAAAGAAGTTATGGGCATTAAAACCGACACCAATCGGCTCCATACGCTTAAAGGTCGTGTCTTCCTGCATAATCCAGCTCTGCGCTTCGTCCTGTAAATTGGCAAACATAACCTGGTCCAGAACCTGACGCTTTACGGTATCATTTTCAATCGGCACCATAACCTCTACCCGGCGATCGAGATTTCGGGGCATTAAATCTGCTGACGAAATGTACACCTTGGCATCTGGCGATGGCAGATCGTGACCATTACCGAAACAAAAAATGCGACTGTGCTCCAAAAAGCGCCCAACAACACTGCGTACCTGTATGTTTTCTGACAAGCCTGCGATGCCTGCTTTCAGACAACAAATTCCTCTGGCCACTATTTCAATCTGCACTCCGGCATTACTGGCCTCATAAAGCGCATCAATGATATCGGCATCGACCAGGCTGTTGACCTTGATCCAGATTGCCGCCGGCTTGCCCGCATTGGCGTGTTTGATTTCGGCTTCAATCTCTTTTTTAATCCGCTGACGCAGGGTGTTTGGCGCATATTCCAGCTTTTCCATCCCCTTGGGTGCCGCCGATCCGGTCGTGAAGTTAAAGAGGCAGGCCGCGTCCCGCGCCAGTTTCTCATCACAGGTAAAGAAACTGAGATCTGTATAGATCTTGGCGTTGATCGGGTGATAATTACCAGTTCCAAAATGAACGTAGGTTTTCATCCCGTCACCATCCCGTCGCACCACCATAGACAGTTTGGAATGGGTTTTCAGATCAACAAAACCATAGACGACCTGAACGCCAGCACGTTCCAGATCACGTGCCCAACGAATATTAGCAGCCTCGTCAAATCGTGCCTTCAATTCAACCAGCGCCGTCACTGACTTTCCTGCTTCTGCAGCGTCAATTAACGCCCGCACGATCGGTGACTGATTTGATGTACGATAGAGCGTTTGCTTAATTGCAACAACCTTTGGATCACGGGCGGCCTGTTTCACAAACTGCACGACAACGTCAAAGCTTTCGTAAGGGTGGTGAACAATAAAATCCTTGGCCCGGATGGCTGCGAAACAATCCCCGCCAAAATCTTTGATTCGTTCCGGAAAACGTGGCGTATAACTTTCAAATAGCAGCTCGTGCCGCGACGACACAATCATCTGGGACACGTCAGAAATACCCAACATACCCGCCAAAACAAAAACATCGTTCTCATTCACCAGATGATGTTTAGTGACAAAGGCCCGCAAGCTTTCCGGCATAGACGCATCAATCTGTAACCTGATCACAGATCCCCGACGCCGACGCCGCAGCATGGTTTCAAAGGTTCGAACCAGATCCTCCGCCTCTTCATCAACCTCAACATCCGAATCTCGCAAGATGCGGAAGAGACCATCCCCCAGAAGCTCAAAGCCCGGAAACAGTGTATCCATAAACATGCGGATAACATTCTCCAGCGCAATAAAACGGTCTTGATTGCCCGGCAACTTAACAAAGCGTTTGATGTTATGGGGAATGGGCACAAGTCCATTGATCAGGCGATTATCCTGATTACGAGACAATTCCAGCGCCAGAACCAATCCTTTATTGGGAATAAAAGGGAAGGGATGGGCCGGATCAACCGCCAGAGGCGTCAGGGCCGGGAAAACCTGGGTTTGAAACCAGGATGTCAGCCACTCTATTTCATCGGGGTTCAATTCATCCGGGCTTAAAAGGAAAACATTCTTGGCCCGAAGCTTGGCAAACACATCCTGCAAAGCAATCTGCTGTTGCTGCATCAGGCGCCCAGCCTGAATTGAAATTTCCTGTAGCTGTTCCGCTGGTGTCAGGCCATCCTGACTGAGTCTGGTGATACCGGCCGCAACCTGCCCCATCAGCCCGGCAACACGAACCATGTAGAATTCATCAAGGTTGCTGGCAGAAATCGATGCGAAACGCAGGCGCTCTAACAAGGGGTGTTGCGGGTTACTGGCCTCTTCCAATACTCTGAAGTTAAACGCCAGCCACGATAGTTCCCGATTGATAAAACGCTTGGGTGATTTCGTCGCCAGCCAGTCACAATCAGGATGATCAATTTCCTTTTCACAATCTTCAGCCCCCTCATCCGGAAGCTCAACAGCCAGATCATCCATCATAAATTCCTCACCATATACACAATCAGATGGATTGCATTAACAAGGTCAGGTTTCATTTTCATGTCAGATTAACCAAAGGAATCTGACAATCCATATACAAAGAAAAACCCCGCTGAATGAGCGGGGTTTTATACTGTTCTTAAAAAGAGGTTTATCTAAGCAAGACCAACTCTATTTCTGTACCCAGGAACCGTCTTCGGCCTGGAACCAAGTTCCGCTTGGCGCTTTGCTCATAATCTGTTTGGCGTAAACCATACCAACCTGCTTGACACTCACACCCTCTTTATTCGCCCGTTCCTGATAAATCTGGGTGCGTTTTGCATTTGTCGTTGAGACAAAATCAGATGCAGAGCTGTCGCGAGCCACCGCCAAACCGTCATAGCGTTCACCGACCGCGCCGGAACTGCGAAGACTATCCAGATCAGCGGCCCAGGCTGTTGGAATGACGGATACAAATGCAAACGCCACGAACAGAACTCTCAACATTTTCATGCTTTTAAAAACCATTGTTTCAGTTTCCTCCACCGACAATCTAGAAGAGATCTGGGTTGTTATTGATGTCATCTTTCGCCTGATCTTCTAGGCGAACGCGTACTTCGGCATCCAGCTTGATATTGAGGTTGATTGTAATCGGCTCTTTTGGTGCCTCAACCTTAACCGTTGGTGTACAGGCCTGAAGCCCCATTACAACCGCGGTAACAAGAACAAGCTGCTTGTTTATATTTTCATTCAGAAGGCCACCCAAGGCGTTATCCTCTGTCATTAGTCATTAAATTCTTTGAAGAATAGTCATCGAAATAAGGCAAGGGAAAGGCATTTTTGCGCTTCCCTACGATTTCGACCCCATTACTGGCATTATTATTACCTATTTATTCAACAGCCCTGAAACCAAGCCTTGTGAAAGTTTTTGCCCTTGCAGAAGAACTTCAAGCAAAGGTTCTACCTTGGTTTCAAGATTAATATTCAATCGAAAAGGATGTCCGTCGAGAACATCTTTATTGGCCCCGCTAATCCCCAAACTCACCTGCGCCGCAGAATTAATTGGCTTATCAATATCCAGAGTGAGTTCCGTATATTCAAAATTATGCAAAGCTTTCACCAAAAGTTCGACCTGTTCGCCCCCCGCTGCCAAGGCATCCGCAATCAATTGCGAACGAATTTGTAAAACGCCCGGCCCTTCCGTCGCCAGAGCTCCTTTTTCAATGATAATTTGCTCCCCTACAAATTTAATCGGGATCTCGCCGGTTAGTTGACCTGTGCCGCTTAGGTCCTCGCGGCCAATAAGGGTAAAGAGCTCTTTCAAATCCAGCTTCTCAACTTGTAGAAGGATCGATTTCTTATCAGCCAAAACCGGAATTTTTTGCGGTTTGAAACCAAGATTACCGCCCGCAATTTTCAAATCAGCGTTACGAAGATCAACAATAAAATCGTCCGCTTCCGGCACAACACCAAACATTAAATCTATATCAGAAATTGGAACGCCAGCATCAAAAGAGGCAATCTCAAGCTTCTGACCGGGCGGCAAAACCGGTTCGGTTATGCCCTGAAAGAAAAACCGTCCCACCAAATCCTTAAAAGGAAGTTCATTAATCTCAGCATCGGGCAGATCCACATTCAAATACCCGTGCCCATCAGGAACCCCTTTATCAAGAGATATCTCAACACGCCCGGAAACCGAGCCATCACGAACTTTCAGATCAGCTAAATGCGGCGTAAATACCTTTGGCTGTACGCCACCTTCACTAAACATAATCGAAGGAATAACCGCTTCAATCTGTCCATCCAGTGCAATCAAATCCATCTCCCCTGTAAGGTTCAATAACGGTACTCCCTCTAGAAGCGTTACATCCGCAGATAAATCTGTCTTTCGGATCGGCCCAGATGACTGGCCCTTGAACACAAATGGCGGCAATCCAAGTTCGGGATCATCCAGTTTGATCGTCGCCTCTGATCGGCTCGCAAGAACAAGTGAATTAACATCAACATCATTTACAGGTTGGAAAAAGGGTGTCGAGACATCATTCCGAGCAGAGCTGATCTTTAGTTTCTGATCTGGCACCTGAATTTCAGAAACTGTTGTCCCGATCTGCCATTTATCCCCCTCACGGCCTCGAATCTTGCTGGAAACATCAGTAATAATGACATCTCTTTTTTCTTTAATCAGATGGAGTTTCAGGGATTTAACATGCAAATCGCCAGAAACATTTTTTAGTTCCGCAGCATTTCCAGTTGTATCCAGAGGAAGGTGGAATTCACTCTCGATATTTGTAAATGTGATGTTCTCGTTGCTCTGGGTTCGAATTACATCTGGAACTTCCAGCTTCGTCAGTTCAATCTGTCCCAAATCACCTGTGAAGCTCACCTTGTTTCGATCTAAATTAAAGCTCCCTTGTGCAGTTCCCTGTCTAATCCTGAGCAGATAATCCGGTTGTTCATTAGCCCCGGTATTATCAACCCCCTCTATCTTTGCTTTCCAGTCGCCTTCCCAACTCTCAGAAGTCTCTTTTGAAATAGTTGCTGCCAATGCACCACCAGATACTTTGTGCCCGGCAAGCTCCAGTGTTTGCCCTCTGACATCAAGAATCACATTTTCAAGCTCTACTTGATCATACTCCTGACTAAGACCTCCCGTTATCTCGACAAAAGACGTTATCTCTGCAGGTGTTTCGCCACGGAGTTTCATTCCTATCTTTCCCGCGACGGGACGTGCATCGTTTAATGTAAAAGTGGCTGTTGTCTCTACTGGGTCTATTTCCCCCGACAGGGACGGGCCAAACACCTGCCTGATCACAGGAGGAAGCATGGCATCAGCAGGCAAATTCGTCACATTAAATTGCCCTGCCGCCTCAAGTCCCACTTTTGTTTCCGGACCTTTTTGCGTAAGTGCCAAAGGGAACTGCCCATCAAAGCGAGCACCGGAAGTCAACTGTCCATCAACCGCAAGGGTTGCTGCCAAATTCGCGGTCGCTTGCCCCAAATGAAGCATTAAAGGACTGATTGCCTCGCGCCATTTAGAAGGCGGCCTCTCGCCCAAATCTATTTGCCCGACACCATCCAGATTGAGCTTCACCCGTGTAGCTTCTATATTCCGGGGCAAAAAGGCCTTGGGGATGTTCCCGGTTATATCCCCGAAAACGTTCCAGTTCAGCCCCGGATTATCCAGAAAAAACGATGCTGCACCTTCCCCGGAAACGCCGACTTTCTGCCACTTGATATCCCAGTCGATCTGCAAGTCAGAGCTTGAAAAGATGGCCCCGAGGTAAAATTCTTCCGGCTCATAGTCCACCAAGTGACCGCCTTCAAAGCTCACCCATCCCTGCACATCATCTTCCGAATGGCCCCGAACCTCGACAGCAAAGGGCAACTGTGCCGCCCCAAGATCAGTCATAATTTGAAGGTTACTATTATTGATTTTAAGAGCAGGCCTGAAGGGAAGCACAGGAAAAGATGATTGCGTCTTGTTTTGCTCGTCGGACATGAACAAACTGTCCAAAGATCCCAAAACAGGCCCTTGTCCAGTCACGTCAAGCGACAAGGCCAAACGATCCAGATCGACCGTCAGTGTACCACCTTGCCACAAATCCATCAGATCGTAAGTTAAAACAAGGCGATCAAGAGCAATCTCGCGTGCATCCCCGACGCTTATGTCCTGAACAACAACTTCACGGTGTGATATCTCGGAAACTTCCGCAGAAAATCCAGGCAATGCCATGTCCTCTGCGATCTGATCCAATAGATACTGGGCAAGCGAGACGCGGTAATAAACAGTGACGCCACCAATCAAAAGCATCACGGCCCCGCACCACAAGAGCCTACGCCCCCACTTTTTCAAGCTATTTTTTCCTGCGCTCATTTCGTCAGACTACCACAGGTAGCGTCGGAAAAAAGGGTCTATTCATTTTGCCCCCAAGAATAATCAAGTGGATAATTGATTATGGAAACAAATACTTAATCGAGAACACTTTGTGGCAAACTGATGCCGCATATTGTACTTTGTTTCATCAAGGCACACCTAATAAGGCAAAGAGATAATATTTCGGGAGCAGATAAGATCATGTCACAGAGGATCAAGGTTCTTATTAATGCAATCAAGGATCAAGCCCTCAATATCAAGACCTATGAACTTGTTAGTCCTGACGGCACCCCACTTCCCTCTTTTACCCCCGGGGCTCATATTGACTTCTTTCTAAGCAATGATCTGATCAGGCAATATTCCCTGTCCAATTCTGCCGATGAGAGAAACAGATATGTAGTTGGTATCCAAAAAGAAGAACAAGGCCGTGGCGGATCACGTCTTATCCACGATCAATTCAAGGTTGGTGACGAAATCGAAATTTCCTCCCCTAGAAATAACTTCGAGCTGGATGAGACAGCCCAACGCTATAAACTGATTGCGGGGGGAATTGGCATTACACCTATTATGTCTATGGCCCGTCGATTAAAAGCTATCGGCAAACCCTTTCAGCTCTATTACGCCTGTCGTAATGAACAGCGGGCCGCTTTCATCGAAGAACTGAGATCAACTGAACTCTCAAAGCATGTGGTGCTGTCTTATGATGATGTTCACGGACCTCTCAACACCCTGGCTCTCTTCGGGCGCCCTGAACCAAACGTACAGATATATTGCTGTGGCCCGACGGGGTTGATGGATGCCGTTAAATCAGCGACCGTTTCCTGGCCAGAAGAAAGTGTTCGGTTTGAACATTTCTCTGCTGGCGAAGACACTGGCTCGCGAAAAGATGATGGCAGTTTCGATGTCGTTATCCAAAGTACGGGGCGTGTTTTACAAATACCAGCAGATAAAAGCATACTGAGCGTTCTGGAAGAAAATGGCATCTTTATCGATCATGCCTGTTGCGAAGGAATCTGTGGCACATGTGAAACAGGCCTTATTGACGGAGAGGCTGACCACAGGGACATGATTTTAACCGAAGCAGAAAAAGAGAAGAATCAACAGATCATGGTTTGTTGTTCCAGAGCAAAAACACCTATACTAACACTCGATCTCTAATACCTATTCGTCAACATACCATACTGTAAAAAAACACTCTTTTCAGCTTACGTATAAACACGTGGTAGCATCGAACTCTTTTCTGATTTATCATGCACGCAGTTTAATTCTTTTTCAGTTACCGATCCAATTCAGGGGAAATTTATGACCTATTTCAAACTTGTACTTGCAGCTCTTTTCATTACTGGCCTCAGTGCCTGCTCACCAGAAGTTGGCAGTCAGGAATGGTGTGATGCATTGAAAGAAAAACCCAAAGGCGATTGGTCAGCCAATGAAGCTACTGATTTTGCAAAACACTGTATTCTATAAAGCACTTCATTTTTAAAGGGTATATCTATGAGTGAGGGGCTGGATAAAGAACTTCAGGAATTTGTCTCTGTATCAGAAAGCTTTTCCACACCGGGAACAAGTGATCTGAACGATATCAGAGCCAGCTATAACCTGATGTGTCAGCATTACAACACCCCTCACCCCAAGGATATCAAGGTTCTGGAAGGTGCCGTCGAAGGCCCGGAAGGTGACATACCGATCCGGGTTTATCGTCCTGTCGAGGCAACGTCGACAGAAACGATCGGTGATATCCCCCAAAACACATTAATTAAACTGCCAACTCTCTTGTATTTTCATGGCGGTGGCTGGGTTTTGGGTGATCTGGACAGTCATGATGCCATTACGGCTGACCTTGCCAGTCAGGCAAAGGTACAGGTCATCGCTGTCGATTACCGTTTAGCACCCGAACACGTGTATCCCGCCGCCTTGGATGATTGTTGGGCCGTTTATCAGGCCATTACAGAAAACCCGGATATCTTCGGGGCCGACAGTGAACGTTTAGTCATTGGTGGCGATTCAGCTGGCGCTTCATTGGCCGCAAGCGTTGCCCTTATTGCACGGGACATAAACCTGCTGGGCTTTAACGCCCCGTCACTCAAGGGTCAGTTATTAATCTATCCTGCCCTGACAAGTGAAGACCTCCCCTCTCGGACCACACAGGCACAGGCACCTCTATTCAGTACGCCCGATTTGGATAACTTCATCGACTATTATCTCGGACATCAAGCCACCGAAGAAAACAGGCAGGATTTTAAAGTTTTCCCGGCACAAGCTGACGATTTTTCAAAGCTTCCAGCCACCTTCATCACTGCGGCAGAGCTTGATCCTCTGGCTGATGACGGCCCTGATTACGCGGACAAACTAAAAGCGGCCGATGTTCAGGTAAAATCCCTTGTTGAACCCGGTTTGATGCATGGCTGGCTTCGCGCCCGTAACAGCAGCCCAAGAGCCGCACAGGCCTTTTCCAGAATTGTGCTGGCCCTCAAAGATTTATCAACGTGAACACCTGATCCCTATTTAGACCTGATCCCTATATAGAACTGCCTGGTACTTGCTGCCTTTTCACGCTCAACTGTGCTTTTTCCGAACCAGCGTCATGCCGTCTGAAAAGGGAAGTGTCACCATTTCCACCCGTTCGTCTTTGACAATGGTTTGATTCAATCGGCGAATGGCATCAGTAATCGGTTCGCTCACAGACGGCTTGGCGACGTTTCCATACCAAAGAACATTATCAATCACCAGCAAGCCATCCGGCATTAGAATTTTCAGACAAGCTTCGTAATATTCAGGATAACGCTCTTTATCCGCATCAAGAAAAATCAGATCAAATTCAAGTCCCTTGTCCTGCAGTCTGGCAACCTCTGCCAAGGCATCACACAGACGGAGTTCTATTTTATCCTCGACACCGGCCTCCAGCCAAAAGGTCTCGGCAATATCGGTGAACTTCTTTTGATTATCCAACCCCAGCAGCACACCATCATCAGGTAATGCCCTGGCCATACACAAACTGCTGTAGCCGGTAAACACGCCAATTTCCAAAACTGACCTTGCCTTGAGCATCTTGACCAGAAAGAACAGAAACTGTCCCTGTTCCGGACACACCTGCATATGGCCGAATCTCATTTGCAGCGTTTCTTCTCGCAATCGAGCCAAAAGCGGATCTTCGCGCCCTCCGAAGCGTATGAGATACTCCTGAAGTTCATCCGTAATAGAAACATGTCGAGAATTCATAAAAAAAATTCCATGATTTTCAAATATTCACGACATCTTTTACCATAGTAACGACCTATTTCGACAAGCATAATTGACAGTGTCGCAAACGTCGGTCTCGTTGTCGTTTTTCAAGGCGACCACGCGACATGCTTTCATAAAATTAGCTATAGAAATAAATTTAATAATGACAACTCCTACAGGTGTTTCATGGAATTAAAGGTTTGATTTCATGAAAATAATTGGGAAGTCGGTCCGCGCAAATTCACGTCCCACAGCGCAAACCCGACGCTGCCCCCGCAACGGTAGGAGAGGAATAGAGACCACACGGTATCCACTGGATTAACTCTGGGAAGGATGTGATCTCTGCCATAATTTATGGCCCTCTCGAGCCCGGAAACCAGCCTGAGGCAAGTCTAGTAGTCGCGGTGGGCGATTGGAACGACCTGTTGATCTTTGCACAGCATAGAAGCGTGCCAAAGACACTGCTGTTCCTTATCCCCGTCGCTCGTCAGAATTTACCACTCAGAGAACAATATCTGAGAAACGCTTGTTGCTGGATAGGACCGAGAGATGACTGTATCAGCCCACGACACAATGTTTGACCTGCTTCGCAGTAAAAAACAGAACTACAGCCTACCGCGAGAATTCTATAACGATCCGGATTTCTTCAAGCTCGATATGGAACACGTCTTCGGGAAATCATGGATTTTTGCCGGTCTGGTTTGCGACATCCCCAAGCCGGGAAACTTCTTTACCCTGTCAATTGGTGATGATCCCCTGGTGATTGTCAGAGACGACAACAGCGAAATCCACGCAATCTATAACACCTGTCGCCATCGGGGTTCCAAAGTCTGCCTGGAAGAAAAGGGACACACTGCAAAACTGGTTTGTCCCTATCACCAATGGACCTACAATCTAGATGGCAACCTGCTTTTTGCCGGTAACATGGGCGAAGGTTTCAATCCTGCCGATTTCCCCTTGAGAAAAGCGAACATTGGCATTGCTGGCGGTATGATCTTTGTCTGCCTTGACGAAAATCCCCCGGCATTTGCCCCCTTTAAAGAAGCGGTTGAGCCTTTCTTGAAGCCACATGCATTGGACAGGGCAAAAGTAGCCCATGAGATCACAATCAGTGAAAAGGCTAACTGGAAGCTGGTGATCGAAAACAATCGCGAATGTTATCACTGCAATGGCTCACACCCCGAGCTTCTGAATTCACTGCTCGAATTCGACAATACAGATGATCCCCGCGCCACCCCCGAGTTCAAAGCACTGGTCGCGAAAAAAGCAAGTGACTGGGATGCCCTGGGCATCGCCCATGAAAGTACCCCGCACAATCTGGAATTCCGCGCTGTGCGCATGCCGTTGGCTGAGGGCATTCATTCCATGACCATGGATGGAAGCGTCGCCTGTCAGAAGCTGATGGGGGATCTTACCGACCCTGATATGGGGTCAATGCGGTTATTGCACCTGCCCAATACCTGGAACCATTTCATGGGGGATCATTCCATTGTCTTTCGCGTGATGCCCGTTGGTCCGCAAGAGACATTGGTGACAACCAAATGGATTGTCCACGAAGGTGCCGTAGAAGGCGTCGATTATGATCTGGAAAAAATGGTCAAGGTCTGGAACGCCACAAATCATCAGGACAGAGAGCTGGCGGAAAACAATCAACTGGGTATTAATTCGAAAGCATACCAGCCCGGTCCTTATGCTGAAGGTGCCGAGTTTGGCGTTATCAACTTCATTAACTGGTATAGCGCCCATATGCTCGGAAAACTGTTTGACCCGGCCAAAATTCAACTCGCTGCTGGCGAATAAATATTTCTATCAACACAGTAAATCTAAGAGGGCGCAAAGCTGCGTCCTCAATAATCAAAAAGCCCAAAAGGGCGACTAATTGGGGAACTCTACAATGGCTGAACTAGCTGTTAAGCAGGCTATCAGAGATTTGAACACAACAACGCCGTGGGATAGCCACTCGCAGATGTTAGAGTGCGTGATGATCCTTCAGGATACACATGACGTCAAAACTTTTTGCTTTCAAACCACAGACAACAGCTGGTTCCGTTACCTACCCGGACAGTTCATTACCATTGAACTGGAAATTGACGGCAAACCCGTTCTACGAACCTACACCCTGTCTTCCAGTCCATCCCGCCCCTTGTCTATTTCCATCACCGTTAAGGCAAACAAAGATGGTTACGCATCTCGCTGGTTACACGAAAACCTGAAAGAGGGGGATAAAATCAAGGCTCATGGCCCCGCAGGTCTCTTTACTCTGCACAACCACATGGCAGATAAATATCTCTTCATTTCAGGCGGGGCAGGCATTACACCGACACTTTCCATGACGCGCTGGCTTTTTGATTATGGTATCCACACAGATGTGCATTTCATTCACTGCGCGCGCACACCTTCGGACATTATCGCCCGCCGAGAACTGGAAAGCATGAGCGCACGTGTCAGCGACATTAAGGTTGCCTTCGCCTGTGAAGAACCCGATCCATACGGTGCCTGGACTGGCTATACCGGCCGCCTCAATCAATTGATGCTGGAACTGATTTCACCGGATTATCAGGATCGGGAAATCTTCTGTTGTGGGCCTGCCCCCTTTATGCAGGCCGTGCGAGATATTCTGAATGCCGCGGGCTTTAACATGGACCAATACCATGAAGAAAGTTTTGACGCGCCGATCATCGAAGAAGAAGATCGTCCAGATCATGATGACGTTATCATTGATGACGATGCCAAATCCTCTGTAACCTTCACAAAGTCCAAAAAAGATACTCGCGTTCAGGAATCAGACACAATTCTGGCCGCTGCCAAGAAAACAGGTCTTCATATTCCAAGTGCCTGTCAGTTTGGTGTTTGTGGAACCTGTAAGGTTAAAAAGATTTCCGGCGAGGTCCACATGGTCCATAACGGTGGCATTACCCAGGAACAGATCGACGATGGTTATGTTCTGGCCTGCTGTTCCAATCCGTTAGGGGATGTCGTTATCGACTTCTAAAACACGTTTGTCGCAGAGATGATTACGCACCGGGTCATCTCTGCACAACCAATGCCCCCTGTAAAACGCCCTTGTGCCTAATGGTCACAAATCTTTTCCCAACTTTCCTGTCGTCTCTTCAAATTTCTGACGCTATTGTTGATCACAAACAAACGAAAACAGGGAAGCAAGAGATCATGAAATTACTGCGATACGGCCCTATTGATCAGGAAAAACCCGGATTATTGGACCATCAAGGGCAAATCCGTGATCTTTCCGGGATCATTGACGACATCAATGGTAAAAACCTTAATTCCCAAACCCTTGCAAAGATACAGGAACTGGACCCTGTGACATTACCATTGGTCGAGGGCACACCAAGAATAGGCCCTTGTATAACAAATGTGGGAAAAGTCATCTGTATCGGCCTGAATTATCACGACCACGCCAAGGAAGTCGGGGCAAAACCAACCCCGGAACCGCGTATCTTTATGAAGGCGACATCCTCAATTTCCGGCCCCTATGATGATGTTGAAATCCCAAGGGGATCAGAAAAAACGGACTGGGAAGTCGAGCTAGGCGTCGTCATCGGAAAAAAAGCCAAATACATCGAAATTGATCAGGCAATGGACTATGTAGCGGGTTACTGCCTTGCCAACGATGTATCAGAGCGTGATTTTCAAATGCATCGGTCTGGACAATGGGTAAAGGGCAAAAGCCATGACACCTTTTGTCCTCTTGGTCCATGGTTGGTCTCCCAAGATGAAATTAAAGATCCGCATCAGCTCTCGATTTGGCTGGAAGTTGATGGCAAACGTTATCAAGACAGCTCGACAAGCAACCTTGTCCATCGTATCCCGGAGACAATCGCACATCTCAGTCATTTCATGACACTTTTACCCGGTGATGTAATTTTAACGGGAACACCATCCGGTGTGGGCATGGGCATAAAACCAGATCCACTTTTCCTTAAACCGGGCATGACAATGGAGCTGGGTATAGAAGGGCTTGGCACACAGAAGCAACTTGCTGTACTGGCTTGAGTCATATCACAAAAAGCACCACCCTTTGCATCTGAATATTTTTACATACAAAAAAAGAGTGTTAATTGAAATTTTATGCTTCCGTTTACGATAAATTATAGAAATACTGTCACCAACTATTAAAAAATGAACAAATCTAGGCGCGGCAGGAAATTGAGCCAACTAATAGGACACAGTATTGATAGCAAATTTAAAGAAGCTTCATAGCTATTGGAGTCAGAAGAAAAAACACCGGCCCTTTCCTTCCAGAGAAGATCTAGACCCCGTTGATTTCCATTACGCCCTTGGTGATGTTTCTCTAATCGACGTTGATCAACCAGACAACGCCGATAACCCTATTTATAAAATTCGTTTGTTGGGCAGTAACATTCAAGAACGCATTGGCAGTTCCTTTACCAACCGCAATCTGGAAGAGTTTCCCGAGGTCGGGTCTTTGCGGAAAATGCTTGTCGCCTACCGAGAAGTATTAAAAACCAAAGAGCCTTTGGCCTATACCAGCTTTTTTGAAACCGATGAAAAAAAACAGCCATTCATATGTTGTATATGGCCACTTTCCACGGATGGAGAAAAAATTAACATGCTGCTCTGCTGTCGCGAACACATTATCGATCACTCGCTCTTACCAGATCAGTCATCTCAATTTTGTACGTCAAAAACCTGGCCTTATAGCGAGTGGAGTAGTTCGCCACTGTTTTCGGCCCTGACTCAAGAGTAACGAAACAATATCATTGTAAATAAGGCCCTGTACAAAGAGTACAGAGCCTATAGATACGGATTATTGATCCCTGTCTATCCACGACCACGGTATGGCGGAACTCCCTGATCCGGAATCCAGATACCTTCTGGCGCCGGGCCTGACTGGTAGAAAACATCAATCGGAATACCGCCACGTGGATACCAATAACCGCCGATCCGCAGCCACTTTGGTTCCAAAAGCTCTTCGATACGTTTCCCGATAGAAACAGTGCAATCTTCGTGGAAAGCGCCGTGGTTCCGGAAAGACCCCAAAAACAGCTTGAGCGATTTACTTTCGACGAGCCAATCACCCGGTACGTAGTCGATCATCAGATGCGCAAAGTCCGGTTGCCCTGTTATAGGGCAAAGAGATGTGAATTCCGGCGCTGTAAAACGTACAACATAGCCAGATCCCTTTTGTGGATTGGCAACACGTTCCATCACAGCTTCTTCAGGGCTATCCGGTAATTTGCTATCGCCGCCAAGTTGGGTCAGATTTGAATAGATGCTTTCTTCTGTCATTTCTTTCTAAGCTCCAATGCTCAAAAGCAGCCACCGTTTTTGGTTATGGGCAGCCAAAATCATAATATTAAAAGGGCCTCTGCCGGTCTAAACACCGCGTTCATTGCCCCATATTAAAACATGCAATTGCGGTAAAACCGTCGCGTCGTACCATTCGTCATCAACCACTTTGTCGATAAGCCATCGCATTCGGTCCATAACACCCGACATATCAATCGTGGGTTCCGTTTCTTCCACTGTACCCGGCGTATGATTTCCGGGTTGCAGATACATTCTTAACCCCGGGAACCGTCGATGCACTTCTTTTGCATAGGCATAGTCGCGATCATCAAAAACAACCACCTTCATAATGGTTTCTGTATCAGATCCAGCAGTAGCCACACAGTTCGCCAATAAATCCCAATCAGTTTCCATGTCCGACGACGGCGGTTTGGGGCTTAATGTCAGATTGTCCAGCTTTGAAAACCAGTCTTTGACCACACTGCCCTGTGTTTCCAAAGCAAAGCGATAGCCCTGTTCATGCCCCAGATCAATCAAGGCACCAAGCGGTTGAATGGCCGGATTCCCCCCGGACAGAGACACAAGCAATGGCTTGCCACCGGAAAGCGAGGCAACTTCGGACATAATCGCAGCCGGAGACATGGGCTTCCACTGATCCCGAAAGCTTGAATCCACCGCATAGAGCGTATCGCACCAACTACACCGGTAATCACACCCGCCCATACGCACAAAAACAGTTGGCAGGCCCGTTAAAGCCCCTTCCCCCTGTATGGTCGGGCCAAAGATTTCACTCACCTTTATAGTGCGCGCGTTCGGCGGTGCATCGGCAAACATTTTCATGCCCGATGTGTTGTCATTTGATGTGCCGGTAATCATGGTCTGTACTCGGCCCAGGTTTTGGGCGTTTCACTCACCCGCAGGGCTGTAACCTCTGGCCAGCGTTCAAATGCCCAGTCGAACAGATGCTTGGACAGCCGTTCTGCTGTAACATTATCATCCCCCAGGACTTCATTAAGGTGACGGTGATCCAGAACATCATCGATGTATTGTTTCAACTCGCTCAGCTCGAGATAATCTCGAACAAAACCAGCTGAATTCAAATCTTCACCAGAGAGTTCGATCTCAACAATGTAGTTATGACCGTGCAACCGTGAACAGGGATGTCCTTCGGGAACTCCCATCAACTGATGCGACGCAGAAAAAGTAAATTGCTTTGATATGCGGTACATCCATCAAACTCCCTTGGCCTTCTCAACGGCCTCAAGCCAATAGTCAGGGTCTTGATAGATTGTCGGGTCTTCCACCTTAGCAACATGAAAGGCTTCGCGACGCTCTACGCAGGTGCCGCAGCGCCCACAGTGATGTTCATAGCCTTTATAACAAGACCACGTTTCCTCAAAAGGCACCTTCAGGCGACTGCCTTCGGCCGCAATGTCACTTTTGGGAAGATGTACAAAGGGCGTATAGAGCTTGACTGACGCGTAACCATCCAGCGCATGACGCTGCATTTCTTCGAAGGAATCAATAAAGGTCGGGCGACAGTCCGGATAGATAAAGTGGTCTCCACCATGTACAGCAGCAGCGACAGCATCTGCCTTTTCGGCAGCCGCGGCACCAAAAGCAATTGCCAACATGATGGCATTGCGGTTCGGGACAACCGTAACCTTCATGGTTTCTTCTTCATAATGCCCGTCCGGCACATCGACATCGTCAGTAAGGGCAGAGCCGGACAGCAAAGCGCCTACATTGGCAATATCGATAATATTGTGCGGAACCCCAAGACGTTCTGCACAGCGGCGGGCATAATCCAGTTCTTTCTTGTGACGTTGACCGTAGTCGAAAGAAATCAGGCGCGTCAACTCGGCCTCCGCAGCAACCTTGTGCGCAAGCGTGACCGAGTCCAAGCCACCTGAACAGATGACGAGTGTTTTCATTCGTTCCAATCCTTGTTTTTCTACCGGGTAGGCTGCGACCGGGGAGCCCGACATTGCGCGGATGGCTCCAGTTTCGATTTAAATCGCGCACCCCGATATACCCCAGAAGAAGCAAAAAGCAAAGGGCAAGAGCAATTCCCTAATCGAAGACCACCTATGCGAAGGCAGTAGGAACTAACAAGCCACCTATAATAACAGAGTAAAATCACGCATCCGCAAGGAATATAACTGACCATTAAACTGACGATACACTCAGCTGCCCTCCCAAACGGGGCATCCCGAACTGTGGCCCTAAACATAATTTCGCTCTGGGCCGTTGTCCTGTCATAATGCCTGTGGTTATGATGCTTTTTTGCTTATCTATCCTCCCCTTCAATCCTAGAGGCCATTATGGAACTTAAAGACCCTTCTTTGTTACGTGATAAATGCTACATCAATGGCGCATGGGCTGATGCTGACAGCGGTGAAACCTTTGCTGTGACCAACCCGGCAAACGGTGATGTTCTGGCATCGGTCCCCAAGATGGGAGAAACAGAAACCCTTCGCGCCATCCAAGCTGCTGAAGACGCCTTTGGTCCCTGGAAAGACAAAACGGCCAAAGAACGGGCGCAGATTATGCGCAAATGGTTTGAACTAATCATGGAAAACCAGAGCGACCTTGCATTATTGATGACCCTTGAACAGGGAAAGCCGTTAGCAGAAGCAATGGGTGAGGTGGCCTATGGCGCAAGCTTCGTCGAATGGTTTGCCGAAGAGTGTAAACGTATTTATGGCGACACCATCCCGGAACACCTGCCCGGCAGACGACTTGTTGTCACAAAAGAGCCCATCGGTGTTGTCGCCGCCATTACCCCTTGGAACTTCCCCATTGCCATGATCACCCGCAAATGTGCCCCGGCGATTGCCGCAGGCTGTACCGTCGTGATCAAACCGGCCGAGGACACACCGTTAAGTGCTTTCGCCTTGGCAGAACTTGCCGAGCGCGCAGGTATTCCCAAAGGCGTTATGAACATCGTCTCCGGTATTCCACAGCAAATCGGCAAGGCATTAACAGAAAGCAAAGCCGTCAGAAAGCTCACCTTTACCGGTTCGACACCTGTCGGCAAACTTCTTATGAAACAGTGTGCCGATACGGTCAAAAAGACCTCTATGGAACTCGGCGGCAACGCACCCTTTATTGTTTTCGATGACGCGGATCTGGATGCTGCTGTCGAAGGTGCGATGATGAGCAAGTTTCGCAATGCAGGGCAGACGTGTGTTTGCTCTAACCGGATACTGGTTCAAGAAGGGATTTATGATGCCTTTGCGAAAAAGCTTGTCGAAAAAACCGCGGCACTAAAGGTTGCCCCCGGTACTGAAGACGGTGCCCAACAGGGACCACTTATTAATGCAGCAGCTTCTGCCAAAGTCAGTGAGCTTATTAAAGATGCCGTCAGCAAAGGTGCCAAAACTGAAATCGGTGGAAACCCGCATGATCTCGGCGGAACCTTCTTTGAACCGACAGTGATTACTGGCGTGACCGATGACATGCGCATTTTCAGCGAAGAAATCTTCGGACCTGTGGCCCCGCTCTATAAGTTCAAGACCGAAGAGGAAGCCGTGCAGATGGCAAACGACACACCCTTTGGTCTCGCCGCATATTTTTACAGTCGGGATATCGGGCGGGTATGGCGTGTATCTCGCGCACTTGAATATGGTATTGTCGGCATTAACGAAGGCATCATTTCAAACGAAGTTGCCCCCTTTGGCGGCGTCAAGGAAAGCGGCGTGGGCCGCGAAGGCTCTAAATATGGCATGGAAGATTTTCTGGAGATCAAGTACCTCTGTATAGGCGGTATTTAAGACCCCCGAGATCCATTAAATGAAAAAGGAGCTTTTATAGCTCCTTTTTCATTTCAGTACTTTGTTTCGCTTATCATTCAACATCAGAACAACCATATAAACGGCCATTGCAGCAGCCATGTGCTTCAAACTGTGACCACTGATTAGGTTATCCAGCAAGTCATAACCCCCTGCATCAAAGTACTCCAAAGTCTTTGCCAAGGCGTACCATACATACATCCAGACAAGGTATTTCGCAGGCGTATGCCTTGCGACAGGATACATCCAGCATACCAGAGGAAGCGCGATTAACGGGTAGAACTGGACAAGGATATAAGGCCGGAGATCACCATTTCCGATGCTTTCTGTCTGCTGCCAGTAAACCAATGATGCCAGCCCCAGAAAAATGAGTAGTGTCATGAGCTTTCCGGCTAATTTTCGCGCCGAAAATATAGTCACTCTATCAATCAGGATTGCCCCAAATAGAGATGTGAAAGCCACTGTCATCGGCAAGCGATCCCAAAAGAGGCGATCATTATCCGGGTTTTCGTGATAATAGGCAGAGCCGGGCGCAACAAAGGCAACCGACAGAAAAAAGATAATGAAAGGCGAAACCTCACCAAGGCTTTGAAATTTTCTCGCTTTATAAAGGTTTTTTAGGTGGAATAGACCGAGGGCACCAACGATCAAAAATCCGAAGTTCGACACAACGTCGCCAAAATTTGCAACTCCCAAACAACTGCGTGTATCAGCAAACAAATGGTAGAGCTGATCCTGTGGCAGTTTGGGCAGGAAAAACGTACCTAACAAAGAAAGAAGAAAACTTAGACCCAGAACAAAGTCTCTTCTCTCCATCATCCCTTAATTCCTTCCCCGTTATCAGCAAACAGCCTTCCTGATCTAAAATAGTTAAGTGTGGCATCAACAACAGTGTCTTTGTTACACAATGACGAGTGCAATCCAGGTAACACCAGTACCTGATCACACCCCAACAAGCGAGCCTCTGCAACCGACACCACTCCATCGTCATCACCGGGCAGAAAAGGGTTATAGCCTTCGCCATCTGATTTACCCCCGGCAATAATCGCAGTTTCGCATTCAGGCATTGGTATTTTTCGGACAAAATCAGGCACAAGTTCCTGCCCCGATTTTCCATAGATGAGTTTATACAAAGCGAGTTGTTTGACCCATTCAGCGATCGCCGATCCCTGATTGGGCGGGGCAACCATCAACAGGCGACCAATGTTAATCCGGGCTTTCCAGGATGTCAGATTTGCCAGAAGCTGCCTGACAACCAGTCCCCCCATCGAATGGGTAATAAACGAGACCATTTTAATGTCATTTCGACGCGATAAAATACGCGCCAATTGATCGGCATGTTCATGAATAAACGCTCTGGTCGAGGGATAGGTGATGGCTGCGACTTCAAAGCCTTCATCCGCAAAGACACGTTTCATTTTCTGAAAAGTATCACCTGAACGGGTTATACCGTGAACCATCACCAGCAAATGTATACCATCTGTTTCCGGATGAAGAGGAGGTGTAATCTGTTTTTGAACCTTATAGTGCTCAAAAACAGCAAAACAGTCTTCGAAGCTGCCCCATGCCTGACGTTTGTCATCGGGATCAAGTAGTCGAAAATGTCCGCTATAGAGATTGAACTGTATGCGCCAACTGGCATAGATGAATTCATCACGCCAGAACTGCTTCCCCCCCAAAGTTGGCATTTGAATATTAAGGGGCGCACCGCTAGCTGTCCGCAAATTCTCTGTCGCGAATTCCATTCCCTGGCGCAAATATTTTTCGATGTTGTCAATCATGCGACGCCCCCGCGAAAATCGCATGATCTTTTAGTCCGCTTAGGAATGTTGTGATCAACAAACTGCAAACCTCGTGCGAAGACTGGTTTATGACAACATTCAACTTCTTTTTATCGGCGAGAGAGATAATCCCATGCAAGCTCGCCCAAAGCGTTGCCGAAAGCCGCCGTAACTCTATAGGATCAATTCCCGGCAAGACAGGCACCAAGGCTTGATCAATTACGCTCAACAACGTGGAAACACGTTGGTCATACCATTCAGGTAAATTTTCATCTTCCGCAGGTACATGATCAAAAAGCAAACGCCACAGGCTTTTATTGTCGTCAATAAAGCTCAAATAATCGATCAGCAGTTTTTCCAGGTTTCGTTTAACAGCGCCAATCTCCGTTACAGCATCCAAACGGGTTTTGGATAGATGATCATGTAACCGTTCCAGCGTCCTGCCATTCAATGTCAGAACAAGTGCATCAATATTGGCATATACGTTATAAATCGTCCCGGGCGCATAGCCGATTTTTTGTGCCACCTTTCGGGCCGAAAGCTCTGATACGCCGCCAGCTACGACCAGTTCTTCAGCCGCATCAAGTATCATCACTCTCAATTCATCCGGACTATGATCAACACGTCGCGCCATTGGTAAAAGCCTTGCCTGTCTGATTTAAGCTACAAATACAAAATAATGAACACTGTTCAAAATTCAATAAAAAAATAACGCCACACATCAATTAAGACACATGGCGCTATTCTTTTTACGCGAAACCAATTAACCTAACGTACTCAAATCCTTCGCAATATTTGCCGCCAAAACGGCATTATTTTTCACCAGTGCGATATTGGATTCCAGGCTACGCCCCTTGGTCAGTTCAACGATCTTACCGAGAAGATAGGGGGTAATTGCCTTCCCAAAAATACCGTCCTTGGTCGCGCTGCCCAGTGCAGATGCAATGACACCATCCATTTCTGCTCTATCCATGGCATGGCTTTCAGGAATTGGGTTCGCAATCACAGCACCGCCCTGATACCCAAGATCCTGTTGCACTGCCAGCATACCGGCAATTTCAGTGGCCGTATCTGCCGTTAAGGGAGCATCCAAACCGGAATCACGACAATAGAAAGCAGGGAATTTGTCCGTTTGATAACCAACAACGGGAACCCCTCTGGTTTCCAGAAATTCGAGTGTCTTTGGCAAGTCCAGAATGGATTTTGCACCGGCACAAACAACCGCGACAGGCGTCTTTGCCAACTCTTCCAAATCAGCAGAGATATCAAAGTCATTTTCTGCGCCGCGATGAACGCCGCCAATGCCACCTGTGGCAAAAACAGAAATACCAGCCATGGCCGCACAAATCATTGTCGCCGCAACAGTCGTAGCGCCATCGCCCTTTTGGGCAACGATCAAGGGCAGATCCCGGCGGGATAGTTTCGCAACATTGTCCGCCTTACCCAGCTTTTCCAACGCGGCTTCGTCCAGGCCAATACGGATAACACCGTCCAGTACTGCAATTGTTGCCGGAACCGCGCCCTGAGCACGAATAAGATCTTCAACTTCGCGGGCTGTTTCCACATTCTTTGGATAGGGCATACCGTGCGCAATAATCGTAGATTCCAAGGCGACGACAGCTTTTCCCTCGGCCAGCGCCTTCGCTACTTCAGGGGCAATATTCAGGTGTTTTTCCAGTTTAAGATTCATGCTTTTACCAATAGTTTATTTTTAAGAGTTCAAGAGCCAATAACGCCCAAAGAAAGATCCCGCAAGTTCTCAGATGTCGCGCCCTGATCTTTTACGGTAATACTTGCCGCATTAATGCCCCGTTTCAGGGCAACATCCGGCTTATATCCTTCGGCGATGCCGCTAAGGGTACCGGCGATCAACGAATCACCCGCCCCTGTCACATCCGTAATTTCGACCTCAATCGCCGGAAAATGCTTAAAGTCTTCAGCTTCGAATATATAAGCACCTTTCATTCCCGCCGAGATCACAACGGCTTTTGCCCCTTTGTTCACAAGTGCAAAACCCGCTTTAACAATGTCCTCTTCTGAAACAATCGTTTGTCCGACCAACTCACTTGCTTCATCCACATTACAGAACAGAATATCCAAATACTTCAGAATAGAATTAAGCTTGGACGCCTTTGCAACAGAAACAGCATCAGCCGCCAGAAACGGGTCAGAACCACATTGACGGGAAAGAGCCTCTAAAACAGAAACAGGCATGTTCGTGTCGATGAACCAGATCGGATAGGAAGCCAAACGCTCCTCTAGTCCGGCAAACATCGCTGGACTGACATGGTCATAGATTTCCATATCAGCCAGACCAAAAGCCAATTCGCCGCCGGGCTGTAAAACAGCAGTATAGGTTGCTGTCGAAAAGGTTTCCGATCTGGGTAAGGTCAGGATATCAAGACCTTGCGCAACAAACTGCTGCTCCAAGGCATCGCCGGCCACATCCTGACCCCAATAACTCAGCAATCCGGCCTTTACACCAAGTCTGTTGAGGTTCATCGCGACATTATGCGCAACCCCACCGGGGTAACGTGAAACAGTGACCGGGTTTGACGTCCCCTGTCGAACGGTTGTGTGACATTCAGAGCGCACATCCCAGTGGGCCGCGCCAATGCAAAGCACCGACTTAGTATTCTTTTCCAACAAATTTACTCGCGAAATAGGCTTACGGACAGTTAGGGCAATCGTTTTACGCAGAAACATCCCCATAATACCAGAAGATGTTCGCACATTTGATCAATATCAATGTTTGTTACGCGATGTTGAGTAAAATCTTACGTGAAAATGATTGGAAGGTCTTTTCTTTATCATTTTCAATCGTAACAACGACACGAAAAGCATAGAGCATCACGTGAAAAGAAACGTTAAAAGAGCGACACAAAAAAAGAGCGGCCTCTCACCCCGCTTTTTGTCTCGTCGTGCATTTTTTGCGTTCACGGCAATTGTATCTCTATGCTTGCAAATCCTTATTCCGCTGGAACAGAGTTGGGCTAACCCGCCACAAAATCCGGATATCAATTCAGAAGATGTTTTTGTTATCTGTACACCAACCGGGCTCAGAGTTCTTTCATTAAACTCTGGAGATGATGGCGAACCAATTGAAAGTACGCTGGATATTTCCTGTCCTGCTTGCTCATTGGCTTCGGTAACCCTTGCTCCTCTACCTGTCGATGATCCCCTTCTATACCAAACAAGCTTTGCTATAGCGGGGAATTGGGTTGAGCTATCAGAAATATCCCACGATCGACCAGCGCCGCCACCCCCAGCCCGGGCACCACCTGTCACGTTCAAACCGAAAAAACATACTGAAGTCCTAATAAGATCATAGACTGTGCAAACATACCGTTTCACAGTCTATGATTTTTGAATTATTCTTATGGTCAGCTTTCTCAAGCGTATGCTTGGCTCATTAACGACCAATATCGTTCACGACAACCAGGAAAAACATTCTGGTGACGGATCATCGCGGGTGGATTAGCGATCAGCTTAAAGCCCAATAAAGGAAGCTGCTTATGTAGATCTTCTTGTCGCTCTGGAACATCAATGCGCAATTCTTTATCAGACCGTTCTGCCATATACCTAATCATAGCCAAGGCAGTTTTACTATCAGGCGCAACCATTGACCCCAAATGATGTTGTCCCCGTTGCGGCGTGGCCATCAGGAATCCAACGATCTCACCTTTTTGGGTTTCGGCAACAACGGCATAATCAGCCTGCGCGTACCTTTTTTCAAAAAGACGGCGTCGATTTGCACCAATCGCCTGCGCATCCATAGCGATGACCTTGTCCAGATCACATTCAAACATCGTTCGTAGGTTTGTATCATTTAGCCCCGTGGAAAGCTCAGATACCAAGATCTCTTTTAGAAACTGATCAGAAGATCCAAAAAATTTTCTAATTCGCCCAGCAACAGCATATCCACATTTCTTATAAAGTGGCTCCCCCTCTTCAGTGGCGACAAGACATAACGTGCGCCCCTGTGCGATTTCATGATTATGCAGCGCATCCATTACGGCCCGACCATAGCCTTGTTTCTGGCTTTCCGGGCTTACCATGATCATACCGATTGACGCCAAGTCCTTGCCATAGGGGAAAAGAGCACCAGTCGCGACGAGATTACCTTTGGCATCACGAGCACCCAGAAAAACACCGACCTCAAGCATAATCTCAAGGTCTTTGACAACATGCGTCCAGGCAAGACTCTCGATCAGGTTGTAAATTTCGGGTGCATCATCAAGCGTTAAGTCATCAAAAGAAGGAGCTTCGGGCCTATCCATTAACATCGACAACCACGCGCCCCTGAACGGCCCCTTTCAAGATCGCAGATCCAAGATTTGGCAAATCATCAAGGGTAGCATGCTGTATCATCTTCTCGAGTTTCCCCAATGGCAGGTCAGAAACAACACGTTGCCAGGCTCTTTGACGATTTTCGAAAGGCTGCATAACCGAATCAATCCCCAGAAGATTAACACCACGGAGCAGAAAGGGAATAACCGTTGCGGGTAATGCCGCCCCACCAGCAAGACCTACGGCAGAGACCGAAGCACCATATTTCATCTGTCCCAGAACACGCGCCAACATTGCTCCACCAACGGCATCAACACACCCGGACCAGGTTTCACTCTCAAGGGGACGTTTTACTGTCTCGTTCAATTCTTCCCGGGGAATAATTCGACTTACACCAAGGTCTTTAAGATAATCCGCAGTATCAGGCCGCCCTGTGACCCCGGCAACACGATAGCCTAGCTTAGCCAAAATAGAGGTTGCGACAGAACCAACACCGCCCGCGGCCCCTGTAACAAGAACCTCCCCCTGATCAGGTTTTAGACCATGGTCTTCAAGGGCCATAACAGCCAACATTGCCGTAAATCCTGCCGTTCCAACTGCCATTGCCTGTTTTGTGCTTAAACCACTAGGTAATGGAACCAACCAATCTGCCTTCACCCGCGCTTTTTGGGCATAACCACCCCACCAAGCTTCGCCAACACGCCATCCCGTCAAGACTACCTTGTCACCAGCTTTATAACGCGCATCATCAGACTGTTCGACCGTCCCGGCAAAATCGATTCCCGGAATATGAGGATAATTACGCACTAGGCCGCCATTACCGGTTATACAAAGACCATCTTTGTAGTTCACAGTGGAATATTCAACCGCCACAGTTACATTACCGTCAACTGGAAGATGGCTATTCTCCAGCTCTCGAATCTCAGAACTGACAATACCTTCTTCGGATCTATCAACAACAAGAGCTTTGAACATAATTATTCCTTACCAATCTAAAGTGGCCAGTTTGTAAGTTTGTACACCGGACTTACAGCCAGATCCGGCGACATAATCAAATACCGAAGAGTACTGTGCCCTGTGAACAACTGAAAGAGAGAATTTTCACAAGGCTTATGAGAAATGGCAAACCCTATTCCATCGGAAAAGAAGCAATTCGAGCTTCACGAGAACCAAAGGGCGTCTGTACGAAAACCGTTTCATTATTTTGCCAGTACTCCTTGGCAATCGTTGCAATTGCAAGAAAAGCACCATGTCTGATAGAATCACAACCCGATGTCAGCTTGCCAATTTGTTGCTCTGCCTTATCGAACACGGACCAGTTTTCAAAAACACCTGTGTTAAGTTTCTCGGAAAACAACAAATGGCATATCGTCCTTTGCAAACCTTGATCTATTTCTCTTTGCAAAGCGTCTCTGGCAACAAAATCAATATCTGCTTCAAGGTTTACATATTTCCCTAACCCACAGTCAAAGGGGGATGTTCCCATCGTCATATCGTTACCATAAGACAAAAGACTGCCTTCCACCCGTTCGATAGCGTTTGGGCAACCTGCTCGAATATCGAATGCCTGTCCTGCGGCCCAGATTTGATCCCAAAGCTCAAGCGCAAGTTCTTTTCGGTCCAGATAGATTTCAAAACCACCTTGTTTTGACCAGCCTGAACGTGCCACCACCATTTCATGGCCTTCAAATGCCATTTTTTCAAAGCGGAAAAACCTGATGTCGCGAACCTTGTCACCAAAAACCGTAGCCATTACCTCTTCAGCTTTAGGCCCTTGAACAGCAAGGGGATATACATCCGCTTCAAAAACCTTCGCATCCAAATTGTAGCCTCGGGCAAGTCCTTTTGCCCAGAGCATCACATCGCTATCAGCAATGGATAACCAAAACCTGTCTTCGTCCAATTTTAAAATAATTGGATCATTGACCATTCCGCCGTCTTCATCGACAAGTGGAGCATAAAAACACTGACCATATTTTGCTTTCGATAAATCGCGACAAGTCATCAATTGTGTAAGTCGGGCAGCATCAGGCCCCTTGATCTCGACCTGTCGTTCACAACTTACATCCCAAATCTGTACGGCTTGGCAAAGATGTTTGTAATCTTCTTCAACACTTCGAAAAACTGTCGCTAACAACATGTGATTATAAACCGTATAGGCTGTAACCCCACAGGCTTCTACTCTGTCTGAAAAGGGGGTCCGCCGCACACGTGTTGCCGGAGAAAGCGTTGGTACAGGCGAAAGCGCAGGTACAGAAGTCATGATATTTAATTCCTAGTATATAAAGCCCGAAGCTCAAAAATTTCAGAACGTGTTGCCTTAGCCGGAAAGAAAACAGATGCACTTGGACCTGTGAAGGCTTATAAGATTCATACCATCATCAATTTTTTTGATAATAAAATGCGTGATTTGCCCCCTCTAAAAGCTTTGAGAGCTTTTGAAGCCTGCTATCGTCTTCGCAGTTACACGCGGGCAGCAGAAACACTGAATGTTGGGCAACCGGCAATCAGCCATCAAATCCGGTTGTTAGAGCAGGATCTTGGCATCAAACTTTTTATCAAGAAAGGATCATTGATTACCGCAACCAGCGAAGCTGATACCTATTATCTGGAAATTTCTCAGGCTTTGGGAAGAATTGCGGAAGTTAGTCGTAATCTCCGCGACAGGAGTAACAGAAAGAAGCTTAATCTCGCAACGTACCCCGGTATTGCCGCTTATTGGACCCTTCCACGCTTGCATGACTGTCGAGAACAAACAAAAAATCTGTCGATAAAAATCACAACCATAGACAAAGAACGCGATATCAATTGGAACCAAGTCAATTGCGCTATTTTGTTTGGAACCGGTAATTGGCCCGGATATGAATGTGAAAAACTGATCTCTGAAGACGTGCTTCCGGTAACAGCACCATTTCTGGCAGAACAGTTGACCCCCTATACACCTGAAAAAATACTAACGACGGCTCCCCTTATTCATCTGGAAGATACTGAGCGAAGGTGGTTTGACTGGTCGGACTGGCAAAAAGAGTTTGCCCCGGATGTTAAGTTACCTTCGGATAGTATCGCAGTCACAAATCACGGTCTGGCCATACACCAAGCACTTCAAGGGCAAGGAATTGTTCTGGGCTGGACACAGATAATTCAAGATTTGATTGAAGGTGGCGCCCTTGTTCCGCTCCATGATAAATCTCTAACATCAGAGCGAGGATACTGGCTTGTTGCTCCGGAAAAATTCTTCACCAGTGACGCGGGGGGAAACATAAAAAACATTCTGACCACTGAACAGGCCCGTCAGAACGCGTGCCCCTTCCCAACCGTCTAAGTTCTGTATTCCCTCAAATGGCGGAAAATACATAACGACAGAACAAAGATATTCATAATTTGATTCTCTTGAGCTTTTCTCAAAATCAGCAGAGAGAACAATAAATACAGCCCCAAACAAAGACACCTCGCAATTTCTCGTAATAGGTGAATTTTTATGTCATTTTGATAATATCGGGTAGCATCCAGAAAAATCGAAAGAAAGAACCAATGATTTTCAGAGCTAGATTTAAGACATCAATTTTAACAGCGTTTGTATTCGTCTGTGTACAGCTTACATATTTATCTAGCGCCTCATCGAATGAGGAGGCTTTTCACAAGCTACCTTTGAACATCAAAGAAGCAGGTTATGCAAAGAGCTTGAAAATTTCAAAATGGGTAAGAGAGCATCAGCTTCTTGTTGAAAGTTTTCAACACGCAATCAGCACCGCCCCTGATCCAGAAAGCGTTAGGTCCTTTTTAAATAACATCGCTTGGGACGATAGTTACTTTTTTAGCTATTTTGGGAGTAGCAACGGGGACATGACGATGTTTCCCGAACTGGCGCTACCCAAAGGATACGACCCCAGACGTCGTCCATGGTATTTAAAAACACGCACCGCCATGACAACGACGCTATCCGACCCTTATCAAGACGCCGGTACAGAGGAATTTGTGCTAACACTCACCACTCCGGTTTTAAAGGATACTGAGTTCCTTGGCGTTTTTGGCGTTGATATCAATACCCGCCCATTAGTCAGTATATTAACTTCAGAAACATATACCGAAATAGATCAGTTTTTTATTGTGAATCAGAATGGAAAAGTGTTGCTACACCCCAACAGTAAACTATCAAACAATTCTCTCATAGATATCTTTCAAACTGAGCCCCTTGAGATCCAAGAAAATCAGGCTATTGCTCTGAACGAAGCAATAGATAAAACCCTTGTTTTTTATAAGATAATGAACCTGCCCGTCTCTGGCTGGTATCTTTGCGCGGTTATAAACAATAAATCATAAATAAGATACAGTTAACCCAAACAACTAAAACAAAAAAAAAGAAAACAAATTTCGACGAAACAAGAAACCAACAACGCCTTTACTATTTTCGTAAAAAAGATCAGATACACTTAATTACAAAATTTTATCACTTTTTTTATACATTCAATAAATAATAGCTTCCAGCAGCCGATAGAAACTTGAAAATATTGGTTATTAGGAGATTGGAACTATGTCCTTTAACATCGGAAGCAGAATTTTAGCAGCAGCAGCCCTGATTGTTGTTGTCACATTTTCTGCTTTTATTTTGTATTTTGACATCAATCAAAATAACGAAATTCGAACATCCTTGAAATCCAACGTCAATGAAACCGGTGCCTTAGCTACAGCAGGGATTTCCAACTGGATTGGTGGACGCCAGGCCCTTATTGAAAATGTGGGGCAAAATATTCTTTCAAATCCGGCCTCTGAAAACATTGGAACATTTGTTGATCGAGAGGTGCTGAACAACACTTTTATGTTCACCTACTTCGGCAGTAAAGACGGTACTATGACCATGTTCCCGAACGATCCATTGCCTGAGGGCTATGATCCAAGAGAGCGGCCTTGGTACAAAGATGCTGTTAACGCAAAATCCAGTACCTTGACCGAGCCTTACGAAGATGCATCTACCGGTAATTTGATTGTCACGGTAACAACCCCGGTTATTGACGGTAGTAATGTTGTTGGAGTTGCGGGCGGTGACATTGAAATCACAGTTCTGGGGGATTTGGTGCGTTCCGTGGATCTTGGTGGTATTGGTTATGCATTTCTCGTCAATGATCAGGGCACTATTCTCATTCACCCCGATAAGGAATGGACGTTAAAACCCATCGCAGAAGCTTTTCCAGAGAATACACCGACAGTGGGTACCGAAACGTCTGACTTCACTGAAAGCAATGGCGACACCATGTTTGCCTTCTTCAAGGTAGACGGCCTCCCCACAGTTAATTGGTATCTCGGGCTCGCAATTGATCGTGATGCTGCTTTTCAAGCACTGACTGATTTTAGGATCACATCGATCATAACAGCAATCGTTGCGGTCCTCGCCATTATGGGTCTCCTTGGCATTCTGGTTCGCCAATGGGTTTCCAAACCGGTGTTGGGTATGACGGATGCCATGACACAGCTTGCAAGCGGGAATCTTGATGTTGAGATTCCAGGCAGCGATAAAAAAGATGAAATAGGTTCTATGGCAGAGGCGGTAGATGTCTTTAAAACCAATGCAATAGAAATGCGACGTTTAGCGAAAGAAAACGAAGAGGCCACAGAACGACATGCCCGTGATCGACGGGAAACGTTGAACAAAATGGCAGATTCATTTGAACAATCGGTTCTGTCTATCGTTGAAGCCGTTGTACAGGCATCAACAAACACACAAGATGTGGCCAGCCAACTAACGGCAAGTGCGGAAGAGTCCAACGCGCGGACACAAGCTGTTTCAAACGCCGCGATTGAAACCAGCCAAAATGTGCAGACAGTTGCAGCCGCAACCGAAGAGTTGTCAGCAGCCATCCGTGAGATTGGCGTTCAGGTAACCCAATCAATTCAAGTGACCGGAGAAGCTGTCGATGGCGTTAATAGAACCAACGGAACAGTGACCGAGCTTGCCGGCGCCGCCCAACGCATTGGCGAAGTCGTGAAGTTAATTTCTGACGTCGCCGGGCAAACCAACCTCTTGGCCCTGAATGCAACGATCGAAGCCGCAAGAGCAGGTGATGCCGGAAAAGGTTTTGCCGTTGTTGCTTCTGAGGTGAAAACACTGGCAAACCAAACTGATCAGGCAACAGGTGACATCCAAACACAGGTTGATGGAATTCAAGGCGCAAGTAGCCAATCAGTCCAGGAGATTACCAACATTAGCTCAACGATTGAGCGTATGAACGAGTTTGCAAACGCAATCGCGGCTGCCATCGAAGAACAAGGTGCCGCAACACAAGAAATTTCAAACTCTGTACAAAAAGCGGCGGCGGGTACACAAGAGGTATCGAGCAATGTTGAAGTGGTGACAAAAGCATCATCACAGGTCAGTGCCGAAGCAAACAACCTGCTGCAATCGTCGCGGGAAATGCAATCTATGGCCGAGAACCTTCGCACCGAGGTGCAGAGCTTCTTGTCCACAGTGCGAGAGAGCTAACTAAAGTACCTAATTTGGGTGAAGGCTCATAGCAAACAGGCTCCCTTTGTAGAGAGGGAGCCTGTTTTTGTATTCAGGTTTATATAAACAAGCAGAACTAAAGATCAGAGAAAAATCCAAAGTTATTTTTGCCTTTCTTCTTGATCTCATACATAGATTTGTCAGCACAATTCAGCAGTTGCTCGGCAGTAGTGCCATCATCGACGGAGAAGGCAATGCCGACAGATGCTCCAACCCGAGCTTCTTCACCATCAAGTACAAAGGGCACATTCAATTGCTCAATTAAGGTTTGCGCAAGCACTTTGACACCATCCCGATCTGTTACTTCTTTTAGCAGGATAATAAATTCATCCCCACCGATACGCGCAGCCATGTCTTCGGGGGCCAAAAGAGCCCGAATGCGGTCTGCTACGCCAACAAGAATGGCGTCCCCCGCTTCATGCCCCAACGTATCATTAACCGCCTTAAACCCATCGAGATCAATAAAGAATACTGCTGTTTTCCCGTTCCCTTGTCGATCTTCGGCCAAAATATCCTTAAGGTATTTCAAACAAAGACGACGGCTGGGTAATAGAGTCAACGCATCGTGGTTGGCCAAGAATTTCATCTTCTGCTCGGCCGCCTGTAGATCCTCGGCAAGCCAGACCATTTCCTGCGCCTGTGCCGCCATACGCTCTTCGCTATCAATCAGCTCTGAAACCTGAATTTGAAGACGTTCTTCAGACAAGCGGAGCGCTTTTTCAGCTTCAATTCGTTTTTCAATATTCAGCTGCTGCTCTTCGGCGATAATTGCCAGTTCTTCTGCTTGCGCTTCCAATCTCTCCCCGATATCGCGGAAATTGTGCCGTTCGATATCAAAGCGCTCTTCAGCCAAGATCAAGGCATCGCTAATTTTCTGCTCTATCGCTTTTTCTCTCTGTTGTTCAATCTCCAGAACAGAGGCTAAAGCCCTTGCCAGCAAGTCATCCACTTCATTGGAAGGTGGCTCATCATCCCACCAAACCACATCGGAAACCTGGACCCGCTGACTGTTGGTTTTAGATTGCCCATTAAAAGAAATAGTCGCAATGAAACGTGGCACAAGCGTGCGCAGAACATATCTTCTAGAATCGGCCCCCCGACCAAGAACAAATTCTTCTACCCCAAGCTCTGCCCCGAGTTCCTCTTCGGGGTTACCGAACGCCAACATTACCGAAACTACCCCCACTACCCTTTTGCACCAACGGATCCAACAGATCTTTTAATCTATGGTGGAGTGTTATTTCTTATGAAACAATGATTTCAACCAGATGTAACTATAGTGTTATTTTTCTTATTGCATTTTGTCCTAACACACTTTGGTTAATAAAGCATGTTTTTAGTTATTAATGCCGGGTCAACATCCGGATAAATATTCCCAGGGATTTAGCGCGTATTTCCCAAAGCAACCTCTTGACCAAAAGATTTGTTACGCTAAGTAATGAACCCGAACAACAACCTGACTGCAACAGCTAAGCACGACATCAAATGACCTTGGATAAAATGACGCAAGACACACCCCAGACAAAGGCTAAGACCACAAGCCTTTCAAACACAAAGTTGCGCACGTTTTTAGAAGGCAATACCTTTACCTGGGTAATAACGTCATTGATTTTGGTTAATGCCGTGACTTTAGGGCTTGAAACAAGCTCTAGCCTGACAGCCACACAGAGCACGCTTCTCTACTGGGCCGACAAAGCAATTCTCGTCGTTTTCTCTCTGGAACTTGCACTCAAGTTCTTGGCATATCGCGTAGATTTTTTTAAATCTGGGTGGAATATTTTTGATCTGCTTATTGTCACCATTGCCTGGGTTCCTGCCAGCGGTCCCTTTGCAGTACTTCGCGCCTTGCGTATCTTGCGTGTTCTACGCCTAATTTCAGTCGTTCCACAAATGCGTCGGGTCATTGGCGCAATCGTTGCCTCTGTGCCCGGTATGCTTTCAGTCGTCGGCGTGCTCTCCATCGTCTTTTATGTTGCTGCCGTTCTAACCACCAAACTTTTTGGTCAACACCCCGACCCTAATATGCAGGAATGGTTTGGAACAATATCAGCCTCGGCCTATACCCTGTTTCAAGTCATGACCCTCGAAAGCTGGTCCATGGGAATTGTCCGCCCGACAATGGAGATTTTCCCCCATTCCTGGATTTTCTTTATTCCCTTTATCATCATCACCAGCTTTGCAGTGCTGAACCTTTTTATCGGCATTATCGTCGATGCCATGCAGACATCTCATGAAGAGACTGATGACAAAATTACTGAAATGGCGAACATCACCCACGAAGATCTTCGCACACTGATCAATCGTTTTGAAAATCTGGAAAACAAGATCGATCGCCTGTCTGATTCAGGGCGTCAGTCACCTTCCAAGGATTAGGAACAGTCTGACGGTCCATTAAACTAACCGGGTTTTGGCACGTTTTATAATACCAAACGACCGTTACCAGACAAAACATAACCGATGAAAAAGACGCCCTTGCGGACAAATCGGGTCACGACATTTCTTCCAGGTCAGCAGACGTATCGTTCACAGCAATTGCGGTGCCACCAGAAAGCAGTTCTATATTTTCAGCCTTAAGAGCACTCAACAAAGCCGTGTTCACACGATAGCGTTCTTGATAATAACGTTGACTGGGGACCCAATACCGCAACCCAATGACAATTCCGCCATAGGTAAAATCATGCACCCCGATCTGGGCACGGGGATCATTGGGCACCAAATCATCCCCGTCTAAAACCCGTCGCAACACATTGATAGCCCGGTCGGCATCAACAGACCCGGCAAGAGGAATACGGGTTTCAACAATCCGGTTGCTGTGGGAATTGGTAATGACCTCACCAACAATCCGTTTATTCGGAATTGTAATCAATTCCTTGTCTTCCCCGATCAACTGGGTATAGGCCAACTTAACCTCGTGCACGACACCACTTCCCCCCTTGACGATAATGGTATCGCCGATGGTAAAGGGACGCGTAAGAATAATGGAAAGTCCGGCACCATAGTTAGACAAAGGCCCCTGTATCGCCAAGGTAGCCCCAAAGGCACTTGCCCCAGCCAAGGCAATCAAAGGGGCCGTACTGATACCGAAATTGCCTAGGGTGATGATAATAACAAAGGCGATCAAAACAACTTTGACAATGTTCCCGATAAAACCGGACAGCGTCTGATCAAATTCTTTACGCAGGCAAAGTCCCGTGACCTTGCCACCAATCCAGCCCGCTACCTTGAGGCCAATAATCAAAACAATGATGGCGCCGATTATCTGAAAACCGTAGGCAACCGCGAATTCGATCCCTTTATCGATCAAGGCTTCAGCCGTTTTAAGTTCTTCATCCATCATTTACCAACCCTCAAATATTATCCGACCAATAATCTGGCTTATCGACATCTATGATTTAAATATTTCCGCTCCATATCAAAGCGTGAAGCAGGAAGGTCATCAACCGTTAATCTACATCCCTCCAAATTTGTATGGCTATTTGAAGATATATTTAACCTCTTTACAGCATTATCATTGTCAAAATTTGCAACGTATCTCTCTTGTATTCTAGGTTTATTGTGGAAAAACAGCATTAAATGGCAAAACCAAAAAAATTTTACACACCAAGTTTTGACGAAGGTTTTTTGGATCATTGTGACGACCGGATTGCCGCATTTTACAATATGTGGAAATCTAAATGTAAGAACAACGTCATCCCAGCACGGAGTGATTTTGATCCTATCGATATGGTGGAATTTTTGCCTGGTATCACTTTGGTCGATGTTGATCAGAAAACCTTGGATTTGACCTATCGTCTCGTTGGAACAAACGAAGTTGCCGTGCGGGGCAAAGATCCGACAGGCGATAGTGTCAGAGAACACTTTCATGCAACCACCTGGGAGGATACATGGCAAAATTACCACCATGCCATCGTAAATCAAGGAATTGTCTTTGACGATATGGATATGCCTAACGCGAACGGTATCATCGTTGGTGACGAGACAATCTTTGTACCACTCTCCCCGGACGGAGAGCATGTAAATATGGTGATGCTCTATAGCATACAAAGAGAACCTAGTAAGTAATTTACAATCGGCACGTCTTCGGAACCGATAAATCCCGGAGCTATAAATCAAGCAGCATCTTCTCTTAATTTACCTAGATAACCACGATCGATTTTTTAATTCAGAGGCCGTGTTTGCTGTAAAACAGCTTGTTTTATAGTTCTCAACAAACTTGACGAAACACCCGATACATATAATTTTGTCGAATGAACTAGTTCACAAGGTGTAGCGAGAATTATTTATCTCGCAAGAATACCCCTTTTGGAGGATGAACCATCTATTACGATATGCCGCTCTATCGCCCTCCGAGTGAAGGGAACAACCTGATCATACAGGCAACGCTTGGGTGCTCGGCCAATTACTGCACCTTTTGTTCCATGTACAAAACCAAGACATATCGGGCCAGACCGCTGGATCAGGTATTAGCAGATATCGATCAAGCCGCGCACGAATGGCCCACGGCAAGCCGTATCTTCCTTGCGGATGGCGATGCCCTGACCCTGTCGATGGATAATCTGCGTGCGATCTTAAACAAACTCCACGAAACATTTCCTGGACTGACAAGAGTATCGGCCTATGCCACGCCGAAAAACCTGATCGATAAAACAGTTGATGAGCTGCGCGAACTGAAAACCATGAAACTCAGCCTGGTTTATATGGGCATAGAATCAGGTTCGACACAGGTCCTCAAGCGCGTGATCAAAGGTGCCTCGCACAAGACCCACGGCATGGCACTGGATAATGCCAATGCAGCTGGCTTGAAAGTATCCGCCACGGTAATTCTCGGCCTTGCCGGACGTGCAGGGTGGGAAGATCATATTGCAAGTACCGCACAGCTGATCAACAATCATCCGCCGACCTATCTCTCGACCCTGCAACTTACACTGGATGAAGGCGCCATTGATGAATTCATGGCAGAGCAGGAAGCCGGGTTTGAATTTCAGGATGACGATGCCATTCTTCTGGAACAGGAACAGCTGCTCAAGCTGTTGAACCCACCAAAACCGGTTATTTTTCGATCCAACCATGCATCGAACTGTTTACCATTAGCGGGCAACCTTCCAAGAGACCGGGATAAATTATTGGACATTATTACGGCAGCAAAAGAGCAAATTCACTTGCGCCGCTCGCCCTTTATACGTGGCCTATGATCAAAGAGCCTGTAATAATGACAAAGCGTCTGCCATGACGGATCAATGACGCAAAACTTCTCAATGCTTAACGTGACACTGAAACTTTCATGAAACTTTTTCCTCGTCTTTCTTTCCTCTCTGTCAAGGGGGTCCCAACCCTGTCTTGGAGTTCACCCAAGCCATTGAACCTGCGACCTGACCTGGTCACCGTGATCTTGTTGGTTGTCGGCCTGACAATATTTGGTCTTGGAGAGGCCCTGTTGATTGCTGCGGGAACGGGTGTCAGCCCCTGGACAGTCCTGGCACAGGGTGTCAGCCAACAGGCCGGTTGGAGCATCGGTTTATCGACCTTTCTCGTCAGCATCACCGTACTGATTCTATGGTGGCCGCTGAAACAAGTGCCGGGTATTGGCACCATCCTGAATGCCATTATTATTGCCCTCGTGCTGGAATTTGCCCTGCCCTACCTCCCGACACCAGATGCCTATATATCCCAGGTCCTGCTCACCCTTTTGGGTATTCTGGTAACGGGCCTTGGTAGTGGCATTTACCTGATCGCCAACCTAGGTCCCGGCCCCAGAGACGGCCTGATGACCGGATTGCAACAACAGACAAACTTTCCCATTGCATGGATCAGAAGCGGTATAGAACTCTCGGCCGTGATCATCGGTTGGTCCCTCGGCGGTGTCGTCGGCCTCGGCACCGTGCTGTTCGCCGTTTTGATCGGGCCTTCCGTGGCACTTAGCCTGTTTGTTCTGGACAAATTTTTTGGCAACGAAAAGAAATAGAGAAACTCAACACTCGGCAAACTTTATTGTACAAACCTGATTACCCTAATCAGGTGCCTGATCAAGAATTATACAGGGCATACCCCTAGACGCTGATCTCTTTTCCGAAGCAAGATAATCAAGGGTAATGCCAGCAAAATCATCCATGATTTACCCAGCACCTGCCCGAGTAAAAAATCAAGGTTGCCAAAGGCGAGTTGTAGAAAAACAACACTATCAATCACCAATCCAACGGCACCACTGGCAAATACTGCCAGTACTAATCGGCGCTCTTGTAGCGGTGTATAAACGGCAAAGTCCGCAAGTTCTGAAAGCAGGAAAGCAGCAGCAGAGGCAACAACCAGTGCAGCAGGAGCAACATAAGCGGAAAGAGCGGCCCCCATAAATATTGCGATCAACGCCCACTTCTTTCCCAAGCGTCTCTGCACCATGTCCCTCAGCACAAGCGCCACCCCAATCATCAGAACACCACTTGGGGCCATAATGTCGGGACCAACAGGCAACAGGCAGGGGCCATCAGGCACACAAACAGTACCGACATTGCCAATCATCCAGTTCGCAAGCGGTATACAAAGAAGGAATGCAATAAAGTAAATTCCACCTTCCACTTTTAATCTATTCATTTCCCGCGCCCATTTTAAATAACGCCCCATAACCCGTTCCAGATGTATTGAAAAATCTTCATAAGAATTCTCATGCTGTATAAAACGTCAGTATGGTGCATCGATTTCTGTAGGGCGTCGCATAAGCTGTCACCATCTCTGACACAAAGCAAGGCTTTGGAGCGAATTTTTGACGCATAATTTAGCCTAAAAATGACGCATAAGATGTCATCCGCCTAAATTATGGACCCAAATAGTGTCATTTCACAAAATTGTTCAGATTTATTTTACATAAGCACAATTATGCGAATCACGGCTCAGGGCACCGGGCCTTAATTTAAGATGTGTCCTATATGAGAATAAGCAAATCTTACTCTTAGAAAAGCACAAAAAAATAGCCCGGGAAAATCCCGAGCTATTTTTAGAGAAATATTACTTAGACTTTATCGTCGATCCGTTTTCTCTTTAACTCGAACCCCGCCGTCACCATGATTATCTGGAGTAACAATCCATCCCTCATTCCACGCATTTAAGCATTCTGAAATTAACTCAAATGCATTGCCATTATAGGAATCTATAATAGTGCCCTCAAAAACTGTTTCCCCATCTTCTGATTTAATCTGGTATTTATAATCAGAACTCATTCGATAGGTATGAGGCCCTGTGATATTTGCAATTTTAATTTCCCCAATTTGTTTTTGTTTTGAATAATCGCCCCGCGGAATAACATCTACTTTCACCAAAATCATCTTGCCTAACTCCCCAATTAAAACAAAATTAGATAATCGAGTTCGCTGCTATTAATATAAAAAAATCAGGTTTTCTTTCCTTTCTACCAAACGTCGCTCTCTAAATATTTTCGAACGCCCTTAATATCTATTATCATCATTTCAAATGCACACTTTCCTCCCCAAATTTTATTCGGCTTTTTTACCCATTTGTTTCTCCTTTCCTCATCTACAAACCAAAACTTTAAAGCAGTTCGAATTCTTAAAGCCTCACAAATTTTCTCATCAACTTCACCGCTAAAGCCTTCGATCTTGCCTTGCTTCATTTCCTGATATTCATCTAGGGTACACCCGAGAATTTCACGCCCTTCCTTCTCAGTTAATCCTCATTTATCGAATAAAACACAGATCAAATTCATCTCCTGTAGTTATGAAAGCTACGTCGTTACAAGAGACCGGATACCTGACTTCATTTGAAGAATGCCTTGAACCGATAAATCCCCCTTTCTTACGAGAATGTCACCAAGAACCTTTGGTGGATCCCTTTGCAAATAGACCGATAGTTCACCGCCCAGAACCATCATTATCGCATCTAGGTGGCTTACTCCGTATTGCCGCAACCCTGAAAATGCTTCGTTAAGGCTAACCAAATCTTGAGATGAGATGCCTTTGCTAGATATAGCTTTATTAGCCAAGCTATCTAGGAAGGTCTGTGGTGCTGTTGGCGTAAATACCCAGTTCCTATTTCCATCGACATTCGGTCCGCGAGCTGCTTTTAATAGCCCCTGAGCGGCCAAGTCATCTCCGACCTGACGACTGACACCAATTATCCGACAGAGTTGATCTAGGCTTATAAGGCTAGACAGATAGCTTTTAGCCTGGGCCACATTCTCTGCAGTGTAGTTACGGTATTTCTTCTCGTTTGATTCAAGCGTAACTGGCTTGAGAATACCAATCTCCTCGAGCCATTGAATTTTCTTTGGGCCAACTTGCAAAAACTTCCCTGTTTCTTCCCGGCTCAAAGTTTCTTTTTGGCGACCCGTTCCCCAGACAGATGTACAACCTTGATGCTTTACTGTTTGATCGTAACCACGATCCCTGAGGTAGTCCTTAAAGGTATCTCTAAAGAGCTGTAGAGATACACTATATTCAGTACCATACAGCCCCTTGTAGAGCGCCCCGAATGCCCCTTGGAGGCCCGCGCTTTTCTTTTTGGAGCTCAGCAGATGTGCACGATAAACATCAATCTGGTTCCAGAAGTTATAAGGCCAATTATCAAGAAGCATGGCAGCTTCCTCCATTAGCCCAGCACACCCCTCTAAAGACAATCCTGCCAAACGACTACTTTTACGGCTGTCTAACTTAAGGAGCACCGCCCCTAAAAGCGAAATCACCTTGTGAAAATCGACCACATCCAGCTTGGCCATAGAGGCAAATGGTTCTGGTAGATTTTTAGAAATCGCAACACCTGAAGAGCTCTCAAGTGCTGACATCAAAAGTGAAAGGGGAGCTGAGTTAACAAAATTGGGCTCTACAGAGCTCAACTCTTCCCCACAGCGACAGTGACAAAGTGTTGTACGGGACCAGGATAGTTTTCTCCCGCAAGTAGGACATACCCCTATTAAAGCGCAGTGATGTTTTGGACAGTGCGTATAACCAACAAGATCCCACACCTGTTTATGATAAGGTTCTTCCTTTAAACACTGGGGGCATAGCTTACTTTTCGATAGATCGACAAGTTCTCTATCAAGCTTCTGCTCACCAAATCCCAGAATGGAACCTTTAGACGATTTGTCTGATTGATAACCTTTTTCTTTAAGCTTATCGGCTGAAGTATGCAGACACGGTTCAAGCACCTCAGAGTAATTCGCGAGCTTCACCAAGCCAGAAGCGCCACGTACATTTAGGCCTAACGCATTTGGGACAACACTGATGGAACTATAAAGGTTTTCACCTGATAGCCGTAATAAATACCCATGAAGGCTTTCACCATCTTCAAGTGGTGCAGTTAGTGGGATGGACAATCTCATTGTACCATCCCCAGAAAAGGATTCCCGTTTGATTTTTCTTCTCTATTTGCCAGTTCAATAAAAGCTTCACTTAACGACGAGGGGCTTAAACGGCTTTCTTCATTCCAAAACGAAATCTCCGCGGCACGCTCAATCAACCTTATTGCCCGACCTCTTAGTCTGCTACTTCCGATCCAGAGAGCCTGGGCCATCTTAGGTTCTTCAAGATTGCTATCACCATGAAAAGGCAACGCATTAGAGATGACATGTAAGAAATGAAGCCAGTCTTTCCTAGCTTGCTCATCACCTGATTGATTTTGATTAAATTCCAAACGCCCCTTCAGACGCCTTTCGAGTTGCTCATTTTCTGCAAAGACACTGTTCAGCCTATCAAGCCCAGTTAATAATATTGGCACCTTCCACTCATTAAGACCGTTCTTAAGCCAATCGGCCACATCATAAATCACACTTTTCTTTTTTGTTTCGACAAAATGCTGGGCTTCGTCAAAAACGATTAAATCAATACCTTTTTTTTCAAGCACGTATTTTATTTTCATTGAAAGCTGAACACCGGTTGAGCGCGTGTTCGCCCAACCAATATCTCCAAGGCATTTTAAAATTTCTTGTGTGAATGCTTTAATAGAGCATGACGGCGGCACATCTACTCTCAAGATTTTCAATTCGGGATTTCGAGATATAAAGTTCTGAATGAAAGTCGTTTTACCTGCCCCAGAATCCCCAATTAGGCACATACAAGACCCTTGCCGGGATTGTTTTTCCGACATCACATAATTTAATAATCTTTGATGGGCGAAATGTGTTCCTTGGTTCTCAACAAACACATTTCTAATTTCAGCGATCTGATTAAATTCATATTCCATTTTTTTTACTCCTTAAATTAACCGTGAGTAAAAAATAGGATCATTTTTCAATTTTATATTTATTTAAATAATTTTCGTAATTAACCGAAAAATTAAATTCATTTTCTTCTGAATTAAGTGTTTTATTTGAAACACTTATATTTTCAGAAAATCCAAATTCTGAAGCAAATTTATTGCTAGAATAAATATCATCAAATCCATTTGATGAAGCCGGAATATTTTTTTGAGCCTCTTTAATTAATTTATCCGGATTACTAGAACCCGCTTGTAAATAACCTCGCTTCTTTGAAGCATCCCAGTTCTGCCCCTCAAAAAACTCAGCTTTACGCGACAACCGATCAACACAGTTTTTATTTTTAGTTTTATTGGCGGCTCTTTTGCTCGTGATAAGTCGATGCTGATATGCTTTTAATCCACGCGTATACTCTTGATCACATGCAGGCACAGAAACGAAACGGCCATTATCAGGATCCTTGAGGAAAACCTCACTCAAATCGTCCGGATCATAACGAATTTCAAACTCATGACCTTGAAGACAGTTAGCCCTGTAATATCCCAAATCAGGCATATTATATTTCAGCCCAAATACCTCAATCCCATAAGGTTGAACGGTCCGTGCAACCTTTCGCATTAATTTATATTTAAACTCAGTACCCAGATTTAGATAGCCAGACATTCCCTGCTCTACACTTTCATTCCATAATTCAAGCGGTTTACAGGAAATACCCCCATGCCATTCACTGGGGTAAATTTTAGTAAAAAACGTCTTGGTCATAGCCTCTAATTCATTCAGTGTTAAACTGGCTTCTTTAATAGAATCATACCCTTCACGCGCTTTGGTATCGCCAAAGGTTGTGCCCTTTATCTGATGAAGAAACATTGTATTAAGAGTTCTGAAAATGCGCTCAACATGAGCTTTTTGTACAGGGTCACCAGCTTCACAATATTTGATGACGCAATTCATCTGGAAAGAGGCCTCAACCATCTCCTGTGAATGAAATTCAGCACCATTATCAAGAAGTAACATTTCAGGAGGATTATACGTTGGGACTAATCCGTTAGGGTCAATTATATCTGCGAGACATTTACCTACGCTACTAAAACTCGGCTTATCCAAAGAGATATAATAACCAACAACCATTCGTGTATATTGATCAAGAGCAACGGTTAACCAAGGTCTTGCTGTAAGCCCCTTACCTATCAAAGCCACAACATCCATTTGAGTGTGATCCATCTGTACGCACTGCATGGGACGACTTACAGGGGTAGATGCATAATATTGCTTAAATCGGCGATTAGCTTCAGCTTCATCAAATTTATGAACACATACGGTGTAAGGATCTCTTCTCTGAATTGCTCGTAATACAGTTGATTCGCTGGGCAAATCTACTGCATGAGCAGGTGATACTTTCTCATTATATTTAGCAAGTATTCTAAATACTTCCGCTCGTATCCGATCAACACTAGCCTTCTCTCTTCGCATGTAGATTCGATCAATTACATCATCTATCGTATCAATCACCTTATTCGGCAATCTTGGCGTATGATTGCCTTTCTTGCTGTGTGCGGGAATCAAGGCCCTAATATCTTCTCCCGCATTTTTATATGCCTCAAACCACCTACTAAGAGTACGTACGCTAAAAGGCTTCTTTAGGTTATCCTCAACTTTAAATTCCTCTAGGACCTCTTTGTATTCAGATTTCTTATACTTTCCAGGCCCGAACTTTGATTTCAATCGGCGAATATATTTGTACCTACTAAGAGCTTCAGCCTTATTCTCCTCAGAATAAGCATCAAACGCCTTGGACTGGATGCCTCCGTCAAAATACCAAGCCTGCTGATTTAATTCTAATTCCTCACTCTGGGTAAGGGCGACAAAATCACGTGTCGAGAGGCTCATTACCTCGCCTGTATCAACACGCTCTAATTGGATATTCCCTTTAACTTGCTTGATGTAGGTATAGTTCTGACCTTTGAAAACAATTTCCGTATCTTTAGGTAAAGTAAGTGATGGCACCATAATTCCCATAACTTAGCCCTCCACTGCTGTGCTTAATGAAACAAAAGATGCTGGTGTTAATTTCTTCGAATGGTCGATAATTAGATAGCCAGCCCAAATTAGCGCGTAAACAATTGGCATAGGTAAATAGGAACTAAGTACTTTGATCGTAACCTCATGCCCTGGCGCCAAGTAATCCCTTGCAATCACCTTATGATCTTCAGTTACAGGTACCCGTACATATCTGAGCAGCTCTTTTGAATTTGGTAGCAGTGGTTCCTGCCTGATTTCAAACTCAGTAAAGAGCTTATAAATAAGACGTTGCTCTCTATACACCTCTGCGATTGCTTCGTACGTAGCTTCTGTCTCTTTGTTTTCAAACCTCTGAAAAGGCTTCACTTCAAAGAACTCCTCGACACCATCCCGTAAGGTCACAAAATCTACAGTGTTAGTGTGAGATCTTTGATGACGAGTATAAGTGACCTGCTTAGGCTGCTCACAATAAGCCTGTACGAGAGGATCAGCTTCAAATAAACAAATGGCATCAAGTTCCAGTGTTGATTCATAACCGATCATTCGGTTCATTTTCGTACTTGGGAAATATCCGCAATATGTGCCCTTCTTTTTACGAACAGGGTTACGAACGGGTGTGTAATCAAAATTAATCATTGTTTTCTCCAAACTCATATATTGGTTCAGAAAAAATAGGGTCGATTTTGAAATTTATTTTTGAGCTGTATTTTTGTGTGTTTAATTAATTAAACAATTAAATACCTGCTGTTTTTTATGCCCTATTTTTTAATTAAAATAAGCACAGCCAAGACGAACCTGGCTGTGCTGAATTATTTTAATCAACAAGTTAAATCAACGTGTTCAGGCACTTTTGAAATTGAAATATATAGATATTTAATTGGAAAAGAATTTTCGGAATTAAATATTTGCTCCCCCATTTCACCAACAATATATTTTTTAATTTTAAATTCTGATTTTAAATTATCGGCCAAAAGTAATTTTTCATATTCCCCGATTAAATCGGCGACCATTTGTTTGGCGTCTTCGCGGGCAAAGGCTTCCGCAGGATTATAGGCGGAACAGCTTTTAATACTATTAGCTAAGGAAAAGGCCTCTTCAAGCCATTCACTAGCTTCAACCAGCCTTTCGCGCTGAGCCTTAGGAAGGTTATTTGGAACAGTCCAAACAATGTCCCAAATTTTTTCTGAAAGAATAATATTTATAAGAGTTTTATTCATAAGAAATTCCCATAACAGTTTCAGATGAATAAAAAATAGGGTCGTAATTTCGGGGTTTTGATATTTTTTTATATTTTTTTATATTTTTTTAAATCATGAAAAAATTGATTATTGATTTTTAATTTCAAAATATATTTTAAATTTATTTTTTAAAAACTCAGAAACAAAGTTAACGTCAATTCGGGATAAGAGCTGTTGTATATACCCCCTTAAGGAGCTTCTCGTTTTGAGCACATATGGGCACTTCTTATCACACCAGCATCTATGCCTAGCCGCTCCGCATACTGGGAGCTCAATCCTTCCATGACCGTCACCACTGAATCGGCGGAGAGTTCTTGCTCGGTCAAGTGCGTGCGCAGATACACCTGCCTTACTAAAGATTCAATGTAACGGTCGATTCTAGCCCGCTCCTTCTTGGACATTGGTGCTGCAAGGCAAGCCTGGATGCACCAGAAGCACGTTGCCCAACACTCAATCAGATCGACTGGAAGTTGATCGTGATCGGTTTCGAGTTTCAAGCTTGCAATCGCAGGATTTGGACCACCGAATATCTTGAACAGCAGCCGCCCTATGATAATCGGCCAACTGTCTGGATCATCCTCGACGGGAAGGACCTGCAAAGCATCTTGTCCCGCCTGCTTTTCCCTTGTCCGATTTGTGCCTTTCCATGCCGCTGCGCAGATGATCATCAGCAGCGCGCGCAACCTCAGAAAGTCGCGAGTGGAAAGAGAGCCAGCCTGTTGCTTAATATCTATCCTATTAGCGAATTTGGTCGCAGCCGAGACTATCTGCTCTTTGGTAGACTCGCGTTGCATCGCCCTGAGGCGTTGCTCCTCTTTATCAAGCTCTTTCGTTGTATCATGCCGGGCTTCGATGTCGAATTCATCGCCTGCCGCAATCTCAGCCTCCGCATTTTCTGTTTCGTCACCCAGATAGAATGCAGCTTTTAAATCCTGATCGTTGTCATCATCATCTTCGATCTCGACCGTGAGGCCGCTCAGACCGACAATTCGGTTCAAAACCCCCCTTACGACAGAAACATCGCTGCTTCCCAAGCTATTGTGAAGAACCGAGCCTGCTTGATGTAAGCGGCGTCCTGCGATGAATTCTTCGTAGGTCAAGATACGGTGGTTTGGGACATCACTGTCGCCATGCTTCTTTTGTGCTTTGGGGATAGAAATCCCCTCGCTTGTTCCGACCTCATCATTTTCCTCAATCTTCTCCAAAACGTCGAGCACTTCGAGCAAGGCAAGCCCTGCTTCGGTTTCCCCGTCAAGCTGTGAGAGAGCGTTTTCCGTCTTGCGTGAGTGTGTCTCACGTATCGCCACCTGAAGTGCATCTACATGGGTGATGATAGCGGGCGGGAAATTCACCGGCCCGAGTACACGCGCGAATGTAGGCACTTCATCAAAAGTTTCAATCAGGTATCGAACTACTTCCTCCGAGGAACTTTCGAGCTTGCGCGGGACGATGTCGAGATTGTTGCCCGAGGCACTCATCAATTCGATCCGGCAATCGGCAGAGGCAAGATTCTGTGAGGGTTGCCAATCTAGGATGTCACCTCGCAACGAAAACATTCCGGGATGCTGAGAGACCAACTGATCTAGCGGAATATCGTCTTCATAATTTTGTTGAGCCAGGTCTTCAGCGGCAATCTGATTCTCTTGATCGAGAAGTTTCGCAAGGCCTAGTGCCGCAACAACCGAACCTGGAGGCAAGCGACGATAAATGCTTGCCTCATCATTGCGACCAGAAAATGAACCGTTACCAAGTGCCGCCTTCGTGCAGTTCGCACTCCCAATCAGAAGGTGATCGGCACTAGCTGTCTCGGCAATAAGTGCCTTTGCATGGATGAATCGGCCCGTTTCGAAGCCGCTTCGTTGGTACAGCTTCAGATTCGGTATTGAACTCGCCGCATCGCGTGGGAAGAGCTCTGTATCTTGATCAATCAATACGGAAATTTCGCGCGGTCCAAGTTCCTCGCTCAGGAAAGCAAGCGCTGCAAGCTCATCATCCCAATAGGGGCTGATCACTATCAAGCGATCCACACGCTCGTTTATAAGAGCCGTAAAGCGGGAACCAATTCCCGTTTGCGTGTTCGCAATCAAAAGCGCCGCCACACTACCATCGCCAAGCGTCACCGGGTTTTCGCTCGGCTCCGCTGTGCGAAGCCAAGGAGCACGATTGAGCATCCACTTTCGCTGCGTCAAGAGCATCTGATTTCCAGGATCAATCAGTCCCTCCAGGTACTGCCAAGCTTGAGCAATCAAGCTCTGCGTTCCTTCATCCTCGGAATCGTAGCCAAGTATCGTCACGAGTTCGAGATTACCTGCGAGTCCGGCAGCGGTTAGGTTTGCTGAACCAATAATCAGGCGTCCAGCTTTACGGCCAACTTGAAGGAAGAGCTTAGGGTGGAAAAGCCCTTGTGCTGCTGCGCCTTCAACAGTGTAGAGCTTGCCTGCTTGTCTTGGGAGCGGAGAGGCACCGTCAAGTGCATGAGTCAACATCCTGCGATCTGCAAGCAAAATATTGTTCCGGCAGCCTGCACCTCTCAATCGGGGGAGAACGATGTTTTCATAAGCGTCGAAATTGATGCCAAATGTTGTGGCAATACTTGTATGATAACCCTTATCGGCAAAACGTTCATAAAGCCTCATACGCTGACAGCCTCCGCACCCTGCGAAGTTAATCCATCATCGCCAAGCATTCCCACATCCTTGAGAAAGGTGATTGCCGGACCAAGGCGCGGGTTGGTGAATACTGGGCCGTCCTTTTCACGCAGACGAAGCCTGCCATTATCGGCCTCAATCAGAAAAGTGTAGTCGCCCTGATGTCGCAACTTTCGTAAAGCTATCCACAAGTGTCGCCGAATAATGCGCTCTTCAATGATGCGCTCAATTGTTTTTCGGAAGGGCTCTTCCTTCTGGCTGTCGAGAAACCTTGTCTCACTTAGTAGAGAGCGAAACGCATCGGTATTAAATCCACCGAGCGATTCGTAGAGGTCTGTGTTGGTGTCTCTGATCCTACGATGGAGTATTGCCAGCAGGTGAAGTGCTTTTGCCGCTGTCTCCGATGTGCAAACCGTGGCGTCATCGCGACCAGCACGTATGATGTTACTTGCGAGAGTGATTTCGGCGCCAACTTTGAGACTATCAAATGCGTTATTTTCGAGCTCGATGGCACTTACCAGCGTGTCCCAACTCTTGGGATGATCTTCAAACTCGTCCAATATCTTTTCAGTACACTGTCCAACGAGGTTAGCAAGACCTATCCCTGCCCGATGGTCGCCAAGAATATCGAGAGTGAATTTGAGAAGTACTTCGTGAGCGACGTGGCACAAATCGTTTGCTTGATAGACCCACCAACGCAGGCGTTGGGCTTCCAGCGCCGGATTATTTAAAACGAGAGGTTCGCCATTCTGATCGCATCCTGCATATAGCACCCACCGGATTTCATCGGGGTGGGGCTCACGCCCTAGAAGGGTGGCAACCTTCAGTATGAGTTGGACGCTCAATTTGCGAGACAACGCGCCTGCAGTAGGAGCATTCTTCTGCGTCACTAAGATCTCCCGATAATATTTTTGTTCGGTACTGTCCGGCGAGATTACAGAAGGGAGTAATGGGGCCAATTCGTCAAGCTCGGCGATTGTTGCAACGCCTCTCTCGACGATATTGAAGTACAGGTCTGCTAAAGGCCCTGCCGCATCAGCGAATGCCTCGGCAAGCCCTTCGCCCAAGGGTCTGCTCGGCAATGGTATTTCATGAATATGCGAGCTGTCGAAAATTCCGATTTCGAAAAGCTGGCTTCGGTAGGCTGCACCGAAAGCTCCCCAAACCTGCTTGAGATAGTAGTTCTCGCTTCCTGGCTCGGCGGCTTCAGCAAATTCGATACTATCTCCTTGCTGTTCTGACAGCGCAGAGGTAGCCCATTCAATCCCTGCAATACCTGTTTCGCCTGTATGGTGACTGGCTACCAGAGCGTAAAGCGCTTCCGCCCGTCTGACATAGCGCTTCCAGTTCTGAAGATCCGTATCACTGACTTCTTTGGCATATCGCTGCGCAAGCCATGCATAGAGTCCGTAGTAACGCATACGCAGTGTCACGTTTGAGATACCTGGCAAGAATGTCTGATAGAGGCTGACGCTGCTATTCTGCATACCGAGAGGATCGAGACCGTTCTTTTTCCGATACTCGGTCCATTCCGGGTACGCGATCCGAACTGGCTCCGTATTTTCTTTGCTCATCCCCTCTTCCCCCATATCAAAACAAACAACACCAAATACAAGCATTAAATGCAAATAAAATCTCGCCATTGTTGTATTGCTCATCATACGTGACTATCATTGCATCCGACTCATATAAAAGATTTGGTGGGGTATATGATTCCTGATTATCAAACATTGATGTTGCCAGTATTAAAATCAGCATCTCAGGGTGAAATTAAGACGACAGACGTCATTGATCGTCTGGCCCTTGAATTTAATCTTACAGAAGAAGAAAAGAACGCCTTTCTCCCTAGCGGAGGAAAAAAGATCTTTTATGACCGAGTGCATTGGGCAAAAAGTTATCTAAAGCAATCTGGACTTTTACATTACCCATCCCGAGGGTACTTTGAGCTAACAGATGCCGGACGCGCTGAACTCGCCAAGAAGCCAAAACGCATAGATAACCAATATTTAGAAAAATTCGAAGGTTATCGATCCTTCAAAGCTCGTTTAAATTCCAAAAAAGATACTGAGAACGAGATAGGTTCAAGCCCCCCCCCAATAACCTTTAATTCGGATCTAACCCCCGATGAGGCTCTACGTTCAGCACATCGAACCATTAACGACGCATTAGCTTCTGATTTATTACAACGTGTGCGTGAAGCTTCCCCTCAATTTTTTGAAGAACTCATCATATCGCTTCTAGTTGCGATGGGTTATGGCGGCTCTTCTGAAGAGGCAGGTCAAGCCCTAGGTAAAAGCGGCGACGATGGCGTCGACGGAGTTATCGATCAAGATCCTCTAGGGGTAGACCAAATCTATGTTCAAGCTAAACGATATGCCGAAGGCAATAATGTTGGCTCTCCTGCTATTCGTGATTTCTTTGGAGCCCTAAGCCTTAAAAAAGCTCAAAAGGGAATTTTCTTCACGACATCCAAGTTCAGCACATCTGGAATTCAAACAGCAAAAGAACTTGGCATGCGTATCGTCTTAATAGATGGTCAGCAATTAACTAAATTAATGATTCGATACAACATTGGTTGTCGCGATGAAGAAATCCTACACCTGAAAAAGGTGGATGAAGAATTTTTTGAGTAAAAAGTTTTCTATAATTGTCGAAAACAACAATGAACGACTCACTCAACTCAACTTCAAGAAATATCCTAATTCTTATACACAAAAAGACCGTTTTACAGTTGTGAGATGCCCCCTACCTAAGTACTTTTGCTACGGGTATTCATAGGAGAATAATTAAGTGAACGCTGTAGAGATCGAAGAGGCTATATCAAAGTTGATTGAGCAGGAATTCGATGCTGCTGAATTCCCTTTTGCGTTCCTGGAAAGCTATGGCAACAAACCGCCGACCATTAAGCGTCTGCGCACAGGCAATACCAACAAAACTGATATTGATGGCGCGGTACTGCAAACCAACAATATTCATATGCTTGTTTGTGATGAAGGCACTGTTGCAGATGGCCTTGATCGGCTTCGTACCAGCCCGCGTACGGAAAAGAATAAGGCTAAGTTCATTTTTGCCACAGACGGTAAAGAGATTCAGGCCGAGGATCTAAAGTCAGGCGATACGCTTGCCTGTGATTTTGATGACTTTCCCTCCCACTTTCTTTTCTTTGCAGCTCTTGCTGGGATCAGCTTCACCAAGTCCATTGAGAACCCAGAGCTGGATGTTCGTGCCACAGGTCGGCTAAACCGTCTTTATGTGGAGCTGTTGAAGCATAATCCCGACTGGGCAACGGCAGAGCGCCGCCATGATATGAACCAATTTATGGCGCGGATGATTTTTTGCTTCTTTGCTGAGGATACAGACATCTTTAACGGCGATGATCTGTTCACAAGTACAATTGAACAAATGAGTGATAGCCAGTCCACCAATACCCATGAAGTGATTGCGGAACTGTTCCGCGCTATGGATACAAAGATTGCTGATCGACCTGCCGGCAATTTCCGTCCTTGGGCAGATGCTTTTCCTTATGTGAATGGTGGCCTATTTGCAGGTGTGCGTGATGCGCCAAAGTTCAGCCGGATTGCCAGAACCTATTTGATCCATGCTGGCAAGCTGGATTGGCAAAAAATCAATCCTGATATTTTTGGCTCTATGATTCAAGCCGTTACGGATGAGGAAGAGCGTGGTTCACTGGGAATGCATTACACCAGTGTTGAAAATATCCTGAAGCTCCTCAATCCGCTCTTTCTTGATGATTTGCGGGATAAGCTGGAAAAGGCAGGCGACAATAAGGCCAAGCTACTGAACCTACGCAAGCGTATGGCTAAAATCCGTGTATTTGACCCTGCTTGTGGCAGTGGCAACTTCCTTGTGATTGCATACAAGCAGATGCGGGAAATCGAGTTTGAGATTAACAAGCGGCGCGGCGAAACAGATCAGCGATCAGAAATTCCTTTGACCAATTTCAGGGGCATCGAACTCCGTGACTTCCCTGCTGAAATCGCACGTCTTGCACTGATCATCGCAGAGTTCCAATGTGATGTGATCTATCGCGGTCAGAAAGATGCTCTTGCTGAGTTCTTACCCTTAAATGCAATGAATTGGATTACGCAGGGGAATGCCCTACAAATAGACTGGCTGAGTGTATGCCCATCAACAGGGACTACGGTTAAATATCAAGGCGATGACTTGTTCAGCACACCGTTAGATCAGGCAGAAATCGATTTTGAAAATGAAGGCGGGGAGACCTTTATTTGCGGCAACCCTCCATACCTAGGCCGTAATAGGCAAAACTCTGAACAAAAATCAGACACGAAAGAGGTCTTTTCTAAGTATCAAGGATCGTTTGGCACCTTGGATTACGTTGCTGGTTGGATCATAAAATCTGCGTTGTATTGCACTCAGACCAATGCAAAAGCTGCGTTAGTGACAACTAATTCGATTTGTCAAGGCGAGCAAGTCGCAAAGCTTTGGCCGTTGGTTTATAATTTGCAACAAGACATTATTTTTGCAAGAACCTCTTTTACATGGTCAAACTTAGCTAGTAACAAGGCTGGTGTAACTGTAATTGTAGTTGCAATAGGGCCGAAATCTCAAAAAACTAAAACATTATTTGATGCTGACAGCGCCCGGTCTGTAGATGTGATTGGGCCATATCTAATAGCTGGAAATAACGTAACAGTATCAAAGAGAGAAACTCCATTATCGTCTTTGCCTAAAATGTATTTGGGTAATATGGCTAAAGATGGTGGAAACCTGATCATGGATAGCTCTGAAGCAACATCGCTGATTGAAAAAAATCCAGATACTAGGGAATTTATTCGCAAATTTTATGGTTCTGAAGAGCTTATACATTCGAAGCCTAGAGCATGCATATGGGTTGAAGAGGCTTGTGTTGAAGAAGCTTATGGCATTCCTGAACTTGATAATATTTTTACAAGAGTAACAGAGTTTAGAAATAGTAGCTCAGCAGCATCCACCAGACATCATTCCAAGACCCCTCATAGATTCGTGCAGCTGTCTGCCAAATCTGGGGAGCGATTATTTGTTATCCCTCGCGTATCATCTGAAAACAGGCCTTATCTGCCAGTTGATTATCTCAAATCAGGGGCTGTAATTGGAGATAAATGCTATGCAATTTATGATGAAGAACTATGGAATCTTTCGATCATAGCATCCAAAATGCATATCGTTTGGATTGGTACAGTTTGCTCTAGATTGCGAACTGATTTTTCATATGGAAATAAGTTAGGCTGGAATACATTTCCAGTTCCAAAGCTGACCGAAAAAAATAAGGCTGACCTGACCAAATGCGCTGAGGACATTTTATTGGCGCGGGAAGCGCATTTTCCAGCCACCATAGCTGATCTCTATAACCCAGACACTATGCCAGAAAACCTGCGCCGCGCCCATGAACGCAACGATGAAGTGCTGGAGCGCATCTACATTGGTCGCCGTTTTAAGAACGACACAGAACGACTGGAAAAACTTTTTGATCTTTATACTAAAATGACCTCTTCAGAGGCACAAATCAGCGCGAAGGGGGCGTGAGGATAATGACAGCGCATAAATCAGTTCCATCGGTATCGGTGAATTATGCCACCAACGGCAACTCGACTAGCTCTAACGAGCTTGGCATGCGGGTGATGCAGGAACGTGCCTATGAAAAGCGCGGTGAACAGTATCTTCTGATCAAATCACCACCTGCATCTGGTAAAAGCCGCGCCTTAATGTTTATCGCCCTTGACAAGCTGAATAACCAAGGAATTGATAAAGCCATTATCACCGTTCCTGAAAAATCCATTGGTTCCAGTTTTGCAGACGAAGAGCTAATGAAATTTGGTTTCTACTGGGACTGGCAGGTGAACCCAAAATGGAACCTGTGTAATGCCCCTGGTGAAGATGGTAGTAAAGCCAATGCTGTGAAATCCTTCATGGAAAGTGATGATGCTGTTCTGGTATGCCCTCATGCCACATTCCGTAATGCTGTGGAAAAATTTGGTGTTGAGCTATTTGATGGCAGCCTAATTGCCATTGATGAATTCCATCATGTATCAGCTAATCCTAACAATAAGCTTGGTGCACAGTTAGGACAGCTTATTGAACGCGATAAGGTTCATGTTGTGGCTATGACTGGCTCCTACTTCCGTGGTGACGCAGAAGCCGTAATAATGCCAGAAGATGAAGCCAAGTTCGATACGGTGACATACACTTACTATGAGCAGCTTAATGGCTATAGGCACCTAAAGAAGCTGGATATTGGCTATTATTTCTATGCAGGCTCCTACGCAGACAGCATCCTTGAGGTGCTAGACCCGCATGAAAAGACAATTGTGCATATCCCAAGTGTGATGTCCCGTGAAAGCACGAAGGACAAATACAAAGAAGTTGAACACATCATTCACGAGCTTGGTGAATGGCTCGGTGTTGAAGATGAAACAGGCTTCCACCGTGTAAAGACTGAAGGCGGCAAGATTATCAAGATTGCTGATCTGGTTGATGACACTGATCCTAAACAACGTGAGAAGGTTCAAAGCGCGCTCAAGTCCCGCGTAGCCAAAGATAACCGCGACCATGTGGATATTATCATTGCGCTTGGTATGGCGAAAGAAGGCTTTGACTGGATATGGTGCGAACATGCGCTGACTGTTGGGTATCGCTCCAGCTTGACAGAAATCATTCAGATCATTGGTCGTGCGACCCGAGATGCTGAGGGTAAAACTCATGCTCGTTTCACAAACCTGATTGCAGAACCGCAGGCAGATGAAGAGGTGGTGACAGATGCAGTTAATGACACGCTGAAAGCCATTGCTGCCAGCCTATTGATGGAGCAGGTTTTGGCTCCGCGCTTTAACTTCACACCTAAGACACCGCAAAGCGGTCCAGAAGATGGATTTGACTATGGTGAAGATGGGTATGATCCGAATAAGTCCAATGTGGGCTTTAATGAAGACACAGGCGAGTTTCAGATTGAAATTAAAGGCCTGACTGAGCCGAAGTCAGAGGAAGCACAACGTATCTGCGAACAAGACTTGAATGAGGTTATCACGGCCTTTGTACAGGATAAGACAGCAATTGAACGCGGACTGTTTGATGAAGAAATGGTGCCACAAGAGCTAACTCTGGTTAAAATGGGTAAAATCATAAAAGAGAAATTCCCAAAGCTTGACGACGAAGACCAAGAAGCGGTTCGCCAACACGCTATTGCAGCACTGAACCTGACACAGAAGGCCAAAGATATTGCCAGTGATGAAACTGGCGGCAGTACAGCCCTGATTGACGGTGTGCGCAAGTTCACAATGGATGTACGAGATCTTGAGATTGATCTGATCGACAGCATTAATCCGTTTGGTGAGGCATACTCTATCCTGTCCAAGACAATGTCAGAAGATAGCTTGAAACAGGTTGCAGCCGTGATCTCTGCCAAGAAGGTTAAGCTGACACATGAAGAAGCCCGCGATCTGGCCTTCCGTGCGTTACAGTTCAAGAAAGAACGTGGTCGCCTGCCTGATATTAATTCCGCGGATCCTTGGGAAAAACGGATGGCAGAAGGCATAGCCTTCTTGCAACAAAATGCGAAGGAGGCTGCGGATGGCTGAACTATCAGACCTTGAGCTTCTTGATGCATTAGGCGTTGAAGCCAAGGAAGAGAAAAAGAAAAAACGAACGCCGAAAGAAGAGCGCATTATTGCAGGCTTTGAAGAAATTCAGAAGTTTGTTGATGATAATGGTCGCTTACCTGCTCACGGTGAAGGCAATGATATTTTTGAGCGGCTTTATGCCACACGCCTCGACCAGATCAGGAAACAAGCTGAGTGCCGTGACCTTGTGACTGAACTGGATCATCAAGGCCTGCTGGATGGTGCTAGTGAACCTGTTGAAGAAATCCCAACAGATATTGATGATGATGCTCTGCTTGCTGAGCTAGGTGTTGAAGCCAAAACTGATGATGTAACAGTTTTAAAGCATGTCAAAACCCGCGCTGAAAAGCGTATGGTTGAAGAAATGGCTAACCGCACAAAGTGCGAGGACTTTGACAAATTCAAGCCACTCTTTGAAGCAATTCAAAACGATCTCGATAATGGTAACAGGGAAACCAAGAAATTCAGAAAAGACGCAGGCTTTTCAAAGACAGACATTAAGGCAGGTCAGTTTTTTATTCTTGGTGGTCAAACAGCATATATCGCTAAAGTGGGTGAAGAGTTTACAGCTCCTAATGGCCAACCAGATGCTCGTATGAGAGTGATTTATTCCAACGGGACTGAAAGCGACCTGCTTCTGCGGTCTATGCAGCGTGCCCTTTATAAGGATGAGACTAGTAGGATCGTCTCTGACCCTGTTGCAGGCCCGTTGTTCTCAGGTGAGGCAGAAGCTGATGATCTGCCAAGTGGTACTATCTATGTGCTTCGCAGTAAGTCTGAAGATCCATATGTTTCAGAACGTCATGAGGTGCTGCACAAGATTGGCGTGACTGGTGGGGATGTAAACAAGCGCATTGCAAACGCTAAACACGATGCGACATATCTACTGGCTGATGTAGAGATCGTAGCCACATATAAACTCGCAAATATTAATCGCAAGAAAATGGAAAAACTACTTCACAAGTTTTTTGATGCTGCTCGTTTGAACATTGAAATTAAAGATCGCTTTGGTAACCCAGTATCACCACGAGAGTGGTTCCTTGTGCCTTTGTTTATCATCGATGAAGTAGTGGACAAGATTAAAGACGGTACGATAAGTGACTACACTTACGATCTTGAGCAAGTGAAGCTTGTAAAAAGCAAAAAAGCATAGCCTTGAACTTACATTACAATCGACAATCTTGAACATATTTTTGCTTTCTTTTTAACCACTTTATCTACACACTTTATAGGTGAAAATAAAATTTTCTTTTCCGTTGAATTGGGCTGTCTCTGGATAATTATTAGGCATAGATATAAAACATGACTGGTTTAGCTTTAATCCATTACAAAGATTTCGATCAATCATTATCAAAATTATCAAGAGGTGGGGGGGAAAGAAAAAGGATCGCTGATAAAGTATATTCTGCGATACAAAAACATGTACTAGGTCATGGAAATCTTGCAGATCTCCCCATTACAAAGAATGGTGAGACTCGAATACAGCATTGCACAAAGTATGATCTTGGAAATGGCTATAGACTAGTTACCATTCAGCTAAAAAAATACATTGCATTATGCTTTATAGGGAATCACGATTCTTGCGACCAATGGTTAGATCGAAATTCTGGCTTAACTTTTACAATTGATAGCGATGGTACTCTTGGTGCAGATTATAAAAGTAACTCATCTGAAGGCGTAAATATTGTTCGCGCTCCCAAACCAAATACCGGTCAATTATTGACACTGCTTCCTGAGAGTTATCAAGCAAAATTATTAGCTAATGTCCCCCCCCTTATTTCAATAAAAGTATCTCAACTTCAAGGGTTTGTTCTCCCAGATGAAATAGACAGACTGTGCAATGAAATTGATGATTTACAGACTAAATCATTTGTTAGAGATACATTACTTCTTTTATCGAATGACGACCTTCATAGTGCAAAAAAACGCATTGAACTTGAATATAAGCAATCAATTGAACTCGAAGATGCTGACGAAAACCAAATCCTAAACATCAAAGATGGAGATCAAGTGCGTCGCCTCATCATTGGTTCGCAAGAGTACGAAAATTGGATAAATAGATTTTCAAAAGAAGCTGAATATTATGACTGGCTATTATTCATGCACCCTGAACAAGAAGCCCTTGTTCATGAACACTTCACAGGATCAGCGATGTTATCCGGAGTATCCGGATCAGGTAAAACCTGTATAGCAGTTAAAAGGGCACTTAAGTTATCTAATGACAATACAGATAATAAAGTTCTACTGGTTACTCTTAACAGAAGTTTAGCGCATCTAATAAAAATGATGCTAATCCAAGCTACTATAGATAAAGAAGAAATTAACAACATAAAAGTATGTTCTTTTTTCGAGCTTTGCCAAGAGCTCCTCATAGAATATGAGCCAGAAAATAAGAGAATTTATTCTGATGTTTCCTGGAAGTTAGAAGAACACATAGACGAAATTTTCCGTGAGTACTATAGGTGTTGGAGTAACAATAAGAGTGCTGAAATCCTTCTTCCTATTCATGCAAGCCTTACAGCAAAAGGACTGTCTGCAGAAGACTATTTACGCGAAGAATTTGACTGGATAAGAAGCGCTATACCTAAGTCAGATAGAAGCAAATATATCAGAATCGATAGAGAAGGAAGAAAATACCCTATTCTAGAGCACAGGAGGCAATTAATACTCAAAGGCTTAGATTCATGGGAAAAGAAAATGACAGCAATTGGTGTCATTGACTACCTAGGACTAACAACTCAGCTATCTAATCATTTAGACAAAATATCCTCTAGGTATGAACATATCATAATTGACGAAGCCCAAGATTTTGGAACAACAGAGCTCTCCATCATAAAAAACCTATCAATACCTGGAGAGAATGATATTTTCATGTGTGGAGACATAGCTCAGCATGTTTTACCCAAGCATCGAAGCTTAAAAATAGCAGGTATAAACACTCAAAGCCGTCAAAGAACTATTACCAAAAATTATCGAAACACAAGACAAATACTTAAAGCTGCATATTCTGTTCTCGAACAAAACTTAGATGAAGAACAATTCAATAGCCATGACCTAGAAATTTTAGACCCTGACTTTGCAAATAGGTCATCCAATGAACCTCTTGTCTTAGAGGCCAGTAACCTAACTAAAGAATTTGCATATGCATTTTTTTTAGTTGAGCACCATATAGAAGTAAATCCCAATCATACATGCTGCATTGCTGTTGCAGGTTTTTCACAAAGGGAGATTGAGCAGTATGGCGCCCTCAGAGACATTCCGGTCTTACAAGGGTTACACAGCCCTGAAAAACACCCATTAGTATTATCTGATTTAGAACAAACTAAAGGATATGAGTTCAATTTAATGATTATCCTAAATTGCTGCGACAAGGTTCTTCCACCTACCAACATGCCCGAAGAAGAAAGTTTTAGAGAAGGATGTAAGTTATATGTTGCAATGACAAGAGCCCGTGATGAACTTTATCTTTCATTCCATGGAGAACCAAGCAAATGGTTAAGTAGAGATAATTCTGATTTATTCTTTGATAAATGGGAAGATGTCTGTGAATTTAAAAAGTGTCATCTACACACCCCCCCCATACATCTAGAGGAAATTGAAGCCTCTGAAAAAAGAACTTTACTGCAACTATCCGGGCGAGAATTTATATATACCTCAAACGCCTTAGGACTCAGCAAAGGTGCCCTTAATAAAATCGACGAGTTGGTAGATGGTGTTGGCATGACCAGAAACGGCAATATGATTAGATGGAGAAATGTTGGGGCCATGTTGACCGATTTAGAGCGCTCACCGAGGGCTAAACAATTATTTGGCCCTAAAATTCAGGAAGAAATAAGAAGCAAACTATCTGAGCTTGTAACTCTTGCTATCACATGATTTTAAAAAGTGAAAAAACGGCTATTTTACCTCAATGACAGCTTATGGGTCCGTCGCTCACACAAAATCAATGACTTAGCATCAATTTCAACAACAGCTTATGTGACGCCCTACACCCTACACAATAAATGGTGGTCCCGGCGCGATTCGAACGCGCGACCCTCAGATTAGGAATCTGATGCTCTATCCTGCTGAGCTACGGGACCACTGTGTCTTTTCATGACTACAGGGCTATCTGTATAGTTCAGTGTTTCTTTTCTGCCAAGCCATCGACCATCAAGTTTCGTCAGATCGATGACTTTCTAATCAATTAAGCGTACGGAATTTATCCATTGCCTCAACCAATGCTTTTGCAATCCCCGGCTCAAAGGCTGAATGCCCGGCATCATCAATAAATTTGAATTCAGCTTCGGGCCACGCCTTATGCAGATCATAGGCCGTTGAGGCAGGGCAGACGATGTCATAGCGACCATGCACAATAACGGCGGGAATATTCCTGATGCGATCAATGCCGCCCAGCAAGCCGCCTTCGGGTAAAAAGCACCCATTGACAAAATAGTGCGCGATCAAACGACCAACCGGAAGTGCCCGTTCATCATCCAGGGATGCTTTGACAATTTCCGGGTTGGGCAAAAGCGTTACACAGCTAGCTTCGTAACTGCTCCATGATTTGGCAGCGGGCAAATGAACCGACGGATCCGGATCTGTCAGGCGTTTATAATAGGACCCGAGAACATCCTCGCGCTCTTTTTCATCTAGAAGAGAGATAAAGTCATCATAGGCTTCCGGAAAAATCGACCCGACACCCTGTTCGCTTAAATACCATTCCAGCTCTTTGGGGCGGGACAGGAAGATACCCCGCACGACCAACGCATCTGTGCGTTTCGGATGGGCCTGCGCATAAGCCAGCGACAGGGTTGATCCCCACGATCCGCCAAAAACGATCCAGCTTTCAATATCCAGCTTTTCGCGCAGAAGCTCCATATCGGCAATCAGATGGGGCGTGTCATTATTTTCAAGTGAACCCAACGGCAAAGATTTCCCACAACCACGCTGATCAAACAAAACAATGCGATAGTGCGCAGGGTCAAAAAACCGACGATGGGCCGCCCCGGTACCAGCCCCTGGTCCGCCATGGACGAACAATACGGGCTTGCCCTGTGGGTTGCCGGAAACCTCCCAATAGATCTCGTGCTCATCACCAACAGAGAGAAAACCCATGTCATAGGGTTCGATTTCAGGATACAGATCTTTTGGGTTCATATTATGACTCGAAATACTATTAAGGATTGAAAAGCAATTGTTACCCTACTATGACGAGACTATGCCCGGATTAAAAGCTTTCTTCAGCGGATTTTTGTGCTTCTTTCTGTTTCATTACAGCTGGCTTGCGTTCAGCAACAAAACACTTGCCCAAACAGCCACACTCCCCATAGCTCCGCAACTGGATGCCCCCGTTAAAGTTACAGAAATAACGGCAGAACATCACTTGATCCTGGATGATGGGACTATTGTAAAGCTTGCTGGTTTGCTGCTACCGACACAACAGGATTGCACCCGTTTAAAGGTCGTTTGTCCCCTTGTAGAACAGCTGACACACTATTTGGAAAAAACACTCACCAACCAGCAGGCCTTTATCGCCAAAAGCCCGCGTTACTTCGATAGATATGACCGGTTATTGGCACAGGTAAAAAGTAAAGAGGGCAACTGGATACAAAAAGAAATATTGGAACAGGGGTTCGCCAGAACAATCACAACCACCGCAAACCAGACAGATTTAACGCCTATGCTTCATATCGAGAATCAAGCGAGATATGCACGGCAAGGCATATGGCAGCTAGAGGCTTTTCAGGTTTTACAAACAGATCGTCTTGATAGCAAAACCAATCGATTTCAAATCATCGAAGGCATTGTTCAAACCACCGCAAACATCCGCGGTACAATCTATCTGAACTTTGGTCAGGACTGGCGAACCGATTTCACGATTAAACTGGAAAAGAACAATCAGACAGCCTTTACCAACAAAGGTGCCGACCTGTTGGAAACAGTTGGTCGCAAGATCCGAATACGGGGCTGGCTGTTCTGGGAAAACGGACCTATGATATCCCTCTACACACCAAAACAGCTAGAGTACCTATCAGTAGAATAATTTTGATCAAGTACTTCGTCAGGATCAATCAAAGATGCCCCACAGTAAAGCCGAAGACACCACTGCCCCAAAAGTAAGCTTGCAAAAACTTCTGGACACAGCGCAAACACAAATAACGGAATACACCCCCGAAGAAACAAAAGCACTGCTTTCACAGGATGATGTCATCCTGATTGATATTCGGGATATACGAGAGCTAAAACGCGAGGGCATTATCCCGGGCAGCTATCACTGTCCCCGTGGCATGCTTGAATTCTGGATTGCCCCCGACAGCCCATATTACAAGCCAGCTCTGTCACCGGACCACCATTTTATTCTGCACTGCGCCATGGGCTGGCGGTCTGCCCTTGCAGCAAAAACCCTGCAAGACATGGGGGTTCCCAAAGTCAGCCATATGTCGGGCGGTTTTAGCGCCTGGAAAGAAGGCGGATTAGAAGTCGAAGAAAAGACATAATTCCTTTATAAATTCCTCATAAAGGAATTAACCGTACAATTTCAAGAAACAGCGCGAACTGATGACCATGACAATTCTTTCCCGTTTCAAAACACCCCTATTAGCTCTTGCCCTTGTTTCAGCTGGGCCTTTGCTTTCTGGCTGTTCAACATCAGAGGCAACGGGGCGTACCTTCTTTAATGGAGGACTAACCCCTGCGCAGGAACAAAAGCTTGGGGCCAGCGAACATGTCAAAATCGTCAAGGAATTCGGTGGGACTTATGATGAAGATCCCGCGCTCGCAAAATATATCACCAGCTTAGGTAACTTCCTTGCCAAGACCTCTGAGACGCCTGATCAGAAATTCACGTTCACCCTGTTGGACAGTCCTGTCGTCAACGCTTTTGCCTTACCTGGCGGGTACGTTTACACCACACGCGGCCTTTTGGCTTTGGCCAATGATGAGGCCGAGGTTGCCGGTGTGATCGCACATGAAATCGGACACGTCACTGCTAAGCATTCCGCCGAAAGATATGGTTCGACCATGACGGCAAATATTCTTGCCGCTGGCGTTGGCATTTTAACCGGCAGCGGACAGGCAGCCCAGGCCGTCGGCACCGCCGGAGCTGTCGCAGTACAAAGCTTTTCTAGGGATCAGGAATTCGAAGCTGACCTTTTGGGTGTACGTTATCTTTCCCGTGGTGGGTTTGACCCCAATGGAATGGGTGACTTCTTAAGCCAGCTTCAGGCCAGTAGTCGACTGGATGCTGAAATCGCAGGGGATCCCGGGCGCGCTGATCAATTCAACATCATGCAAACACACCCAAGAACAGCAGATCGCATTCAACGGGCCATACAACAGGCTGGCACAAAAACAGTCAAAAATCCGATTATCGGGCGGGACGTCTATCTCAAAAAAATCGATGGTATGCTCTACGGGGACAACCCTTCACAAGGCTATATTCGTGGACAAAAATTCTCTCACCCGGAACTAAAACTTACCTTTACCGCACCAAGTGGCTTTCGCTTGATCAATAGCAAGACAAAAGTTGCCGCAGTCGGCCCAGATGATTCGCTTATTATCTTTGACGGCGCAAAAGGAAACGTTAGCGGCAGTCTCAGGAACTACCTGACAAATGTTTGGGCGGAAAAGATTAACCTTAATGGTGTTGAAAAGATAACGGTCAATGGCATGGAAGCTGTTACAGGTAGTACACAGATCAATACCAGGAACGGGAAGAAAGACTTTCGATTAATTGCTATTCGTTATGCCGGGGGTAAAGTGTATCGCTTTACCTTTATTACAAACCCCGGCCAAACAAATCGCTTTTCAGAAGACTTCAGACGCACCACATACTCATTTAAGAAACTATCCAATGCGGAAGCTGCCAAATTAAAACCCTATCGAATCAAGATTCATACCGTCCGGTCGGGTGAAACGTTAAACAGTCTGGCCCGAAAAATGCCTTTTGCAGATTTCAAACTGGAACGGTTACTTGTTCTTAACGGATTACATAAAAACAGTCAGCTTGTTCGCGGGCAAAAAATTAAACTCGTTACCGAGTAATTGGAATCTGAAATTTGGTAGATACGACTAACAAGCACCTCCTTGATCCCCTTTCCCCCCACATGGAATGTGCTGTCAAAAAACACTGGCGCCCATCAATTGCCATGGCCTTGTCATTCGGGTTTGGTGGTATGACCATGGTCGCGCTTGCCATCGTTATCTGGCTTTCTTTTGACACAGCCAAGGATAATACCTTTGCCCTGACCCAAGAGGTAACCGAAGTCAGTTTTGGCTCTATCCGTTCACATCTGGATAACAATCTGAATGCAGCGGCGAGCCAGGTAACCTATATGGCTGAACTGGTTCATCAGGGTTTACTGGACCCCAACGATGAAAAAGCCATTACCCAGACGATAAAAGGTGCCCTGGCGGCAACACCTCAGGTTCGTGGCATGTCATTAATGCGTACGGACGGATCGGCAGTACAGGCAGGGTGGTTCGATGAAACTTCTTTTTTTAGCCGAAACCAAAAAAATGATAACGAGTACCGTTTTGCATCCATTTTGCAGGATGCGAGCCGGGAAGATGGTGTTTATTGGGGCGGCATTATCTGGATCGAAGAACTAAAAGAACCCCATATTTCCGTTTTTCATCCCATCTATCAAGGCGATCGCTTTATCGGTGCGATAGGGGCCATTATCTCGATTAGTTCACTATCAGATTACATCAACAAACTCGATAAAGAGACAGGCAATCACACCTATCTTCTCCTCAACCGTAATCGAGTACTTGCTCACCCCTCTCTGATTGACATGAGCCGTTCGGGCTTATCTGCGGAAAACCCACTCCCGACTCTTAACCAGGTCATCGATGGTAACCTGCGCCGAATCTGGGATGAACCCCTTTACGATTTCACCGAAGTTTTGGGTAATGGGGATATCAAAGGCCACGCCGTTGATTCTTTTGCAGGTGAGCTTTCTTTTCTCCACACCAGCTTTTCTGCCTATGGGTTTGATGACTTAACACTTGGCATTTATTTTATGGAAGGAGAGCTAGAGGGATATTATGAACGCCTGTATCTAACGGGTATTGCAGCACTGGTCATTGCACTCATCACCGTTGTGATTATATTTTTTGCCGGAAAATTCATTGCCATGCCCCTCCAGCGGCTTGCGCTAACCTCGCAGCAGGTTGGGCAACTGGATCTCGTTCACACGCAACGATTACCCGGAAGTATGTTCCGAGAGCTTGATACAGCCGCAACGGCCTATAATTCAATGCTGGGTGGGCTAAAATGGTTCGAGAACTACGTACCTAAAAAGCTGGTAAAGCAATTGATGGAGACAAACGGCGAAGGCATTATCTCGGAAGAACGGGAAATCACCGTGATGTTTACCGACATCGTCAGCTTTACACCCCTTAGCGAATCAATGCCCGCCACAGAGCTTGCCAATCTTCTTAACCATCACTTTGATCTCTTGGGTGCTATTATCGAGCAAGAAGGTGGCACCATCGACAAATATATTGGTGATTCAGTGATGGCTTTCTGGGGCGCACCAACACAAATGGATGATCATGCAAAGCATGCCTGTAAGGCGGCTCTACGTATTGAACAGGCCTTGCAAGAGGATAATCGCCAAAGAAAAGAGATGGGCCTGCCCGCTATCAACATTCGGATAGGCATACATAGCGGTTTGGCCGTGGCTGGTAATATTGGTGCCAAGGGCAGAGTAAATTATACCCTAATCGGTGATACAGTGAACACGGCACAACGTCTTGAAAGTTTGGCAAAAGAAGTTCTTGCCAACAGCACGGAGACTGCAAAAACACTTATTTCAGCGGCGACTTGGAATTATATAAAATCAGATTCAAAAATGGAAACAACGCCAAAAGGCTTTTTTGCCCTGCGCGGAAGAGAAGCTGAGACAGAAGCCTATGAACTAAAAAATCCGTTAAAGAACAATGTCACGTAAAATGATAAAGCTACAATTTAAGGGCTTGTTGCTTCTAGGTGCTTGAGGAAATCATCATAGGTCTTCCCTCTTTCATTGGGGAATCGTTCTTCCAGAACAATCATTTGTTCGATACGGTCAAGTCGGAATACGCGAAAACCTTTGCGTAATTCACACCAGGCACCCAACATCCAGATCGCGCGATAAAGCTGTAACCCCAACGGCCAAAGTGTGCGCTGGCTTTTATCGCCCCGACCATCCCGGTAGTTAATCAGAACTTTATTCTGCTTGCGAATGCCATGTCGTAAATCACCGACATCAATCGTAATGGGTTCAGGCAAGGCATCACCATGTGCAACCAAATTTGGTTTGGCCAGCCTCGGGCGCAACAGGTCCGGTAGCACACTGTCAATCTTTTGAAGAACGTCGGTTGCAGCAAGTGCCAGTTTGGGGTCTGCCCACGCCTGTACCATCGTCATACCAAAGGTAAGTGCTTCCAGTTCTTCGGCATCAAACATCAAAGGCGGCAGATCATACCCTTCATAAAGCAAATACCCTACGCCAGCCTCGCCCTCTACGGGGACACCTGATCCAATTAAATCCTTGATATCTCGATAGACGGTACGAGTGGAAACTTCCAGTTCTTCGGCAAGTTTATCCGCGGTAATCAAGCGGCCACGACGTAAAATTTGAACCAGACGGAATAAACGGTCGGCCCGTCGCATCAGCTTTCCAGCACTTCCAGAACCTGGCCGTCAAGGCCTATGCAAGCTGCGATTAACTTGCCACCAAACCCACAACCGCCATCAAGTGTAACCGCAAACTCGTCATATTTTGGGCCAGCCTGTTCAGGGTCATAACCCCGGAAAAGACGCGTAAAGGGGCCAAAGTTTCCCTTGACCTGTTGAAAGCCCTTATTTGCCCACCAAAAGCTATCTTTTTGAGTTTCCAATGGACGACTGGGATTGATCCCCGCATTCACAAAAAGGGTCGTTCCGTTATCGGGATAGGCCGCGCGCTTTAACTGGCCCAGGACCTGATAGTGACCCGGTTTTTCTTGCATGGCACGACGGACTTTATTGGTCCAGCGCGTTAATTGCATTGCCCCTGCCGCTGCTTCGCGGAAACCTTCTTGCGGATTAAAGCCATAGGCTTGTAGAGAGGCACCAACCCCTTGATCCAGCATCCATTGAAGAACCCCCCTCGGGTCTGTCGCGAACTGTAACTGGAGCAGCTTTTGCCACATCTCTTCCTGTGAGCCTCTTAAATAGACTATATCGCGGGCAAAATTCTGATATCTGGCAAGGAAAAACCGTCGAAAAGAAATAAGTTCGTCCAGAGTCTCACTGACCTTGTCGCCATGGCCCATAAAGTTACCAAGATAGATAACGCGATCACCACGTCTCAATCGCGTTTCAAGCGCGGCATGGATATTTCGCAATGGGTCAACCTCACCGTGGATGGCACTAACAGCCCAAATACGGTGTGTGGCAGTCAGGATTGCAAATTTTTGCACATCGCCCATGGAAAGGACGGTACCCCTGTTACAGCTATAGCGAGAAATGAGAGCTTGAAAAAGAAGCGCTATATTCTCGCTCGATTGCCCGACAAACGGACGGTTAAAGACGAAGAAGATACAAACGCGGCCCCGCGTTAACGGAACCGCGTTTCACATGTTCTCCGTAAAACTAGGCTGCTGCAAGCATTTCTTCTAGTTTTACTGCTGCGGTATCTTCGTCGATATCTTCAACAGCAGCAAATTCACGGGCCAATCTCTCGAGAGCGGCCTGATACATCTGGCGCTCACTAAAGGATTGCTCTGGTTGTTCGGGGCCACGGTGCAGGTCACGGACAACTTCAGCGATAGAAACCGGATCACCGGAATTAATCTTTGCTTCGTATTCCTGGGCACGACGGCTCCACATTGTCCGTTTCGCACGTGACCGCCCCTTGAGTGTTGTCAGGGCATCTTCCATAAGTTTGCGGCTAGACAGTTTACGCAGGCCAGAGCTTTCGGCACGTACCAAAGGCACACGCAATGTCATTCTGTCTTGTTCAAAAGTCACAATAAGCAATTCAAGCGTAACGCCAGAAATTTCTTGGGTTTCAATACCCTGAACGCGTCCTACACCATGGGTTGGGTAGACCACGTAATCACCGGCACTATATTCTGCTTGTTTACCCATTAGATCTCATCTCTCCGTTTTGTCGGCCTGCAATTTAACCAGACTCTACATTCATATAGGTATGTTTTCGAGCTTAGCCATCCCTGACTTATAAAAAAGCACCAGAAAACGTACCAAAACGCATGGATACAGCATCCCCACTCAATTAAAAAATTGGCAGGGTCAGAAGTTCGTTGTTAAGTGAAACTTACTAAAGGCGAAGGAATATTCTTTGTCCAACACCGTACCAGCTATCCATCCGTAACGGATATGTTATACAGTAATTACAGTAAAATTTCAATATTCGCATAGCACATGCCAGCCACGCAATTAGAGCATAGTTCGATGGATACCAAGCAATCTATGTTCTGAAGAGTATCTAAAGCTTTGTGATACTCAGATTTTTGTTCCCCCGTAAAACAGGGAATGATCGAAACAGAGAATGATCCGTAGAGCACCCTGTCACAGGTGCTCACGCATTTAATCAGCCTGTATCGCCAGGCTTTTCACTGAAATGATCCTGTAGCTTATTGCCTACACCATTCCATTCATCTGCATCAGCAGGCTTTTCACCCATACGAGTGATATTCGGCCAGATATCTGCCCACTTCTTGTTGAGGTCCATCACAGACTCAGAAGCAGGGTCAGTATCAGGCAGAATTGCTTCCGCAGGACATTCTGGCTCGCAAACACCGCAATCAATACATTCATCCGGATGAATGACGAGCATGTTTTCCCCTTCGTAGAAACAATCCACGGGGCAAACTTCAACGCAGTCCATATATTTGCATTTAATGCAATTTTCCAGGACGACATATGTCATCGTCTAATCTCCACTTGGCTCCTGACCAACTACAGGATTTACCCTGTGTTATTTTTTGGCATTCCCGTTTGGGTTTATGAAAAAGGGCCTACCCTTTCAAGCCCAAACGAGCAAGAGCTTTTTTACGAGCATCACCGTTATCGCGATCAGACACATAGAGCAACCCGGCAATTCGCCGCATCAAATTAGCTTCGTAATGGTGCAATTCGCCATCCGCATAGACAACTTCCCACATCATTTCCATAAACTCTGTGCGTTCTTCGGGGCTATGGCTATCATTGATAACCCGTGTAAAGGCAAAAAGTTGACTGGAGCTCCCCGCTTTCTCTTCAGCAAGTGAGAGCAGCTCAACACCATCTTCAGCGCTCAAGCCCAATCGACTCTGGATAAGTTCGATAATCTTTTCCCGCTCTTCAGGACCAAAATCATCGTCCATCCCGGCGGCTTCGACCATCAAAGCAGCCGCCGCAACTTTTTTGTCGCTATGATGAACCAAAGCACCTTGCGGCTTTTGGGTAATTTCCCCCAACAATTCTTTTATCCGACCAAACAAATAACTGTCCTCAACCATTATCTAAAGACACAGGGACACGCCAAAAAATCCTGCGATCAACCTCTTCAAGACAGTATCTTGAAGACATGCCCCATTAAGCATATCTATAATCTAGTGTCACCCCGGCGTTTAAACAACATTTCGCAGATCAGCTATCATGACCTCCCAGCCCGCAAAATCATCTTCACCTGTCGCTGACCACAGACGTTATGCCCCGGCAACAGAACGCAACAGAGAAGCGATTTATGAGGTTTTGAAAAATAATCTGCCGGAAACAGGAACGTTACTAGAGATTGCCAGCGGAACAGGTGAACACGCCGCATGGATTGGGGCGCGCTTACCCGCCATTAGCTGGCAAACCAGTGAATATGACAGAGATCTTTTTCCCAGCATCAAGGCGCATATTCAGGCATCGGAAGCAAATAACATATCCCCCCCTGTTCATATTGATGTTATGCAAGACGACTGGGGGCTTGGAAAAGAAAAACAGGCACAATTCCAAAATAAAACCGACGCCATCATCTGTGCCAATATGATACATATCGCCCCTTGGGACGCTGCAATCGGCCTCGTGCAAGGGGCATCAAGGCTTCTGAGCGAAAATGGTCATCTGTTTATTTATGGCCCCTTCTTCCAAAGCGATGTGAAAACGGCCCCTTCAAATATCGAATTTGATCAATGGCTGAAGGAGCGAAATGCATCATGGGGCATTCGACAGCTCGATGATGTAAGAAACCTTGGTCATAATCATGGCCTTGTTCTTCACAAAATCCATACCATGCCAGCCAATAATCTTTTTCTACAGTTCAAGAAAACGACCAACGTTTAGGGCTAAGTACCACCCAGATCACTCCAAAGCGGCGAAGACATCGCTTCGTTTTGGATCCATGATAAAAATGCTTTGTTCTTTTTCCGTTGCGCATCGCGAGAAATAACAGTGTAAACTTGGCCATTGGGCACAAAGCCGAACGGCGCGACCAGACGGCCAGCACGAATATCTTCACTTACCAATGCCCAAGGGGCGATGGCAGCGCCCAATCCGCCCATCGCGGCCTCTAGCATAAAATAAATATGCTCCAGCTCCACCCCCTTATCAGTATCTGGCACCGAAATACCGGTGACCTCGGACCAATCCTGCCAAGCGGACCTTCGGGTTAAGCTGTGTAGCAAAGGCACCTCTTCCCGCCCCAAAAGACTTTGCGTCTCGGAAACAACAAATCGCGTTTCCAGTTCCGGAGTCATGACCGGCCCCACCAATTCAGCAAACAAAGGAGTAACATCAACATTTGGTGGCCAACTATTATCGCCCACAACAATCGCCAGATCGCACGCGGCATTTGCGAGATTAGGTATCACCGTCGTTGTACTCAAACGTACATCAATATTTGGATAATGCGCGGAAAAGCGATGTAAACGCGGCAAAAGCCATCGCATCATAAAGGTTCCGATACAGGCGACATCCAATGCCCCCTCTTCACTATCAACAACGCTGGCAATAGTCATTTCAAGCTGATCAAAAATTGCCGTCAATTGCGGCTGTAACTTTACCCCCGCCTCGGTCAACTGCAATCGATTGCGCGGCCCTTCGAACAGACGCACCCCCATGACATCTTCGAGATGACGGATCTGTTTGCTAATCGCCCCATAGGTAACATTTAGCTCCTGCGCGGCATCAATCATACGACCTTTTCGGGCAGTAACTTCAAAAGCCCGGATTGCATTCAAGGGCGGTAACGACGATCGATTCATAATAGTTTTTCTCACATATACTAGAGAAATGATCGATTTATTCTTTGTAAATCAAACGATTTAATCAACAAACTTTTTCAAAAGTGAGAAAAAATCATAATCAATTATTTTAATGCCGCAATCGGAAAGCACCTCTTTTAATGGACACAATCGTCTTTCTTGCCATAATGGTTGGCGCCTTGATGCATGCCGGATGGAACGCCGTTATCAAGATTGGTCTGGACCGCTTTTCGGCCATTCTTTTACTTTCACTTTTTCAAGGTGCGATTTCCTTCACCCTCATTCCCTTTTTCCCCGCCATCGCCGGTGATGCCTGGCCATGGCTGTTTGCCTCTATCCTGTTACACGTCGGATACAAATTTTTCCTGATCAAAGCTTATGCTTTGGGGGACCTAAGCCAGATATATCCGCTCGCACGAGGAACAGCCCCGTTAATCGTCTCTGTCATTAGCGTCCTGTATCTGGGTGAAGTGCTTTCACTGACCAACGCCCTTGGCATTGTCTCTATCGGTCTGGGCATCATGGCCATGGCAATAAGCAAGGGGCCTGACACACCACCTCTCTCAAGAAAAGCACTGGTCTTTGCCTTTTGCACAGCTTCTTTTACAGCTGCCTATACACTCGTTGACGGGATCGGCGCACGGCTGTCTTTCAATGCATCAAGCTTCACTCTATGGCTATTCGCTGGCGATAGCCTGATCATGCTGGCCTCTGCTTTGGTGCTTAGAGGCAGAGGAGCAATTACAAAGACCTTGCCGGAATGGAAAAGCGGTTTGGTAGCTGGCGCTCTTTCGCTCGGATCCTACTGGATTGCCATATGGGCAATGACCAAAGCCCCAATCGCGCTGGTTTCCGGCCTACGGGAAAGCAGTGTGCTATTCGCAATGTTCATTGCAGTCTTCTTGCTGAAAGAAAAAGCCGGGATCGTCAGGTGGTTGGCCGCCTTTTCTATCGGAACAGGGATTCTTCTTACCCGCTTCTAACACGCCACACACCAACGTCTCACTGTCCAAGGATCAGTATTACGAGAAGCTAAAGAATTAATGATATCAATAGAAGAGTAATATCCCTTCTCTACGGAAGGTGATCAACTTTAGGTATTGCCACTAAGTCCCGATCCCAAGTAGCTCTGCTAGACATACAGATATGAGCATTTGGGCGAATGGATATATCACTATCCAGACTGCCAGCAGGCACCACGAGCAATTCTCCTCCCATTTGCATATTGGGAACCGCCGAACCACACACAGAACAAAAACTTCTTGAGTGTTGCGTTTCCGGCACCCGATACGTCTTAATTTTCTCTTGGCCTGAAGACCAATTTATTACCGCAGTTGTGGAAAACAAATTGGCGGCATGAGCCGTGCCCGTTCCCTTTTGACAGCGCGAGCAATGACAAAGAAAAAACTGATTAAATTCGCCAGAGATCTCAAAGGTGACTGTTTTACAAAGACAAGACCCAACTATCATCTAAGCAACAACCTTTCTATTCCTGTTAAAGGGCATAGTTATGATAAAGGCAAAAAGCCCCCATCAATCTGCTTCCCGAAGCTTGTCTATATCTCGACGGTCTTTTTTCGTCGGGCGCCCCGCCCCCATATCGCGAACAGCAGTATTCCCAATAGGAACGGCCTTCGGGGATTTCTGATTATCGATCGGGGCAAGATCTTCGTACAATTCACGCGCTTCTGGGGCTGGCCCACGGCGACTTCCCAAAGCCAGGATTTTAACAACACGTATGTTGGCCCCCTGCGTAAAAGTCAGGACATCATCAGGCTTAATCAACTGACTGGCTTTGCTTACCGCTTTGCCACCGATACGTACCCGGCCACCATTACAAACCGTACTGGCGATTGAGCGGGTTTTGAAAAAACGGGCGTACCAAAGCCATTTATCAATGCGAAGACTTGCCTTTTCATCACCAGCCATCGCAGACCCATCTAGCGTTTGAAAGACATGTCCTGAAGCACAGCAAAAGGTGAATCCGCCATTCTGGCTTTTTCAGCTTCGACCTGTTTTTTCCGGGCTTCTTTTTTTCTGGGGTCCTGTTTCTTCGGCCCCCGCAAGCCAAAGGCCGTGATACCGCCCTTTAGTCTGTTTGGATGGAACCGCAGAGATTTAAGAACAAAGGCAATCTGTTGGTCATCCAGACCAGAGACTTTTCTCATTTCGTCATTAATCACGAAGGATCCCGCTGGAAGCTTCAGATCATCTTCTGCTTTTTTCGCTTCGGGTGCTTCACTCTCAGCTTTATCCACCGCTTTCACCTCGACTTCGGAACCCGCTTTGGGATCAGACGCAGTAACAGCAGTATCATCAACAATCGGCGTTTCTACAGCAGGCGTTGCAATTTCAACAACTTTAGCTTTGGAATCAGCTTCCTTTTTATCCGATTTCTTTTCGCCGTCATCCTTGCTCAAGCGAAGCAGCTTATAGGCTTCGTGGGAAATCCGCTCCAAAACATCAGCCCGCAGAACAAGCTCACGCCCTTTGCGGTTTGAAAGATGACGGTAACCAACAGATGCACAAAAAATATCTTTCTGCGCGTCGGACGGTGTGAAGTATTTGCTCTCGAAATCAGGGAGCTCGGGAACAGAAGTTTCGTTCCATGCCGCCCATAGCAGCGCACGAATCCGACTTGGCCTTGGGCGATTCAAATTCGGCAGAAAAACGCTTTCCCGCCCCAGGCGCAGTCCCAGATCCGCCAAGGCTTTCCGGTCAGCTTTACTCAGGCCGTTAATCTGATCGCGCAGCAGATAGCGCGGAACCAGGCCCAAGCCTTCAATGACCTGAAAAGCAATACCGCGAGCGGTTCCCTCAAGTTTGGCATCGGACAAATAGAACAAAGGTTTCAGTTGTGCCCGCAGATGACGTTCCAACCACCCCACAAGACGGAGTCTGATTTTTTCGCGCATCGGGCTATCAATGAACTCGGTTGAATAGACGTCAACAGCAGGGTTGAGTGAGCTTTCGCCCTTGATCAGCTTGCCAACCGGGATACCACGCCACGTCAGCTCACCAGAATCATTCAACAGGAACGATCCGTCGTTATCTTCTTCGAGCATCGAGACCCGTGCAGGCATTTCACTCAGCAATGTTTTGCGCGCAGCTGTCAGCCCCGGCTTGATATCCGATCCCTGAAGACTTTCATCCAGAACAAAAGAGAACCCGACGATACGCCCAAGGAGTTCACCTTCGACAATAACATCACCATTTGCTTTAACCGCTGACACTATATTTTCTCCCGCCCGAAGGCTTCGTACTAATTTTGCTGCCCGTCTATCGACAAACCTTTGAGTTAGACGCTCGTGAAGTGCGTCCGATAACCGATCTTCTATCGCACGACTGACGCCTTGCCAATGCTCATTATCTCTTATCCAGTCTGACCGATGACTAATATAGGTCCAGGTCCTGATATGAGAAATGCGCGATACCAAAGTATCAATGTCGCCATCAATGCGATCAATACGCTTGATTTGAGTTGCAATCCAATCTTCCGGAAGCACCCCATGGTTGCTCATCAAATAATGATATATCTGAGAAAGCAACCGAATATGTTGATCTGTCAGAATTTTTCTGAAATCCGGAACCTGACAGACCTCCCAAAGCAGCTTGACCCGTGACGGGTTTGTTGCGCTGTGTTGAACAGTGCTTTCCTGTGCCAGCGCCATTAATGCCTGGTGATCTTCCGCATCGCGCACTCGTGACAGAATTTTGTCATCTGCCCGTCTTTCCAAAGAAGCAATCAACTGTTCTGGCGAACGATAGTCCAGATCAGCATTGCGCCAATAGATAACACGCAACGGGTCATAATCATGATTCTCGACACGGGCGATCAGATCGTCATCTAACGGACCGACATTATTTGTGGTTCCAAAGGTCCCGTCCCGGGTATGGCGCCCAGCGCGTCCGGCAATCTGTCCGACTTCTGATGCATAGAGGTAACGTGAAATACGGCCATCAAACTTTTCCATTCTGGAAAAGGCCACATGGTTCACATCAAGGTTCAGCCCCATCCCGATTGCATCAGTTGCCACCAGATAATCAACATCACCGTTTTCGAACAACTCCACCTGGGCATTTCTGGTCCGCGGACTCAAAGCCCCCAGCACCACGGCGGTTCCCCCCCGGTGCTGGCGAATGGTTTCAGCCAGCTGATAGACATCTGTCGCAGAGAAAGCAACCACTGCGGACCGTGGCGGCAAGCGTACAATCTTTTTGCTACCGGAAAAGCTCAGGTTTGAAAAACGGGGCCGTTCAATAAACTCGATATCCCTGACAAGCTTTTTAAGGATCGGCGCTATCGTGCTCGATCCCATAAACATGGTCTCGGCGGTGCCGCGTGCATTCAACAGCCTGTCGGTAAAGATATGCCCCCGTTCCTCATCCGCCGCCAGTTGAATTTCATCAACGGCCAGAAACTCGACCAGCTTATCCACCGGCATGGATTCAACTGTACAAAAGAAATAACGGGCAGATTTGGGTAAGATCTTTTCTTCACCCGTCACCAAGGCACACTTTGAGGCCCCTTTTATGGCGACGGCTTTGTCATAGTTCTCCCGGGCCAATAGCCGCAAGGGAAAACCAATCATGCCCGAGCTATAACCAAGCATCCGTTCCATCGCCAAATAGGTTTTACCCGTATTTGTCGGCCCAAGAACGGCTGTGATTTTAGCTGATGCGAGAAAGCTCATCTATCCCTCCTACACAAAGGAGGTGGTAATTACAGAACACGTAAAAATCCAAATCAAAAATTATGAGATGATTTTATACACAGAAAATCAACAGAAGAAAATGTAATTAAGACGCCAAGCCTACTAATAAAACAGCAGCTTTTCAGCTTGCTAAACGAAATCGACCAAGACACCATGGACAATAAATTTAGACCACGTCCAAAGCAATTAGGTTGAGAACTTTACAAGGTCCGAGGTTCAGTTGGTACATGCAACACCCGCCAATAGCTTTCAAACATGTTCACAACATCAATAAAGTTGATCCCTGCTTCTTCTTTCACAAAATAGCCAGCTACTTTTTTATTATAACTTTCGACGATATCCTGGTCCGATTTTGACGTTGTCAACACAAAAACCAAGGTATCATCAAGTTCTGGATCAGCGCGTAATTTATCAAGAAATTCCAAACCATTCATTCGGGGCATCTGAAGATCCAGCAAAACCATAAAGGGATAGGGTACAGCCCCACCTTTCAATAACTCAAACGCCTCCACACCATCATGAGCCCGGATAATGGAATTACCAATCCGTTGTTTCAGAAAGCTACGCTCAATAGATGCTGCATCAATATCATCATCTTCCACCAGCAATAAGGTAACTTCGCTTGTATCGGCTTTCATCCACAATTCTCCGTAAGTTCAGGCGTTACAGTTATCAAAATATTCCTTTATTCGAAAGGCCAAAAGATAATGTAACAAGTACCCCGTTCTCGATTTTCTTCCAATTGAAATGTCCCCTTGTGGTGCTCAACGATTTTCTTGACCATAGCAAGCCCCATACCACTTCCTTCAACCTTGTCTCGGGGTTGAAGTGTCTGAAACATTTCCAATGCTTTGCTATGCATATCATCAGGAATTCCCGGGCCATCATCCTCAACCCGAATGAAATGTCCATGATCACGCTCTTCATAGATAATCTTGATAATGCCGTTCTCTTTATCGTGATGCTTGATTGAGTTTGAAATAAGGTTACGCAGCACAATATCTAATGGAACACGAGGTATATTAATGGTTATATCCGGCACTTCACATGAAAACTTTTGGTCTTTCCCATGTAAAACTAAAATATCATTAGATATTTGTCGTAGAGAAACTGGCTCACTGGAATATTCAAACCGACCAACTTTTGAATAGTCCAACAAATCTTTCAACAAAGTCATCATTCGCTGACAACGTCCTTTGACCATGCCGATATGTTCTTTGGACTTTTCGGGCAACAAATCCCTGCAGTCTTCTTCAATCCAGCTAACAACCTGGTTTATGGAATTAAGGGGGGCCTTGAGATCATGTGACGCAACATAGGCAAACTGCTCCAGATCATGATTGGTTTTTATCAAACGCTGTGATTCATCCCGTAATGCCGCGGTCATTTTATCAGCATAGGCCAAGGCTTTACGATTAACTCTGGTCAAAAAAACGAACAATGCCAATAACATGCTGTCAATCACCAATCCCCCAATCAAAATCCAGGACGGCTGATCATTGGATGGATCTTCTCTGAAACTCAAGCCGGATTCAATGTTGAATAGCCACGTTCTACCGTACATCTCAACCCCAACATTTTTAACAAAAAGCGGGTTATCATCCCTGGGATTAGCAGCATTCGCACCTTGATCATCATCTGCATATAAAAGGGTTTCATTATCGCTGATTTTAATCCGGACCTGTCGATTTTCACTCGCCAGTGTTCCCAACATCAGCTTGCTCATGATAAAGGGTGCATAAGTTACACCAACGATATCAGCGCGACGATCATCAATGGTTTCTGGCTTTTTCCCCTCTTTATAAAAAGGCGTATAGAACAAGAAACCAGGTGTTTTTTTTGCATCCTGAACCAACACAATAGGACCTGTGATCTGTGCTTTCCCTGTGTCTCTTGCTTTTTGGATCGCTGAATAACGGTTATTTTCAAAGGCCATATCAAGCCCCACGGCTTTTGCATTATTCTTGGATGGTTCGATATATGTGATCGGCCAGTATTCTTTTTCTTTGTGTGCCGGGTGTAAACCATAGTCCGGGCGTAGTTTTCGTTCTTCCGCAAGATAGTCTTCAAGTTGAGCGGGCTTAATATTGTATATCACGCCAATCCCATTGATCCCCGGATACACCTGATCTAAATCAAGACTACTTGCATAGATAAGCCATTGTGAGTAATTTGTTTTTCCTCTGTTAGCATCCAAAAAAGCAACCCCACCCCAAAGAGCATTTTCATAAAGATGCATTCTCTCTTCGACGAGGCCGATTACCTGTTCGGCCTGACGCTGAAATTTTTCCTGATTTTTTTGAGCAACCTGCTCACTGGCAATATACCAAGCGCCAACCGTCAAAATAATTGATAAAAAAACCACCAACCAGTGAACCCAGTGCAAAGATCCTCTGCGTACCAGCTGACTTCGTTCTTCGGTTTCTAGTGAATCAGCTTTATTGACCTCGGCCATTTTACGTTTCCTGAAAATTTCAAAAAAGGGATCGCTTTGTTTAGGAAGGATAAATGATTTCAGACAGGTAATTTCGCATTTGAAAGCAGTATCTCAAATTCATCCACAGGCATCGGCTTTGCAAAATAGAATCCTTGGATACGGTCAAAGGCCAGCTTTTGACACCATTCTTTCTGTGCCGTTGTTTCAACACCCTCAACAACAGTAAGAATGCCCAATGTTTTGGAAAAAGCATTTATTGCCTCTAAAAACAAAATATCCTGAGGATTATCTTCGATGGACTGAACAAAAGATCTATCAATTTTCAAAATTTGAAATGGGTATTTTTGCAATTGAGATAAAGATGAGTGCCCGGTACCAAAATCATCCAGGGCGAGGGGAATTCCAAGATTAGAGAGACCCAGTAATACTTGAGCACTTGCATCAGTCCCTTTGATCAAGGTGCTTTCCGTCACCTCAAATTCCAATTGTCGTGGACTGACATTATGCGCCGCCAATGCGTCCTGAACATTCTTCACAAACCCATGCAAGCTCAACTGTAGCGGGGACAAGTTAACGGCAACAGAAAAATTCCCGTCCGAAAGGCTATATATTTTATTCCACTTTCCCAATTGGGCACAGGCAGTTTCCAATACACACTGACCAATTTTATCAATCAGGCCAATTTCTTCTGCAATGGGGATAAACTCAAAAGGACCAATAAGCCCCTTCTCTGGATGCTGCCAGCGAACCAAAGCCTCCGCACCGATAACTTCTTCGCTGATGCAATCATATTGTGGCTGATAGTAGACAACAAATTCATTATGGGCGACAGCGTTATGGAGTTCACGCTCAAGTTCGACCTTTCTATGAATCGCATCATGAATTTTTTTTGAATAAAAATGGGTCTGGTTTTTTCCCATTTCTTTCGAGCGATACATGGCAACATCAGCGCATTTGAAAAGCTGTGCGGCATCCGTTGCGCAATCCGGATAGTTCGCCACGCCTATACTAGTTGTGATTATCAATTCGGCATCATCTATGACAAAAGGTTCCGTGAGTGCCGCTAAAATTCTTCTGGTCAAGTGCTCTAATAACAACGGATTATCAATATTATGGACGAGGATTGCAAATTCATCACCACCAATGCGGCAAAGAATATCCCCTTCACGCACCAAAGCGCTCAATCTTTTGGCAGCTTCGACCAACAGCTTGTCACCGATGGAATGCCCTAGCGTATCATTAATATTCTTAAAATTATCCAGATCCAGCATCAAAAGTGCCAGACCACGGCAATGCCGTTTCGCATAGGGAATCGCGGCATCCAGACTGGTCTCAAATACATAGCGATTGGACAGACCGGTTAGCGGATCTTTTTCTGCAAGGAACTGGAGCTCTTTTTGGCTTTCTCTCAATTCCTGTTCAATTTTATACCGTTCTTTTGCATGTCGAATTGCCCGGATCAACCTGGCTGCTGTAACTTCATTTTTTACAATAAAATCCTGTGCCCCCGCCTCTATACACTTAATGGCAAGATCTTCGTCTTCCATATTACTCAACATGACAACGGCGATATTTGCATGACTGGACTCGTTCAAGGCCCTTAACAAATCCAAACCAGTCATTGTTGGCAGTTTATAATCTAACAGGATGATATCAAAACTCTTGTCCTTATGATATTTCAGGCCTTCTTCAGCAGAGGCAGCCTCTGTAATATTCAGGGGATACCCCGACCTATCCAGTGCTCTGATAGAATTTTCCCGATCAATGTTGTCATCATCTATTAGAAGTAAGTTCAAAGCCTTGTATTCCTTATGGCGTCTTGCAAAAAAAGTTCAAAAGGCGGGGCATTTTAATTAAATGCCTAAAATACTCTCCCAAAATAAACCAAAGGTATTAAAAATTATTAACGCACACCCTATAGAGGCAACTTCATGTAAAAAATCTTTTGTCGTCTATGAAGCAGTCTTGGTTTCACAGAGAAAGCTTGTTTTGAGTCGTCAACCTCTTGACCTTTCGCCTGCTAGAAGGTTTACGGTTTAGACAATGATCAATATGAAAGTAGGCAAGAAAAATGTTGAACATCTCTTCCTCGCGCCCTGTCAAATTGCTGGTTGTTCTTTTATTTATCGTATTCATCCCAAGCCTGAGTTTCGCACATACAAAAGTTGCTCAAACTATTCCAGCAAACGGGGCGACACTTGCAACGTCACCGGACGAGATCAAATTGATTTTCTCTGACACTCTGAAAATTACAGCTATGAAGTTGCTGGATTATCAAGGTAAAGAACTTATTTTAAAGCACGATAAAGCCCCAAAAGCTCTGAAAGAAAAAGTAGCAATCCCCCAGACATTAGCGGCAGGAACCTATAGAGTTATCTGGCGAGGTATTTCGGCAGATGGGCACCCGATCAAGGGGCAAATTACCTTTACTATTGCTCCTTAGAACCAAGATATTCTTATGATCGAGAATACGGATTATTTATTAGTATTTCTGAAAACCGTTATTTATGGCTGTAGCCTCTTTTCAGGCGGCACGTTACTTTTTCTCTATACATTTTCCACAGAAACCAACGACATAAAAGTTAAGCTATTTAGCTTCATCACCAGGTCAAGCTTCCTGGGAATTACGCTTATTGTTATCAACTTAGGAACACAAGTCATCTGGCTTTCCGCAGGAGAGATAGATGCGCTTTACGACCCTGATATGATTAATCTGGTGGCGTCTTCCACAGCAGGTCATGCCCAAATATTTTTGGGGTTAGGTTTGCTTGGAATCATCTCTGCTTCCAAAATACACCACCCTGTTTATGGGTTGTTGATTTTATTATCAATTCCAACCTCTTATGCTTTATCAGGCCATACAGGCTTCTATTCACCAGTATGGTTATTGAAAATTTTCATTATTGTGCATTTATCTATTCTATGTTTTTGGGTCGGCAGCTTTATCCCCCTTCTGACATTGATCGATCAGAAAAAACAAACCGCCGCAGATACGTCAGAGCGATTTGGGAACATAGCTGCTTTTCTAATCCCCCTTTTGCTTGCGACAGGTGTTGGCATGACCTGGTTCATTGTTGGGGGGATCAAAGGACTGACAACTGATTATGGCTTAATGCTCCTTGGAAAGCTCAGTCTTGTAATTCTGTTGTTATGCTTTGCCGCCATAAATAAGCTTCGACTGGTCCCTCAGCTCAAAACAGGCCACCCCTTGGCAGCCCAAAAACTCAAACGGTCAATAAAAACTGAAATCGTACTCGTGTTGGCAATACTTACCCTTACAGCAGTTATTACCACGGTCATACCGCCAGAAAATCTCGGTCATCGTATTGGCTAAGCTTTCATAACCAATACACGTTTACGACATTTCCCAGTAGATTTATTGAAGTGCAGCAGGAACAGGACCGTCTTTCTCAGGATCCCATCCAGAAGACCACATTTCATAGGGCACGATATGCGGTTTCACACCACTATTCTCAAACCAGGAATCAATGGCGTAGCTCTGCCCCGTTGAAATATCCACAACAGCTGCTGAAGTATGGGGCCATCCGCCAATAAAAAAACCACGAGTCACCTGAGACCGTAATCTATGATGTTTGATCAGCCCAAGTTCATTCAAGAACATCAACGTAGTCGTGGTGTTTATAGATTCATCTTCACAATCAAGTTGCCCTGACTGCCCATACCCGGTAAAGGTCCCGCCAATATCATTTTCTGTCCCCGCTTTCGGGGCATTCATTTGTTCCATATAGGCAACAGCATTTGCCATGGATGCTCGTTCTTGTTGCGGGTTTTGTGGTGCACCAAAGGCTTTGATTAACCCTTGTTTATCTGCATCACTCACTGTCAGGGTTATTTGTCTCGCGCAACCGTAGCCGTGGCAATACTGATATTGCGCCATGGTAGGAACAGCCACCCCCTTACGCTCAAAAACCATATTTGGCGAAGAATTTGGTCCAGCAGCACACCCACCAAGTATCAAGGTAAAAGCCAATAATACCGATTTCAAAAACCGATCAGACATAATGATTAAATCCTTTGTCCGAATAGACGGATCAAGCAATCACAATAAATTATCTGTTCGTTTTTACAGGATCGAAAAATTCCTGCAACTGCTTTGAATAAACCCTTATGTCCGCCCCAAACGAGATACCTTGAAAAACTGTCTTTATTAAGCCATATGTCTTTTGCTCTTGATACAAGTGACCAAGAGATTAGCAATATTACTTCGACTAGTTAAAAGGTGGATTATACAATCATGTCTGAGGAACAACTTTCCTTCCAGGCCGAGGTTTCTCGCCTCTTGGACATTGTGGCCCATTCGCTTTATTCCAATAAAGAAATCTTCCTGCGCGAACTTATCTCCAACGCGTCTGACGCGTGCGACAAGCTTCGCTACCTGGCAGTAACAGATGGTGACCTGATGAAAGACGATCCGGATTTCAGGATCGACTTGGAAATAGACTCAAACGCCAACACGCTCACCATCAGCGATAACGGCATTGGCATGAACCGCCAAGAGCTTATTGATAATCTTGGTACCATCGCACGTTCCGGCACCAGCGCCTTTATGGAGCAGATGGAAAGCAGCAAGGACGGCAGCAATCTGATTGGTCAGTTCGGTGTTGGTTTCTATTCCAGCTATATGGTTGCCGACAAAGTCAGCGTCACCAGTCGCCGTGCAGGCGAAGATCAAGGTTGGCAATGGGATTCTGACGGCAAAGGTAAATTCACCATCGCCGAAGTTGAAAAGCCAGGTCGCGGAACCTCAATCACCCTGCACCTGAAAGAAGAGCAAAAAGAATATAGCGAAGAACTACGTCTTCGCACCATTATCAAAACCTATTCCGATCATATCCCCATTCCGATCCGTCTCAAAAAAGCGCCAGAAAAGAATGAAGATGGCAGCATTGAAAACAATGGCGATTGGGAAACTCTGAATTCAGCGTCTGCAATCTGGACACGAAGCAAATCCGACGTGACTGACGAACAGTACAAAGAGTTTTATCATCACGTTGCCCATGCCTATGACGACCCGTGGTTACGCGAACACTTCCGCGTTGAAGGCGTATTGGAATATTCCGGTCTTCTTTATATTCCTGGCAGCAAACCCTTTGATCTTTTTCACCCGGATCGTAAACACGGCGTGAAACTCTATGTCCGCCGTGTCTTTATCACCGATGACTGTCAGGAACTTATTCCCGCCTATATGCGTTTCCTGAAGGGCGTTATTGATTCAGAAGATCTGCCCCTCAACATCAGCCGTGAAATGCTGCAGGACAATCCGATGCTGCGTAAAATTCGCGGCGGTATCGTGAAACGTGTCCTTGGCATCCTCGATAAAAAAGCCGAGAACGAGCAGGAAGAATACCTGAAATTCTGGGAAAACTTTGGCTCTGTTCTCAAAGAAGGTCTCTACGAAGATCTTCCGCAAAAAGATGCTCTCTTGAAACTCTGCCGCTTCAAGTCCATCAAAACCGACAGCTGGATCAGCCTCGCGGATTACCTCGAAAACATGAAAGAGGGCCAAGAGCATATCTATTATATCTCTGGTGAAGACGAACAGGCTCTGCGTCGCAGCCCACAGATCGAAGGTTTCAAAGCCAAAGATGTGGATGTACTGGTTCTTCACGACCCCGTCGATGAATTCTGGGTCACATCAGTCAACGAGTACGAAGGTAAAGGCTTCAAATCTGTGACCCGAGGTGGCGCAGATCTGAACAAGATTGACAGTGCAGATGACAAAGATGATTCATCAAAGGACAAAGAAGAAGATAAAGCAGAACTCGGTGCCCTGCTCGGTTATATGAAACTGACCCTGGAAGGGGAAGTCAAGGATATCCGCAGTTCAGAACGCCTCACCGACTCTGCTGTCTGTCTTGTGGCCGATGAAGGTGACATGGATATCCATCTGGAACGCATTCTGCGCAGCCATAAACAGGTTGATGAAGCCAGTAAACGGGTCCTTGAAATCAATCCGAAACACGATCTGGTCAAACGTCTTTCAGACTTGATCAAGGAAGACGGCGCAGCCAAAGAGCTCGAGGACATTGCCTGGCTTCTGCTGGATCAGGCCAGAATTCTCGAAGGACAGATGCCATCCGATGCCGCAACATTCGCACAAAGGATGTCCCGGGTTATGGGCAAAGGTCTTTCATAAGATCCCCCTACCCGAAAAACACCAAAAGGCGGTTGAGTTACCTCAATCGCCTTTTTCGTTCCGAATACCATAGAGTAAATACTTAACTGGGATTACTCTCATGCAGAACAGCTCCGATAATTGCGCCGCCAGTGCCATCTTGCAGCAACAAGGCACACCCGTCGGTCGGTGATAATCCAAGCGAGGCAAAACTGAAGGAAAGGGACGCATCCCTACCGTTCCATTCCCCGGCGCGTTCGAACCCGCGAACGACGTGCTTGTTGACCATAAACAGCCCCTTGTTCTCGCCCCTTTGAATTTCTGTCTCGTGCTGTTCATCAAAAACGGCCACCCACAAGGTCGCTGATCTACCAAGCGGAAGCTCGTTACTAAAATTCACCGTTGGCTCAGACAGGCTCTTCCCCGCAATCGAGAGAGACACAGCTTTTCCCGCTTTGGCGGCCTCTTCAATTTCAAGCAGAACATCCCCCCGACGTGACCCCACCAATTCTTTGCGGCCATCAATAACCAATTGCGGGGTATAGACATATCGCAATGACATACTTGAAGCATAGTCACGTTGTCGCTGTGTTGCTTCCGGGCTGGAAAAAGGATCTTTCCAACCAATATAATCCCAGTAATCAACATGGTAAGACAGAGCAATAATGCCGGGCTGATCAGCAAGCTCGGTTAAAAGCGCATCAGCAGGCGGGCAAGAGCTACAGCCCTGCGACGTGAAAAGCTCAATAACCACAGGGGCGGCTTCGGAAAGGCCCGCTACGCTGGCAGCCTGAGAAACCAACTGCCCCTGAGCCAAGCGCTTTTCCGCAGCCCGAACCGTCTCGCCAGAGGGACCGCTTATGGCCATATAGGCCCAAGCTAAAGAGAGGCCAAGCGCAACAAAGGCAACCTGCACAAACGGACGTTTGAAGAGAGTCTTTAAATATTTCATACTCAAAGACTATGCCTCTTTCAGCAAGAGCTCCAGTCACGTCAACTTCAAGTTTGCGCGAGCAGGGCAAAGCTTGCCCTTTGCCTGTAATTCTTAAGTACGGGACACACCCACACCTAAAGAAAAAAGGCAGCCCGTCTGGACTGCCTTTGAAGCACCTATAAACCGACGTTATGCCGCGTCATGAATCAGGTTGCGAAGCACATAGTGCAGAATACCACCATGGCGGAAATACTCGACTTCATCTGCGGTATCAATACGGCACGTCAGTTTGATATTCTCAACAGAGCCATCCGGGCGGCTGATGTGACAATCAACATCCATGCCCGGCGTTATCCCCTTTTCAACCCCAGAAATATCGATCGTTTCATCACCTGTAATCCCCAATGTCTCTCGGGTTACGCCATCTTTAAAGACAAGCGGCAAAACCCCCATAAAAACAAGGTTGGAACGGTGAATACGCTCAAAGCTTTCAACGATAACAGCCTTAACGCCCAACAAACGCGTTCCCTTGGCAGCCCAGTCACGGGAAGACCCCATGCCGTATTCCTTACCACCAAAAACTACCAGTGGTGTGCCGTCATCAATGTATTTCATTGCGGCATCATACACCGGCATAACTTCGCCCTTGTACTTGGAAAAACCACCTTCGGTCCCCGGAACCATTTCGTTTTTAATACGAATATTGGCAAAGGTACCCCGCATCATAACCTCGTGATTACCGCGACGAGACCCGTAAGAGTTAAAATCAATCGGACGCACCTGATGGCTTGTAAGATACTCACCACCCGGGCTATCTGCTTTGATCGCGCCAGCGGGCGAGATATGGTCAGTCGTAATATTATCAGCCAGGACCAACAACGGGCGTGCACCAGTGATATCACTAAGATCGCCAGCTTCCCTGCTCATACCCTCAAAGAACGGTGGGTATTGAACATATGTACTTTGGTCATTCCAGTCATATGTCAAACCAGTCGCCGTTTCGATTTCCTTCCACTGCTGAGGGCCTTCGAAAACATTCTCGTACCGCGCCTTGAACATTTCCGGCGACAGTGAAACATTCGCGATTTCCTGGATCTCCTGCGAGGTCGGCCAGATATCTTTTAGGTAAACATCCTGACCATCCTTGCCCTGACCGATTGGATCATTCAACAGGTCAATCGTCACATTACCCGCCAACGCATAAGCAACGACAAGCGGTGGTGATGCGAGATAGTTCAAGCGTGTCTGCGGGCTGACGCGACCTTCGAAATTGCGGTTTCCAGACAGAACGGCAGCAACCTGTAGTTCTTTGTTGTCAATGGCAGCAATATGTTCATCTGCAAGGGGGCCAGAGTTTCCAATACAGGTCGTACAACCATACCCAACGAGATCAAAACCAATCTGGTTGAGATAATCCTGAAGCCCCGCTTTTTCCAGATAATCCGTCACAACCTGTGATCCCGGGGCCAGTGATGTCTTCACCCAAGGCTTTGAAGTAAGCCCCAGTTCGACCGCCTTCTTCGCGACAAGCCCTGCTCCGATGAGAACAGAGGGATTCGATGTATTGGTACAGCTGGTAATGGCTGCAATCATCACATCGCCATTACTCAGCTCATAATCCTTGCCTTCAACAGGGGATTTATCCCCTGCCTTGTCACCCAAAGCTTCGTTGATCAGCTCAATAGATTTTGGCGCAAGGTTACTAAGCGAAATACGGTCCTGTGGACGCTTTGGTCCGGCGAGACTTGGTTCAACAGTAGAGAGGTCCAGTTCTAGCGATGAAGTGAAGACCGGATCCGGGGTATTCGTATCGCGCCACATTCCCTGGGCGCGGGCATAGGCCTCGACCAAAGCAACACGATCAGCGTCACGACTGGTAAAATTCAGATACCTTATAGTCTCTTCATCAATCGGGAAAAACCCACAAGTCGCACCATATTCCGGTGCCATATTTGCGATTGTTGCCTGATCTGCCAAGGTCAGGTTATCAAGTCCTGCGCCATAGAACTCAACAAATTTACCCACCACACCATGTGCCCGAAGAATTTCGGTAACAGTCAGAACCAGATCCGTGGCGGTGGTTCCCTCTTTCATCTTGCCAGTAAGCTTCATACCAACAACTTCAGGAATAACCATGGAAACAGGCTGCCCCAACATCGCCGCTTCCGCTTCAATACCGCCGACACCCCAACCGAGAACAGAAAGGCCATTTACCATAGTGGTATGAGAATCAGTACCCACCAAAGTATCTGGATAGGCAATCGTCGCACCATTTTCTTCTTTGGTCCAAACAACCTGCGCAAGATTTTCAATGTTTACCTGATGGCAGATACCTGTTCCCGGCGGAACAACACGGAAATTATCGAAAGCCGTTTGTCCCCAACGCAGGAAAGAATAACGCTCGCCATTACGATCAAATTCCAGATCTACATTTTTCTGGAATGAATCTGCACCCCCGAATGAATCAACCATGACAGAGTGATCAATCACAAGATCTACCGGGGAAAGTGGATTGATTTTCTTGGGATCCCCGCCCATCTCAACCATTGCCTGACGCATTGCCGCCAAATCAACAACGGCCGGCACCCCTGTGAAATCCTGCATAAGAACACGTGCAGGGCGATAGGCAATTTCACTATCCGATGTACGATCTTTTAGCCATCCGGCCATCGCTTTGATGTCATCAACCTTAACAGTGCGATCATCTTCGAAGCGCAATAGATTTTCCAAAAGAACTTTCAGGGAAAAAGGAAGACGGGAAATATCGCCAAGCGTCTTGGAAGCTTCCTCAAGACTATAATAATCATATGTCTTACCGTTCACAGTAAGCTGGCGACGGGTATTCAGGGTGTCCTTACCAAGAGCCAATTTAATCTCCTCTTGCTGGTATACGTCTCTCCAGATGGGGCGTTTTATGTTTATTTATAACAAGATCGCTTGTGATCCGATAAATATTAACGTCTTCTCATCTACTTATATTCTGCCTATTCAAATTAGCTCTTTAGAGTGAAAAATCAATACACCCAGCACTGCAAAAATAAGAAAAAATTAAGTTTATCATTAGCAATAACTAATAGTAAGGGTGTGAATTTCTACTCTTGAGCTTACAGCAGGAGGAACATTTAGAAGTACGACTACGGACTTCTGTTTACATTAACGAAAACGATCAAAATAGGTTTTAATTTGTGGATACTTCTCAAACGTTGCTTCATTGCACGCTACAAAATAATCCTCTTTGCTGTAATCACTATCATAGCGGGAAGTTACTTTATTTTCCATTACTCAAAATCATTTGACCAACAAGATAGTGTCGATAGCAATCCCGGTCTCTCTATCAACAGTGCCGTGACTGATTCCAACGGGGCTGCTTTATATCTGCAAAACTGCGCCTCGTGCCACGGCGCAAATCTTGAGGGGGAAGTAAACTGGCGGAGTCCCAAAGCAGATGGATCGCTGCCTGCACCACCTCATAATCAGGATGGACACACCTGGCATCACCCAGATCGTTTATTGTTTCACATAACCAAATTCGGCGGATCCTCAGTTGCGCCCAAAGGATTCAAAAGCAATATGCCGGCTTTCCAGGATGTCTTAAGTGATAATGAAATAAGTGCAACGCTGGAATTTATTAAAAGCACATGGCCAAAGGATATTCGGCAACGTCAAAAACATATAACAGACAAAGACGCAGAATCATCACGTCAGTGAGCCTCTTTTCATTTTCAACTCAATTGGCTTGGAGAGGTAAATCTCTCAGACCTTTCTTGACATAAATCAAGGATTACGCACGCACCTTCGGCTATTCCAATATTTATGAAAACAGAGATCATACAAAAATACGACAAAGGGGTTCCTCGTTATACGAGCTATCCCACGGCCCACCTTTTCAAGCCTGATTTCGAGGCCAGTACCTATGTGGATTGGTTACAGGCTATCCCGAAAGAGATGCCGCTTTCTCTGTATTCACATATTCCCTATTGCGACAGCCTTTGCTGGTTTTGCGGGTGTCACACCAAAATCACCCAGAAATACAAACCGATACAAGAGTACATGGGCTCCCTTCACAAAGAGATCCTGATGACCGCCGATGCAATGGGGCGAGGGCGCCCTGTTAATCACATGCATTTTGGCGGTGGCAGCCCTACAATTCTGGAACCGGAAGATGTCAAAAAACTGTTCCAGACATTCAATGAGGCCTTCACCTTTACCGATGACGCAGAGATCGCCGTTGAAATCGACCCACGTGATATCAGTCAGGAAGCCATCAGAGCCTGGGCACAAGGCGGGGTAAACCGTGCCAGTCTTGGCGTTCAGGACATTCAGGATAAGGTTCAAAGAGCCATAAATCGCATCCAACCGATCGAGCAAACCGCAAAAGTTGCCAAGTGGCTGCACGAAGAAGGTGTACATGGCATCAACATGGATTTGATGTATGGTCTTCCCTATCAAACGGTAGACTCCGTACTGGAAACCATTCGGCAGGTTATGACAATGGCCCCGGAACGCATTGCTCTCTTTGGCTATGCGCACATACCGTCATTGAAACCACACCAGCGCCTCATCCCCGAAGAGGTCCTTCCCGATTTCAACGAGCGGTTTGAACAACAAGAAGCCGCCGCAGAGCTATTACAAAGTTATGGTTTTGTTCGAATTGGTCTGGACCATTTCGCCAAACCTGACGACCCCATGGCGGTTGCTTTTAAAAACGGTACGCTGAGACGTAATTTCCAAGGCTATACAACAGACAAAGCAGACGCGATGATCGGGTTTGGCGCCTCTTCAATCGGCGCTCTGCCAAACGGTTTTGTCCAGAATATCGTCGCCATCAGAAACTATCGTGCAGCAATAGATAGCGGAACCTTTGCCGTTGCCAAATCCATTCCTTTCCAAGGTAAGGACAAATTGCGGGCCGCGATTATTGAACAGCTTATGTGCTATCATGAGGTTGATCTCAATAATATCTGCGAGAAGTTTCAAAGCTCAATTGATGAATTTGACTACGAAATCAGTGCCTTGAGATCTTTTACCGACGATAACATTGTACGATATCAGGATGGAGTTATCTCTGTTCAACATGATGCGCGGGCTTTGGTCAGGTCCGTTTGCGCCTTATTTGACGAGTATCATGGCTCAAGAGAGATGACCTACTCACAAGCTGTTTGATCAAGTAGTTCTGAGCAGACTAACTTAGCCATTTTGTGCAATTAAGCTGCGCGCCTCTGTCACATATCACAATAGATGTATTTAAAATACACTATAATGAAATTACGAGGAACAAAGACATTATGATGACTGCAAGTTCACCTTTTTGGCGGGCAGGTTTCAGACCCTTTTTCACAACCGGAGCACTATATGCTTTGACCGTGTTGTCGCTCTGGATCCTGATACTTGCTGGCGTTATCGATTACGAAACACATATCGTGCCTTCTCTTATTCACGGGCACGAAATGATCTATGGTTTTGGTGTTGCTGCGATTGCCGGATTTATTTTAACGGCCATGCCGAACTGGACCAATACTGAACCTTTATCCGGCAAGCCCCTGATCGCTCTTTTTGGCCTCTGGCTCTTTGGCAGACTGTCCCTTTGGGCCGGGACCTTTCTTCCCTATAGCCTTCTCGCCACTGTAGATCTTCTGTTCCTTCCGGTTTTGTCAATCTACACCGCAAGAATACTCATCAGAACAGGTAACAAACGAAACCTTATGTTACCCGGCATCTTTATAATTCTTGCGATCTTTAACCTGTGTTTCTATCTCGCGGAAACAGGTATCGCACCGCATTCCTCACGCGTTATTCTGGAAGCCGCTATATCCCTTTTGTTACTGCTGATAACAATCATCGGGGGGCGCATTGTCCCTGCCTTTACAAGAAACGCCCTCGCAGCCAAAGGTCTCAAAGTCGATATTGGTGCACCGGGCAAACTCAGCATCCTCTGTATTCTGGGTACAGCTGTCATGATGGCCGGAGATTTACTAATCGCAGACAACTGGCCAGAACCCTTTGCCTATTTTTGTGCATTACTCGCCGGATTACATCTCGCCCGTCTATACTTCTGGAAAGGGTGGATGACGTTTTCAGACCCCTTATTATGGGCAATGCATGCGGCCTATCTATGGATACCCATCGGGCTTATTCTAAAAGCTTACGGTTTTGTCACCTATGGCTACTTTTGGGAGGGTGCCCTTCACGCCCTGACAGCCGGTGCCATTGGCACGATGATCCTGGTTGTAACCATCAGGGCTGGTCTTGGTCATACAGGCAGCATCCTGAGAACAAATCCATACCTGACTGCTGCCCTTTGGATTATAACCTTCTCTGCAATTTTCCGTGTTCTCCAATCCTTTATAGAGAACGACTTCTCCGAACAATTACTCTATCTGTCTTCAGCGTTCTGGGTTCTTGCCTTTGGGCTTTATCTCGTCAATTTTCTGCCCCTAATGACTCGCCCAAGGTTGGATGGAAAGCCGGGTTAAACGGTGTTTTGCCGCCGCATTATCAGGTTTGTCCGCAGAACAGAAAGAAAGAACAGCGCAAAAATAACAGGAAAACCAATTTGAATATCAAAATTCTGCCCTATTCCGGCTAAAATCAACGGTGTTACAAACCCACAAACGAGAACAGATTTTTCCCATAGTGCCCCCCCTTTTTGCGCTATATCCATTGCAAGCAAAGCCAGCGGGATCGACAATAACGTCATTTCATAATCAAAAAGATAGGGCAGAATTAGCAACGCAGCGGAAATGAGAGCAGTAAAAGCCATATTTGTTGGGCCACACCGATACCAGGTCCATAGCAAAACGCCCACAACACCGGCAGCCATTATCCAGTGCAATAAATACGAAATTCCGTCAGAAACCCCCAACATTTTGAGGGTTATGTAAAGGCTGGGCATTTTTTCAGAAAGCAGTAACCCCTGACTCATAACGGATTTAACCACCGACATATTCTGGAAAAACACACCCCATAGCTCCCAGCCAAAGACAGCACACGACAACCCGACAAAAAGACTGGTTGTGAAAGCTGCAGCAAAAAACACTCGCCATTGCTGAGAAACAATAAGGACCAGAGGAATTAAGAGCCCCAGTTGTGGCTTAAAAGCCAGCAAACCAATGAAGACACCCGCCAGCATAGGATTAGAGCGAAAAAAGAAAATAGCACAAGCTAGCAATCCGGTACTTAACAGCGAATTCTGACCATGAACCATTGTCAGATATACCGCTGGATAGGCAATAATCAGTAAAAGAGCATAGGGATGATCAAATAATCGCCGTAAAGAATAGACGTAAAATATAAAGCTGCTTCCGATAAACAAAAAATAGGACGCAAGATAGGGGATCCCCGCGAGGAAAGTGGATAGCAACATAAAGGTTGGCGGATAGTGCCACAGGAATACAGATTGATTTCCCGGAACAGCCAACTGTTGTATTTCAACGATCCGCTCTCGAACGAATGCAGCTTCAGGTGTGCCTAAAATTCCAAGATACCCTGCAGACCAAAAAGTTATAAAGTCGTAACCCGCCGGGCTATTATCTGTATCGAGCAAATTATCGAATGAGGATATCAGGGCAATTGCTCTGAACATGCAAATACCAAGAATAAAACATCCGTAAAGACGTAAGCGATCCGGCTCAAAAATAGCAGGAGAAAAACTTTTGCTCTCAGCCTTTTTCTTAAATTCCAAACTCAAAATGCCGCCACTATTTGCCACCTAACAGATTTCCCATTTTAACCTGCAGGATAACAAATAAGTATTAACGAATCAGCTTCCAGCTCCCAGCGCCCACCCCAAAAACAAAATTAATCTCGGGTTTAAAGCCACGGTTTTGGAATATACTTTCCTAGATAGAACCTAAGAGAGATATACAGTTAAACTCTAAGAGGATCTTTCCGCCCTTGCTGTTCTAACGTGAAATCCAAAACAGGATCGACCGGAGATTGATTAATTGTTTTCTTGGTCCAGTCAGATTTCTTTCGAACCAGCTCTGCTGCACCAACATTCTTTTCCCCCATCAATGGGTTCTTCAGGCGCGCATAGGTGACACCATCCACATGCGACTTATAGATATCCGTCACGATCCAGTCTTGTAAAAAACGCGTCCGCTTTGAATAGACATCACCAACAACGGGTAATTTTTCCGGATTTTTTTCCTTCATAGAGCACCTCTATAATTCATCGTTTAAAATAATGACAGTTGCTCGAAATTATGAAGGATTTTCGGCCGCATCAAGGTCAACTGCGGGCTTGGAAGGGCTTAACATATAATTGTCACCCCACGGACACAAATCCGACTCAGCTTGTGTCTGATTGTCACCACCCAAAGTGTTACACAATAAAAAACCCGCTATACAGCGGGCCAGACTGCTGACAAAGTCCTCGCAATTTGC
>NZ_LANI01000030.1 GCF_000982415.1 Kiloniella litopenaei
GTTAGCTCTGCAAAACCCAAAGAGGTCAAAAAGCTATCTCAGGCAGCAGCTCCTAAACCACAGGCCAAGCAAAAAAAGATTACCGCCCTAAAGCCAACAACAACCGTTGCCATCGAAGATGATGACGACTGGTCTGAATTCTGAATCAAAAAATGAGAAGGTATTTCGTTTTGGTTCCATGGACAGATAAAAGGTTCGACAGATGATTTCATCCGCACTCGCTTCATCTGATACGTGTTCATCAGGAACTTCTGCACCAGAGGTCCCAGGTGAAAGCCATGAACGTGAATTCCCCTTCACTGACAAAGAATTCAAAACGTTAACCAGTATGGTTTACGAACGAACTGGCATCGTCCTAAAAGACAATAAGAAAAACATGGTTTACGGCCGCCTTGCCAGACGATTAAGAACCTTGGGAATGCATTCGTTCAAAGAATACCTAGCCTTTCTCGATAGCGCTGAGAGTGCTGATGAAACGGGCATGTTGATAAATGCAATAACAACAAATCTAACCAAATTTTTTAGAGAACCTCACCACTTTAAACACCTCTTCAACGCTTGCCACGCGATCACACAAAAACAGTCCGACAGAGGTGAGAAACGGCGATTACGACTTTGGTCAGCGGGATGTTCTTCTGGGGAAGAGCCCTATTCAATCGCGATTGTCATGAACGAGCTTTTAAAAAAAACCGCCCCAATCGATATTAAAATTTTAGCCACAGACCTTGATACAGGCATGCTTCAAACCGGAATGAACGGAATCTACAACACCAAATCAACCGAAAGCATGCCAGACAAGTTTAGAAAAAAATACACCCAGAATTTGTCAGACACCCAAATCAAAATGACCGCAGACTTACGTGATCTCATTACATTCAAACAGCTTAACTTGCTCGAAAAATGGCCGATGAAAGGGCCATTCGATATTATTTTTTGCCGAAATGTCATGATCTATTTTGATCAACCTACAAAAATTTCTCTTGGGCAACGTTATGCAAATATGCTGAGGCCAGATAGCTGGCTTTATATTGGACATTCCGAGAGTCTTTCCAGCGAAACAAACCTAAAACTCATTGGAAAAACAATTTATCAGCGTCAGGACAGGAACGGATAAAATGCTAGATATGACCGATATTAAAAGCATACCCCCACAAGAAAAGGTTCCTGATCACTTCTACTCTGACGACACTGATCTAAAGCATCCGCACGAAGGAGAACCCAAAAGGTTCTTCGATCCACAGTTCAAGCATTACGCCGTCAAGATATTACCAGGAACGCACTATGTCACCTCTCGACATGATGAAATGCTTATAACAACCCTAGGCTCGTGTGTGAGTGCTTGTATTCGAGACACCGCGCTAGGAGTAGGAGGGATGAATCATTTCATGCTGCCGGAAAGTGGTACAGGAAAATGGGGCGGAAGTAGTGCAGCTATGCGATATGGCAACCATGCTATGGAAACCTTACTCAACGATGTTCTCGCTATGGGTGGTGCAAAAAATCGTTTGGAAATAAAGCTTTTTGGCGGGGGACATGTTCTAAATTCATCCAACCTCGTTGGTGAGAAAAATGTCCAGTTTGTTGAACGCTATTTAAAAAATGAACACCTCGCCCCCTCATCACAGCATCTCGGCGGTACACAGGCCCGAAAAATTATATTCTTCCCTAAAACCGGGATCGTAAAAATGAAGTTGTTACCACATGCATTTGATGAAGAAGTTGTTATGAGCGAACGCAAACTCCGCTCTAACCTTGATCATCAGGAAATCGAAGGCAGTGTCGAATTATTTTGAGCAGGAAGTTGTTTTGACCCCAATAAAAGTCCTCATTGTTGACGATTCAGCCCTTATGAGAGAGCTCTTGTCAGCCCTTTTATCTCAGGATCCATCAATCAAAGTTGTTGGCACTGCAACCGATCCCTATCAAGCGCGCCAGATGATCAAACAACTACTCCCCGATGTGATCACTTTGGACATTGAGATGCCAAAAATGGATGGCTTATCTTTCCTGGAAAAAATCATGACACTTCGCCCTATGCCGGTGGTCATGGTTTCCTCGCTAACACAGCAAGGGGCCGAAGCAACACTTAATGCACTGGAACTAGGCGCTGTTGACTTTTTCCCGAAACCCAAACTGGATATGAAACGCGGTATTGAAAGTCGTGCTGAAGAACTTATTCACAAAGTGAAAAACGCGGCACTGGCAAGAGTCAAAACCCTCGAGCGGCAGTCCGACTCTCAGCATGATTCATCTATTTTATCAAACATCACCTTCTCCACGACTGAAAAGGTTATCGTCATCGGTGCTTCAACTGGAGGCGTTGAGGCGCTGCGTGTTGTGATTAAAAACTTACCAGCAAATAGCCCTGCGGTTCTGGTGACACAACACATGCCGGAAAAATTCACCAAAACCTTTGCCGACCGTTTGGACAAAATATCTGCAGTTTCCGTCAGCGAGGCCAAACACGGGGAAAGAGTACTACCTGGACACGTTTACATTGCTCCGGGGGGTAAACATCTAAAGCTCCACCGTTCTGGTGCAAATTATCTTTGTCAGCTGACAGATGAAGAAGCGGTGTCAGGGCACAAACCATCTGTTGACGTTTTATTCAATTCCACCTGTGAAGCAGCAGGAAAAAATGCCATCGGCGTCATTCTGACAGGCATGGGCAAAGATGGTGCAGCTGGCATGCTCGAGTTACGAAAAATTGGCGCAAAGACTTTTGGGCAAGATGAAATTTCCTGTGTTGTTTATGGCATGCCCAAAGCAGCCTACGAAATAGGTGCAGTTGAACAACAGGTCCCCTTGAACAAAATGGCAGAAACCATGTTAACAGCCTGCGGGGCAGCAAAAGACAGGCATATCCGAGTATAGGACACCACGCAACGTGAGGGTCATACCTCGCACCCTAAGGAGATTTTTATGGCTATGGTAGCACAACCAAATATCTATGACGCCGCTGAGGATGAGACCATGGATGAGTCTGAACTAGGGGCGACAGAGGATCAAGAGGCTACACCAGAAGATCACAGTTTACCCGTAATCCCTGGGAGCCCACCTGTCGGAAGCCATGAGGGTATGCATGATTTACTCACCCTGTGGGTCGGCTTGTCCGATGTCCAAAAAAGGACCTTTAAAGCACTCACCAAAGAAGTCGAAGTTGCAAGCGAGCTTGTTGAAACATCCACAGAAGAACTATCAACAAACTTCCAAAAGCTCGCTAGCTTTTCCCAAAGGCAAGCAGACGACCTGAAATCAATAATAGAATCTGCCAGTACAGTGGTTGTTGACGATCAGGAAATAACCCTGACAGATATTCTTCATGTCATGGAAGGATCTATCAGCACAGTCGTAGAGCAAATATTACATGTCTCAAAACACGGTATGTCTATGGCCTATGCAATGGAAGATCTGCTTGGTAACGTTGAAAAGGTTCAAGCTAGGGTTACTGATATTGAGACAGTAACCAAACAAACAAACTTACTCGCTCTAAATGCAAAAATAGAAGCGATGCGTGCCGGAGAAGCCGGGGCGGGCTTTTCGGTTGTTGCAGATGGCGTGAGAGAACTATCAAACTCCATTAATGATCTTTCAGGGCAAATTCGACAGGAAATATCCGATGTTTCCCAGTCTCTATCCGATAGTCAGGGGAACCTGAAAGAAGTTACCTCTATTGACATGACCGAAAACATCATGGCCAAAGAACGGATAGAAGAAATTATGACTTGCCTTATTGAGCGCAACGAATCTTTCAGTCAGACCATCCAGAATTCTGCAAGTAATTCAGATAACATGACGCGCCAGGTATCGGAAATGATAACAGGCATCCAGTTCCAAGATCGGACAAGTCAACGACTGGGCAATATCCTGGACGCTTTGAAAATCTTGTCAGAAGCTGGTGAGGAAATGAAAGCAAAAACCGAAGAGCAAGTCGGTGAAGAAATAACCCCCGAACTTGATAGAGAGTGGCTCAACCAACTTATCAATGGATTTCATCTGGGAGAGATGCGCGAACGCTTCATCATGCACGCACTTTATGACGAAGAAGATCCCACAAATACAGAAGCTTCAAGCTCTGAGGGAAACGATTCCTCGCAAGAGGACGAAGACGACATAGAACTATTTTAGTGTAGAAGGCTGATCATAACTCGGATCAATAGCCTGACGATATCAGGGAAAGGACACTACTAAATGGACTATACATTTACATCGGACGGGCCCCTCCTAAAGTGTAAAATGGCTGGTGAATTTACCTTTACCGATCACCCCATTTTCAGAGACATGATTGACGAAGCAGTCAAAACAGGTGCTCGATCCATTCAGCTGGACCTGCAGGAAGTGGAATATATTGATTCTGCTGGTTTAGGAATGTTTCTTGTCGCGAATGAAAGGTCCGGTGAAGAAGGGTGGAAGTTCTCTATAAGCAATCCGCGAGAAAAGGTTCAAAAAATGTTCACTCTTGCAAAGCTTGAAACCATTGTTCCCATCATAACGGATTAAAACATAGAGGTTTCAACCAATTTTTATCGTTTAGATAGCCACTATAAACAAGCTAGATCAAGCGTGGATGCACTATGACTCATAACGCAAATGACATTCCTTTCGAACAGCTGGAAAACCGGAAAATTCTGGTTGTTGATGACGTAAAGTCTTTGCGTGATGTCATGAGAATTATTTTACACAAGGCGGGCTTTAAAAACATAGAACAGGCTGAAAATGGCCAGGATGCTATGGCTAAAATAACCGCAGATCCCCCCGATATTATTATTCTCGATCTAATGATGCCACTAATGGATGGTATGGAGGTTTGTCGCCTGGTTCGAGAAATGGAAAAAACCGCCACCATCCCGATCCTTGTACAAACAGCTATGCATGACAACGAGGAACGACTTAAAGCCTTTGCCGCCGGGGCAAGTGATCTTGTGACAAAGCCTGTTAATGCTCTGGAGCTGGTAATACGGACAACGCTTCATCTAGAGAGCCTGGTTCTTACTGAAAACCGGGAAAAATACAGATCCAGAGTGGCAGATGAGTTAGCGACGGCAAAAGACGTTCAACAAAATTTGTTACCATCCGGTGAGCATCTCAACCAAATTCGTAAGCAAACAGGCATTAAAATCACATCCATGTGCGAACCTTCATCGGAACTCGGTGGGGATTTTTGGGGTGCCCACGCTTTAAATGATGGATCAATAGGTTTTTTCGTCGCTGATTTTTCCGGACACGGCGTTGTATCGGCCCTGAACACCATTCGATTACACACCCTTTTATTTAATGTCGGAGAAGCATGGCAACAACCAGATCAGTTACTTTCAAATATAAATCAGAGCCTGTGCGATATGCTGCCAACCGGACAGTATGCAACAATGATTTTGGGCCTGATCTCTCCTCAAAACCAAACCTTAAACTATGCTGGAGCAGCATCTCCTCCGCCTATTTACGGTGTTTGGCAGAATCCTGAAAGCTTAAACTATCTTGATACAACCGGCCTGCCACTTGGGATTAGCAAAACGGCAACCTACCCTCTTCAAACTGTTCCCTTTACAAAAGATCACTTCCTGCTTTCGTTCAGTGATGCCCTTATTGAAACAAAACTGAGAAACGATACATATCTGGAAGGTGAAGCCTTAATAAACTTGGTAAAAGAGCTTACAGAGGGAACAGCAAATCCCCAATTACTCGACCAACTTATTGCGACTTTTTTTGAAAAAGGTGGTCATGAATTACGGGATGACCTAACAGCTATTTGTTTTGATTATCTATAACAGCGACCCACAGAATTTCTTTTAAGCACATCTAAATATCAAAATTGGGCTTAGTTCTGAATTAAAGAGCAATCCGGGCAGTCACTCTATTACCCTTGTCGTTATACGTAAGCTCACTAAAAACCATCATCTTGGCCATAGCAATACCCCGCCCATGGCTTGAACGGATCCGCTCATCATCAATCGTCAAATACTTCCGCCAATTGAATCCCTTGCCCTCATCTTCAACGATAAAAACGATTTCATCATCATTACGCGTGTAGCTTACCCTTACATATCTTGTGTTAAATGGCTCTAGCTTAATACGATTTTGAATTTCATCGTACAAACGACCTGTCTCTAGCAACTCTGTTTTTAAGTTATAGCCAATTTCAAGATTTCCGTGTTCAACCGCATTTTGAAGAAGCTCGTTTAACCCAATGACAATACCATCGGCACCTGGGCACGCTAAGCTGAGCATAGTCGTTAAATTTCGAGCCTCTTCGACAGTCTGAAACTCAAAAGTACCCGATGTAATCAAACCAATTGCCGAGCTTCGGGTTTCTATTTCATTTAACAACGCACGTACATGATTAAATTGATTAACCGCTGCACAGGTTACAGAATATAAAATATCTAAATCACACGGCTTTTTAATCGTATGGAACCAATTATGAACAACGACCTCCAAAGGTGATTTTCGGCTATCTATTTCTGTCATGACGACGGTTGGAATTTGCTGAGGTAACTTTCTTGAAGCACCAAGAACAAGGGATGAGGCTGATAATAGATCCCGATCATATTCATCGGAAATCAGAATTAATCCAATAGGATCAGCTTTTAAATCGTCATCAAATAAAATGGCGTCCGGATCAAGAGAACAGATCACATCAAAATTTTTATCTGTCAAAAAATTGGTAATCTGTGCTCGAACGGTTTCGTCCGGCTCTATCAAAAGTACCCGCGGCTCTTTGGAGTTCATTAATTCCCCCTGATCCCTGTACGATCATCGGCAATAGTGAAAAACTGTCAACCACTATACCCTTCAGAGTATAAACAAACCATAAAGATGAACTACCTATAATTGACACCCTTCAACGAAGGGCAAACCGCAATACGCCCTGTAAAAATCGCGGTTTTACCAACCACCCCAAAGAGCAATGACAAGAGCCTTATTCGCCGCGAGGATAACGCGCGCCTTCCTCTAGAACATTAAGATCCATGTGATTTCGCATGTATCTTTCTGACGCTTTTTGCAGGGGCTGAAAATCCCAAGGGAAATACCCCCCATTTCGCAAGGCCTCATAAACAACCCAACGACGAGCTTGGCTTTCACGTACCTGTGCATCAAACAAAGACATGTCCCATCTGTTTCTGACCTTTGCCATAAACTCTTCAACCAGTTCAGATAAATTTTCATCCTCGGCCAAATTATTCAGTTCATGAGGGTCAGATTCCAGATCAAAGAGTTGCGGAGGATCCAGTTCACAGTGCGTGAATTTATACTTTCCTTCACGGATAGAAACCAAGGGAGCATAAGAACCTTCGGCCGCATACTCCATGTAAACCGGGCTCGTCCGCTGGCCGCCTTGCATCAAGCTAATCAGGCTTTCACCATCTGTCCAGGGTTCAACTTGGCTCAAGTCAACGCCGGCCAGATCAGCAAGTGTCGGAACAACGTCAAGATTTGAAACTGGGTCGCGCACCAATCTTCTGTCACCGTTAGGAACGGAAATCATCAGTGGAACACGCGCCGAGCCCTCAAAGAAATTCATCTTGAACCATAGTCCGCGCTCACCCAACATATCCCCATGGTCAGAACAGAAAACGATGACGGTGTCATCGCGCATACGACAACGATCCAGGACACCAACAAGTTCGCCGACCTTATGATCAAGATAAGATATGTTCGCAAAATATGCTTGGCGTGATCGCCTTACATTCTCGGGCTTGATGTCAAAATTCTCATAGTCATTCGCCAAATATATACGTTGAGAATGCGGATCCTGATCATCAAAAGAAATTTGATGAACCGACGGTTCCAGATGCTCACAATCTTCATAAAGGTCCCAGAACTCTCTACGGGCAACATAGGGATCATGCGGATGCGTAAAACTGACGGTCAAACACCAGGGACGTTTTTCATCACCCTGTTCACGGGCAAGTTGATACAACTTTTGCTGCGCATGAAACGCGACTTCGTCATCGTATTCCATCTGATTACTTATTTCAGCTACCCCGGCTTCGGTCACAGAGCCCAGATTATGATACCACCAGTCAATTCGCTCCCCTGGTTTTCTATAGTCTGGTGTCCATCCAAAGTCAGCCGGATAGATATCTGTTGTCAGGCGATCTTCAAAACCATGAAGCTGATCGGGTCCAACAAAATGCATCTTTCCACTCAAGCAAGTATAATACCCTGCTCGTCGCAAGTGATGCGCATAGGTTGGAATATCTGATGCATATTCAGCTGCGTTATCGTAAACTCTGGTTCGCGAAGGTAACTGCCCTGCCATAAACGAAGCACGTCCCGGCGCACAAAGCGGGCTTGCGGTATAGTTATTTTGAAAGCGTACCGATTTTTTCGCTAAATCCTTTAGGTGAGGAGCATGCAGAAAATCAGCAGGTCCATCCGGAAATAAGGTACCGTTTAACTGATCAACCATGATGATCAAAATATTTGGTTGTGACGCCATTTCCTTAATCCCCTACCTAAGAAGCGATCAGTCGCGATATTAAAAAATCGATTGACCGCAAGACATAACAAAAATTACGATCAAAATTATAAAAGAAATAGATTTCCTTGTGTAGATTGCGTTTCCATATGGCCGCCATAAATAATTTAGACAACAAGCTGCACACCCATATAGCTGAGCTACATGCCTTTAATGCCGCAAGCAGACTTGGAAGCCTGACAAAAGCAGCGGAACAGCTCAAAATCACCCAACCAGCCCTTAGCCAAAAAATTAAACGCCTTGAAACCTTTGTTGGCGAGCCTCTTTTTTTACGCCAAAATCGCGGTGTAAAATTAACACCGACGGGTAAAGCCCTCTTTGAATCGACCCAAGAGATCTTTCAAACTTTTCATGGTATTTTCAAAGATATTGAAAAAAGAAAATCAGTAAAACAAGTGCGCATCAGTACTGATTTTGCTTTCGCAAGCCACTGGCTGGTTCCCAGGTTGGCCGACCTTCGAAACGATCTAAATGATATAGACATACAGGTCTTTACATCACAAACACCTGACAACCCGCTGTCTTTTCAAAGCGATATCATTATCTCTCTTAAAACAGCACCCCACACCGACAGGCGGAATCATATTCTTTTTGAAGAAGAAGTGTTTGCAATTTGCAGCCCTCGGTTTCTAGAAAAGCACGGCCCTTTTTTGAAAGCTTCGGACATTGGAAACCAACCCTTACTTGATTTAACAGCATCCCCAGACGCAAGCTGGCACAACTGGAGCAGTTGGCTGGAATTACAAGGTGTCAAAAAATCAACTCAAGCAACCTCTATCGGCCTCAGTAATTATAGCCTGGTTATTCAGGCTGCCATTAGAAGCCAAGGTCTTGCCCTTGGCTGGAAAGGATTGATCGAAGAGCAAATTGCCGAAAAAGAGTTAGTGATCGCTTGGCCACAATCAGTACGAAGTGATCGATCTTACAGCCTTGAACACAGGGAAGATGCCTCAACCCACGTAAAAAAAGTCTTTGCCTGGATCAAAGATCACGCATCGCGCAATTCATAATCAATATAAAACAGTCCGACTTGCCCCACTTTATAAGAACTCTTATATGAAAGGGTATATTTTTATTCTTTTTTGAGAGTCCCATGTCATTTATTCGCCCCCAAACACCCCTTAGTTCAGGGGAATTCATAGCACTTATGGCTTTTTTGATGTCATTGGTCGCTCTATCCATCGACGCCATTATGCCAGCATTGCCTTTAATGGGGCAGGATCTCGCAGTTACAAACCCAAATGATGTCCAGCTTGTGATCGGCATCATATTTTTAGGATTGGCTACAGGACAGATTTTCTTTGGCCCCTGGTCTGACAGTATTGGCCGAAAGCCTGTTATCTACTGTGGGTTAATCATTTTTATTATAGGGTCGATTATTTCCGCAACCGCAAGCGACTTTAACCTAATGCTATTGGGAAGGTTACTACAGGGTGTTGGTGCTTCTGGCCCCAGAACTATTTCGGTTGCCCTTGTTCGGGATCAATTCGAAGGCCGAGCCATGGCGCGTATCATGTCCTTTATCATGGCCGTCTTTATTATTGTGCCAACAATTGCACCCGCACTGGGCCAGTCAATTATGATACTCTTTGATTGGCAGGCAATATTCTATAGCTTTTTCCTACTCGCAAGTATCGTTCTGGTCTGGTTTGCAGGCAGACAACCAGAAACGCTATCACAGGAAAACAGAATTCCCTTAAGCATCGGGCACTTCTGGAGCGGCCTGAAAATGATCCTTACCAACAAACAATCGCTTGGCTACACCCTTGCAGCAGGTATTATTTTCGGGGCCTTTATTGGGTACCTCACCAGCGCACAGCAAATCTTTCAGGATATATACAACATTACAGACCTTTTCCCGCTCTACTTTGCGATCTTGTCACTTTCTATTGGTGCAGCTTCCCTGACCAATGCCAATCTGGTCATGCGATTTGGTATGAGAAAGCTATCAAAAATTGCACTGATTATCATGACTATTCTTGCTATCCTGTTTCTGATCCCGGCAACTCTGGCTTCAGGACAACCACAACTGTGGTTGTTTATGATCTACATGATGCTTAGCTTCTTTTGCATTGGTATTCTCTTCGGGAATTTCAATACTCTCGCCATGGAACCTCTCGGTAAACTTGCCGGTCTCGGGTCCGCCGTTGTCGGTTCTCTGACAACCTATATCTGTATGGCAATTGGAATCACTATTGGACAAAACTATGACACCACTGTTTTGCCCTTAGTCTATTCCTTTGCCATTCTCGGCCTCATTTCCCTGGGCATTATGCTCTGGGTTGAAAGACAGCCAGAAACACAGCTCACTTAGCAATAAAGCAGTGCACAAAGCCACTGTGCACTGCTTTATCTTTTAACCCGGGGTTTAAGTTCTAGTCCCGTTTACTTAATCAGGTTTAATTGCAAAGCGTCCGCTCCCCGTAAAAAGAAGCGCCAAGGCCGTCACCAGGAAGAAGCCTTGAAGTTCCAGTTGCCAGCCTCCTTGATTATTCAAAAGCATCAGTTGGTGACTGTGAACCAGCACCATTGCAAAAATCATATTAATCGCGACCAGCAAAGAACCCAGCCGAGAATAAAATCCAGCGATGATCAGAAGTGGTGCGATCACTTCCCCAACGAACACACCATAAGCCATAAACTCTGGCAAACCCAAAGAAGCCAACTTACCGCCGATGAATTGAATTGATCCCGGGTTTCCCAGCTTGTGAATACCATGCAAGATCATCATACCGCCCAGACCAAGGCGAAGAAGAAATAGTCCAAGTGACGAATTATGAAGAATGCCCATCTATTTATCCCCCAAGCGTTTTCACGCTCTCAGCGCATATTCTATCAAAGATAAAAATGCTCTACTTATCAGTTCTATTGCCCTGTCTATTCTTGTGATTTTTTGCTGCAAGCAAGAAAAGACTTTCAAATATGATGACACAACAGCAAAAGAAGATCCATCTTTTCAATAGCTTCCGCATAATCCTCATCTATAAAGACAAAACAGGCCCGACCATTTTCATGATCGGGCCTGCTCTTTACCTTGCTAGAAAAACTTATTCGCCGTTAATCCCGAACAACCAAAACAGAACATTTTGCGTGACGGACAACCCGCGCAGCGTTTGGCCCCAAGAGATAATCTTCCATCCGCGGACGATGTGCACCCATGATGATAACATCTGCGGTTATCTCTTCGGAAATACGTAGAATCTCTTCATAGGCATTTCCGTGTCCGATAATGTGTTGAACCTTGATTCCCTCGGGAATGTTGTCATCGACAAACTTGTGCAGGGCTTTGTTTGCCCCTTCCATCATCTGCTCTTCATGATCCTTTGGAAAAAAAGAGCTTACGATACTGCTCCCAAAGTTGGGGACAACCGTCATGATATGAAGTGTTGATCCAAAAGCCTTGGCATATTCAACACTGGTTGGAAGTGCCTTGCCCCAGCTGTCTTTCTGGTCCAGATCAACGGCCAACAGGATATGTTTAAACATTCAATATCTCCTTAAACGGCTGCTGTTTCAGCAAGTGGATTACGACGGCGACGTTGCAGCATGACAATCAAGCCCAAAAGCAAGAAGGCAGGTACATAGAAAAGCTCTTTTGCTGGGCGCTCGACAGGCACACCAACCGATGTGATAACCTGATCAAAATCAAACCCGGCTTTTTCAGCTGCAGAGTTAAAGGTAACACCGTCAACAATAACCTTACCTTCGTCTTCAAGAAGCTCCAGACCATAGCCTTCAACACGCTCTTGGCCAGTCGCTTCATCACCAACCTTGATCAACATGGTTAAAGCGATGGGATCCCCAACATCATCTTCGGCAGCAACAATCAGGCGGATTTCCTGCCCCGGATCAACATCTGCCATTGCCTGAACAAGGCCATTACCGCCACGTTCTTCGTAGGGTTCAATCGCCAAATCGAGCCAGAATCCCGGACGGAAAAGCGTAAAGGCAATCAAGATCAATGCAACAGATTCCCACAGCTTTGACTTTGCCATGAAATATCCTTGTGTACCGGCCGTAAATATCAACATGGCCCCGGTCGCTATTACAAAGATCAAAACACCCTCGCCGGCTGAAACGTCAATCAACAGTAGATCTGTATTGAAGATAAAGAGGAAAGGAAGCAGCGCTGTTCTCAGGGAATAGAAAAAGGCAACAAATCCGGTACGAATAGGATCACCGCCTGAAACCGCAGCTGCGGCAAAAGAGGCAAGCCCCACCGGTGGCGTCACATCCGCCATAATTCCGAAGTAAAACACAAACATATGAACAGCAATAAGCGGTACAATCAAACCGTTCTGCTGCCCAAGAGCAACAATCACAGGCGCCAGTAACGAAGATACTACAATATAGTTCGCTGTTGTCGGCAGGCCCATCCCCAAAATCAGACTAAGGATCGCTGTCCAGAACAGAATTAGCATAATCTGCCCCAGAGAAAGGAACTCCACCAGCGCCGCCAATTTAAGACCAACGCCCGTTTGAGAGACTGCCCCCACAATGATACCGGCCGCCGCAGTTGCAATACCGATACCAATCATGTTTCTCGCCCCGGCAATCATGCCTTCGACCAACTCGTCTAGACCACGACGGATTGTACCCGCAGTTCCTTCTCCGCGATAGAACGCGAAAAGATAACGTTGCGTAAACAAGATGAAAATCATCAAGGCAGCAGCATAAAAAGCTGAGGTTCCCGGTGACTTTCGTTCAACCATCAAGCACCAGATCAAAACCACAACCGGTAACAGGAAATGTAATCCAGACTTCACAGTCGGACCCGTTTCCGGCAGTTCAACAACCGCGCTATTGGGATCATCCATTTCAAGATCCGGATAAGACGAACTGATCCGGGCCAACAAGAGATACGCAACAAGGATCAAAGCCATAATGACCCACTGCGTCTCGTCACCAAAAGTTGTCTTGATCAAATCAATGACAAAGAACAAGCCAAAGGCACCAATGACAGTCGTGCCCAAAACCATTGCACCTGTGGAAATCGTCTTGGCAACAGTTGATTGATCCGCGGACTTTTTAAGTAAGCCAGCAATGCCGTACATAATAGCAAGAACAACAACAATTCCGGCCAACCGTGCCGTTGATGTCTCAAGGAAATGATAGACTTCGTACAGGTAGTACAGTCCTCCGGCCAAAGCGATGATCATGGAAAGAGTAATCCCCCATGACATTAGCACCCATGATGTTGGCTTGCTTTCGCCATTGCGAGACAATCCCTGCATGTTCAGTTTTTTAGCTTCCAGATGCACAATATACACCAAAGCAATGTATGAAATGACAGCGGGGAGGAAGGCGTGTTTCACAACTTCAAAATAGGGAATGCCGACATATTCCACCATAAGGAACGCAGCAGCTCCCATAACCGGTGGCATGATCTGGCCATTCACAGAAGAGGCGACCTCTACCGCACCTGATTTTTCAGAATTAAAGCCAACCCGTTTCATCATTGGAATGGTGAACGTTCCCGTCGTAACAACATTCGCAATGGAAGAACCGGAAATAAGACCTGTCATCCCCGACGCCACAACAGCTGCTTTCGCAGGGCCACCACTGAAATGCCCCATCAGCGCAAAAGCAACTTTGATAAAATAGTTACCCGCACCCGCACGATCCAGCAGCGCACCAAAGAGCACAAAAAGGAACACAAGGTCCGTTGAAACACCAAGAGCAATACCAAAAACACCTTCATCGCCCAGGAACTGATGATAGGTTGTACCGCCAAAAGAAGATCCCTTCCAGGCAATCAAGTCAGGCGCATAAGGCCCAAAGAAAGTGTAGCTTAAGAACACAATAGCCACGACCATCAAAGGTGGTCCAAGCGCACGTCTAGTTGCTTCCAGTAGTAAGATCATCCCAATGACAGCGACAACAATGTCGAACTCTGTCGGGTTACTTGGGCGGTTCGATAATCGCAGCCCAGAGATCGCTTCGGCAAGAGACGTATCGGCTAAAAACGGGTAGAGAACACAAAAGGTTCCAACGATAGATAAAACCCAGTCGGCCAGAGGAATACGGCGACGTGGAGAATTTTTGAAAGCCGGATAAGCCAAAAAGGCAAGAAACACAGCAAAACCAAGATGAATTGGGCGGGATTCACGTGTCGAAAACACGCCCCAACCAAGTTCGTACGGTATCGGAGACGCGATCCAGACTTGAAAAATTGACCAGATCAATGCCGTAGCAGACATGACAAGAATGATCGTTTTATTAGAGGGTATTCGCCCCCCCGTATCTGTTGAGGCGACAAGGTCTTGAAGTTCCTCATCACTCAGAGCAGTATTAGAATTTTCTGAAGACATCCCCTATATCCCTGTTAGCTGTGCTCGGCTTTAGGCCCCCACAAAGCGACCCCACCATTGCTTTATCTGTTAACAATCAGATGAAACGGAATTCATAACTTCTGATAAACAAAACTAAAGATATCATAGGCCGTGACAAAGTTGGCCCGAAATAAAGATAGGGCGGAAGTACCGTGGTTCTTCCGCCCTATTATTAAATGCCCGGATTACATCCAGCCACGTTCTTTGTAATAACGCACAGCACCATCATGAAGCGGTGCAGACAGATTTTTGGTAATCATGTCTTCTTCTTTCAGATGCGCAAATGCAGGGTGCATTTTTTTGAAACGTTTGAAGTTATCGAAAACAGCTTTCACCATTTGGTAAACAACTTCATCATCAACAGCAGTGGAGCTAACAAAAGTTGCACCAACACCGAAAGTCGTTACATCTTCCGGGTTGCCATTATATGTGCCACCTTTAATAGATGTCATCGCATAGTAATCGTTGTCTGCGGCAAGCTTCTGGATAACATCGTTATCAACAGTGATCAGTTTAGAATCACAAGAAGTCGTTGCTTCTGTAATTGTACCTGATGGGTGACCGACAGTGAACACGATAGCATCAACCTTGTTGTCACAAAGTGCAGCAGCCTGTTCAGCTGATTTAAGTTCGGAAGCCAGCGCAAAGTCGCTCATCTGCCAACCCATTTTCTCCATAACAACTTCCATAGTTGCACGGGCACCTGAACCTGGATTACTGACGTTAACTTTTTTGCCTTTCAGGTCATCAAAGGTTTTGATGCCGGAATCAGCGCGCGCAACAACTGTAAAGGGCTCTGGATGTACAGAGAATACGGCACGCAGTTCTTTGTAAGCACCATCAGGGAATTTTTCTGGCGCAGTCCCGTTATAGCCGTGGTACTGCCAATCAGACTGGGCAACACCCATATCGATATCACCAGCGCGCATACCATTGATATTATCGACGGAACCACCTGTTTTATGCGTACAGTTGATTTCGTGATCTTTGGTACCCTTGTTAACCAAACGGCAGATAGCACCACCAACCTGATAATAAACACCAGTTTGACCGCCAGTACCAATCACAACGTGTTTTGTGTCAGCAAAAGCTGCGGACGTCATCAGTGCCGCACCTGCTACTGCTGTCATTGCCATTTTTTTTACAAACATGCCTACTCCTTGGTTTCATGCTTTTTATTAACTTTAACTATCCTGCAGGATATCAACTTTCACAGCCATCTACCCCACAATCATATTCATGTGCCGAACCACAAACGAATACTATTAACCATCTTACACGTGACGGTTAAATTTCTTAACCATTGGGCCTCTGTAACAAAATACAAACGCACCAAACCCCACTAGCTTTTTCGATGCAAAGGCACCGCAAAATTGTTTAATGTCCTGACAGGTAAATTATATTATTTGGCAGTAGCACCCTTGAACGAGTAATTCAAAATGCTACGAAAAGCATATTGGATCCGTGTGTTACCTTTTCGAATCTACTTTCGTTTCATGCGCTTAGCTTACGTCAAACCCAATGCGAATGGAATAGCCAATTCATATTTTCCCTGTCTAATCGAACTACTTTGCGAGTTCTTTATCCCCGACATGGTTGCGTATGTAATATTTACAGTCAACAGATAACATTTGTTCTTTTTTACACCCCACATCCAAGGACTCCCCAAAAGTCTAGGGTTTCTCCACCTTAGAGAATATTAAAACTCAAGACTTCCAGAAGACATTTGTTTCTTTGCGATATTCATTAAAGGTCTGGATTCTTTGCTTTGTATCCGGGGCACCTTTTTCAATCAAAGCTGTCAAAAGCCATTCTGATAATGCAAAAAATCCGACAAAACTATCAAACCCGACAAAGTCTTTGTAATTCCGAGGCGTTGATATTGGTGATATTAGCGTCACATCAGGCTTGAGCGGCAACGAATTAGCCGTACTATCAGACATCAAGATCAGTGTTGCGTCTCTTGATTTTGCTATTTCGCACGCCTCGATTGTCTCTCTTGAAAAGGGAGAAATAGAAACAGCGAGCACAACATCCTCGGCCCCTACCGTCAATATTTCATCAACCGGAGAATTGGCATGTCCTGGCGCCACAATTAAATTTGGCAACGCCATTCTGCCCACATAATAAAGATAATGAATCAAGGTGTAGGGTGCCCGCGTTCCCATCAAATAGACATTTCGTGCCCCGAGTATCATTTCTGCAGCTTTTTCAATATCTTCGGCTTCGTTATGACGCAAAGCTTCGGTCACATTGCCGATCACACTGGTCGCTGTATCCGCGCGCACACGTTCAATCCCGCCACGATCATAAAGCTCGTTCACCCATTGTGTTGTATTGGAATTTGACGCACTTGCGGTTAAAGCAGCCCTGAAAGGCTCCCTTAATTGATTATAACTATCAAACCCTAACTTTTGGGCCAATCGCACTAACGTATTGGTGCTGACACTTGTTGCTTCTGCGCAATCCCGAATTGACTTCATGCCAAATTTGGCAGGATTATCAATAATAAACATTGCAACACGACGTAAACTGCGAGGGTAAGCATTTAATTCTTTTGTCAAACGCTCTACAATACGGGCCTTCTCGACCTGACTCATGGCACCCCCAATCAACACCTCAAATAATAACAAATGTTATTATATTTGACTTATTGACACAAACGATATTTTAGCGAACTCTATTTACCATCGTTATGACTGGGCAAGGTTTCTCTTTGCCGCCATGCTTCCCGTCGAGCCGTTCGCTCGAAACGCAAATAGAGAGCAGATATGGGACACGTATTTCCACGCCACACCAAGACAAATTTACCAACAGCCGTTTCTGGCGAAGGATGCTACATCATTGACCAAAATGGTAAGCATTACTTTGATGGATCCGGCGGCGCAGCCGTATCTTGTCTTGGGCACTCGGATCAAACCGTTCAGGAAGCGATTAAGAAACAAACTGACCAACTGGCTTTTGCTCATTCCGGCTTTTTTACGACGGAGCCTGCGGAAAAGCTGGCCGATCTACTTGTTGCAAATGCACCAAAAGGCATAGATCGCGTTTATTATGTTTCCGGTGGCTCAGAAGCAGTTGAAGCAGCATTAAAGTTGGCGCGTCAATACCATCTGGAACGTGGCGACAAAGACAGATCACACGTTATCGCCCGCTGGCAAAGTTATCATGGAAATACGATCGGTGCCCTCTCTGCCGGCGGTAACAAGTGGCGACGCGAACCCTTTATGCCCATGCTTGTTCCCATGTCGCACATAGACCCCTGTTATCCCTATCGTGACCAACAAGAAGGCGAGAGCGATGAAGCCTATGGGGTACGTGCCGCAAATCGGCTGGAAGAGGAGATCCTTAAGATTGGCCCTGAAAAGGTTTCAGCCTTTATCTGCGAACCTGTTGTCGGCGCGACCATGGGGGCGGTTGCCGCAGCGCCGGGATACTTAAAACGCATTCGTGAAATTTGCAACCAATACGGCGTTCTGCTTATTCTCGACGAAGTGATGTGTGGTATGGGGCGCACTGGCACTCTCTTTGCCTGTGAACACGACGGCGTCACCCCGGATATTCTCTGTATCGCTAAAGGACTTGGCGCAGGCTACCAACCCATCGGTGCCATGTTATGTAGCAGGAAAATCTACAACGCTATCGAAAACGGATCAGGCTTTTTCCAACACGGCCACACCTATCAAGGGCATCCAACCGCCTGTGCCGCTGGCTATGCTGTTATCTCAACCATGCTGGAACGCAACCTTCTCGACAACGTTAACAAGCGTTCGGAACAGCTTATGCAGGCCTTAACCGATGCATTCGGACAACATCCCTTTGTCGGCGATATCAGGGGACGCGGTCTTTTCATTGCCATTGAACTGGTAAAAGACAGAGAAACAAAAACACCTTTTGATCCCAAGCTTGCAGTTCATGCAAAAATTAAGAAAACAGCCTTTGAAAACGGCCTGATCTGCTACCCGATGCCCGGTACTATTGATGGCAAAAACGGTGATCACGTTCTTTTGGCGCCACCTTTTATCATCCAAGACGAACATATTGCAGAAATTGTCGAGAAGCTTTCCGCCAGCTTTTCATCGGTCTTTGATACACTGGGAAGCTAAGACAATGTCACCAACCATTCTTATGGCAGCACCGAACGGCGCCCGAAAAACCAGATCAGACCACCCGAACCTGCCCGTGACGGTCCCCCAAATCGTAGAAGAGGCTATTGCCTGTCAAAAAGCAGGAGCCGCAATGGCCCACCTTCATGTCAGGGATAAGGATCAGCAACATGTTCTTGATCCCGGTCTTTACACAGAAGTTCTCTCTGGCATCAAAGAAACCATTGGCGGTGATCTTTTGGTTCAGATCACAACCGAGGCCGTTGGCCGATTTACCCCACAGGAACAGGTCAATTGCGTCAAGAGTGTTCAACCCGAAGCCGTCAGTGTTGCTTTAAGAGAAATGATGCCCGACGGCGGAGAGGTTTATGGGTCTAAATTCTATCACTGGGCAGAAGAGACTTCTGTTCATGTTCAACACATCCTTTACGATGCCGCAGATTTCAAACGCTTTCTGTCCTTAGTTCAACAGGGTTTAATTCCAGCGACAAAACCATCCCTTCTTTTTGTTTTAGGACGTTACGCTTCGGATAACTTAGGCAAGATAGAAGAGCTAGGGGCCTTTCTAAAGATTAAACAAGAGCAGAACACAATTGATTTGGGCCCTTGGTTCGTCTGTGCATTTGGGCATAACGAAGCCCGATGTGCGTCTGAGGCCATTACAAAGGGCGGACACGCCCGCGTTGGTTTTGAAAACAACTCCGATTTAAAGACCGGAGAAGAAGCAACGTCGACAGCTGAAATAATCGCACAAACCCGCGACGATGTTCTGGCAATGGGTAACACAATCGCCACGGCTCAGGATGCGCGAAAACTACTCGGCATCACCTAAACCAGACATACCAGCTATCCAGAATAAAAATATCCGGATAGCTGGTAAAAAGTCTTCAATCTTTAGAGAACTTTTTCTGCCACATGAGAAATCGCATCTCTGGCGGCTTCAATAATAATATCGGCCTCTGCCTGTGTCATACAAAGCGGTGGTGCAAAGCCGAGAATGTCGCCCTGGGGCATCGCACGACCAATCACCTTGCTCCGTTCCAGCAAAGCAGTGGCAATTTGAGGGCCAACCTTATCTGCCGCATCAAAGAATATACGGTCATCACGGTCTTTAACAAATTCAATAGCCGAGAGAATGCCCTCGCCCCTGACATCACCAACAATAGCGATATCAGACAGGGCACTCTTTAGGCCTTCGTTAAAATAAGATCCCATTTCACGCGCATTACTGACCAGATTCATTTCATCAATCAGCTTCAGATTTGCTACACCCGCCGCAGCACCAATGGGGTGCGCAGAATAAGTCCAGCCATGACCAATCGGTCCCAGCTTATCGGTTCCTTCTTCCAGAACCTTCCAGACTTTCTCTGACACGATCGATCCGGACAAAGGCGCATAGGCTGATGTCAAGCCTTTGGCGATGGTAATAATATCCGGTTCGATGTCATAGTGATCAGACCCAAACATTGACCCAAGACGGCCAAAGCCTGTAACAACCTCGTCCGCAATCAGCAGAATATCGTGTTTTTTCAAGACAGCCTGAATAGCTTTCCAGTAACCAGCTGGCGGCGGGACAATACCCCCAGTCCCCAGAACAGGCTCACCAATGAACGCTGCAATGGTATCCGCCCCTTCGCGGGCGATAAGCTCTTCCAGACTATCGACACATTGCTGCACAAACTCAGCTTCGCTCTGGTCCAGATTTTCGCGACGGAAATAATAGGGTGCATCCGTATGAACAACTTGCGACAACGGCAAGTCAAATTTGTTATGGAACAGCTCAAGCCCCGTCAGAGAACCGGTCATCAAGCCTGAACCATGATAGCCCCGCCATCTAGAGATAATTTTCTTTTTCTTGGGGCGGTCCAGCACATTGTTATAATACCAAACCAGCTTGATATTTGTTTCGTTTGCATCGGAACCAGACAGACCAAAATACACTTTGGACATATTGGCAGGCGCCCGGTCCAAAATCATCTTTGCCAGCGTGATGGATGCTTCAGTACCATGCCCGACATAAGAGTGATAATAGGCAAGCTCTTTTGCCTGTGCTGCAATTGCATCTGCGACTTCCTGTCGACCATAGCCAATATTCACACAATAAAGCCCAGCAAAGGCGTCCAGCGTTCTGTTCCCATCACGATCTTCAATATAAAGCCCTTCGCCACCTGCAATCACCCGGTTTTGCAGATCACCACGCGCAAACTGTGCAAGGTGTGTTGAAGGATGGAAAAAATTATCGCGATCCCATTCTGCCAATTGATCATTTCTAAGCATATTATTTCCCTTAAACTTTCCGCCCTGAACATTCTGGGCTTAAACACTCAGGCCTTTCATTACAGCCCTAGATTTCATTGTCTTCACGCGTAGTTGCGGCAGACATATTTAATTTCTGTAAAGGCTTCCAGACCTTGCCGTGCCCCTTCACGGCCCAGACCGGATTGCTTCATCCCCCCAAATGGAATAGGTGCCCCCGTCACCTTTGTTCTATTGATCGCAACCATACCGTATTGCAGATCTCGGCTTGCCCGATATATTTTCTTCGGATCCTGACAATGCACATAGGCAACCAAACCATATTCAGATTCATTGGCCAGTGCGATGATATCTTCGCCTTCAGCAAACGAAGTCAGACAAGCCACCGGACCAAAGGTTTCCTCGTGATTGATCAAGGCATCAGCAGGAACATCCCCCAACACTGTCGGCTGATAGAACAACGGTCCCAGCGGATCGCGTTTTCCGCCACACAAAAGGCGCGCGCCCTTTGTCAAAGCATCAGAAACATGTGCCTCTTGCTTCAAAACAGCATTCTCGTTCATAAGCGGGCCAATGTCCGGATCCTCAAGACCGCGCCCAAGACTCAAAGCTTTGACTTCTTCAACAAATTTCTGGGTAAATTCTTCGTAGACACTCTGTTCAATAAAGAAGCGGTTCGCAGCCAAACAGTCCTGGCCAGATGTTGCAAATTTAGCCGATATTGCCGACTTGACCGCATGATCGATATCAGCATCCCCATAAACAATAAATGGAGCATGCCCACCCAGTTCCAGCACTAGCTGTTTAATGGTTGATGCCGATTGCTGATAGATCAGGCGACCAATTTCGGTAGAGCCAGTAAAAGAAACGACCTGTACCCGATCATCCGATGTCCACTGGGGAACAATTTCACCCGGTTCCCCGGTCACAACATTAAAGACACCAGCGGGTATACCCGCACGTTCTGCCAGTTCGGCCAGCGCGGTTGCTGAGAAAGGCGTCTCCTTTGACGGATGGATAACGCAAGTACATCCGGCGGCCAGTGCTGCGGAAGCCTTGCGCGTGATCATCGCACAGGGAAAATTCCACGGTGTAATCAAAGCAGCAATCCCAGCGGGTTCCCGCCAGACCTCAACTTCCCCACCCGACATATGCGAAGTCACATTTTCTATATTTGGGCGTTTGGCTTCTTCGGCATAAAATTCAATAAAATCGGCAGCATAATCAATTTCGCCCCGTGCCTCGGATATTGGTTTCCCTTGTTCAACGGTCATAATCAAAGCAAGGTCTTCACGGTTTTCATGCAACAGATCAAACCAGCGCCGCAGAATAGCAGACCTATCTTGTGGCAACAAAGATGCCCAATCCCGAAAAGCTCTTTGCGCAGCATCAACAGCGGCCTGACTTTCAGTTGCATTCATCTTTGGGATCGTGCCGATCTCTTTTTGATTGGCCGGATCTGTAACAACGAGACTTTCCCCCGAAGACGCATCAGACCAATGCCCATCTATATAACTGAACTGTTTAAAGAGCCTTGGATCACGAAGAGAAGATAGGGATACAGATCTGTTTTTCTCACGACCCGTCCCTGTTTCTTGCTGTGCTTGATTACTCATCTAGAGACAACCCATTTAACTGTGTTTGATATCACAGCTCAATCATGTCGGATCACCGACAAAAAGTGTCTCTAAAGAACGGATAAAAAGAAGAAGAGCTTTCGCCTATACCACGTAAATCAGATGTTTCATCTATGAAGATGTCGATTGCTCTTGTACCAACAGATCAATAGGCAAGGCGTTTGTTTGTTTTACAGGCTTTGTAACAACATAGGTAAAATATCGTTTCAGCCCGATTTCAGCAGCCAGCAATCGGTCCACGAAACGCTGATACCCATCAACGTCTTTCACCACGATTTTAAGAATATAGTCTAGCCCCCCGCCGACAGCCCAACATTCCTGTATTTCCGGATAGTCCTGAACGGCTTTTTCAAACCGCTCAAAATCTTCGGTAAGATGACTGCCAAGTTCCGCCTCCATAAAAACAAAGGACAATGGGGCAAAGAATTTTACAGACAAACGCGCTTCATAGGAATCAATGATACCCGCCTTTTCCAGGCGCTGTAAGCGTCCCCAACACGGGGTTGGGGACAAATTAACCCGTTCAGCAAGAGCCGCCTTTGTAATACGTCCTTCAGTTTGCAATATCTTTAATATTGCAATATCGCGATCATCCAAACGAAGGCCAGCAACGTGCATCAGTAACCTAACTTTCTTTTCTTAATTGGCTTCTCTTATAGAGACTGGTGTTTTGCCAGATCATGCAAGAAAGAGAGACAGCGCTCAAGCTCTGATATTTCTATAAACTCATCAGGCTTGTGCGCCTGATCAATTGATCCCGGCCCAAAGACCACTGTCGACAACCCAACACGTTCAAAATATCCGGCATCAGTACCAAAAGAAACCACGTCTTTTGTATTACTGCCTGTCAATGTACGGATCAATTGAACCGCAGGAGAATCATCGCACGCATCCAAGCTGGGCACATCAGCATCAAGTATTGTTTCAATATTGGCTTCGGGTGAAATCTCTCTCATCTCTGGTAACAAGACATTATCAGAAAAATCAAGAATCTCTTGGAAAATAGCGTGTCCATTATCACCGGGTATCGGCCTGATCTCCCAGATCATTTCGCAACTTCCCGCCGTAATGTTACTCGCAGCCCCCCCATCTATACGTCCAACATTACAAGTTGTATAGGGTGGGTCAAAGGGAGAGCCGATTTTAGGTGCCGCAGCAAGACGTGCGCCGACTTCTAGAATCTTCCCAATAAAACGCGAAGCAAATTCTATGGCATTTACGCCTTTTCCCGGCTGCGATGAATGGACTTCGAACCCAGTAAACCGGGTCGTGATTTCCATACCCGCTTTATGCCCGCTCACAAGGCTCATGCTTGTTGGTTCCCCAACAATCACAACATCAGGCTTAAAATTCTTCGTGACAATATCATCTGCCAAAATCGGTGCGCCGAACCCACCAATTTCTTCGTCGTAACAAAAGGATACATGAATGGGACGTTGCAGATTTTGTGCCTGAAACACAGGAACCATGGCCAGAGAACAGGCCAGAAACCCTTTCATATCAACTGCGCCACGTCCATACAGGCGATTGTTTCGTTCTGTAAGAACAAAGGGATCTATTGTCCAGGCCTGTCCCTTGACCGGGACAACATCGGTATGCCCATTCAAAACAACGCCACCCCCAACCTCGGGACCAATTGTGGCATAAAGATTGGCTTTCTTTTTGGTCTCATCATATGAAAGGGACGATACAATGCCGTGCTCTTTCAAATAAGATTCGATATAGCCAATCATATCCAGATTGGATTGTCCGGACAAAGTTGGGAAAGAAACCAGCTTACTCAAAATTTCTTTGGTTGAGGACAGAAGCTCCGTCATGAAATTACAACCAGTTCACGCGGCACAGATGATAATAGCTCGGGACCATTTTCACCAATGGCGATCGTTTCAGTAATCTCAAGCCCCCAATCATCGGACCAAAGGCCAGGCATAAAGTGAAAGGTCATACCCTTTTGCAAAACAGTTTTATCACCTTTACGCAGGCTCATCGTATGCTCCCCCCAATCAGGCGGGTATGCCAACCCGGTCGAATAGCCCGTCCGACTGTCTTTAATAATGCCATGTTTTTCCAATACGGCGAAAAAGGCAATCGCAATGTCCTCACAAAGGTTACCTGCCTTAGCTTTCTCCAACCCAGCAGCCAACCCTTCCAGAACAGCCTTTTCACTATCCAGTATGTCTTGACCGGGTTTCCCCAAAAACACTGTCCGCGACAAGGGACAGTGATAACGCCTGTAAACACCTGCGATCTCAAAGAAAGTTCCCTCTCCCGATTTCAACGGCTTGTCGTTCCAAGTCAGATGCGAGGCAGAGGCATCTATCCCCGAGGGAAGAAGAGGCACAATAGCAGGGTAATCACCACCATATTCGGGAACACCACGTAATCCCGCATCATAAATAGCCGCAACCAGCTCATGTTTACGCAACCCGGGCCGAATGGTTTCCCTGATACGTTGATGCATCACCTCAACGATCTTTCCGGCTTTACGCATATAAGACAGCTCTTGTTCGGATTTTACAGACCGTTGCCAATGAACAAGATTATTACAATCTTTAAAATTGGCATTGGGCAAATTACGCACCAGCGAAGCAAAAGCGGCAGCCGTGAAATAGTAATTATCCATTTCCACGCCAATAGAGAAGCTACCAAAACCTTTACTGCCCAGTATTTGGGCCAGATAATCCATAGGGTGTCTATCTTCCGATTGGACATAATAATCAGGATATTCAATGATGTTATCGTCAGAAAGATATGTGGTACGTTTTGCCCCATTCACATCAATACCCCGACCATACCAAATCGGTTCACCCGCAAGTGTAATAATCACACACTGGTGCACATAAAAAGACCAACCGTCATAGCCAGTTAGCCAAGCCATATTCGCCGGGTCTGTAATAATTAAACAGTCCAGCTCTGCGGCTTGCATCGCCATACGCGTTTTCAACAGACGATCTGCATATTCTGATCGGGAAAAATTCAGCTCGACTGCGTCAGGAGACATCACCATCACAACACCTGCCATAAAAGGGGAAACAACAGAAAAGAGTGCTGTAAATTTTTCAGGAAATCACGAAAAAAATTACGGAACATATTTGCACAAGACGCCGAGATATTTCATCTAAAGAGCAGCTCAAAAAGAGAAAAGTCTTCGCAAAAACAGCTAAAATTTGCTCAGATTCTAAAACTCGGTTCTAAACAGCTAAAACAACCTTGCCTGTTGTGTCCCTATTCTGCAAAGCCCGCATGGCATCCGGTAGTTGTGCGAGATCAAAACGCCTATCAACCAAAGGCTTTAAAAGATCCTTTTCCAACATGACAAACATTTTATCCATCATCTTCTTGATCAAATCTGCATCATGATCGTGGTGCCAATAGACTCCCTTTGCCGATGCCCTTTTCAACATCAAACGATTTGCTGGAATTTCAGTGATGGTTCCCGAGGCAAAGCCCACAATAAGAATAACGCCATTACGTGCTAAACACCGCAAACTCTGCAGACCTACGTCACCCCCGACCGGGTCATAAATCACGTCAACACCAAGACCACTCGTCGCATCCTTGACAGCCTCAACCCAATTCTCATCACTGTAGTTGATACAGACATCAGCCCCGTGTTCCCGCGCGATATCCAACTTGTGCGCGTTACTGGCGGTTGCGATAACCCGCGCCCCAATGGCCTTGGCAATTTCCACCGCCGCAAGACCGACCCCGCCCGCAGCAGCGTGAACCATGACAGTTTGATCAGATTTCAATTTTGTACTGTCAAAAAAAGCAACCATCGACGTGGTGTAAGTAACTGGTAAGGCCGCTGCTAATTCAAACGAGAAATTTTCAGGAATAAGGAATGCTGAATCGCATGGCACCAAAGCCTGTTCCGCGAAACCACCCCAAGGAATTTTACTGGCGATTCGATCACCTACGTTCCAATGGCTTCCTCGGGGAGCAGAAACAACCGTTCCGGCAATTTCTTGGCCAGGAGTAAAGGGGCGCGGAGGACGAACCTGATACTTGTCTTCTGACATCAAGAGATCTGAAAAATTAAGCGCAGCGGCCCGGACATCAACCACAAGATGACGGTCATCTGGCGGCCCTAAATCCAAATCAACAAACTCCAGACCATCTACACCAAGAACACTCGATGAACGCCACCCCTGCATAGTACCCACCTGTCGCCGATGGTATCAAATCACTCATGCCTTGAGCTTTTTCGATAAGCCCTCAGCAATTTTGGTCATTTTGATACCAATATTATTTTTTTTAATATCATCCATATTATGAAGGGGAAAAGCAATCGCGATTGATCCCACTGGGTAATTATCTGGTCCGGTAAAACACGCAGCCATTCCTGCAGCTCCCAGATAAGTCTCTTCTATCGACGTGCAAAAACCCTCACGTTCTATCTGCTTGATGTCATCGCGAATTTTGTCCGGCGAGATAAAAGTATAGGCAGTATAGGCCACCAATTCCTTCGCCAGATAAACATCCTGCTCTTTTCGAGGCAAAGCAGCCAATATAACACGCGGGGCCGCCCCGGCATGAAGAGGAAAAGATGCCCCGATCTTTTCAAAGACCCTCAGCCCACCGCGCTCCCCCTCGATCTGATCGATACACACCGCTGTCTGTGCGTGACGGTCAAAGGCCGTTAACAAGATGGTTTCATCTGTTAACGCTGACAATTCCTCCAGCGCTGGTTGACAAAAGCTTTTAAGATCAAAGGCAGCTTCTGCCCTTTGCCCCAAATTAATCGCTGCCATCCCCAGGGTATAACGCCCGGTTTTGGGTATTTCGGCCAGATAGCCTGTTTCCACCAGATACCGAACAAGCCTGCTCACTGTCGAACGGCTCACCCCGGTTTGTTCAATTATCTCACCTTGGGACCAATCAGCATGAGCAATTTGAAAAAGATTCAGGATCTCAAAAGCTTTGTGTAAGAGCCCCACACCAGCCTGAGCTGAAGATGGGTCTTTTTTAGATTGTTGCTTGACATTCACAATTAACAAATCCCACTATATGGAAATAAATCTCATTATTTAGGATTCTAGCACTATTACTATACCTCGTGCAAAATTAAAAAATTGGCAAAATTAAAATATTAGAAGGACACTTAAGATGCCTTGGATTGAAACAGTCCCTTACGAAGAATCAGAAGGAAAACTTCGCCGTCTCTATGATCGGGTAAAAGGTCCGGATAATAACGTCGATAACATAATGATGATGCATTCGCTCCGCCCCCACAGTATGGAAGGGCATATGGCAATCTATAAGTACGTCCTGCATCACACAGGGAACACCATTCCAAAATGGTTTTTGGAAACTCTGGGTGTGTGGGTCAGCTCACTCAATGACTGTGGCTATTGTGTTGACCACCATTTTGGCGGCCTCTGCCGCCTGCTTCAGGATGATGAAAAAGCCGCAGGGCTTCGCAAAGCCATTGATGAACGCAACATCGACATTGCACCACTTGATGCCAAACAAAAGCTCGCCATGGCCTATGCCGAAGCCCTCACCAAAGATCCGGCAAGCACCACAGAAGAGATGGTCAAAGGCATGCGAGAAGCAGGCTTTAGCGATGGAGAAATTCTGGAAGTTAATCAAGTCTCTGCTTACTTCAACTACGCCAACCGGACCGTTCTGGGACTTGGCTGTTCCACCAAAGGTGACATCATCGGGCTATCACCAAATAATTCTGACGACCCTGATGACTGGTCACACACATAAAACCAGCCCCCTGATCAAATATCTGGTTGCATGAAACCTTGTATACACTCAAGCGTTCACACAATCAGACCAGAGAAAGAGCGAAAGACAGTAGCAATATTGAATTTGGCTTACCCTTAACCCTCAAGTATAAGACTTTCGTAGTATTATACTTGAGGTGATCAGATGGCAGATGAGAAAAAGAAGGTGAACCAACGCGCGCGTGGACTGGAACGTGCCTTTGATATTCTCGATCTCATCCGGCGTGAAAACCGTGCCATGCGCCCCAATGAAATTGCCAAGTTGATGGGGGCGCCCCGTTCATCGGTTTATGAACTTGTCCACCTGTTACTTGATATGAACGTGCTGGAAAACAACGGTAGTGATGGCCAGGTTTTCCTTGGCAGTCGTCTTTATTTTTTAGGTCGAGCCTATAATGACAAGATTGATCTCTACCAACGCATAGAAAACACGCTAAGCAATATTGTAGAGCAAACAAGCGAGACCGCGCAGTTCTGCAAACTGGAAGGCAACAAATATACTGTTGCCTTGATGAAAGAGGGTAGCCGCCCTTTCCGAATTTCGGCAAACCTTGGTGAGCTTGTCCCCGTTCCCAGCACGGCCTCTGGCCGTCTTCTGCTGGGGCACCTTTCTGATCAGGAAATTATAGATTTTCTGGATAAAGATGATTTCCTTTTGCCCAACGGGGAAAGCATATCACCGGGTAATTTTATAACCGAAGTTCGTCAAGCTACACAGGATGGGCACTATACCTTTGACAGCATTGTTGATACCTTCACCCATTGTTTTGCTGTTCCCATAAAAGATGCCCAATCCACCTGCATTGCCACACTCTGCCTCGTCACCCCCAGAGAAGACGGTCACCGCAATAAGGAACACTATCTAAGTGTTCTCAAAACCGCTGCGACAGAACTGGAAGCACAGTTGAGCACCGACTTCTAAGCCCCCTGGCCTCCCCTATTCTACTGAACATCATATTACATAAATCAAGCTGCAAATCTTCGAGCCGGCTTGCTTGACCACTTGCGTCCGCAAAATTATGCCGTATTATTTGAGTTCCAAAAAAACAAATTAATGTCCTTTATTTTGGACATGCTATAATAAAGAGAGAACCAATGATTAAACGCTTTCAGGTTGGCAGTCGCATGAGCCAAGCCGTTTCCTACAACGGATTTGTATATGTTGCCGGACAGGTTGCCAAAGACAGATCTGCAGATCTAGAGACCCAGACACGCTCTGTTTTACAAAAAATCGAAGACCTCTTGGCTGAAGCTGGAACAGACAAATCCAAAATACTGGCAATCGATGTCTTCCTGCCAGCAATTGCGGATTTCGATAAAATGAATTCAGTCTATGATGCATGGATCGACCCTCAAAATCCGCCAGCTCGCGCCTGTGTCGAAGCCCGTCTGGCCGACCCGATGATCCTTGTTGAAATGACCGCTGTCGCCGCCGTATAAGCTGCAAGATAAAGCTGCGAGAAAAAGGGGGAGACAGATATGCGTCATTCGATGTGGGCCTATCCTTGGGATCTACAGGATCTCGGACTGGATACGACCTATCATGACTATCAAAATCTGGCCGGTGTTAATGGTATCAGCCTTGCTGTCTCCTACCACGCGGGGCGTTTTCTACAACCACGTAGCCCCAAGCGAAAGAGCTATTACCCCGAAGACGGAACGATTTATTTCATTCCTGATGAAAAGTTCTGGGCGGGCAAAGAAATTCAGCCGCTTGTCGCACAGAATCTGCATACAGAGGGCGATATGCTCTCCCCCCTTATAAGGGATAAAAAACAACACGGGTTAAGCGTCTCTTGTTGGACGGTCTGCTTGCACAACAGCCGTTTGGGCTTCAAACACCCTGACCATGTTGCACGCAACGCCTTTGGCGACCCCGGTTATTACAGCCTCTGCCCCAACAGTGATGCCGTACGAGACTATGCGACAACCCTTGTTGCGAACCTGACCCACAGCTACAGGCCAGATATGGTCGAGCTGGAAACTATTGGTTTTATGGGGTTTGACCACGGCTATCACCACGAAAAGGACGGCCTCGGACTTAATGCTGAAGATGAATTTCTTCTGTCACTTTGCTTCTGTGATCACTGCATCAAAGCAGCCCAAGATGACGGCGTTGATGCCCTTGCCGCGAAAAAAGACGTTCAGGACCTGATCATTCAGGCCTGTAACCGGGAAATACCCGAAGCGCAGCTTCCTCACTTTCCCGAACAAAGGCTAGAGTGCTTCAAAGATTATCCGGCACTCTATAGGTATCTTCTGTGGCGTGTTCAGGCCCCAACAAAAATTGTTCAAAGCATAAAACAAGCCGCCCATCCCGATAGCAAGATCGTCGTCATCGAAGGTGAAAACGCCTGGCGCGACGGTGTTGATATCAAAGCCATCGCTCAGGCCTGTGATGGCATTATCTTCTGTGCTTACACGGCAACAGCAAAAGAGGTTGATTATTCCATCACCGAGACACGAAACCTTGTCGGATCAGAAAAATATCTCGGCTTGGGGGCCAGTCTGTTTTACGACCAGACACCAAGCAAAGAACAACTATCTGCACGAATTGACGCAGCTGTGAAAGCCGGGGCCGATGGCATAAACTACTACAACTACGGTCTGATACCGGAAGCCCGCCTTAACTGGATAAAATCAAGCATCGAAATTAAAATTTCATAAAAATCATCTTGCGATCAAACTATTGAATTAACAGAAACAAGACACAAAGACACAAATACATCAACAACTTAACCTAGATTCTATCCCAAGGGGCAAATATCCAAATGGCAGCCTATCTCATCGTTGATACTAAAATCAGTAATCCTGAAGAGTATGAAACCTATAAGCTTCAAGCCAAACCTATTGTCGAGAAATTTGGCGGCGTCTATCGCGCCAGAGGCGGAGAAATGGATGTTTTCGAATCAGATCTCTGGTCCCCAACCCGCATTGTTATTGTCGAGTTCCCGGACATGCAAACAGCACGTAATTTCGTCAACAGCGAAGAATACGCCCCCGTTAAGAGAATCCGCCGGGACAATGCTGAATGCACTTTCTTGCTCGTGGATGGAATGTAGCTAAAAGGTCGGACATAGTCCGACCAATTATTAAAGAATAAGGGCTGTAGAATTACCAGATTCCACAGCCCTTATTCTTTTCGGTTCCAGCTTTTCAGATTCTGGAACGCAATTACGCAAGATGATCAACAATCGTCATTTTTTCACCCGCAGCCAGAAGATCACCGAGCCATTTCTTGGCAACCGTCACATCACTCGGCGCGGCAGAAACACCGGCGGAAATTTCCCCCTTCAGCACAGCTTCAACAGCGTAGCTGACCGGGATTGAAACCAGACGGGCCATGGCAGTATGGGTATCATCCCCATAGGCATCCACAACATACGACTTGTTATACACCTGTTCACCATTGCGTTCGGCCCATAGATCAACGGAGAGAACAACACGGTCGTGTTCGCCCTCACCCAACGCATATTTATCCCAAAGATCAGCAGAGATTTCAGCAAGACGTTTATCCCCGGCCTCGCCTTGCAAAGTTTCAATTTCCTTGAAAAGATCAGCCCAAGCCGTGGACCAACCACCATAACGCAGGGTCCCGCGCACAAACTGTTGCACATTCCAGTCTTTGCCAAAGCCGTATTCATCCATAAAGGGATAGGAATCACGGTTTGGATAGACTTCAAAGGTTTCAGACCCTTTTTCAAGATCAATTTTATAGGACTCAACTGCATCCCAAGGACGGCTAACATCATAGACTTTGCCGTTCCGCAAACTTTTTGATGGCGACCGCAGAGCTTTAAGGACGCCCAACGGTGCCCAACTGAACTTGTAACAAAAGTCATTTGGCACTTCTGACAGGCCACCGCAATAGGATCTGAAGTAGTGCGCGTTATCTGTGGCAAAGGCGGGAGAATTTTTATAGTCATCCATCAGCACATGTGCCATTAGATGATCAATGCCCGGATCAAGCCCCACTTCATTGACCAGCGTCAGGCCTTTTTCTTTTGCAGCAGCATCCAAAGCGCGCATCTCGGGCGCGATGTAAGAACTGGAAACAAAGTTCGCCCCGGCATCCAGACACATCTGGGCAACTGCAACGTGAAAATCACCCGGCAGCATGGAAACGGCAAGGTCGCCTGCCTTCAGATCGCTTTCCAATGCCTCAAGACTAAAAGCCCTGATATCAAAATCGCCGCTCAGACCCTTTGTGGCTTCCTGCGCCTTTTCAACAGTACGGTTCCATACCGTTATACTGTGTCCCCGTTCGATCAGGCGTCGAATACCCGGTACCGTCGAAAGGCCAGCCCCCAGCCAATGAATACGCGCCATCTTTTATTCCCTTATATATCCAGCGATGTTTTTTATGTATTGGGACCTCTCTACACCATGAAGGCCATCTTTTGAAGCCATAAGGGACAAGCCTTGTAAATTAGCTGTTTTTGGCGTCATTTGTGTATGGATTGTTGTAAAGCTATCAAGAGAATCACATAAACTTCACAAAGCGTTTGACTCTCGCGCAAGCACGGCTATATTCCAGCATCACTGGCTGCCCGGATTCCGTGCGGCCATGTATGCATGAATAGAATGCCTAATTTAACAGCTAAGTGACCGATAAATATGTTCGCAGTAATCAAAACCGGCGGTAAACAGTACAAAGTCCGTAAGGACGACGTTCTGGTCGTCGAAAAAATCAACCTGGAAGCAGGTGCTTCTGTTGATTTCGATTCAGTTCTAATGATCGGTGACGATGAGAAGGCAACCATCGGCGCGCCTGTAGTGGACGGCGCCATGGTCAAGGCTGATGTGGTTGAACAGACACGTGGCGACAAAGTCGTCATCTTCAAAAAGAAGCGTCGTAAGAACCATCGCCGTAAAAACGGCCATCGCCAGGATCTCACTGTCATCAAGATCACTGACATTCTCGCCGATGGCGCTAAGAAGCCTGCTAAAAAAGCAGCAGCTCCTAAAGCCAAAGCAGCTAAAGCAGACGCAGACACTGCGGAGAAAAAAGCAGCTCCGAAGAAGAAAGCGGCTCCTAAAGCTAAGGCTGAACCAAAGGCTAAAGCTGCTCCTAAGAAAAAAGCAGCTCCTAAGAAAAAAGCAGCAGAGGAATAAGACCTCATGGCACATAAGAAAGCAGGCGGCTCGTCCCGCAACGGTCGCGACTCAGCTGGTCGCCGCCTAGGTGTTAAAAAATTTGGTGGTGAGCACGTCGTATCAGGCAACATCCTGGTTCGTCAGCGCGGAACCAAGTTCCACCCCGGCGACAACGTCGGCATGGGTAAAGATCACACAATCTTTGCCACAGTTGAAGGCGAAGTTGTCTTCCGCCAGAAAGCTGGTGGACGCACATACATTTCTGTACAGCCGGCGGCCTAACGGCCCCGCCAACCAGTCCTTGCGTCTGGGTTGAAATGGTTTAGGGGGGAATGGCAATCCATTCCCCCCTTTTCGTATTTACCTTTTCCACTTATATTTCCGGCTATATCGCAGTTTCATCTGCGGCCATATAGCTAACTCTGAATACCTATAGCGTTGCATCGCACGTTCCCCACAAGGTGACGAGTTGTATGACGATAGAGAACAGGCACCACGATGAAGTTTCTTGACGAAGCCAAAATTTTTGTAAAAAGCGGCGATGGCGGCGGGGGCTGTACCAGTTTCCGGCGCGAGAAATACATCGAATTCGGTGGTCCCAATGGCGGTGACGGCGGTCGCGGGGGTGACGTTATCATTCAGGGTGCGCACGGTCTGAACACACTGATCGATTTCCGTTACGCCCAGCACTTCAAAGCAAAGCGCGGCGAACATGGTCGTGGCAGTGATATGTTTGGGGCCGCGGCAAAACCTTTGGTCATCAAAGTGCCTGTTGGCACGGTTGTTCTGGACGAAAATAAAGAACAGGTCATCTGTGACATCACTGAAGAAGGCCAGGAATTTGTAATCTGCAAGGGGGGTGATGGTGGCTTTGGAAACGCACGTTATAAAACATCAACAAACCGTGCCCCCCGTCGGTCTGATCCCGGCTGGCCCGGCGAAGAAATGTGGGTCTGGCTCCGTCTGAAATTGATCGCCGACGTCGGCCTTGCTGGTTTGCCAAACGCAGGGAAATCAACCTTCCTGTCAGTTGTATCCCGTGCCAAGCCAAAAATTGCGGACTATCCCTTTACCACACTGCACCCGAACCTGGGGGTCGTCTATAGCCGCGGCGAAGAGTTTGTCATTGCTGATATTCCCGGTTTAATCGAAGGTGCAAGCGAAGGTCATGGCCTTGGCACACGCTTCCTTGGCCACGTCGAACGCTGTGGTGCCCTGTTGCACCTTGTTGACGGAACCTCTGACAGCTATCTCGAAGATTACAAAGTCATTCGCGCCGAACTGGAAGCCTATGGCGAAGGTCTCGACACAAAACCTTCGGTTCTGGCGCTTAACAAGATTGATGCCTTGGTCGAAGAAGAAGCGACCGAAAGACAGGCCGAGCTAAAAGCCCTATCAGGCCAAAAGGTTCACCTGCTTTCAGGTATTAGTCAGGACGGCGTCAAAGAAGTACTTGCCGCTTTACTTGATCATATTCTCGATGGTCGTGAAGAAGAACAGGAAGAACTTGAATCTGAACAGGGGCCGCAAGGTTATTCCCCTATCTAGTCGTGGTACAGATTTATGAACAACATATCATCCGGGACAGGTCTGTCAGCCGCTGAACATCTCAGATCTGCGAAACGTATTGTCATCAAGATCGGCTCCGCACTGCTGGTTGATGATGAAACGGGAAAACCACGTCTGGACTGGCTCAATGCCCTGACGGATGATGTGGCGAACCTTCGCGCTCGCGGTGCAGAGGTTATGCTGGTTTCATCCGGTGCTATTGCAGTTGGAAGAAACCATCTGGGATTGACCAAACAGAACCTGCGGCTCGAAGAAAAACAGGCTTCTGCCGCAACCGGACAAATCCTACTGGCCCATGCCTATCAGGAAGCACTGGCACGACACGACATAACCGTTTCTCAGGTTCTCTTGACCCTTGGGGATACAGAAGAGCGTCGTCGCCATCTCAACGCCAGAAACACTCTGACCACCCTGTTGCGATTGGGCACGGTTCCAATCATCAATGAAAACGATACCGTCGCAACCAGCGAAATTCGTTTTGGGGATAACGACCGCCTCGCCGCACGGGTGGGTGCCATGGTCAATGCGGACCTCTTGGTCCTGCTATCCGATATTGATGGCCTTTATACCGCAGACCCCAAACGGGACAAAAATGCTGAATTTTTGCCTGTGGTCAGCGAAATCACACCTGAAATTGACGCCATGGCGGGTGAAGCCCTTCCCGGCTACAGTTCCGGTGGTATGATCACCAAGATATCTGCTGCCAAAATTTCTGTTGGTGCGGGGTGCAGCATGATTATTGCCAACGGCCATAAGCTCAACCCTTTGCAAAACATCATAGAGGGGAACAGAGCCACGGTTTTTGAAGCCTCTGTCGAGCCCAAAACAGCCCGCAAACGCTACATCGCGGGTAGCCTGAAACCCTTGGGCACCGTAACACTTGATGCCGGCGCTCTCAAAGCCTTGCAAAATGGAAAATCCCTTCTTCCGGCCGGGGTGACTGCTATCGACGGCAAATTCCAACGTGGTGATGCCGTTCTGGTAAAGTCCCCGGATGGGCGCGAAGTTGCCCGTGGGCTTGTCGCCTATTCCAATGGGGATGCCAGAAAGATTATTGGCCTGCAGTCATCAGAGATCGAAGCCAAATTAGGATATCTGGGACGGGAAGAACTGATTCACAGGGACGATCTTGTTCTCAATTAAAAAAGTACAATATAATCAAATCTCTAGTTGAGATATAACCAAAGCAGCAGAGAAAGCTGCACTTAAACAGGAATATAAGGATATGAGCGAACTGAAAGCGCAAATGGATCAGCTGGGACAAGCTGCAAAAGCTGCTGCACAGGATCTGGCTCTGGCCCCGGCAGATGCAAAGAACAATGCATTGCTTGCCGCTGCCAAAGCCATTCGCGCTCAACTCCCGACAATCCTTGAAGCCAATAAAAAAGACATGATTGCTGCCGAAGCCAAAGGCATCAGCAGCGCAATGCTCGACCGCCTTGCTTTGGACAATGACCGTGTCGAAGCCATGGCCGCAGGCCTTGAAGCTATTGCCGCTTTCCCCGATCCAATCGGGAAATCCCTCAAAAGCTGGGATCAACCCAACGGTCTTAAGTTTGAGCAAGTTTCTGTGCCCTTGGGCGTGATCGGTATCATCTATGAAAGCCGTCCAAATGTAACCGCAGATGCGGGGGCTCTGTGTCTGAAGGCCGGAAATGCATCTATCCTGCGTGGTGGTTCAGAAAGCTTTCATTCATCAGGAGCCATTTTGGACTGTCTGCAAACTGGCCTGGAAGAGGCTGGCCTGCCTGTGGCTGCAATCCAACGTGTACCTACAACAGATCGTGCCGCCGTGGGTCACTTGCTGACCATGAACGACTATGTTGACCTGATCATTCCACGGGGGGGGCGTGGTCTTATTGAGCGTATTCAAACAGAAAGCCGCGTACCGGTTCTCGCTCACCTGGATGGCCTTTGTCATACCTATCTGCATGAAGCAGCTGACCCTCAGATGGCTCTTGAAGTTGTGCTGAACGCCAAAATGCGCCGCACAGGCATTTGTGGTGCAACAGAAACACTTCTGGTGGATGCCAACTATGCAGACGAAAGCTTGAAACCAATTCTGAACGCCCTTATAGAAAAGGGGTGCGAAATCAGGGGTGATGCCGAAATCCAGAAACTGGATAGCCGGATAAAAGAAGCCACCACAGCAGATTGGGATACAGAATATCTGGATGCTATTCTTTCCGTTAAAAGAGTAGCCGGTTTGAAAGACGCGATTGCCCATATCAACCGCCATGGTTCTCATCATACCGAAGCTATCATTACGTCAGATGACAAGGCCGCAGCCACATTCCAACAGGAAATTGATGCAGGTATCGTGATCCATAATGCCTCGACCCAATTTGCCGATGGCGGACAGTTTGGCATGGGGGCCGAGATTGGTATTTCCACAGGAAAACTGCACGCCCGCGGCCCCGTCGGGGCCGACCAGTTGACAAGTTACAAATATCTTGTCCGTGGCACAGGCCATGCCAGACCCTAGTCGCAAAGTAGTACATAAAACGACATGCTAAGCCAAAAGCCACCCAGCCTGACCTTTACCAAGGTGCTTTGCCCGCAAAGTATCGCAGACAGTCTGGGTGGCCGACTTCCCCCGAAAGGAAGTAAAGTCGGCCTGCTGGGCGGGTCGTTCAACCCGGCACACAAGGCACATTGCCAGATCTCCAAAGAAGCTCTTGTTCACTTGGGTCTCGATGAAGTTTGGTGGTTAGTCTCGCCACAAAACCCCCTAAAAGACACCAAAGGCATGGCGCCATTGGCTGAGCGAGTCAATAGTGCCCTGTCGATCCCCAAGCACCCAAAAGTGCGAGTCACCACTATCGAAAGTCAGGTTAGATCGGTTTATACCGCTGATACCCTCTCTCGTTTAAAACAGATCTTTCCTTGGGTAGATTTCACCTGGCTTATGGGCGCGGATAATTTAAGCCAGATTCCCCTTTGGCGCGACTGGCAAGATATTTTCAACACCGTAAAAGTTGCCGTTTTTGCCCGCCCAGGGTATTCGCTACAGGCAGCCAATTCAAAAGCAGCACGGCGCTTTAGAAATGTCAGAGTTTCGGAAAAACTGGCACGAAGCCTCTCTACACGCGTCGCCCCGGCATGGACAATTATTCATGGTCAACAGCTTGATATTTCATCAACGGCCATCAGAAATGGAAAACGCAAAGATTAAAGAACAGAAGAGATAGCGGTTCTAGAGAATAAAATCACAAAGAAACAACGATTTTATCTCTTTAATGTAACGATGTTCATTAACATATAGAGTCGCGCACCTTTACTGTGCTAAGCTGACACTGTAAGACCCTTTGTTCTGTATAGCGATAAGTACGGAACGTGTTAGTAACTATCTGTAGTGGGAAGTCGTGACCTCACGAGCAGATTATTTTTACGGAGACCGATCATACCACGAGAATCAACGGCCCCAGAGGCTAATATACAGGATACCACGGGAAATAACCGTGACCTGCTTGAACTAGTTCGTAACTCTCTTGAGGATGACAAAGCTGAAGACATTGTCGTCATCGAACTTGCCGGAAAATCTAGCATTGCTGACTACATGGTAATTGCCAGCGGTAATTCAAACCGACAGGTTTCAGCCATGTCCGATCACCTTCTTCGCGGCCTTAAAAACGCTGGCATGAAAAGCATCATTGCCGAAGGAAAAGATCGTGGTGATTGGGTGTTGGTGGATGCCGGGGATGTTGTTGTTCATCTTTTCAGACCCGAAGTCCGAGCTTTTTATAACTTGGAAAAAATGTGGGGTTTGGAGCTGCCTGAATCAGCACAACCTTTTGCATCGCAAGACGCCTGATATCAGGCGACATGCCATAAACCAGAAGTAGGTCCATAACTGGAAACGGCAATGCGGATAACATTAATTGCAGTCGGAAAGGCCAAGGCCAGTCCGGCCAAGGATCTTTTTGAACTTTACTGTAATCGCCTGCGAGGCAATCGGCTCAACTGGAGCCTTGAACTCAAGGAAGTAGAGGAAAAGAAGAACCTGCCTGCTGCACAGTTGAAAGAACGTGAAGGCGAACTGCTCCTCGCCGCCGCGCCCAAAGGCGCCAGAATCGTGACCTTGGATGAAAAAGGGAAAGACCTTTCCAGTCCGCAATTCTCAAAACTTCTGGAGAAATGGCAAGACAGCGGTGACCAGGATATCGCCTTTCTCATTGGCGGGGCAGACGGTCTTTCAGATGTTGTAAAGGCCCGATCACAACAAAGCCTCTGTTTCGGACGATTGACATGGCCACATATGCTTGTGCGGGGCCTTTTTGCAGAACAGGTATATCGTGCATCCTGTATCTTAAGCGGCCACCCTTACCACCGGGAATAATCATACGATCTCGCCCAAGATCAACTTGCCAATAATCAGACCTAATACTTTATTTACACTGTTTGGATAATCTAGTGCTGTGACAGTCCTGAAGAAAGGAACCTGCAGTGCGTTTAACAGCATCACCCGGCTTATTCTTTCAGATATGTGCAACAATCATCGTCATTGCTTTCCAGACAACTGCTCTTTCTTTCACAGCCCGTTCCGAAACTGTCATTAACATTCGCCCTGCTCAAGGGGCAGGGGATGTTGCCCACAGCTATTTCTCTGAACTTATTACCACAATTTTAAACAGAACATCCGCAAAGTATGGTTTGGCCAAACTCCATGTAACTTCGGAAAACCTCACACAGCAAAGATCTCTTAAGCTATTGGAAGAAGGCCGAAGAATTGATTTGGACTGGGCTGGTACCAATCTGGGCAGAGAACAAGCGCTTCATCCGGTACGGATCCCCTTAAATATGGGGCTTCTTGGCTATAGATTACTTGTTATTCGTCAAGACCGTGTGAGAGAATTCGATCAAATCCGCACCCCGGCTCAACTTAAAACCTTGATCGCTTGTCAAGGACAACACTGGCCCGACAGCGATATTCTTGAAGATAACGGGTACACCGTAAATAGAACAATCCGATTTGAATTAATGTGGAAAATGATAGAGGTAGGTCGATGCGATTATTTTCCTCGCGCCATTAGCGAAGGATACGGTGAAGTTAATTTTTTTGGCAAAGATACCTACGCTGCATATGACAAAATTTTAATCGGATATCGGTTTCCAATGTATTTCTTTGTCAACAAAAGCAATCAAACACTTGCCGCGCGTATAGAAGAAGGCCTAGAGGCCATGTTAGAAGACAATAGCTTGCTACAATTTATGAAACGACACCCAGCAACCAAATCAGCGTTTCCCCTAGGCCAGTATGCGAACAGTCGAATTTTCACGGCTGAAAATAAATATATCAGCGAAGAAACACGCAACCTCCCAGAAAAATACTGGCTAAAAGTTATCCCATAAAAGAAGCTAAACACTCCCTTTTCCCAACCACCATCCACTTTCATTCTAATCATGGTCATATTTTTTTGCATGGATTGAAACAAGGTCGTGAAATTGTCTAAAAAGACAGTTACATTAGCTGAAAATATAACAGCCGACCAAGAAACCCGACGCGACAGACTTCACCTTTACCAAATAACGTCCTGCCTATTAGAAAGAGTTACCAACCTATGTCGCCAGCACTACAAAAACCAAAGCCCGTCGTTCTTTGCATTCTTGATGGTTGGGGCTTTCGCAAAGAAGATGACTACAATGCAATTAATTTGGCAAAGACCCCTTTGATCGACAAGTTAAGCAAAGAAGTACCTTTGGGGTACTTGGCAACCTGTGGACTGGATGTTGGCCTGCCCACAGGACAGATGGGTAACTCAGAAGTTGGCCACATGAATATCGGTGCCGGGCGTGTTGTAATGCAGTCACTCCCCAGGATTGACAACGCAATTCAGGATGGAAGCTTTGCCCAAAATCCAGCCTTGCTGGAAACAATTGCAAAGTTAAAAGCAACTGGTGGAACCGCGCATATTCTGGGTGTCATTTCAAATGGTGGTGTGCATGGGCATCAAGACCAGACATCCTATCTGGTCAATACCCTCAGAACCGCGGGTATCCCTGTGATCGTTCACGCCATCTTAGACGGTCGGGATACAGCCCCCCAATCCGCTGCGGAATTCCTGACCGCTTTCAGAGCAACAACCCCAGAAGTTCAAATCGGGACTGTGCTGGGACGTTATTATGCAATGGATCGCGACAATAGATGGGAACGCGTTCAAAAAGCCTATGATGCCATTACCCTAGCCAAAGGTGAAACAGCTTCTTCCCCGGACGAAGCCGTTGCCAACAGCTATGCAAAAAAAGTGTGGGACGAATTTGTTCTGCCCTGTGTCATTGACGGATATAAAGGCATGCAAGATGGCGATGCCCTGTTGATGACCAATTTCAGAGCCGATCGAGCACGACAGATACTTCATGCCTTTATAGATGACAACTTTTCCGGGTTCGAACGTCTGGCTCATCCAAAATGCTGCGCATACCTGGGCATGGTGGCCTATTCTGACGAACTGGCGACAAAAATGGGCGTTATGTTCGCCCCAAGAGATTTAACCAAAACATTGGGCGAAATTGTTTCCAACGCCGGGTTACGCCAACTCCGTATCGCTGAAACAGAGAAATACCCCCATGTGACCTACTTCTTTAACGGTGGTGTGGAAGATCCCTTGCCCGGTGAAGATCGCATTCTTGTGCCATCCCCAAAAGTCGCAACCTACGATCTTCAACCCGCCATGTCGGCACCAGAAGTGAATGAGAAGCTTTGTTCCGCAATAAAAAGCGGTAATTACGACATGCTGATCTGTAACTTCGCCAACTGCGATATGGTTGGCCACACAGGTGACCTTCAGGCTGCAATAAAAGCCGCTGAAACGGTTGATAGCTGCCTACAGGATATCTATCAGGCAACCTTGTCCATGGGCGGACGATTACTAATCACAGCGGATCATGGTAATGCCGAAGAAATGCTTGACCCAATTACCGGGTTACCACACACAGCACATACTTTGAATCCTGTTCCCATTTTATTAGTAAATGGTCCCGATAATGTTACCAAGATAGCAAATGGACGCCTTGCGGACATTGCCCCAACAATTCTGGATTTGTTAAATCTGGATCAGCCAGGTGATATGGATGGTCAATCGCTTATCAGACGCGATGACGAGTGAATACCTGAACGACCAGAGTAAACATAAATATTTTTGAGGTTACTGTTGCCAAACGCTTTACGCCCGTACCAACTATCTACCCGACACAGCTTCTTGCGAAACTGTCTGTTGGTGGTAACTGTGGCGGGCTTAAGCTTTCTCATTACGGGCTTTGATATCGCGAAAGCCCAGGACGCTTCGCAACAACTTCTGACAATCGAAGAAAAGGCCGCTCAAGGCAAACAAGAGGCAAAGAGGCTTTCTGTTCAGGCACAAAAACTTAACAGTGAGGTAAAGAACTTACGGCAACAACTGATTGCATCTGCCAAAAAGGTACAGAACTACGAAAGTGATCTGACTGACATTGAAGAAACTTTAATCTCACTAAAAGAAGATGCTGAGCACAAAAAAATCCGGCTGACTGAGAACCGTGAAAAATTGGGGCATACACTATCTGCATTACAAAGGATCGCGTTATTACCCCCAGAAGCATTAGTCGCAGCACCCGGATCACCCATAGATACGGTTCGCAGTGCCATGCTTTTGAAGGTAGCTGTTCCAGAAATAGAAACGCGGGTAGAAGATCTTCGTCGCGATTTGGATGAACTTGCTGAATTAAAAAGCCGAATCGAAGATGAACGCGCTTCGTTACTGGCTTCTCAAAAATACATTAAACAAGAACGCCAAGAGCTGAACGCTCTTATTAATAAAAAACAAGCTTTGCAATCAAAGGCTCAAGCCTCGCAGAAATCGGTTAGCGCCAGAGTAAAAAAACTCGCCCAGCAGGCGCGTAGCATGAAAGATCTGGTAAAAAAGCTGGAAGCAGAGCGCAAACGTCTGGCTTTAGCAGCCAAAAAGCCAAAACCAAAACCGCAAAAAATACCTGATCAACCCCCTACAGATACAGCCGTTGAAGCCCCCCCTGCGCAAGTGCAACAGACTGCCAAGCTAACTGTCGTACCTGATCCCTCGCAAATCCGCGAGTTCCCTACGCGCCAAAAACGGGTACTTTTATTTCCAGCTCGCGGAAGAGTGATTAGTAAATACGGCCAAAAAAGAGGCACAAATGAATCCTATGACAAAGGTCTGGTCATCGCCACACGGCCTTCGGCACAGGTTATCGCCCCATTTGACGGGCGAATTGCCTATGCTGGCGAGTTCCGTGGCTATGGACGCATCTTAATCATTGAACATTCTGGACGATATCATACACTATTGGCTGGAGTTGAAAGAATTGATGTAACTGAAGGACAATGGGTTTTGGCTGGTGAACCTGTCGCAAGGATGAGTGACAAGAAGTTGGAATACGCTGAAATCTACTTTGAGTTACGTCAAAGCGGACAACCCATCAATCCATCTCCGTGGATAGTAACAAACAATACGAATTCAAATCTCGATAAGGTGAACGGTTAATGCTCAGTTTCAAAAAAGTGCTCTTAACAACAGCTTTTGCTATTGCACTACCATCCAGCCTGGTGGCGGACACGACTGCGGATACCCGGCTTGACACCTATCGTCAGCTTGAATTGTTTGCAGATGTTTTTGAACGCATAAAGGCCAACTATGTGGAAGAAGCCTCTGATAAAGAGCTTATTGAGTCTGCAATACACGGCATGTTGACCCGTTTGGATCCCCATTCCAGCTATCTGACACCAGAATCATTCAAGGACATGCGAGTTCAAACTCGTGGTGAATTTGGCGGCCTTGGTATCGAAGTCACCATGGAAAATGGCTTTGTGAAGGTTGTCTCTCCTATTGATGACACACCCGCAGCTCGCGCTGGCATCGAAGCAGGCGATTACATCACCCATCTGGATGGCGAAGCGGTTCTGGGCCTAACCCTGCAAGAAGCGGTCGAAAGAATGCGGGGCAAGGTTGGTAGCGAGCTCAAAATCACGATTAGCCGCGAAGGCGTTGAATCTTTTGATGTCACGCTGGAACGCGACGTCATCAAAGTTAGATCTGTCCGTCATCGGGTAGAAGACAACATCGGCTATGTCCGCGTTTCTTCCTTTAACGAACAAACAACACCAGGTCTGGAAAAATCAATCAAGGCGATCCAGGACGAACTGGGCGATAAGATGGTTGGCTTGGTATTGGACCTACGCTTAAACCCCGGCGGACTACTCACAGAAGCAATTTCTGTCTCGGACGCTTTTCTTGAACAAGGTGAGATTGTATCAACCCGCGGTCGGGATAACAGTAATGCGCAACGATTTAACGCAAAATCCGGCGACCTGATCGATGGAAAACCATTGGTTGTTCTGATCAATGGCGGGTCTGCCTCTGCATCAGAAATCGTCGCCGGTGCCCTTCAGGATCATCGACGTGCAATCATTATGGGGACACAGTCCTTTGGTAAGGGGTCTGTTCAAACCATTATGCCGTTACCCGGCAATGGGGCAATGCGCCTGACGACAAGCCGTTATTACACCCCGTCTGGCCGGTCTATTCAAGCCGAAGGAATTGCACCAGATATCATTGTTGAACAGGCCAAGGTTGAAACCCTGGACACCAAAGGACAGCGACGCGAAGCAGATCTGAGAGGGGCCTTGGAAAACAAGGGGGGAACAAACGGTGATGGCGATGCTGATAGCGAAGGCAAAGCTGATGAGGTCGCCAAGCCACAAGATTACCAGCTTGACCGAGCTCTAGATCTTATTCAGGGGATTGCGCTCTACAACACAAGTAACGGAGCGAGCAATTAACCCCCTAATGAGCAGATAACTTCAGTTGGACCAACCGTGAACTGGAAAAAAATCTTACTCATAACCTGCTGGGTTGCGCTGATTTCTGTAATCGGCGCAGCTGTTGGCTATACAATTTTGGGCCCGCAGGTCCCCTTGCCCTATCAATATGTAGAAGAAGAAATTCCCCAGAACAGGGATGATAATCATGCCCGCGATGAGCATGCCCCTGATGAGCATCCCCCTGATGAGCATTCTGGGGAGACAACTTCTCAAACAGAAGAAAACGTGAGCAAAGAACTCTCGGGGCAACAGGTTTCGGACCAAGAGGTCCCTTCTTTCGAAAACAACTCACAGTCAAAACCGGATGCAATGGAGAGCGAAACAGCTCCTCAACCTGAAAGTATTCCACCTGCCCCGGATGTCACGACAACGCCTTCATCAGAAGACGAGAGTGGTCTTGAAAATGCGGGCAATGAAGCTCTTGATAAACCAGAAAAAATAGCACCAGATGAGGCCAAAGCGCCAGACCAAGTACTGACAGAAAATCCTGAACAACCAGAACAAAATATCGTTAAAGATCAGGATACTCCTTCAGCAGAAACCACCGATGCGTCCCCATCAACGGGGGAGCCGACATCTCCAACGACGCCTCAGATCGCAGCAATTGATCCATCACCTTATCCCCCAAACCCACCAATTTTTAGCACCGAGCCTAGCTGGAAGCTATATGGACAAAAGGTACCAGATGCCAATGGAAGGCCTAGGATAGCAATTGTTTTAACGGGACTGGGTTTATCACGCGCAGCCACAGAAGCAGCTATCCGCCAGCTTCCGGGTGAAATTACACTTTCCTTTACACCCTATGCCAAAAACCTGGAAAGCTGGATTGCTCTTGCGCGTTCTCATAATCACGAAGTGATGCTTGATTTACCGATGGAACCCCTGACCTATCCATCTGACGATCCCGGCCCACAGGCACTTCTGACCGGGCGTCAACCCGAAGGCAACCTCAACAACCTCGCCTGGATTGCGAACAGAGGATCTGGCTATGTGGGTATGATATCATATATGGGCAGCCGATTTGTCACATCTGAACGTCAAATGCGCCCCGTTATGGAATACTTCAAAGACCACGGTCTTTTATTCTTGGATAATGGTGAAAACAGCACCAGTCTTGTTCCCTCACTTGGGCAGAGTCTTGGTGTACCCATCGCGATTAATCAACGAGCAATTGACAAGGCCCAGCTTAGCAGAGAAGCGATTGATGCTAGACTTGTCCAGGTAGAACGCATCGCCACCAAAAATGGCGTTGCCATTGCAACTGGACGCCCTTTCCCTGTGACACTGGAACGTATTGCCAAATGGGTTAGCACCATAGAACAAGAGGGATATCAGCTCGTGCCGATAACTGCTGTGATTGATGAAGCCTCATTGGCATCAGCGCAAGACCCCTCCCCCTCTGCCACAATCAACAGTCCTACGGTTGAATCAAACTAAAAGAAATATAACGATGACAGTCACCGCCCTAACCGATCAAGAGATCGAAGCTCTCCCCTACAGACCATGTGTAGGCATCATGCTTCTCAATCGGGATAATCATGTTTTTGTTGCACAGCGAATCGACAACCCCGGTGAGGCATGGCAGATGCCACAAGGGGGAATTGACGAGGGAGAAGACCCAAGAACCGCAGCCCTTAGAGAGTTGGAAGAAGAAACAGGTACAGCCAATGCAAGCTTAATTGCAGAAAGCCAGGACTGGTACGCCTATGACCTGCCTCGTGATCTTGTTCCTAGAATATGGAAAGGCCGCTACAGAGGCCAAAAACAGAAATGGTTTGTCTTTAAGTTTGAAGGACAGGACAGCGATATCAATATAGATACTGAAATACCAGAGTTCTCAGACTGGAAATGGGTTGAAATGAAATCCCTCCCAGATCTCATCGTCCCCTTTAAACAAAAACTATATCAACAACTTGTTGAGGAATTTATCCAGTACGGATAATTATTTGAAATAGGCTTCGTTCAAATCAACGATTTCGACCGACAGCATTGCCTGATCTGCAAGTTTTTGTCGCTTTGTCTCAAGAAGCTTTGTTCCCAACACTTCCTTTTGCTGCGAGCTACGGCCGGGCAGTAACTTAATCGTTGTATGCACATAAAGCTGTTTATCAGATCCGGTTAAAAAATGATCACTGGCAATAGCCCTAACCTTAATTGCGGCTCGATCAAATAACTCTGTGCTCTCCATGCCTTCGAATAGCTCCGTTATCAGATCAGCAATTTTTATATGATTTTCCAAAGGCTTTGCGTACTCTACAATACAGTGTGGCATGAATTCTATTTCCAAATAGAGAGCGTTAGGCACAAAAAGTGCCCGAAGGTTAACAATCGAGCCATCATATTACGAAATAACCTGATCGATTCAATCATTACCCATTTTGTCATTTTCCCACTTCATCGCAAGGTGTTTCACGCCCTCATCCTCGCGCCAATCACCAAGAGGCACAAAACCTTGAGAGCAATAAAAATCATATCCCTGAGTCGACGCGTTTACATATAGCTCACTCGGCGACAATGTCCTAACAACACGATCGAAAAGCTGTGTAGCCAGATGATGTTTTTGTGCATAGCCAGCGATAAATAACAGAAGGATTTGACCACCATTAATCTCGATGTAACCAGAGATCCGGTCATCCTCTTCCTGCACTAAAAGTGCTTTCGATCCTGTCACCAACCTCTTTAAAATTTGGTCAAACGATACGTAGTCCACAAAATCGTCCCATCCCTTTTCATTAAAGTCTGATGCAATACTTCTTTTAGCTTCGGATATCACCATCTGGGATACATCTTCAATGTCATCAATACCACAGGGCCTGATCGCTCTGCCGTTATCCAATAAAACGATTTCCATAAAAGACATAAAGTTCCCCTACTGGTCCGCGACCTCATCACACAAGCCGAGCATTCAAAGCACAACATTGACTACCACTATTATTGAAAAGAATGAAAAAAACGTATCTTCGGCTTCTAAAGAACAGGCGTCACCAAATATCACCTACCTGTAATGTGGACATTGTTGAAGTCACGAAAGATTGCTATTGTCCCCAAAATCAGAATGTACTTATTAAGGTAAAGTTTCTGAGACCCCTTTTATAAGCGAAAGTTCCAAAATATGGCCTTAGATAGTGGTCTTCTTAGTCGTGCAGAATCCAAATGTGAACTGTGTAACTCATCAACGGCTTTAAAGGCCTACGATATTCCCCCAGATGCAAACGGTACATTGGATCAACAAATTTTACTTTGTGAAACCTGTTATGCCCAGGTTACCCAAATAAATGAGCTAGATCTTAATCATTGGCACTGTCTCAATGAAAGTATGTGGAGTCAGGTACCTGCTGTTCAAGTCATGGCTTGGCGCATGCTGCAACGTCTAAGCCAAGAAAGCTGGGCCCGGGATCTTTTAGAAATGCTCTATCTTGATGACGAAACTTTGGCTTGGGCTCAGTCGGGTATTACCCCATCCATTAACGAAGAAAATACGGTAAAACACCTTGATGCAAATGGGGCTGTTCTTGAGCCAGGAGATACAGTCACGTTAGTCAAAGACCTAAACGTCAAAGGCGGTGGTTTTACAGCGAAAAGAGGAACCGCAGTTCGGGGAATCTCTTTAGTACCAGATACACCAGAACATATCGAAGGCCGTGTAAACGGACAGCAAATCGTCATACTGACTAAGTACGTAAAGAAGTCATAGGTTTCAGCCATCGCAAACGATAATAATGAGCCGCAAAATTTAGTTGCGGCTCATATAACGTCATTCAGCTTGCTTTCTTCTTACGGCGCCTTCGAGACAGCATATTCAACAGCTCAACGAACGCTGAAAACGCCATTGCTGCATAGATGTACCCCTTTGGTACATGCACCCCAAAGCCATCTGCGATCAGCGTCATACCAATCATCAAAAGGAAACCGAGTGCCAGCATCACAATTGTGGGATTTGCTTCGATAAAACGTGATAAAGGGCCGGCAGCGAGCAACATCACAACAACTGCGGTAACAACGGCAATTACCATGATAGAGACATGATCAGTCATCCCGACAGCGGTGATAATACTGTCGATGGAAAAGACAAGATCAAGAACAAGGATTTGGCCAATCACGGTTGCAAAACTGCTTACGACAGCGTCTTTGGCATCAGCGTCACTATCTCCCGGATCAACATTATGATGAATTTCCTTCGTCGCTTTCCAGACCAGGAACAACCCACCTGCAATCAGAATAATATCGCGCCATGAAAAACTATGATCGAACAGTGTGATGACTGGCTCGACAAGCTGCACGATAATCGCAACAGTACCCAGCAAAGCAAGCCTAAAAATAAGCGCCAGGCTCAAGCCAATTACCCGTGCCTTGGGTCGCTGAGCTTCTGGAAGTTTATTCGTCAAAATCGATACAAAGATAAGATTATCAATCCCCAGAACAACTTCCATAACAATCAAGGTAAAGAGCGCCATCCAGGCTGATGGTTCACTAAGTAGAGTGACAAGATTTTCCATAAGCTCACTTCTAGAGAATTAGAACGAAATAGTTCCGAGCAATCATTAGCGATATCGCCAAGAGGATCAACGATAAGATTTATAAGAGCAGCAGATATAAAAAAAGCCCGGGCTCGAAAGCACCGGGCTTTTAATTCATAAACTGTCTAATCAGCCAATAGCTGCAAGCATGGCCTCAGACAATCCGATCTGTTTTCTTGCGGCGTCACGAGCATCATCATCTTTTGCATCGGAAAGATCTTCCTTTGCATCCTGAAGCTGTTGCTGGACTGCTGCTTTGTCAATCTCGCCTACAGGCTGCGCAATTTCAGCGAGAACGGTACAGCGTTCCGTGGTTACCTCGGCAAAGCCACCGGCGACAAAAATACGCTCACTAATCTCTTTACCAGAGTAGATCGCGATTACGCCGGGGCGAACCGTGGAAATCATCGGTGCGTGACGCGGCAGCACACCAAAGTCACCATCTTCACCTGGCACGACAACCATGTCGACACTCTGGGAAAGGAGTAGTTTCTCTGGAGAAACGAGTTCGAATTCGACCTGTTCTTTGGCCATCATTCTCTTCCTGCTACCTGTCTAACGACAATTAAAAATCAGAAACCTTAAGCGGCTTCAGCGGCCATTTTCTCAGCTTTGGCAAGAGCTTCGTCAATGGTACCAACCATGTAGAAAGCTGCTTCTGGAAGGTGATCATACTCACCAGCAAGAATGCCTTTAAAGCCGCGAATTGTTTCTTCCAATGGAACCTGAACACCAGGAGAACCAGTGAAGACCTCAGCCACGTCAAATGGCTGTGACAAGAAACGCTGGATCTTACGAGCACGCGCAACAGTCATTTTATCTTCTTCGGATAGTTCATCCATACCCAGAATAGCGATGATGTCCTGAAGGTCTTTGTAAGACTGTAGAACGCGCTGAATGTTACGGGCAGTTTCGTAGTGCTCTTCACCGATCACAGAAGGCTCAAGAATACGGCTGGTGGAGTCCAATGGATCCACAGCTGGGTAAATTCCAAGCTCAGCAATCTGACGAGACAGAACGGTTGTCGCATCCAAGTGAGAGAAGGTTGTCGCAGGCGCAGGGTCAGTCAAGTCATCCGCAGGAACATAAACGGCCTGAACAGATGTAATGGAACCCTTCTTCGTAGAAGTAATACGCTCCTGCATGGCACCCATATCAGTACCAAGAGTTGGCTGATAACCAACCGCAGAAGGAATACGACCTAGAAGCGCGGACACCTCAGAACCAGCCTGTGTAAAGCGGAAGATGTTATCCACGAAGAACAGAACGTCCTGACCTTCTTCATCACGGAAGTATTCCGCCTGAGTAAGACCAGTCAGAGCAACACGAGCACGTGCCCCCGGAGGTTCGTTCATCTGACCGTAAACAAGCGCACATTTACTGTCGCCTTCCAGCTTGATAACGCCAGATTCGATCATTTCGTGATAAAGGTCATTACCTTCACGAGTACGCTCACCAACACCCGCAAACACAGAGTAACCACCGTGTGTTTTCGCAATGTTGTTGATCAATTCCATGATGGTAACCGTTTTACCAACACCCGCACCACCGAACAGACCGATTTTACCACCCTTTGCATATGGGCAAAGAAGGTCAATCACTTTAATACCTGTTACCAGGATCTCAGCGTCGGTTGCCTGCTCGTCAAATTCTGGAGCATTGCGGTGAATTGGGAAGGTACGCTTGTTACCGATGTCACCACGTTCGTCAATTGGTTCCCCAACAACGTTCATGATACGACCCAGTGTCTCAGGACCAACTGGAACGTTGATCGCGTCACCTGTGTCAACAACTTCCTGACCACGGGTCAGGCCTTCAGTCGCATCCATCGCAATGGAACGAACTGTGTTTTCACCCAGGTGCTGGGCAACTTCGAGAACAAGGCGTTTGCCATCGTTCTGTGTTTCAAGAGCGCTCAAAATTTCAGGCAGGTCACCTGAAAATTGAACGTCAACCACGGGTCCAAGAACCTGTGTGATCTTACCGATATTTTTATCAGCCATTTAGTGTCACTCCTAAGCCAATGCGCTTGCCAAAGTTCTCTATGATCAGAGAGCTTCCTTGGCGGAGATAATTTCAATCAATTCGTTTGTAATGATTGCCTGTCTTGTTCTGTTGTATTGAATAGACAGTTTATCAATCATTTCACCGGCGTTACGTGTCGCATTATCCATCGCGGACATACGCGCCCCGTGCTCACTGGCGTTATTTTCGAGCATTGCTTTGAAAATCTGAACAGCAATGTTGCGAGGCAACAGATCGCTCAAGATTTTTTCATCAGATGGCTCGTAATCATATACACCACCGTCAGCGAGGGTTGATGCGTCAGCATCGCCTTCAGCTTCAAACGGGATCAACTGCTGAGCCGTTGGAATTTGTGCGATTGCAGATTGGAACTTCGCATAGAAGATCGTGCAAACGTCAAACTCACCAGCTTTGAACATAGACAGCACACGATCAGCAACCGTTGCCGCCTTGTCAAAACCAAGGCTTGGTTTCGCGATGTCTTCGATTGTATCTACAATGTTATCACCAAAATCACGACGAAGTTGGTCGCGTGACTTACGGCCTACACAGTAGATCTTAATCGTTTTTCCAGCACTCAGTAGCTCTTTCGCTTTGTTACGGGCTTCTCTAACGATGTTAGAGTTAAAACCGCCACAAAGGCCGCGATCAGCAGCAGCTACGATCAGCAGATGAACGTCATCTTTACCAGTACCAGCTAGAAGAGGAGATGCTCCGGGCTGTTTGCCAGCCGATGCAGCAAGAGAACCCAGCATCCGTTCCATACGCTCAGCGTATGGACGGGATGCTTCGGCTTGTTCCTGTGCACGACGTAGCTTAGCCGCAGCAACCATTTTCATGGCTGATGTGATCTTCTGCGTTGACTTAACGCTGGCGATCCTAAGTTTAAGGTCGTTCAAGTTTGGCATGTCGTTACTCGTTTCCCACAGCCATTAAACTCTGGTTCCCCAAACCTTTATACAAAGGTCTTGGCGAAATTATCCAAGAAAGATTTCAGCTTGCCTTCAGTTTCGGCAGACAGAGCTTTCTCTGTACGGATAGTTTCCAGAATATCTTGGCCATTGCCACGAACTTCAGACAGAAGTTTTTCTTCGAAGTGACCAACGTCTTTCACGTCAATCGCATCAAGGTAACCCTTCACGCCAGAGAAGATAACAACAACCTGCTCTTCAACAGTCAGCGGCTTGTACTGTGGCTGTTTCAGAAGTTCTACAAGGCGAGAACCACGAGCCAGCAGACGCTGAGTAGCCGCATCAAGATCAGATGCAAACTGAGCAAACGCTTCCATTTCACGGTACTGGGCAAGTTCCAACTTAATGGTACCAGCAACCTGTTTCATGGCTTTAATCTGCGCAGAAGAACCAACACGGGAAACCGACAGACCAACGTTAACAGCCGGACGGATACCTTTGTTGAAGAGGTTTGTTTCCAAGAAGATCTGACCGTCAGTAATAGAAATCACGTTGGTCGGAATAAAGGCAGAAACGTCACCACCCTGTGTTTCAATAACTGGCAGAGCAGTCAAAGAACCAGCACCGTGTTCGTCGTTCAGCTTACAAGAGCGCTCGAGAAGACGGGAGTGGAGATAGAAAACGTCACCTGGGTAAGCTTCACGTCCAGGAGGACGACGAAGTAGTAGAGACATCTGACGATACGCAACAGCCTGCTTGGAAAGATCGTCATAAACGATCACAGCGTGCATTGCATTATCACGGAAGTACTCACCCATAGCAGCGCCAGTATATGGAGCCAGGAACTGAAGTGGAGCCGGGTCAGAAGCAGTCGCAGCAACAACAATGGAATATTCCATAGCGCCGTTGTCTTCGAGTGTCTTAACCAGTTTCGCAACAGTAGAACGCTTCTGACCAACAGCAACGTAGATACAGAACAGCTTTTCGCTTTCGCTTGCTGCTGCGTCGTTTGTTGCTTTCTGGTTTAGAATTGTATCCAAAGCAATCGCAGTCTTACCAGTCTGACGGTCACCAATGACAAGCTCACGCTGGCCACGACCGATTGGAATAAGACTATCGATTGATTTCAGACCAGTCTGCATTGGTTCGTGAACAGACTTACGTGGGATAATGCCAGGGGCCTTAACTTCCACACGAGTACGTTCTACGTCTTTAAGTGGGCCTTTACCGTCAATCGGATTACCAAGACCATCAACAACGCGACCCAGCAGGCCTTTGCCTGTTGGTACGTCAACGATAGAACCGGTACGCTTGACCGTATCACCTTCTTTAACACCACGGTCATCACCAAAAAGCACGACACCTACGTTGTCGACTTCAAGGTTAAGGGCCATACCCCGAATACCGTTAGCAAATTCCACCATCTCGCCAGCCTGAACATTGTCCAGACCATAGATGCGAGCCACACCATCACCCACAGATAGAACCTGGCCTACTTCTGCCACATCGGCATCAGCACCAAAGTTTTCGATCTGATTTTTGAGAATGGTAGAGATTTCAGCGGCGCGGATATCCATTACCCAACCCCTTTCATCACCAGTTCAAGTCTCTGAAGTTTTGTACGCAAGGAGCTATCAACCATGCGGCTACCAACCTGCACAATCATGCCCCCGATTAGAGATTCATCGACAGTTACGTCAACTTCGACAGATCCACCAGCGGAAGCTTTTAACGCATCTGCGATTGCTTTTTGCTGTGTCTTTGTCAATTCGTGTGCTGCTGTTACTTTTGCTCGGACCTCACCGCGGCGACGTGCCAATTCTGCCAAGTAGGCATCAGCCATGTCAGCCAGAACAGCAAGACGACGATTCTCAGCAACAACCAGTGCAAAGTTACGCGTCACTTCATTAACGCCTGCTTTGTCCAGAATCGCTGAAATCGCTTTTACCTGCTGATCGCGAGTGTAAAGCGGAGAGCTGAGCAAATCCTGAAGCTCAGAGCTGTCCGAAACGAGTTGTTTCAGGCCCTGTAGATCTTCAGCCACTGCATCCAATGCAGATTTTTCCTCGGCAATTTCCAGTAGCGCTAGTGCATAGCGCCCTGCCAAGCCATTCAAGCTAGTGTTTTCGCCTGCCAAGCTGGTTGCCCCCAAGATAAGCCAGAAATTGACCCTGCCTGCACAGGTCGCATTTCAGTGAAGCCGAAATTAAATTCATTAAGAAAAGTAGCAAGTACTAATCATCAGGCGCGGGTTAGGTATCACAGACATAACAGGGTTTCAAGCGAGTCAGACGAAAGATTCGACCTTTTATGACACTCTTTTCGCCGCAGTTGCGAAAAAGAGTCCTCTGGAACCCCTGTGAAGTCCCTGTTTATCCTTAAAAATGCGTCATTTTCATCGATATTTTTTTTATGCTCGTTTTCATAAAAAAACTTTTACTCCTAAATCCCCGCCACTTTACGAGACTAATTACGACATGCCTATTGCCCATTGCGAACAACACCCGGCAAAAATGATATCGAATAGTACATCGTCCCGAAACATCCGTCACCAATCGGGATTCGTCACAGAAATGAATAGGGATCAACGTCAACAACGACCTTAATACGTGATGGCGCTTTCAGCTGGCTGAGCCAATTCCTTGCGATACCCTGAGGTGCGATAGTTTTTTTACTCATAATGAGGAAACGCCGCCTAAATTTCCCACGTAACAAAGCAAGCGGTGCTGGCGCAGGGCCGAGAATTTGCGCCCCATCAAATTGAGGAATCGATCTGGCCAGCCCCGCACAAAAGTTATCCAGCTCACTTTCATCTGGGCCAGACACAATGACAGCCGCCAAGCGGCCAAAGGGCGGCAGGTTTCCTCGCGCCCTTGTTTCTGCTTCAATTTCCAGAAACTTGTCGCGATCTCCCTCTTTCAGCGTCTGCATCACAGGGTGCTTGGGATCAGATGTTTGCAACAACACACGTCCTTTGTGTTCTGCACGCCCGGCACGCCCGGCCACCTGATGCAATAGCTGGAAAGTTCGTTCCGCAGCCCTCAAATCACCGCCAAACAAACCAAGGTCCGCATCTACAACACCAACAAGCGTTAGATAAGGAAAGTGATAACCTTTGGCAACGACCTGTGTTCCGACAAGAAGATTAACCTCCCGATTCTGTATTCGATCGACCATTTCTTTTGTCGCAGCCGGTGACGTCATGGTGTCACTGGCCATAAGCGCCACATTCGCCTCGGGAAAAAGCAACTTCGCCTCTTCCACGATCCTCTCAACCCCCGGACCGCAAGGAACCAGAGAATCCTCTGCCCCACAAGAAGGACAGGTTTCCGGTAACGCAGCGGAAAAACCACAATGATGGCACTGCAATCGCCGAAAGCGTCGATGCTCAACCAACCATGCCGTACAATGCGGACACTGCAATCGATGCCCACAGGTCCGGCAAAGTGTTAGGGGGGCATAACCTCTGCGGTTCAAAAAAAGCATCGCTTGCTCGCCTGCCTCCAGGGTCTGGCGAATAGCCCCTCGCAGCGCCTGTGATAGCCACCCCGGTCCCGACTGCAATCGCTCGGGCTTATCAAACCGCAAATCGATTAACTCCACATCAGGCATACCGGCCCCACCATGGCGACCGGGAAGGATCAAACGTTCGTACCGCCCGCTTTGTACATTGACCATCGTTTCCAGCGCCGGGGTAGCAGATGCCAGAACAATAGGACAACCACAGCCCTTTGCCCTGACCACCGCCATATCCCTTGCATGGTAATAAACGCCATCTTCCTGCTTGAAGGAACCTTCGTGCTCCTCATCCACAATAATAAGGCCGAGGTCACTATAGGGTAACATCAAAGCAGAACGCGCCCCGACGACAACTGGCGCCTTACCTGACGCAACTGCTCGCCAGGTTTTTCGCCGAAGCGCTGGCGTCAGATCAGAATGCCATTCAGCTGGCGCAACCCCGAATCGCTGCTTAAATCTATCCAGCCACTGACTTGAAAGCGCAATTTCCGGCAACAAGACCAAAGCCTGTCGCCCTTCCCTCAATGCCGCCTCGATAGCTTCGAAATATACTTCCGTTTTACCGGACCCGGTAACACCATCCAGAACAACTGTTGAGAAAGATCGTCCCTGAACCCTGCTGACAAGGTCATCCGCTGCCGCTTTTTGATCAGGGGAGAGTTCGGGGCCGACAGCATCAGAAACAGGGGCGGGAAAGAAAAAATCCGGTGCCTCGAAATAACTCTCAATCATGCCAAGTTTTTCCAGCCCCTTTACAACAGAACTGGAAACACCCGCTTCTCTCGCCAGATCAGCCGACGTCCAGCCACCACTATTTGTGACGACATCAATTACCTTTTGGCGGGCACTTGTCAGGCGAGTTTTTTCCCTTTCACCTTCTTTTGAAAGAGCATCACCTGATAACCGATAGAGCTTTTGCCCTACCTGATCTTCCAACGCCTGGGGAACAGACAAAGCCATCTTAAGGACAGAACCTTGCGGAGAAAGCGTATAGTTAGCGACCCATTCAACAAATTTTCGCAACTCTTCTCTCAGAGGCGGGACTTCAGAGACACTTACAATCTCTTTCAATTTTTTCAGGGGTACATTTTCGTCCGCGTCACCATCCCAGACAACACCCGGCAAGACTCGCCGGCCAACCGGCACCATGACAACCTGTCCCGGTTCCAACGCGATCTGCGCGCCATCCGTTCCATAAGGTAATAAATAGTCATAAGGTTTTTCAATTGGCAGAACAACCTGTACCCGGCAACGGAGAGGTTGCTTATTCATCTCCTCAAATAAAGCCTGCCCTTCACCACCATTCTGCACGAATCGTCATTCCCTGTTAAAAATTATGCTCTAGCCTTTGCTTATAGAGGCTTCCTTTACAAGGAAGAAAAATCAAAAGAGCTGATACAAAAGATATGAACGATACATCGAAAAACTCTATCGTTCACTTTCCCTTCGTACTTTCATGATTTATATATACTGAAACTCTGAGCCACGGGCAGCAACACGCTAGCTTACGGACGGACAACATGTTCTGCTAACCTGGATATCCCTTCTTGGATTAAGAAGCAGAACGCGACACAGTAATACAGGATTGATTGATGGAATTCTTTATCGACACTGCGGATATCGACGAAATTCGCGAACTTGCTGCAACCGGCCTTGTTGACGGCGTAACCACAAACCCGTCCCTAATCGCCAAAAGCGGCCGTCAGTTTATTGAGGTCATCAAAGAAATCGCAGACGTTGTTCCTGGCCCTGTAAGCGCCGAAGTCACATCCCTTGAATATGACGGAATGATCTCCGAAGGGCGCAAACTTGCCGCCATCGCAGATAACATTGTGATCAAGCTCCCTCTTACACCGAACGGCCTGAAAGCCTGTAAAACCTTCTCAGATGAAGGCATCGACACCAATGTAACACTTTGCTTCTCTTCAGCTCAGGCTCTGTTGGCGGCAAAAGCTGGTGCGACCTATATCTCCCCCTTCATTGGTCGCCTGGATGATCTGGCCCAAGACGGTCTGACTTTGATTTCTGATATCGTTGAAATCTATAGCGCCTATCCAGATATCAGCACAAAGGTTCTGGTTGCATCTACACGTAGCCCCCTTCATGTGGTTGAAGCGGCAAAGATGGGTGCAGATACGGCAACTATTCCACCAGCTGTTCTAAAAGCAATGTTCAAACATCCATTAACCGATAAAGGTCTGGAAGCCTTTATGGCTGACTGGGAAAAAACCGGTCAATCCATTCTCTAGAAAGTGGTGCAGGACAAGATTATGAGTAGCCCTTCTCAGGATGTAGAGACTGATCAAATAAAAGAACCTCTCATCACTGCGCGTCACGTCGAAAAATACCTTCGCCAGCATGCGGATTTTCTGGTGCAACACCCTCAGGTGATAGATAGCCTTGAGATACCCGGAAAAACAGAAGGGCGCGGTCTTGCTGATCTCCAGCAGCACATGATCGAAAAATTGCGCAATCAACTTGCCCAGGTAACAAGAGAGCGCGACGTCGTTATATCAAGAAGCCATCACAACAAGCTAACCCAAGACAGAACCCACCGGGCTGTAACCGCTCTGATCTCTGCAAAGAACTTCGAGCACCTTATCGACATCATCAGCACTGAACTTCCCATCATCATGGGAATGGATGCAATCGCCATTGGCGTCGAACAACCGGGCGATTCTGACGTTGCGGCCCCAGTAGAAGGCATTTCCTGCCTCCTCGCCGGTATGGTGGATGGATTAATCGGGAGCGGACAACCCGCTGTGCTTCGTAGCCACATACAGGGGGATGTCTGCCTTTACGGCACCATGGCGCCCCTTATACAATCCGATGCTTTGGTTAGACTCCATATTTCATCAACTACACCTCCAGCCATGCTGGCATTTGGATCACAGAGAGATGATCAGTTTGAACCCGGCCAAGGTACGGAATTGATCCGCTTTATCGGATCTGTCGTTGAAAACACGATCAGAACCTGGCTGAAACTCCCTGAATAATTCATCCAAAAAGGGAAGAGCCATTAAAAAGACGCCAAGAAAAACACTCGAAATAGATCTTACGGTTCTTCCCTGGAACGATGACGTTCAAATCGCTTTTCAAGACTGGCTCAGCTGGCATCGCAACGAGAAAAGATCTTCAGACAAAACCATAGAAGCCTATGCACAAGATATTAGGGCTTTCCTTCGCTTTCTTGGTGAACACAGCGGCCATGTCATTACCTTAAAATCGATAAACCAACTGGAAATCCGCGATTTCAGGTCCTGGCTTGCTGCCCGTAGTGGACAGAATCTAAGCAAAACATCCACAGCTCGGGCACTGTCCGCTGTACGCGGCCTGTTTAAATGGATGAACAAACAACAACTAATCAACAATCATGTGCTCGATATTCTTCGCACACCAAAAAAAACACAGGCTATTCCCAAAGCTCTCACGAAGGGGGAAGCCCAACAGGTAATGGAACAAAGCCTTGAACTACAGGACGATACCTGGGTTGGCCTCAGGGATCAGGCCGTTCTCCTCCTTCTCTATGGCTGTGGATTGCGCATTTCTGAAGCACTGGATTTGAATCAGGAAGACGCCCCACGCAAAGGACAAGACTTCCTTCGTGTTGTGGGGAAACGAAACAAAGAACGTCTGGTGCCGATTTTACCTGTTGTTTGCGACGCTATTGCAAGCTATCAGGCCTCTTGCCCCTTCCCCACAGCCCAGGGTTCGCCCCTTTTTTTGGGCGTTAAGGGCAAAAGGCTTTCTGCCAGAATCATACAGCTCCAAACCCAAAAGCTGCGCGGCCTGCTTGGCTTGCCAGAAACAGCAACACCCCACGCCCTTCGACACAGCTTTGCCACGCACCTGCTTTCCAATGGCGGGGATCTCAGAGCAATACAGGAATTGCTTGGCCACAGCTCTCTTTCGACAACACAGCGTTATACCGATGTCGATGCCGATGAATTGCTAAAGGTTTACGACAAGGCCCACCCCAGCGCACAAAAGTAAACCTGACGCCTCAAACAATTACGAAAATTTAGCCTTCGTCCTCCACCTGCATCGCGGCAGTCTCTGGTGTTGACGTACGCGCAGGCGGCGTAGAAACATAGGCCACTTTCTCGTCCTCAGCGACAGGTGCACGGCGCGTGATACGCCAGATCGTGTAAAGCACAATAAGTACATGCGCCCCCAGAGACGTCATAAACAAGCCTGCGGTCCCAATGTGGGCCATTCCTACACCGGACAACAAAGGCCCAATGATCGACCCCATTCCAAAAACAAGAAGCAAACCACCACTTACCTGAATAAAGCTGCCCTCCGCAGCATGATCGTTGGCATGAGCGACAATCACCGGGTACATGCTAAAAATCGATGCACCGAAAAAGCCAATGAGGATCATATTGAAAAGCTCTGTTTCCGGGGCAATCAGGATAAAAGACAAATCCACAGCTATGGCTGTGAGTGCAATCACCAACAAAACTTTTCGTCGATCCATTTTATCCGAAAAATGACCGACAGGGACCTGTACCAAAGCCCCCGTCAGAATCGGAATACTTGTAAAAAGCGCAACACTCGTCAGGACGAGGCCAATACGGTCAGCATAAACAGCGGCTAATGTTCCGAAAGAAGCATTGGAAATCCCAACCATAAAAACAGCAAAAACCGCAACTGGTGAGTTTTTCCACAAAGCTTTTATATCCAGACTAACTTTAGCCAAGGGGTTGGGCGAAGCGCTGGATGAAACCGCCGTGGGAACCAGGGCCAAGCAATAAAACATTGCGCCCAGAACAAAGAACAGAAAGCCGGCACTATCACCAAGTGGCAATACCATCTGACCTGTTGTTGTCGCGGCAAGTGTTACCATTGTATAGATACCGAAAATTTTCCCCCGCGAGCTGGCATCGGCTCTTTCACCAAGCCAGCTTTCAACAATCATTGCAGCCCCGGCAAAACAAAAACCTGAAACCGCGCGCATTGGTATCCAAGCAAAAGGAGAGACAACCAACAAAGAGCTTAAAATCGCGAATGCCGCAAAAGCTGCCATCACACTAAAGGCCCGAATATGACCAACCTTGGAAACGAATCTTGGCATGACAACACAGGCACTTACGTATCCCACCGCCCAACCAGTCCCAAGCAACCCCAATGAGAAGGCCGAGAAGCCTTCCATATTCCCACGGACAGGAAGAATCAGTGCATTAATACCACCAGCAAAAAAGAGAAAAGCCGCGCCCAGGAGAAGCGCACTGATGGGGAATAGTTGACGAATCATATTTCTGAAGTCCCTGTATTTTTATGCCTAGATTCATATTAGTCATTCAGGTTTAAAACCAACGCCAGGCTATTCCATCTCCACAAAGAACGGAATAACATTTTGTTTTATTTATATAATTTTTCCTTGAGACAAAGGCTTCTGACGTCCAAATTTATGAATAATCAATGGGCCCAAAAGCACACCGATACCCATTGTTAAAAAAGCCATTGCCCATGCCAGGGTATTTTCTGCCCCACCGAATAAATCCAGCACTCCTCCAAAAACAATCGGCGACAAAGATCCGGCTGCAAAGCCCGCAAGTGACTGCAAAGCCATTGTTGCGCCCTTTCGCTTGGGATCAGAATTGGCAACGACACCAGAGGTCAGCGAGGAAGAATCAGCCGTGGCTGTAACGCCGTATATCGTGAAAGCAACAATAACAACGATAAAAGGCAAGCTGGCTGAGAAACCGATCACAAAACCAATAAGAGCTGATGCCCCCATGACCAGCGTTAAAAGCTTTCGACGTCCATACCGAACTGAAAACTCATTCCCGATCACACTTGCCGGAAGCCCAAGCAAAAACACCCACGATGCAATTTGCGTCGGGCTCCAGTCGAAAGCTCCTGCTGGCTGCAGAGAAAGAGAAAAAACCAGAAAAGCTACCAGCCAGGCACGAAGAGCAAAAAGCTCCCACAAATGTGCCGCATAAGCGAGGATATAACCAAGAGCAGGCCGATTGGCGATAACAGGTTTGAAATTCACCAACTCCTTCATCGGGATGTGGTGATACGGCTTGTGGCCCCGGGCAACAAAGAGATAAACAACACCCCATGCGAAAAAGCTACCAATACCCGCAACAAGAAAGGCCCATTGCCACCCCATGAGCTGCCAAACTTCCCCAGCAACAAAAACCGATACACCAGTGCCAATGGCAAAATGAGCTGTGTAATAGGCCACAGCACGGCTTTGTTGCTTCTTTGCACTAATCAGATCGGTTAAAAGCTTGAGACCAACCATATAGGTTCCTGCAAGGCTAACCCCAGCAAAGAGGCGAAAAAGCATTGCCGTCCAGAAGCCTTCGGCCAGAAAAGCAAATCCAAGAGCCGCAATGCCACCAACCGCCATGGAATAGAGGTAGATCCGCCGTGCATCCTCCCGATCCGTTAGTGCAACCAGTAACGGCACAGCCGCTGCGTAGCCCCCGTAATAGATCCCGCTAATCCATCCGATCTCGGTATTGCTTAAAACCCATTTTTTTTGAAAAAGGATAATCAGGGCAGAAAAGGTTGCGTTATCAAGCATGCCCAAAACTTGAGCCAGACACATAACCGCAATCAAAGTGGTTGCTTTTTTTGTCGTACTTCCATCAAGCATTCTTGTTAGCCTCACCCCTCTGGCGCAAATGATAAGCTTTTTTATCCTCAATTTGTCCAGAAATAATTCTAAAAAAAAAGAGAGGGAGCTCACGCTCCCTCTCTTTAAACTAGTCTCTAGACGCACCCAGGAATTACATATGAATTGCGCGCTTATCTACGGCAAGTGCGGCCTCTTTCACAGCTTCGCTCAGTCCAGGGTGCGAGTGGCAAGTTCTGGCAATATCCTCAGCAGAACCACCAAATTCCATCACGGCAACAGCTTCGGACAATAGCTCACCCGCTGCCGGGCCAATAATGTGTACGCCCAGAACTTTATCGCTTGTTGCATCAGACAGAATTTTCACCTGACCGTCTGATTCACCCATAGCACGTGCGCGGCTGTTGGCGCTGAAAGGAAACTTACCAACGTTATAAGCAACACCAGCTTCCTTGAGAGCCTCTTCGCTTTTACCAACAGTGGCTATTTCCGGATGCGTATAAACAACCCCGGGTACCAGTTCATAATTCACATGACCTTTTTGTCCCGCAAGCGTTTCCACACAGGCAACACCGTCTTCTTCTGCTTTATGCGCCAGCATTGGGCCGGGAACACAATCGCCAATCGCATAGATGCCATCGACAGATGTTTTGAAATTACCATCGACCTGAATTACACCACGTTCCATGGCAACACCCAGTTCTTCCAATCCAAGACCAGATGTATAGGCACGGCGTCCGATAGAAACCAGAACAGTATCAACTTCCAGTTCCTCAACTTTACCTTTTTTCACAGATTCCATCGTCAGCTTGACTTTGCCATCAACTTTGTCTGCTGCGGTAACCTTCATTCCCAGTTTGAATTTCAGACCCTGCTTACCCAGAACACGTTTGGCAAGTTTCCCTGTTTCTTCGTCAATACCGGGAAGGATTTTATCGAGAAACTCAACAACAGTAACTTGCGCCCCAAGCCGTGACCAAACTGATCCCAATTCCAGACCAATTACACCGGCACCGATAACGACCATATGCTCAGGCACTTTTTTCAGAGAAAGCGCACCAGTTGACGTAACAATCTGCTCTTCATCCGTTTCAATACCAGGTAAAGGCGTTGATTCTGAACCTGTCGCAATCAAAATGTCTTTGGTTTTCAATGTCTGTTCGCCATCGTCACCCTTGACGAGAACTTCGCCAACCTTGGGAATAGAGCCCCAGCCCTTAACGTAATCGACCTTGTTTTTCTTCAGAAGAAACTCAACACCCTTGGTCAGGTCTTCAACAACCTTGTCCTTGCGCCCCAGCATTGTTTCCAGATCCAGCTCGACAGATCCCTTGATCCCATGCTCGGCAAAGTGCTTTTGTGCATCCACAAACTTCTCGGAAGAATTCAAAAGCGCTTTTGAAGGCATGCACCCGACATTCAGACAGGTTCCGCCCAATGTTCCCCGCCCTTCAACACAGGCCGTTTTGAGACCAAGTTGAGCAGCGCGAATTGCGGCAACATATCCACCCGGGCCACCGCCAATAATGACCAGGTCGTAAAGAGCTTCACTCATTTTTCTAAGGATCCTTTCCGTATCCAGGTGCTTTCTCTTATCGTCCAATAAGATGTAATCCTTCTACTCAGCAAGGCGGTTACATCTCGTCGGCTATAAGCTATTTGATATCGTTTATCTGGATAGCATATGAAGTCCAAACGATATAGCCTTGATGCAATTATTTCTCAGAAAACAGACTTTTAAAGCCCTCCCTTCAAGCAAGGGATATAATTCAGGCCGTATTCTGATTTCTGACCATAATAAACAATAAGCAGGACTCCGCTTACTAAACAGCGTTTTATCTGGAGCGAGAATAACAACATTCCTATAGATATCAAATATTTCTTATAGGAAACTTTCAGAAAATTCTCCACTAAAAGACAAAACACAGATATAATGACAAGAACTCAATAAGTTGGAACAGGAAATGCCGAGCAAAGAAACACCGAGAATCGTGGAACCAAAAGCGACTATTGCGGGCGCAGAACGTACCTTGGAACCTCTAAAGCTAGGCACACGGCTTCGCGATGTTCGCAAGAACAAAAGCTGGACACTGGAAGAAGCCTCTAAGCGCACAGGTTTAGCACGTTCAACATTGTCAAAAATCGAAAATGATCAGATGTCTCCAACCTTTGAAGTCGTTCAAAAACTCGTTACAGGCCTGGAAATTGACATCCCCCAACTCTTTACCAAAGGCGACCTACAGACAAATGTTGGCCGCAGGACTGTTACCCGAAAAAACGAGGGCAAAGAGCACCCGACAGCAACCTATCAACACGAACTCCTGTGCACTGAAATCATCAATAAGCGCATGATTCCTTTCAAAAGCACCATTCGCGCGCGCTCTATGGATGATTTTGGCGAACTGGTCCGCCACAACGGCGAAGAGTTTCTTTATGTTCTTGACGGGGAAATAACCTTCTATTCAGAGTTTTATGAGCCAATTTCCCTTAGCGCAGGAGATAGCCTCTATTACGATAGTGGTATGGGGCATGCCTGTGTATCCACCAGCCCTCAGGATGCTGTTATTATTTGGGTATCAACACCGCACCCATACTAACCACTTGGTATTATTTCACTTTATAACAATGACCTACAACTGATCACACTTTTTTTATTTACGCCAGCAAATCCCATATTGCGAAATTATTTCCGATAGGATAAAACCTTTCACAATTAAAAATCGACCATACGATTTATAGAATAGCTCCCAGCAGAGTAACTCTTATCAACGAATTGAGTGCGTGATCGTCCAGCAAACACAGCGCGCCAAACAGTTTCGCCTGCCGTTTAAAACAAGGCGAACTAGGGGATAAATATGGAAGCTTTAGAAGCACTTACAAATATACTAAATTATATCAATGGCATTGTATGGGGCGCCCCCATGCTTGCCCTCATTCTCATAACAGGTCTCTTCCTCCAGGTCGGGTTGACCTTCTTACCACTTCGCAAAATCAGCTATGGCTTTTCTTTGCTGTGGAAGGGAAGAGAAAAAACCGAAGACAGCGGCGAAATCAGCCCCTTTAACGCACTGATGACATCGCTATCAGCCACGATCGGTACTGGAAATATTGCCGGCGTTGCCACCGCGATTTTTATCGGCGGCCCTGGCGCGCTTTTCTGGATGTGGTGCACTGCTCTGGTCGGCATGGCGACGAAATATGCCGAGGCCGTTCTCGCCGTCAAATATCGTGAAAAAGATGACAATGGTGACCACGTTGGCGGCCCGATGTACTACATCAAAAACGGCCTTGGCAAAGGCTGGTACTGGTTGGCACCAACTTTTGCCATCTTCGGTTCTATTGCTGGTTTTGGTATTGGTAACATGGTTCAGTCGAACTCCATTGCCGCAGCTATCAACACATCCTTTGGTCTTCCTTCCTACGTAACAGGCGGAATTCTATTTATCCTCACCGCCGCTGTTATCCTGGGTGGCATCAAGCGTATTGGTTCTGTTGCCGGGAAACTGGTTCCAGCCATGGCGATCATCTACATTGCCTGTGGTCTGATTGTACTCGTGATCAATGCAGCTGAAATTCCGGCAGCCTTTGGCCTTATCTTCCAACACGCCTTCACCCCAATTGCTGGTGCGGGTGGTTTTGCTGGTGCAACAGTTTGGTTGGCAATCCGCTTTGGTGTTGCACGTGGTGTCTTCTCTAACGAAGCCGGCCTTGGAAGTGCTCCAATTGCACACGCTGCCGCAACCACCAACGACCCAGTTCGCCAGGGTAGTATTGCGATGCTCGGCACCTTCATTGATACCATCATCGTTTGCTCTATTACTGGACTTGCGATTATCACCAGTGGCGCATGGACAAGTGGCGAGAACGGCGCAAGCCTGACATCACTTGCTTTTGAAACTGCCCTACCGGGTGTCGGCAACTACATGATTGCAATCGTTCTTTCCATCTTTGCCTTCACAACTATTCTTGGTTGGAGCTTCTATGGCGAGAAATGCATCGGCTTCCTTTTCGGAACCAAGGCAATCTGGCCTTTCAGAATCGTCTGGTGTGTCGCTGTTTTTGTCGGCGCTTCCTTGAAAATCGACTTCGTTTGGCTACTATCCGATACGCTCAATGCGATGATGGCTTTGCCGAACCTTGTTGCCCTTCTTCTACTAAGTCCTGTCGTTTTCAAACTAACCAAGGACTATTTCCAAGACAGAGATGCAGAGAAGAAAGAAAGTTAAGCGTTTAATTACCTTATGAGGCTGGATATTTTTTCATTTATTCAGCCTGACAGGCCTACGCCAGCTCGTTATCGAGCTTACAACTCAGCCTCTGGTACAAATTGTATCAGAGGCTTTTTATTAAAAATAATTTATGAGTATCCTGAGCCAGATTTCCTAAAGAGGTATTCAGAATAAGATATTTGGCGCCTGATATATTTAGTAGATAGACTTAGCTATCAGTATCATCATCGCTGATATTTTCTTCCTTGCCAGCTGGCAAGTGAATGACAAAGCCGGAACATTCCTTGTCCGCATAAGGCTTCACACGGGAAATCATTTCTTTCTTCAAGAGCTCGACCAAATGTTTTCCCACGGGACGAAAGAGTGTCTCACCCTGCCCGGGGACAGGTGGATCAAGCCGTATCAACACAGACCTGACTTCGCGGCGACGACGTTGACGTTCAATCATTTGCCGGATGGACTCCAGCGCATGCCGCAAATCTAACCCGGTAAGGTCCAACTCATAATCTGCGTAACCACTACCATCAATAAGGTTATTCAGATTTAGCGTATCATCTTCCATACCACCCCCCATTTTCAAACGCCCAAAACAAAGGGCGAAGCAAGCACCTCTGCATCATATCCGTAAAAGATGACAGCACCAAGTAACCATTCACAAATGGTAACTGTCCATAGTTCACTTTTTCGGTGTCAGTCTGAGACATAAAAAAGCAGCGGTGTTAATTGTCAAGCA
>NZ_LANI01000031.1 GCF_000982415.1 Kiloniella litopenaei
CCCTGATTTGTACCGGGACAAAAAGACGATAAATATCGCCGTCACCCTGTTCAAACGCTTCTCCTTTTTCAACAAGACCAACGGCTTTTTCCAGTACTTCATTTTTGTTTTCATCATCAACAAGTGGTTTTCCGAGTAACTCAGGGTCACTATGAGCCACCCACTGGCCATTGTTAGAAACAAGATTAACCGTGCCTGTTTCAAAAGGTGTCAATTTGTTAAAAGAAGCCGCCATGTCGTTCAAATTCATGTCGACGCCAACAACACCTAAAAAATTGTTATTATTATCCAGTATCGGATAAACAAATGACGTCAAGGTTACGATATTACCTTCGATATCATAACCAATGGGATCAACGATAACCGGTTGCTTCGTTCGTTTGGGAAGATAATACCAGTCTGTTTCCGGGCTGGTTTGGTCTTCGTCATAAGCTGTAATAATAGAAGGTAAAACACCCTTACCAAAATTATAATAGTATGTCAGATATCGTCCACTGGGGTTATCACCCGTAACATAGTCACTGTCCTTGCCATCCAGTGCATTTTTCTCATATCCCGCCCAGGCACCGGCCAGTACAGGGTTCGTAGACAACGTTTGCCTTAAAACTTCGTCATAGGCAGCTCGATCCGTTATTCCTTTTTCCCTTAAACTAATAAAGCTCTGGGTTAGTGTATGCGCAACTGTCATACCAATATCCAGTTGCCGCTGTACTTCTTTTGCTTCCATTTGACCGATTGCTCTTGCTTGATCAAGTGTCAGGTTCCGAACTGTATTTTCCGTTGTTCTAGCCATGAAAAAAATACTAACGACCAAGCAAAAAACGACAATCAATGCGCTATATAGCGTTAATTTTGCACTCAGAGATAACTTATTCAGCATATGGTTGGTTCCATTATCAAAAGGCAGGACATCAAACGCCGCCAAAACAAGAAAAAGATAAAATTTTCCCAATACTTCAATTAAAGAGCGATTTTTGAAAAATATATTCTTAGTATTAAAAAGCCGTAAATTATATTATTTATTTTTACTGTAAATTTGACGTAAATACTGAAATTAACTTCGGAAGTGGAATGGTTTCTGAATAGAGACTATTAATTTTTTCAATGTAATTATTTTTTTGCTCAATCGTTTTTAGGGATTTAAATTAACTCCTATCCTTCAAAATCCCAGGTGCGAAATGAGTAAAAAAATTCCGGATACCAAGAAAAATGGTATTAGTCGTCTTATCGACCTAATGCGTGACTTGCGAGACCCTGACGGCGGGTGCCCTTGGGATATCGAGCAAAACTTTCGTTCAATAGCTCCCTATACAATTGAAGAAGCCTATGAAGTAGCTGATGCAATTGAGAGAAATGATCACGCTTCGCTAAAAGACGAGCTTGGGGACCTTTTATTACAGGTCGTCTATCATTCCCAAATTGCAAAAGATGAAAACCTTTTTGATTTTGAAGATGTCGCCCAAGCAATAACCGAAAAAATGATCAGTCGTCATCCTCATGTTTATGGCGATATAAACCACAATGATATCGAAGAACAAAAACTGGCCTGGGAGGATTTGAAAACAAAAGAACGAGAAAAAAAGCAGGGTAAAAAAGAAACAAGCGTTCTAGATGGCATTACCCACGGATTACCCGCAGCAACACGTGCTATAAAGCTTCAAAAAAGAGCCGCAAAAGTCGGATTTGATTGGCCGGATATCAATCCGGTTATTGAAAAAATACATGAAGAAATCGAAGAATTGAAAGACGTTTTATCTTCAAAAGAGATAACCGACATTGACCGAGCAGAAGACGAACTTGGAGATGTACTTTTTTCTGTTGTCAACCTGGCAAGACATTTGGAAATAGACCCAGAACAAGCCCTTAGACGGACCAACCAAAAATTTGAAAATCGATTTCGTTATGTAGAGAAAACAATTAAAAGTCGTGGCTTAGATATTAACGAAACATCACTGGAATATATGGAAAACATATGGATAGAAAGTAAGAAAGTTTAGAATTCACCAAATTGATCAATTCTTAAAATATACTTTAATCAAGCGCCCTGTCTTTCTATATCATCCATCGATAATTCATGTATCTGGTATTTCTTGTTATTGTACCTATCATGATAATAAGCGGCATCATAGTCATATACAGATAAACTTAGAATAACCTTACCGCTTTTAGCTTCGTCGTATAACGGCAAGATAAACCGCCAAGAATATAACTCTTCTATAGGATGTTCTAAGTGCGCAGTTACACATAAAGCTCTTTGAATTTTGAATGCCTGATCCCAATGATTTCGTATCTTACAAGCCAGATCTTTCTCGTAAACCTCTGATAGCATAGAATTTTTTAAATGAGTGGGATGTGAGATGTTAACCATCTCACCAGCAAGACGACAAACATAATCACCTTTTTGAGGATCATATACAAACATGGCTAAAGATGAGAGAGATTTGGGGAACTTAAAAACATCCAAATCCTTCATAGAGGGTAAAGTTCCCTTAAATAAGTAATAATCGCTCCACCAGCCCAAAACACCTTTACTGATCGGGCATTTTAGAGCTTTGAACAATGCCTTGTTATTTTTTGATGTATCAGACAAGTAAGACAAACCACATTAAAATCGGTAGCGAAATAATAGATAGGGTTGTAGAGATAACAACCAAACTGGCAACTTCTTCTGGTTCTCTTTCATATAGCTGGGAAAAGAGATAGCAAAAAACAGCAACAGGCAATGCGCACTGTAAAATAACCACCCCCGCTGCGGTTCCTTCCAAACCCAATAGCCAGACTATGCTCAAACCAACAAGAAAACCGCCCCCCAGCCTAAAAATTGCCAGGGCAAAACTTCTGCCGAGATTAACAACCTTCAAGCTCGCCAAAGAGACACCCAAAGTAATGAGCATCAAAGGAATGGTTAAATCCCCGATAAGTTTTGTCGTATTTAAAATCCATTCAGGGACGCCAAGATCCGCAACCAATACAATTGTCGCAATAATTGTAGCGGGAATGATCGGCATCCCGACAAGCGATTTAGCAGAGAATTCACCAGATACAAAAGCAACACCAATGGTCAGCTGTATAACAACATAAACCGCAAAGAACCCAATCGCTAATGCAAGCCCCTCTTCGCCAAAAGCCAACAAACAAAGTGGCAAGCCAATATTACCAACGTTCGGCCATGTTAGTGATTGCAAATAAGTACGTTGTGAGAGGCCCATAAGCGCCAGAAAAATACTACCTGCGACGGCAAAAACAATATTAGCCAGGGTTGCAGCCCCCCCAATCGCAAGAAGGGCATCCATAGAAAGGTCAACAGTCGCTAATGTATAAAACACTAACGCAGGGGTGCTGAAATAGGTCACGAGGAAAGTCACCATAGGCGTATCAAATTTACGCCCGGCTTTTGCCCAGATAAAACCTATCGCAATACAAATTAAGACGGGAGAGATAATCCCAAGAATTTCAGCTATCATATTTTTTGGAATCTTATTACGAATGGAACTACACAATTCCAATAAAATCCAACCATGTCAAAGAAAAGCCGGATTTCACACCCGGCTTTAATATAAATGCTACTCAATTATGAAAACAGCGTTCTTGAATCACGGGGAGCCTGATCCCTCTCGTTCATACCATAATCCCGAATAACAGAAGCGACTCTTAACCTGTAGTCAGAAAAAACACCTGCTCTCCCTTTCATTTGGGTTTGACGATGATCTGATAAATTACGCCACTGCTTAATCGCTGACTCATTTTGCCAGAATGATAGTGAAAGTATTTTGTCCTCATCCACCAAAGACTGGAAACGTTCAATTGAAATAAATCCATCAATTTCACTTAGCTTTTCTTTCAAATCTGCTGCCAAAGAGAGGTAATAATCTTTTTGCCCTTTCGCAGGGATCACTTCAAAAATCACAGCAATCATGACGCAACAAAATCAGCATGTGGCAAAGAAGCATTTTTTAAGAAAAGACGATCTTCTTTAAGGATAAATTTCTCCTTTTGAGCAAACTCATAATTTTCTTTTCCAAGCGGGTGAGCCATTAATCTCGCACGATATGTTTCATACGCGGCCATACTCTCAATATTATAGATTCCATAGGCCGTTGTTGTAGAACCTTCATGTGGAGAAAAATAGCCAACAAGGTCAGCTCCGCATTCTGGAATAACCTGTCCCCAGTTTTGGGCATAAGTATCAAATAGATCTTTTTTGTACGGATCAATTTGGTAGGTAATAATACACGTAATCATTTTAACCTCTTATCATTAAGACAAGAGAGTATTACCACCTTCTAGTGTTAAAACGTTTCGCTTCAGGACGAAGTGTGCTTATGGATTATAGCTAAAAATCGCGATTAAGGCCTGATCAATCTGTGATGAATTTCATTCCACAGCTCTTCATTTGATGCCAGTAACAATCCCTGTTTATTGTAGGCACTATAATTATAGGCTGTACGATCAAGACAGGCCCCATACCCACCCGCTTCACGATGAATGATCTCACCCGGCAGATGATCCCAGGGCATTAGTCGGGTAAAAAGAGCAAATTGGGTTTTAGCTGTTGCCAAGCGTTCATAATCAGCCCCGGCGCAGCGCAGTGTTTTTACTGTATTAAGCTTTGATCTATTTTTTTCTAATGATTTTCTTATAACCGGGTCCTGATCTTCTGAACCATGAAGCGTTCCTACACTCTGATCCAAGGAATTAATAGCACCGGTTATATTCAACTTTTTACCATTCAAAAAAGCACCCTCGCCGCTTCGGGCTTCGAGCATATCTTTATGAACCGGACCAAATATCCAACCAGCTACCGTCTTCCCTTGATAAAGTAAAGCCAACATCGTTTTAAAAATACCCCGACCACGTGCAAAATTATTTGTACCGTCGATGGGGTCTATAACCCATGTTAGCTCACGCTCATCCAACTTTTGTAACAAACCTGGGCTGCGTGCGACTTTTTCCTCGCCTATTACCTGGCTGCCAGGAAATAAATTAACGAGACGCTTTTCAATTAGTTCTTCGGTTTCAGTATCCGCAATTGTAACCGTTTCTCCACCTTCTTTATACGAAACGTCACCTTCGGATAAATTCTGAAACCTTGGAAGAATTGTCTGTTCAGCAACTTCATTAAGAAGCACTGCCACTTTGTCTAAATTTGAAAACATTACGCGCCTAACAGACTGGTTCTAAAAGAAATAACGCATATTATTGATAGCTTGAGACAATAATATCAATACGGTCCAGATGCCGTGTTTTTTCTTCATCCGTTAGAAACGATCCTTCGATAGAGTTACGACATAACACCGCGATATCATCTTTGCTCAATTCCAAGGCTTCAGTAACTGACATAAAGTTCGCCGTCATATAACCGCCAAAATAAGCAGGATCATCAGAATTGACCGTGACTTTCAAACCAGCCGCCATCATTTTCCTAAGCGGGTGCTCTTTCATATCGGTCACACCACAAAGTTTAAGATTTGAAAGCGGACATACTGTAAAAGCAATCCCAGATTTTGCCAATTCCTGAGTTAAATCAGCATCCTCTATTGTTCGGTTACCGTGATCTAGGCGATCAATCATTAAAAGCTCAATAGCCTCGCGAACATATTCAGCAGGTCCCTCTTCCCCTGCATGAGCCACCAATTTGAGATCTAAATCACGAGCCGCATTAAAAACCCGCTCAAACTTTGAGGGAGGATGCCCCATTTCACTGGAATCAAGGCCAACCCCAATAATGCGCCCATCAAACCATGGTTTAGCTTCTTCAAGTGTTGCGAAAGCTTCTTCTTCGCTCAAATGACGCAGGAAAGACATAATAAGTTCAGAGCTAACACCCAACTTTTCCTGACCATCATCCAGGGCACGTAAAATACCATTTGTCACAGTAGAAAATGCGACACCACGGCTTGTATGACCTTGAGGGTCATAAAAAACCTCAACGTGAACGACACCTTCTTTGGCGATCTTTTCCAAATAAGCAAAGGTTAGGTCATAAAAATCCTGTTCCATTTGAAGAACATTCATTCCCTGATAATAGATATCCAGAAAATCTTGTAAGTTAGAAAAATTATAAGCATCTTTTATTTCATCAACGGACTGATAGGGCAGTTTAATATTATTCCTTGTTGCCAATTTCATCATCATTTCAGGCTCCAACGAACCTTCGAGGTGAAGATGCAGCTCGGCTTTTGGTAAAGCATTGATAAAATTTTTGAGATCACCCATATATTTCTTCCAAGTAATTTTTTATATAATGCGTTAACTCTAATGCCTTATCCCTTCTTTGAAAATAGAGCGATAGAGATTTTTCTATCTTTCCTTTAAAGCCATTATTCCGTTTATGAAAAACTGAGATTTCTTATGGAAACACAAACAACTATCTGTGATTGGGCTGAAAAAACCTTTGGCCCCGTTAAGAATGCTAACGATCTCCTTAAAAGAGCGATGTTAGAAACAACAGAACTATCAGAAGCTATTGCAGAAAATAATATCAAGGAAATAGGGAAAGAGACTGCAGACGTCGTTATCTTACTATACCGCCTACTGGATCAATACGGGTTGGACATGAACAAGGAAATTAACGAAAAAATGGCAATAAATCGCGCCCGAAAGTGGAAATCAAAAGGCGACGGTACCGGAAGTCACATTAAATAATTCAATGCCCCAACAAACTTTCTATTTTCAAAATTATTTTAAGACGGGACAACTTGAGCATAAAAAAAAGGGAGCCAAACGGCTCCCTTTCTTGATAGCAAACGGATGTTTGGCTGGCTTAGAAGCCCATGCCACCCATGCCGCCCATACCACCCATGCCGCCCATGTCAGGCATTGCAGGAGCAGCTGATTTGTCTTCTGGCTGATCAGCAACCATAGCTTCTGTTGTAATCATCAGACCTGAAACAGAACCGGCATCCTGAAGAGCTGTACGAACAACTTTAACCGGATCGATGATACCAGCAGCAAAGAGATCTTTGTATTCACCAGTCTGTGCATCGAAACCAAAGCCAGCTTCGTTTTTCTCTGTGATTTTACCGACAACGATGGAACCTTCGTAACCAGCGTTTTCAGCGATCTGACGGATCGGAGCTTCAAGTGCACGACGAACAACGTTGATACCAACGTTCTGGTCGTTGTTTTCACCTTCAAGATCTTTAAGAGCAGCAACAGCAGAAAGAAGTGCAGTACCACCACCGGATACGATACCTTCTTCAACAGCAGCGCGAGTAGCGTTCATAGCATCTTCAACGCGATCTTTACGCTCTTTAACTTCTACTTCAGTAGCACCACCAACGCGCAGAACAGCTACACCGCCAGCAAGCTTGGCGAGACGCTCTTGAAGTTTTTCACGATCGTAGTCAGAAGAAGTTTCTTCAGCCTGAGCACGGATCTGAGCGCAACGACCTTCGATCTGATCGCGGTCACCAGCACCGTCAACAACAACAGTCTCTTCTTTAGAGATGTTAACGCGCTTAGCAGTACCGAGCATGTCAAGAGTAACGTTCTCAAGCTTGATGCCAAGATCTTCAGAAACAACAGTACCACCAGTAAGGATAGCAATGTCTTCCAGCATAGCTTTACGACGATCACCGAAACCAGGAGCTTTAACAGCAGCGATTTTCAGACCACCGCGAAGTTTGTTCACAACGAGAGTTGCAAGCGCTTCGCCTTCAACATCTTCAGCAATGATCAGAAGCGGACGACCGGACTGAACAGCAGCTTCGAGAAGTGGAAGCATTGGCTGAAGGTTAGTCAGTTTAGCTTCGTGAAGAAGAATGTATGGAGCTTCCAGATCAGCAACCATTTTCTCTGCGTTTGTTACGAAGTATGGAGAAAGGTAACCGCGGTCAAACTGCATACCCTCAACAACGTCGAGTTCAGTTGCAAGTGACTTGGCTTCTTCAACAGTGATAACGCCTTCTTTACCAACACGCTCCATAGCTTCAGCAATCATGTTGCCGATTTCAGCTTCGCCGTTAGCAGAGATTGTACCAACCTGAGCAACTTCTTCAGTTGTAGAGATCTGTTTCGCAGAAGCTTTAAGAGCTTCAACAGCTGTTGAAACAGCCAGATCCATACCACGCTTAACGTCCATTGGGTTCATACCAGCAGCAACAGCTTTTGCGCCTTCACGAACTAGCCCCTGTGTCAGAACAGTCGCAGTTGTTGTACCATCACCAGCTACATCGTTGGTTTTGGAAGCAACTTCGCGAACCATCTGTGCGCCCATGTTTTCAAACTTATCAGAAAGTTCGATTTCTTTCGCAACAGAAACACCATCTTTAGTGATGCGTGGCGCACCAAAAGATTTGTCCAGAACAACGTTACGACCTTTTGGGCCGAGAGTAACTTTTACAGCATTTGCAAGTACATCTACGCCACGCAGCATTTTATCGCGAGCGTCAGTACCAAATTTTACGTCTTTAGCAGCCATAATTCATAATTTCCTTTAATTCAGGGACCAGTAATATTGAAGCTTGTTTAAAGCTAATATTATTGAAGAATGCCCATAATGTCGGACTCACGCATGATCAGCAGAGTTTTGCCGTCAAGCTTCACTTCGGTGCCGGACCACTTGCCATAAAGAACAGTGTCGCCTTCTTTAACATCGAGAGGAACAACTTTGCCATCATCGGAACGAGCGCCACTACCTACGGCAGTAACTTTACCCTGCATTGGTTTTTCTTTGGCAGTGTCGGGAATGATGATACCACCAGCAGTTTTTTCTTCCTGGTCAAGCGGCTCAATAACAACACGATCGTGAAGAGGTTTGAAGCTCATAGATCAACTCCATCAGAGTATATTAATACAAAAAATATCGGGCACTAAAGGTGAGAGATTTTCCTATTGTTAGCACTCTCACCAATTGAGTGCTAAAAGCCATATAGATTGCAGGTACTAGGATGTCAACCAGTGGAGAAAAATAATTGGGATAATTTTATACTTCCGGCTCTTCTTCCAGTGGATTTATGGCAAACTTGCTTATGAATTTATCAGCATCGGCTTGAAGAATAGAAAGAGAAACCCAAACCCCCTCTTCATGGTGGTCCTGTTCAAGAACTTTGGCATTGTCGTGCAACCAAGACAATGCAGCACCATTTTCATAGGGAATTTCAAATTCATAGACAAGGTTTTGGGCGTCAAGAAGCTGTTCCACCATATGAAGGAACTCGGAACATCCTTCCCCGGTAATTGCAGAACAAAGAAGCGTTGTATCCTGATGACCCGATTGTATTTCCAAAGAAGATTTTATTTCATCAGAAAGTAAATCAGATTTATTCCAGACTTCGATCATATTTTTTTGAATATCCGGGTCCAGTTCCAGATCATTCAAAACAGCCTTCACATCATCTTTTTGAGCTTCGGTATCCTCATGCGAAACATCTCTGACGTGAACCAGGACGTTTGCCTCTCGCACCTCTTCTAGCGTTGCACGGAAAGACGCAATCAGATCTGTCGGCAATTCAGAAATAAACCCAACAGTATCTGATAGGATGATCTCACGCCCGGATGGCAAATTAACCCGCCGCATGGTCGGATCCAAAGTTGCGAACAACAGATCTTCGGCAAAAACTTTTGATTCAGTTAGCCGATTGAAAAGTGTTGATTTTCCCGCATTCGTATATCCAACCAAAGAAACGATTGGAAATGGTACTTTACGACGTGCTGAGCGATGAAGCTCACGCGTTTTTTTGACCATTTCGAGGTCGCTTTTCAGACGAACGATCTTTTCATCAATCAAGCGCCGGTCAATCTCAATCTGCCGCTCACCTGGGCCACCCATGAACCCTGCACCACCACGTTGACGCTCAAGGTGCGTCCATGACCGTACCAATCTAGAACGCTGGTAACTTAGCTGCGCAAGATCAACTTGTAATTTTCCTTCTTTGGTGCGCGCGCGTTCACCAAAAATCTCAAGGATAAGTCCTGTACGGTCAATAACTTTAGCTTCCCAACCCTTTTCTAGGTTACGCTGTTGCACAGGCGTCAAAGCAGTATCGACAATCACAACCTCAACTTCATTTTCGTGTATGTAGTCGTGATACTTGTCGATAATACCCGAACCAAACAAAGTAGATGGCTTTGGTCGCGCCACTGTAATCACTTCGTGGCGAATAATTTCCAGATCAATGGCCAAAGCCAAGCCATACGCTTCTTCCAACCGAGCTTCGGAAGAACGCGTTGACTGAGAACCTTTTTTCAATTCCGGGTGAAGTACAATGGCGCGGACCTGCTTTTTACGGTCCACGCCATCATCAATAATTTTTGAGCCCATATAAATCAGCAAAACCCGTCAAGGTTATTATGCTGCTCCGCCTTCGTCATCTTTACCTGGATCAAACAACTGAACTGGCGTCGCAGGCATAATTGTAGAAATTGCGTGTTTGTATACGAGTTGTGCATGTGCATCACGGCGAAGCAATACAGAGAAATTATCAAACCAAGAGATAATGCCTTGTAGCTTTACACCATTTACCAGAAAGACCGTTACCGGGACTTTGTTTTTGCGAATCGTATTCAGGAATACATCCTGTACATTCTGTGATTTTTCCGCGGCCATCGCGTTTAATCCCCTTATTAGTTTTTATTGCGTGTTTTTATTGGTTGGTATCGTTAGCTTTTGGGGTTATGTCCAAAAATCGGACAATTGAGATTCTTTATCACTATGCTGAGGAAATACAACCCCCCTTCAACAAAGGACTTAAAAATCTGTCATCTTTTTGACGACAAAAAGGTTTGCATTTCGCTGCAAGATCTAAAATGCAGCGCAGGTTTACAGTCGATAAATTCATCATTCTTAGGGGGTTCTGGACGAATTAACACCGGATAGCAGGTACTATTATGAGCACATTGAAGATCAATATCCGTATCTCCGACAAACCACACATGTTTATCAGAAATAATACCGCTATCCATTAAAGCCAAATCCATAACCATAGGATCAGGCTTGTCTTTTTCAGCATCATTTGCACCGATTATGTTCTGGAAAAAAATATCCCACCCCAGCTTTGATACTTCCTTGCGAAGGATATATCCTTTTTTATTGCTTACAATGGAAAGATAAATCCCTTTAGAGACCAAGAACTCCAGAAGTTCTTTTGCATGGGGCAAAGGAGTTAAAACATCAAGATGACGTGCCTCATAGGTATCATAAAAAACCCTGGTTGCAGCTTCCGTTTTATCACCGAAAATTTTTGGAAAACTCTCCCGCGCCGATGCACGCACCCTGTCTTTCGCTTCTTCAAGGGTCCAGGGAATCATGCCCATTTCCTCAAACGTTACGGACAAGGCATGATGGATCGAAATCCAGCTATCAATAAGTGTATTATCCCAATCAAATACGATGGCTTTGGGCAGAGAAGATGTCATATGTTTTCAATATCTCAAATCAAGTAATATAATTCAGGAGGGAAGCCCCCTAGAAAAACTCTAGCTTAACAGCAAACAGCTTTTCGATCTTTTTCACGGCTTCCGCAGCTGAGAAAATCACAACAAGATCATGGGATCTGACGATAGTTCCCCCTCTTGGAATAATAACCTCACCATCCCTGACAATCGCCCCGACAATAACACCGGGCGGAAGCTTTGCTTCGCGAATAGGCACTCCGACAAGGCTTGATGTCTCAAGTGCCTCAGCTTCAATAACTTCACCGAGACCATCTGCAATTGTGTGTACGGAACGGATACGGCCCCTTCTAACATGTTGCAAGATATTAGACACCGTGATGCTACGAGGATTAACAACAGTATCAATACCCAGGGTACTGATAAGCGGCGCATAGGATGTTGTATTGATCAAGGTAACGGCGCGCTTACAACCGTGCCGTTTTGCCAGTAAAGAGGTAAGTATATTCACCTCATCATCATTGGTTACGGCCACAATTGTTTCTGTGGTTGATATATTCGCTTCGTTCAAAATCTCTGCATCAAGAGAATCACCATGAATTACCACAGTTCGTTTCAATGATTTAGCAACAAATTCCGCCCGTTTTTTATCAAGTTCGATAAGCTTAAGTTTAACTTGCGGGTGGTTTTCTTCTACAGACTTTGCAAGGTAAAGCCCAATATTACCACCGCCAATAATAACGACTCTTCTAGCTTCGGATTCAGAGTGCCCAAAGGCATCCATCGCCCTGCTCAAATGGTCATGATCCAGGACAAGATACACATCATCGTCAGGCCGGAGTTCGTCATCAGGTGTTGGAACAAAGCCTTTACCCTGTCGAAAAATCCCGACAACCACAACATTCAAGGTTGGAAAAAGCTCTGTCAATTGGCGCAGAGGTGTATGAACTATCGGCGTATTTTCTGTACAGTGTACGCCAATCAGACTCACTTTACCGTCGGCCAGAGGATAAACATCAAACGCTCCCGGAATTTGAAGACGTTTTTCAATAGCGGCAGCAACTTCAATTTCGGGTGAAATGATCACATCAATAGGCATATGATCACGCGTAAAAAGATCTGACCACATCGGGTCCAGATAATTTTGCTCACGAATACGCGCGATCTTGGTTGGCACATCAAACATCGAATGACAGATCTGACATGCAACCATGTTGACTTCGTCGGCATGCGTAACAGCAATAATCATATCTGCTTCGGATGCGCCGGCTTTTTCGAGAACATTTGGGTGCGAGGCAAAACCAACAACACCCTTAACGTCCAGTGAATCTGTGATTTTATTTACCAGACCAGGATCACGGTCAATAACAGTGATATCGGCATTCTCACTTGCAAGATAGCGGGCAATATTAAATCCCACCTGACCAGCACCACATATAACTACTTTCATGACAGGATCCTAAATCCGTATTTTTTAATTTCGGTCTGTTGAAATACCAAGGGTTCTCAACTTGCGATGTAAAGCTGATCGTTCCATACCAATAAATGTAGAGGTTTTCGAGATATTTCCGCCAAATCTCATAATTTGAGCCTCAAGATACCTTTTTTCGAACAATTCTCGCGCATCCCTTAAGGACAGAGACATCAAATCTTCTTGCCCGGCAGAGCCAGATGAAACAGACGGAGATATAGATCCGATATCAGGTGGCATCATTTCGGCCGAGATTACTTCATCCCCCTCACCTGGTGCCATAATTAATAGCCAGTCAATAACATTGCGAAGCTGTCGAACATTACCCGGCCATTCATACGCCTGAAGGGATGCCATTGCATCTTGTGCCAAAGGGCGAGCAGGAATACCGTTGGTTTTAGCTGATAAATCCATAAAGTATTCTATCAAATCCGGGATATCATCCCGGCGATCAACCAATGCAGGAACGACAAGAGGGACAACATTCAAACGATAAAAGAGATCTTCCCTAAACTCACCAGCCGCAATCAAGGCCTGTAGATCTTTATTGGTAGAGGCAATAACCCTAACATCAACTTCTACCTCTACATCTCCACCGACTCTGGTAAAGGATTGCTCTTGCAAAACACGAACTATTTTCCCCTGTGTTTCAAGGGGCATGTCTGCAACTTCATCAAGTAAAAGGGTTCCACCGTGTGCTTGTTCAAATGTACCAATCCGTATAGATGTTTCCCCATCCTCATCTTTACTTTCAGTACCAAACAACTCACTTTCCAAACGATCTGGATGCATCGTCGCACAGTTCAGTGCTACAAACGCCCCATTGCTTCTGGTGGATTGCTGGTGAAGTTGACGGGCGACAACTTCTTTTCCTGCCCCCGCAGGCCCAGTTATCAAAACACGGCTTCCGGTTGGGGCGACCTTATCCAATGCTTGCTGAAGCTGAACCACCGGGGCAGAATTACCAATCAAAGACGACTGAACAGCAGCACTTACTTTCAAACGCTCATTTTCTCGTCGTAATTCTGATAACTCTATTGCCCTGTTGATAATCAAAAGCAGGCGATCTGATTTAAACGGCTTTTCAACAAAATCAAACGCACCAATTTTGATCGCACTTACCGCAGTTTCGATTGTTCCATGTCCAGACATCATGACAACAGGTAAATCGTTATAATCGTGTTTAATAGCCTCTAATATTCCAATACCATCAAGCTCAGAGTTATTCAGCCATATATCAAGTACAACCAGACTGGGACGTCGGGCATGAATTGTCGCAAGGGCCTCTTGACTGTTGGCGGCCTCTCGAACGATATAGCCCTCGTCTTCCAGAATACCACTTAGTGCCATTCTGATATCAGCTTCGTCATCAATAATGAGAATTTCGCGGGTCATCTAATCAATCTGCTTAAATTTGTTAAAATATTCTATTAACCGTTAATCGGGAATACCAAGTGCACACGGGCACCAATTATTTCACCAGTTTGATCCAAATTATCTTCGAGAACAAGAGAGCCGCCATGATCTTCCATAATTTTCTTAACAATCGCCAGCCCTAAACCTGTTCCTTTTTCTCGGTTCGTTACATATGGCTCTGTAAGTTTTTCACGATTTCCCGCGGGTAATCCCTTTCCTGTATCTTGGATAATAACCGAGATTTCTGTTTCTGACTTTTCAAGAAACACCTTAATTATTGCAGCGGTATCCTTATTGCCTTGCTCAAGCTTTCCTTCGATTGATTCCCCAGCGTTTAACAACAGGTTCGTCAAGACACGATTGATTTGTTCAGGATCACAGGAAAGTTTTATATTCTCATCAGGAACAATGGTTTCAAACTTAATCCCTTGTTGGGCTGTATCCTGTAAAAAAACGGCTTCCTTTATAAGCTTGTTCAAATCCGTTTCTTTCATTTTTGGAACAGGCATTCTCGCAAAAGAAGAAAACTCATTTACCATTGTTCCAATATCCGTTACGTGCCGGATGATCGTGTCGATACAAAGCTCAAATGTCTTGGTATCCCCCTCAATCTCTTTGAGATACTTTCGCTTTAGTCGTTCAGCAGAAAGTTGAATGGGTGTTAGCGGGTTTTTTATTTCATGAGCAATACGTCTGGCAACATCTGACCACGCAGCTTTACGTTGGGCCGAAACCAATTCAGTAATGTCATCAAAGGTAATAACAAAGCCAATAATTTCAAAATCATCGCCAAGCTCTGCGACTGTTCGTAACAACAATGTACGTTGGACACCATTTTCCTGTGTGTAGGGTATGTGCTTTTCGACAGGGCGAAGTGGTCTGGATTTAGCTTCCTCAACAAACTCGGCGACTTCTGGCATTACCTTAGAAATGTGTTGCCCCCGAAGCTCTTGAAATTGCTCTGCAAAAAAAGATGATGCTGACCTGTTGGGCAATGTAATTTCTGCTTTCGCATTTAAACCAATTACACCAGCGGTAACACCCCCCAAGACAGCTTCGATAAATCTTGTACGTTCGTCCAATTGCGCATTCGTACTCATTAATTCTTGTTGTTGACGCTGCAATTCCCCCGTCATCAAGTTGAAGGTGCGAGACAAGCGCCCAATTTCATCGTCTGATTTATTGGAAATAACCCGTGTCTCCAGATCACCTTCGCGCACCTTTTCTGCCGCAGCAATTAAATTCCCAATAGGCCCCGTAAGGTTATTTGAAAAAGTCAAACCAACCCAAACTGATGCCAACAAAATCATTAAAGCAACAATTGCAAAGATCATTGCGAAGGTAAGCACAAAACCAGATCGTTGCCCTTCCAGATCAGTGTAAAGCGCAACGGCACTTTTTGCGCGATCTATATGTTTCAAGATATTTGGGTCAATGGGACGGCCAACAATAAGGAATGATCCATCAAATCCGCCGAGATACACAAGCGCCCGGACGCGATCATTATTTTCCCCAGACAGGATAACGACCTCACCAGTAATCGCATTATTTATTGCAAAATCAGGTATTTCAGGCGCAAAGTTAAGCAAAAAACTAAAGGCCGCTTTTCCCTGAACCTGCCCTGATTGATCAAAAACAACAGCCTCGGTCAAATTGAGGCGGTTAGCTCTGTCAGTCAAAAAAGCATCAAACTGATCTTCATTCTGTATCAATAAATTCAAGGATTGCCCAAGGTCGTTTGAAATAGACAAAGCATCTGCAACAATACCTTGCTGATGCTCATTGAGATAGGATTCAGCAACTGCGTATGATTCCTTAACCGCCGTACTCACTTTCTCATTAAACCAACCCTTTAAGCCAAATTCAAAGAAACCGACAGAAACCACAGCAACAATGATGGTAGGCGTTACGGCAACTAAACTGAACAATCCCACCAATCGGGAATGCAATTTCGCCCCTGCAAGCCCACGCTTTCGCTCTAGCCACAACAAAACAAGTCGTCTGACAACAATCGCCAACAGCGCCATTAACAGGATAAAATCAGCCGTCAACAAAAACAAAATAAGCTGGGGATCATTGGCTTGGGAAAGATCACCTGAAAGAGCAGAGAATGTTGTAATACCGCTAATACTTGCAGCAACCAGCAAAATAATCGCCAATTTTCTCTCTAGACCAACACGTTTGGCCCAAAGAGACGCATTTAACCAAAACCCATTATTCTCTGGTCCATTACTCGTTGTCCCACTATTCGCTGGCCCACTATTCATTGACATTGTCTCTTTTTGAAGTGCAGAACTCCGATCACTTTGTGTCTGTTCAATCATGCCTTACCGCCCTTGATCACTGACACTTCAAGTTCCTTTATCTTTTTCCGCAAAGTATTTCTATTCAATCCCAAAAGTTTGGACGCTTGAATTTGATTACCATTTGTTGAAGCTAAAGATAGCTCGATCAGAGGTTTTTCAATCTCTTTTAAAATGCGATCATACAGTCCAGTCGCAGGCAGTTCAGGGAAATGAGCCGCAAAATATTCACTGAGATGCCGTTCCACGGCCTCACCCAAGGATTCATTCAGCGCCGGAACAACAGGAGAACTGACCATGTTTTCTTCTGTACTCGTCCCCATGGAAATAAGGTTGAGTTCATGTTCGACGATATCCTGTGAAATAACATCCTGGCTATAGAGAACAGTTAATCGCCGAACAACGTTTTCCAATTCGCGAATATTTCCCGACCAGTAATTATTTCTTAAAGAGGCCATAGCCCCCTGATCAATGACCTTTCCTGGTAAACCTTCTTGTTCGCATAGTCGAAGAAAATGAGATACCAGCTCAGGTATATCCTCTGAACGCTCTCTGAGTGGTGGCAACCTCAACGGCACCACACTTAGTCGGTAATATAAATCTTCTCTAAAGCTGCCCTGTTCAACCATTTGCGCAAGATCTCTATGGGTCGCTGTGATTATACGAACATCAGCTTTGATGGGAACCCGCCCACCGACTGTGGTAAATTCATTTTCCTGCAAGACACGTAAAAGTCTTGTTTGAGCTTCCAGAGGCATGTCACCAATTTCATCAAGAAATAATGTTCCGCCAGCGGCTTGCTCAAAGCGCCCGGAATATCTTGCGGTCGCCCCTGTAAAAGCTCCTTTTTCATGACCAAAAAGCTCGCTTTCAATTAATTCTTTTGGAATAGCCGCCATATTCACGGCAACAAAAGGGCCTTCTTTTCTCTTGCCATAATCATGAAGTGCCCGTGATATCAGCTCTTTGCCCGTCCCTGATTCACCTGTCACCATCACGGTTAGATCCGTTGCCATCAATCGGGCCATCACTCGATAGATTTCCTGCATCGCTACGGAACGACCAATCAACGGCAACTGTTCTTCGGCTGCTTCCTCTACCTCTTCAACAACATCAACCGGCTCTGAAAGTGCTCGCTTAACAGTTAAGGATAACTCTTTCAAATCAAATGGTTTTGGCAGGTATTCAAACGCACCGCGCTCGGTAGCTTTAACCGCAGTTAACAATGTATTTTGCGCCGACATCACAATGATTCGTAGGTCCGGACGAATCTTTTTGATCCGCGGAATGAGGTCCAATCCATTTTCGTCTGGCATGACAACATCAGTTATAACCAGGTCACCTTCGCCCTTAGCAACCCATTGCCATAATGATGCTGCACTGCTTGCCGCTTGAACACGATAGCCTTCCCGCCCCAATGCGTGCGTTAAAACAGTTCTGATTGCCTGATCGTCATCGGCAATCAAGATTGTCGCATCACTCATGAAGCATCCCTCAGATTTTTATTTAATCGCGCTTTACTTTGATCTCGTAGATCTTTTGGTACCAATGGCAAACTGGTCGAAAATTTTGTTAACCGGGGCATGCTTTCCAGCTCTATGACACCACCGTGCTCTTCGATAACCTTAGAAACAAGCGCCAAGCCAAGCCCCTTCCCTCCGGACTTCGTCGAAACAAAAGGGTCGAAAAGATGTTCATGAAGGTCAGCAGAGATGCCTGGCCCGTTATCTTCAACAGTAACCAGCAGAGGAAGATCCATCCGTTCATTCCCCCCTTGCAATCGCATTCTTACGCCCTGTTGATAACTGGTCGTTAAGGTGACCTCTCCCCCTTCTTTACCCAGTGCCTCAACGGCATTTTTCACAAGGTTAAGAAAAGCCTGGATCAAAAGATCCCTGTTACCATAAACTTCTGGAAGCGAAGGGTCGTATTTTTCGGTAAATTTTATATTCTGCCCAAATCCGGTTTCGGCCAGAAGCCTGACATGCGCTAAGACTTCGTGAATATTAACGGCTTCTCTTTCCATTGGCCGTGTATCAGAAAACATTTCGATACGATCGACCAAGGTCACGATACGATCTGCCTCATCACAAATAAGCTTGGTGAGTTGCCTATCATCTTCCCCAGCACTTAGTTCCAATAGCTGGGCCGCGCCCCTAATTCCAGATAGCGGATTTTTCACCTCATGGGCTAACATGGCCCCCATGGCTGTGATTGATCTTGCAGCATTGCGATGAACAAGTTGATGGTCAATTTTACGGGCAATTGACTGCTGTTGAAGCGTTACAACGCTAAAGCCAGGCCGGTCATGCATCGGGGAAATAACAACAGTAACTAAATGTGTTCCAATTCTAGGCGTTTCCAATCGCACGCCATATTCAGCAACTGAACTTTCTTCCCTTTGAGTCTGTTCAATCAAGTGAACAATCTGAGAATCTTCTGAGAAGTGTGTACCTAAAAGGCTCCCGACCAGAACCACTTTGCTTGATTGCAGGAACTGTTCAGCTGACTGATTAACAAACACAATCGCCTTGTCTGGCCCCACAACAAAAACCGGGTCAGTTAATGAATTCAAGACGCTCAGAGATGCTGAATTTTCATCAAGAGACAACGGACCATATCTATCCGATGCAACGGTCAAGTTTTGTCCGTTATCATTACTTAAGGAGTTTTTTGTCATGCTGCTTTATCAATGTGAGGCTGAAAATATTCTCCCAACATTCTGATCACAACATCGGGTTCATTTACCTTGTTGATTTCTGCCCTAAATGAAGCTGAATCAGGAAGCCCCTTACAGTACCAAGCCAGATGCTTTCGCGCGATGGCGACGCCTTTACGCTCTCCATAATGAGATAACATAGCTTCATAGTGTTCACAGATAAGCTCAAAAATCTCTTTCAGCTCAGGCTCATCTACATATGTCCCATCTCTGAGATACTGACTAACTTCTCTTAGCAACCACGGCTTGCCATAACATCCCCGACCAATCATCACGCCATCCGCGCCAGATACTTTCATCGCTTGCTTGGCATCTTCGGGGGTTAGGATATCACCATTGATGATTACAGGTACATTTACCGCTTCTTTGACGGCACGAACAGCTTCCCAGTCAGCTTCGCCTTTATACATTTGATTTCTTGTGCGCCCGTGAACGGTAATCATTTGAATACCAACGTTCTCTGCACGTTTTGCCAACTCTGGCGCATTACGGTTTGTATCGTCCCAGCCAAGACGCATTTTGACGGTAACAGGAACATCCACCGCTTTGACAGTTGCATCCATAATATCCTCGGCCAACACTTCATCTTTCATAAGCGCAGACCCGGCGTACTTTGAAACAATTTTTTTCACCGGACACCCAAAGTTAATATCGATAATGGCAGCACCACGATCAACATTCATCTTTGCAGCCTCGGCCATAATACTTGGATCACAACCAGCCAGCTGCACTGCCATTGGAAACTCTTCAGCGCAGTTGGTACTTAGCTTAAGGGACTCTCTGCTCTCTTGCAGCATTGCCTTGCTGGCAATCATTTCCGAAATCACCAACCCCGCACCATAGCGTTTAACCAAACGTCGATAGGGCATATCAGTAACGCCAGACATCGGGGCTAATAAAACCGGATCCTCTATCTTAATAGGACCAATTGAAATGCTCATTCGTTGTGCACCATTCGCAACCGCCTAAGTTTTAGGCAAAACAAGAAAAACTGCTTATACAGCCTTTCCCGGCTTATGCGAAGGGGAATGTGCAAAAAACTTACTGAAAAATCTAATTTTCAGGCCAACAAGACGTCAGTTACAAACTTCACGCCCGGGTAAGCAAGGGTCAATAATAAATAAACAGCTAGAACAAACCGAACCGCATTCTGCCCCCGTATCCCAATAAATTTATGTAATATCAAAAGAACGGCAATAACAACAAATGCAACCAAGGCAAGAAGTGATTTATGATCAAAATCCAGTAGATGACCTGACGCAGAATACTGACGAGCAAACCCGGTTAATATCCCCAATCCCAAGACAGCTTCTGCCATTGTTAGCAAACTGACCTGAAATCGATCGGCATCATAAACCGATGGCAATTTGATTAGAAATGGGCTTTCGACCTTCTTTAATTTCAAGGCTCGTTCTCGTAATTGCACAGACACTGCGGAAATGGCGGCCAATGTACACAACGCATAAGTCAAGATGGATGCTAAAATATGCAAGACCAACCAGTTATCCATACTTTCTATCGGAGTAGCAGTCGCTGATTGCCCCTCCCAAGCAACGGCAAAAACACCAAGTAGAAACAAATAAGGCGCAAGGAGCAACGCAAGTTTTTCAAACTCTTTAACAAGTAAAGAGAAACACAAAAACAACAAAAGGCTTAATGATATCGTTATCCAAAGCGATATACTTACCCCCCCATCCCAATGCCCCATAAGGTGGATCATCGTGGTGAAGCTGGCACCAAACATTGCAATCAACAAAGCCCCCCTCATCAGAAGAGACGAGCTGTCCGTCTTTGATACCCAGGGTATTAATATCGCGGGCAACATCAGAACAAGTGCAAGCATTCCCCAAAAAACGGTCATAATCTTACCTTCTTACTAGACATCTGATTAGCCTTTGTTACATATCATTTTGTTACTACTGTAAATTAGCCTAGATTGGCAAGAATCGAAATCAGGAGAATAGGTTTATGTCCGGTACCTGGGCAATCATTGTCGCTGCGGGCAGAGGCAGCCGTATAGGATCTGACCTCCCCAAGCAGTATCATAGGCTAAGTGATACCAGTATTCTTGCCCTGACACTCGATAATTTTTCTAAACACCCATGTGTAGATGGCATCCTTGTTGTCATTCACGCCGATGACGAAGAGCTTTTTCAGCGTGAATGCAGTGAATTTGCTGATAAAGTTCTCACGACCCACGGCGGTGCAACACGCCAGGAATCAGTTTTAAATGGTTTACTAGCCTTGGAAAGCACCCGCCCTGATATTGTTCTTGTCCATGATGCCGCACGTCCCTTTACCAATCACGATGTCATCACCAATCTTATTCATGCAGGCACATCTGGAAAAGCAGCAATCGCTGCTTCCCCCGTTGTGGACAGCCTTAAGCAGGCTGCAGATAACATCATTTTAAAAAATGTCGATCGAAACGGGCTTTGGCACGCACAAACACCGCAGGCATTTCCCTTTGATATTATACGTAATGCGCATCTTGCTATAAAAGATCTTTCAAAATACACGGATGATGCCGCAGTTGCAGAAGCAAACGGGCATCAGATATCTATTGTAACGTCCGGCAAAGAGAATTTTAAAATTACAACACCGGAAGATTTGGTTCAGGCAACCATGATCGTCAACAACCGACAAACTAAAGAGTATAAAATGCCCAAAGAGCATCAAATGGAAAGCAGAACCGGCTTCGGATATGATGTCCACTGCTTTGAAGAAGGCGATCATGTCACACTTTGCGGGGTTGATATTCCGCATACAAAAAAACTCAAGGGCCATTCTGATGCTGATGTTGGTCTGCACGCATTAACCGATGCGATCCTTGGCGCACTATGCGAAGGTGATATTGGAACTCACTTCCCCCCGAGCGATCCGCAATGGAAAGGTGCCCTGTCAGACCAGTTTCTGATCTTTGCGCGCGACCGAGTTCTTGCAAGGCAAGGGAAAATAATACATGTCGATGTAACGCTTGTTTGTGAACAACCCAAAATCGGCCCAAACAGAGAATTAATGGTTGCAAAAATGGCTAACATTCTGGATATCAGCCCCAACCGCGTCAGCATAAAGGCCACCACATCGGAAAAGCTTGGCTTTACAGGGCGAGAAGAAGGTATTGCGGCACAGGCAGTTGCGACCATTCAACTTCCTTCAACTGACTAAATAAGCCAAGCCAAAAAATACAGGCAAAACAACTTCGTAAAGACAAACATATGTCTCAGACAAAACTCTCATTTTTCCACCCAGCTTCTCTCATCTCCACATGGTTTGGTTCCGGGCTTATTAAGTTTGCCCCGGGCACTTGGGGATCACTGGCTGCCCTTCCTTTTGCCTGGGTTATTTCAAGCTACACAGGCTCAATCGGTTTAATCATCGCCTCCCTTATTGCATATGGTGTTGGCATATGGGCAAGTGGTCAATATTCCACAGCACTTGGGAAAGAAGATCCCGGGGCTGTTGTTATTGACGAAGTGGCAGGCCAATGGCTAGCTCTCGCTTTTGTGCCGTTAAATCCAACACTTTACCTAATCAGCTTTCTGATCTTCCGTTTCTTCGACATCGTCAAAGTATTTCCGGCTAACTGGCTAGACCGAAATATCAAGGGTGGGCTCGGTATTATGTCGGACGATATGGTTGCCGGATTATATGCCCTGATAACATTTTACCTTCTATATGAATTTATCCCCTATACTAGTGAGATTCTACAACGTATTTAGGAGGCCATAATGTCTCTAACAACAGAGATTGAAACACTTGCGGAAGAGGTTCTTGACCTCTGTCGAGTAAAAGGCCTGCAAATTGCCACTGCAGAATCCTGTACCGGAGGGTTAATTGTTGGGGCTTTAACTGAAATCTCAGGGTCTTCAGATGTTGTGGACAGAGGTTTTGTGACCTATTCGAACGAAGCCAAACATGAAATGCTTGGCGTACGCATAGAGCAAATATCCATGCATGGTGCTGTCAGTTCACCCGTCGCGTCATCAATGGCCGAAGGTGCGATGAAGTTTTCCAATGCCCAACTAACGGTGTCAGTAACAGGTATCGCAGGTCCAGGCGGCGGCACATCACAAAAACCTGTCGGAACAGTATTCATTGGTACAGCAATGGAAAATGACCGCACGCTTTATCAAAGTTACCACTTTGACGGGGACCGAGCAGCTATTCGAGAACAAACCGTTCATGCTGCGCTTTCATTTTTAAAAAACAGGCTTATATGAATAAAGATACTGACGAACAAACATCGTCACTAACCCCTCGCCCCTCACTCTCGGATATTCCGCTCAGCCAACTTGTCTTGGCATTTATCGTTTTTTTGATCGCGATCAAAGGCATTGCCTATTTTTTATCAGCCTTTTTCTCAACAGCGGAAAACGGTTCATCCGTCTCATTTCCACTTATCTTTTTGGTTCTCATTCAGAACTTACTTATTCTGATTATTGTTCGGCATTTCCTGTTACAAAAATATAGTTTGGGTTGGCACAATCTTGGTTTGGTTCGAACATCGGCAAACTGGTGTTATCGTGCCGCGCTTTTGACGCTGCCGCTGGTTATTATTGTTGGTATTGTAAACTCTACCGTCACACAGCTGATCAGTTCGGACTTTGTTAATCCACAGCTTGAAATGCTGGCCCCTCAAGGATTTAAGTGGGACGCTTATATTCTGACTATGATTGCAACGGGCATTATTGCCCCCTTTGCAGAGGAAATAGTATTCAGGGGTGTTATTCTGGGATGGCTTGACCAGAAACTCGGCAAATATCTCGCGATTTTAATCAGTTCGTTTCTTTTTGGATCAACACACGGTATTCCCGCCTTAATACCGGCCTTAACAGTCGCTGGAATAGCCTTTTCATTAATCGTATACAAAAGCCAGTCTCTTTGGCCTGCAATCATCCTGCATTCGGGCTTTAATATGTTTATGACAACAGCGCTTTACTACGCTCTTTCTCAAGGCGTCAATCTTCCCGGTGCGAGCTAAATTTTTGTTTTTAAAGTTACCAGTAAAGCAACTGAGTACTGGCTTATGGATAGTGTTCTTGCTTAGATCCTTGAGAAGATACTAAATTTTCTCGCCATCATAAGGCTCATACAGGACCGCAGCTCTGGTTTCAAATGCGTGAACCATACGCCTGACAGCTTCATGAAAAAAAGGTTCCATGATCATTTGCAACATTTTTGACTTAAATTCAAAATCCACATGAAAATCGACCAGACAACCTTCGGAATGCTCTTCAAAGACCCAAGTGTTTGTCAGGTATTTAAAGGGACCGTCAACATAGGCTACGTCAATACGAAGCTGCTCCCTGTGAAGATCCACCCGGCTGGTAAACTTCTCCCTGACCATCTTAAAACCGATAATCAGGTCCGCAAATATTCTTGTATCCTGTCGGCGCTTTATGCGCGCGCCCACGCACCAGGGCAAGAAATCTGGATATCGCTCGACATCGGCGACCATTTCAAAAACTTGCTCTGGTTTGAAATTCAGTACTTTTTTTTCAGCGTGAACGGGCATTTCTAATGTCCAAAATCAAGAACGAGACAGCTTTTCTTCTCTGGCTTTTCTCAATTCCTGGAAATCTTCATCAGCATGATAGGATGAACGTGTCAAAGGTGTAGATGCAACATGCAAGAAGCCTTTGTTATAAGCCATCTTCTCATAAAACTTGAATTCTTCCGGATCAACAAAACGATCAACAGGATGATGTTTTGGTGTTGGTTGTAAATACTGACCGATTGTCAGAAAATCTATGTCGGCAGAACGCATATCATCCATAACCTGAAGGACTTCATCTTTACTTTCCCCCAAACCGACCATCAGCCCGGATTTGGTAAAAAGTGTTGGATCAAGTTCTTTAGCGCGGTCCAGAATTTTCAAACTGTGGTAATAGCGGGCACCTGGGCGTACGGATGTATATAAACGCGGAACAGTTTCCAGATTGTGGTTAAACACATCCGGTTTTGCCTTCACAACGACTTCCAACGCGCCATCCTTATGCCTGAAATCAGGTGTCAGAATTTCAATCGTTGTATCCGGCGCATCTTTTCGTGTTGCAGCAATTACTTTTGAGAAATGCTCGGCACCACCATCATCTAGATCGTCACGGTCCACCGATGTAATCACCACATGGCGCAGCTGTAGCTTGGCAACCGCCGCCGCAACGCTATATGGCTCAAGCGGGCTTAACGGATTGGGTTTCCCCGTTGCAATATTACAGAATGAACAGGCGCGGGTACAAATCCCGCCCATAATCATCATGGTGGCGTGTTTTTTAGACCAGCATTCGCCAATGTTGGGGCACGCAGCCTCTTCACACACCGTATGAAGATTGTTATCACGCATTAGTTTGCGCGTTTCCTGATATCCCTTGGATACTGGGGCTTTTACTCTGATCCAGGACGGTTTGCGCTGGATGGGAGAGTCGGGACGTTTGGCCTTTTCAGGGTGCCGCATCTTCGCACGGTCATCCTTTGAGGAAATAATACGCTCTGCACGTTCTTTTCCCTCGAGCTGGGATGTTGTCTGTTCTGAAACCATGGTTTCTGTCATCAACTAACTCCGACCATTTCGTGAACCAATCCTACAATGGAAGAGGTTTACACGCCGTTACTAACAGGAAGGCATAAGTACCTTCCTGTTACATGCTGCAATACATATGGAATTACAACAAAATCTCAAGCACTAAGATTGCCTGCGGCAAAATCACACCTAGAAGTGAATTGCCCGACCATAGGCATCCAGAACGGATTCATGCATCATCTCTGACAAGGTTGGATGCGGGAAGACAGTATGCATAAGCTCTTCTTCCGTTGTCTCAAGCCCCATCGCAACGACAAATCCCTGAATAAGTTCAGTGACTTCCGCGCCAATCATATGCGCGCCAAGCAGTTCACCTGTCTTGGCATCAAAGATTGTTTTAATCAGACCTTCGGCCTCACCAAGTGCAATAGCCTTTCCGTTACCGGCAAAGGGGAAACGGCCGATTTTAACGTCGCGTCCTTCTGCTTTGGCCGTCTGTTCATTCAGACCAACCGATGCAATTTGCGGATGGCAATAAGTACAACCGGGAATCTTGGACTTATCAATCGGATGCGCAGACAAACCTGCAATCTTTTCAATACAAACAACACCTTCGTGTTCAGCCTTGTGCGCAAGCATTGGCGGCCCAGCCACATCACCGATCGCATAAACACCGGGTACATTTGTCCGTGAGAACTCATCCGTAACAATACAGCCACGATCAGTTTTGATACCAAGAGCTTCGAGGCCAAGGTTTTCAATATTACCAACAACCCCAACCGCTGAAATCACACGATCAACGGTGATCTGCTCAGTCTTGCCATTTTTCTCCAGCGTTGCGGTAACCTGGTTGGCTTTCTTATCCAGCTTGCTGACCTTGGTGCCTGTGCGGAACTTCAAGCCATGTTTGCCCAACTGCTTTTGGGCCAGCTTTGAAATCTCATCATCTTCCACAGGCAAAATTTTATCGAAAATCTCAACCACAGTAACGTCTGCGCCAAGTGTGCTGTAAAAATCAGCAAACTCGATACCAATAGCGCCTGAACCAACCACCAGTAACGACTTTGGCATTGTATCGGGACGCAAAGCTTCACGATAGGTCCAAACCAGCTTGCCGTCAGGCTCTAACCCCGGAAGAGTGCGGGCACGTGCCCCCGTCGCAATGATAATATTTTTGGCCGTTAAGGCCGTTTTTTTCTTATCTTTGCCCTCAACGGTCATTTTGCCAGCAGCGGTTAAAGTTCCCGTGCCATCAAAGACCGTTACCTTGTTTTTCTTGAGAAGGTGACCAACGCCGCCATTTAATTGCTTGGAAACACCTTTGGAACGTTCAACGATTTTCTGCAGATCAAAACTGACATTTGACGCAGAAAGACCATAGTCTTCCGCATGCTTCATGTTTCGGTAAATTTCTGCAGAACGCAGAAGTGCTTTCGTTGGAATGCATCCCCAATTCAAACAAATCCCGCCGAGGTGATCTTTCTCAACAACAGCCGTTTTCAGGCCAAGCTGTGCTGAACGGATCGCAGTTACATACCCGCCAGGGCCACCACCGAGAACGATAACATCAAAGTTAGTATCACTCATAGTTTCATTCTCCTAAAGAAGCATGGAGAGAGGTTCTTGGATCAGAGCCTTGAACGCCGCCATATACTCGGCCCCAACCGCACCATCGACGACACGGTGATCAACAGACAGCGTACAGGTCATCACTGTTGCAATTGCCAAGGCACCATCTTTGACAACAGGGCGCTGTTCTCCGGCACCAACCGCAAGAATACATCCCTGTGGCGGGTTGATAATGGCAGAGAAGTCTTTGATACCAAACATACCAAGGTTAGAGATTGAGAAGGTCCCACCCTGATATTCTTCCGGTTTCAGCTTGCCATCGCGTGCACGACCGGCCAGATCTTTCATTTCCTCAGAAATAACACCAAGCCCTTTGTTCTGAGCAGCTTTAATGATTGGCGTAATCAAACCTGATGGCGTTGCGACAGCCACAGAGATATCTGCATTTTTATAGCTAAGAATACCTTCATCACTGAATGATGCGTTTGCAGCCGGAACCTTTTTCAAAGCCAAAGCCGCAGCGCGAATAACAAAATCATTCACGGAAATTTTCACATCTCCGCTTGCATTCAATTCTTTACGGAATGCCAACAACTTATCCATTTCACAATCAACCGTCAGGTAGAAATGTGGAACGGTCTGCTTGGACTCGCTCAGACGATTGGCAATGACACGACGCATGGAGCTCAACGGTTCCAGTTCGTATTGCATACCAAGCATATCCGCAAGTTCTCGTGCATTTGGTCCCGACGCAACAGGCGCAGCCTTAGCCGGAGCCACAGCAGAAGTTGCAGCCGGAGCACCTGCTTTGCCAATACCCTGTTCCAGAGCAGACAAGATATCAGCCTTTACAATGCGTCCATGAGGGCCAGAACCCTTAAGGGCAGAAAGATCAAGATCTTCCTGAGAAGCCATCCGTCTGGCAAGCGGACTTGCAAAAATACGTTCACCACTTGCTGAGACAGGAGCAGGTGCTGCGGAGGATGATTTTGCAGACGATGATTTTGCAGGCGATGATTTTGAAGAGGATGTTTCTTCTGTCGTAGGCTCAGCTGGTTTAGCTTCTTCTTTCTTCGATTCAGCTTGGGCAGCAGGTGCTTCTGATTCCGTAGAAACGTTCTCTAACGCGCTTTCATCTTCGTCTTCTTCCAACAGGATAGCAATCGTGTGATTAACCGCCACCCCTTCTGTGCCGCCGGGAACAAGGATCTTGGCAATCGTACCTTCGTCAACGGCCTCAACTTCCATTGTGGCTTTATCAGTTTCAATTTCAGCAAGCACATCGCCGGAATTCACTGTATCACCTTCGTTCACCAACCAACGGGCCAGTGTGCCTTCTGTCATCGTAGGCGACAGGGCGGGCATAAGAATATTTATAGGCATCGTATTTCTCCCCTGCTCTGCTTATGAGCGATAGCAGACTTCTTTGGCCGAAGTAATAATGTGAGAACTCTGAGGTAGCGCTAGCTGCTCAAGGTTCGCGGCATAAGGCAACGGAACATCGACGCCGGCAACACGCTGAACAGGAGCATCAAGATAATCAAATGCCTGCTCCATAACCATGGCCGAAATCTCAGACCCAACACCAGAGAAAGCCCACCCCTCTTCAACTGTCACCAACCGGTTGGTCTTGCGCACAGAATTAAGGATGGTTTCGGTATCCAGCGGACGAATTGTTCTCAAGTCGATAACTTCGGCCGAAATACCCTCTTTAGCCAGTTCCTCAGCGGCTTCCAAAGCCTTTCCAACCATGATAGAGAAAGTCACAATGGTTACATCCGTTCCCGGGCGAACAATCTTGGCTTTGCCGATTGGCACAGTCCAGTCGTCTGTATCCGGTACGTCAAAGCTTTGTCCGTATAGAAGTTCATTTTCCAGGAAGATCACCGGGTTTGGATCACGGATCGCAGACTTAAGCAGCCCCTTGGCATCAGCTGCAGAATAAGGCGATACAACTTTAAGACCCGGGCAATGGGCATACCAGCTTGCGTAACACTGAGAATGCTGGGCACCAACACGCGCTGCGGCACCGTTAGGACCACGGAAAACAATCGGACTGCTCACCTGACCACCAGACATATAACGTGTTTTTGCAGCAGAGTTGATAATGTGATCAATCGCCTGCATCGCAAAGTTGAACGTCATAAATTCTACAATCGGGTTCAGGCCATAGAATGCAGCACCAACACCGAGACCAGCAAAACCATGTTCTGTAATTGGTGTATCGATGACACGCTTGGCCCCAAACTCGTCAAGCAGCCCCTGACTGATCTTATACGCCCCTTGGTACTGAGCGACTTCTTCGCCCATCAGGAATACTTTTTCATTACGACGCATCTCTTCAGCCATTGCATCACGCAAAGCTTCGCGAACTGTCGTATTTTTAACAGGACCGTCCCATTCGCTCTCTGGCGCAACAGATTCAGCTTTCGGAGCTTCCGGTGCAGAGACGTTAGCCGTCTCGGATGCTACCGCAGCCGGTTGAGCTTCTTCAGCTTGAACAGCTGGTGCAGGTGCAGCTGCGGAATAGTTACTCAAATCCGCATCGCTTTCATCTTCTTCTAAAAGAAGAGCGATTGGTGTGTTCACAGCAACATTATCCGTATCACCGGCGACAAGGATCTTTCCAAGAACCCCGTCATCAACGGCTTCAACTTCCATTGTCGCTTTATCTGTTTCGATCTCGGCCAGAATATCACCTGATGATACGCTGTCGCCTTCATTTTTCATCCAACGCGCAAGTTTACCCTCTGTCATAGTTGGGGAAAGCGCAGGCATAAGAATTTCTATTGGCATATTTTCTTCTCCGGAATGACGGACAGCTTACGCGTCAGCGTACACATCGGTGTAAAGTTCAGAAGGATCTGGCTCGGGGCTAGACTGTGCAAACTCGGCAGATTTGGAAACAATCGCTTTAACATCCTTATCGATCTGTTTCATTCCTGCTTCGTCAATGACGTTCTTTTTAACCATAACCGCGCGCAGACGTTCAATCGGATCACGTTCTTCACGCACCTTTTGAACTTCTTCTTTGGAACGATATTTGGCCGGATCAGACATGGAATGACCGCGATAACGATAGGTCATCATTTCCATAATATAAGGGCCTTTGCCACTTCTGGCATGCTCTACAGCCACCTTAGCAGCTTCGCGCACAGCGACCACATCCATACCATCAACCTGCATGCCCGGAATTCCATAAGCACTGCCACGTTGATAGAGTTCTGTACTATTCGCAGAAGAACGCTCGGTCGAAGTCCCCATGCCATAGCGATTATTTTCGATGACATAAACAACAGGCAGATCCCACAAAGACGCCATATTGAATGATTCGTATACCTGCCCCTGGTTCAATGCGCCATCCCCCAGATAGGCAACATTTACAGCATTTTCTTCCAGATACTTATGAGCAAAAGCAATACCGGTTCCGATTGGAACCTGTGCGCCAACAATACCGTGCCCACCGTAGAAACCTTTTTCTTCGCTGAACATGTGCATGGAACCGCCCTTACCTTTGGAATATCCACCGATACGCCCGGTAAGCTCGGCCATCACACCATCAGGATCCATTCCACAAGCAAGCATATGTCCATGATCACGATAAGACGTCAGGATCGTATCGCGTTCTTCCAGTACTGACTGGATACCAACAACGACAGCTTCCTGCCCGATGTAAAGGTGGCAAAATCCACCAATTAACCCCATGCCATACAATTGTCCGGCTTTTTCTTCAAAGCGCCGGATCAAAAGCATTTCACGGTAAAAATCAAGGATCATTTCATTGTTAACGTCGGATGGAAGCGCAGAAGATGCTGTCCGTTTTTTAGGGGCCCGTTTGGTGGGCGTTTTTTTAGTCGCCATGCGAGGTTTCCCGTTCAAGTTAGTGTTATGCACTAAGGGGGGTTTATGTCTCGCACTTAAAATAAGGGAAAAGTAATTTTATTACAACACATTTTATATTATTGATTTATAACAACTTTTCACTTATTAACCAAAAATAAGTTAACTACCCACAAAAATGCTGCATTGCACAATATTTAGTTAACTTATCTAACGTTGCTGGATAACTAAATATTCGTTTTCACGACCATAGTTAAGCACATCCCGCGCCCGCTCTTCCAAAAGATCGGGATCAAGGTTATCGGGCCGTAAAAGAGCAACTCTGGCCTCGAGTTCCTCACGCTCACTTTGAACACTAAGCATTTCAGTTTGTTTTGCCTGAAGATTTTGAGTAAGATGAATCCATGCCCAAACCCCGCGGTCACCTTCGATGGTGTGATACGCGAAATAAGCCACCAGTGCCGCCCCCAAAACCTGCGGGATCACGATACGGGATCGTTTATGAATCTCTCTAAATAAAGACATTTACTCTAAATCAATTTTCTTTGCATGTAGCGAAAGTAATCTAACAGATAAAATAGTTATTGGGAATAAACAAAGCATTAATGCCCTTGTAATTAGAAAATAATCCAAATTGACAAATGATATGTTATAACATATCAATCACTCAAACGTCTGATTTGAGGTGAAGCAATGAACAAACTAAACGTAACGGTCCTATCCGGTTTTCTTGGAGCTGGCAAAACAACTCTCTTGAACGAAATCCTAAACAACAATGACCTTGAAAGAGCTGCTGTTATCGTTAACGATATGAGCGAGATCAATATTGATTCCGACATACTTCAATATAAAAATGCATCTCTATCACAAACTGATGAAAACCTGGTCGAAATGACAAATGGTTGCATCTGCTGCACCTTAAGAGAAGACTTACTCCAAGAAGTTACCAAACTTGCAACATCAGGAAATTTTGACCACTTAATTATTGAATCATCTGGTATTTCGGAACCCCTCCCCGTCGCAACAACATTTGAATTCAGGGATGAAAACGGCTTTAGCCTTTCTGATATCACCACTTTGGATAATATGGTTACCGTCATTGATGCAGCAAACATCCTTAATGATTATTCTTCATCAGATTTACTCTTGGACAGAGGTGAAGCACTTGGCCCGGAAGACCAGAGGTCTCTCGTCAACCTGCTCGTAGAACAGATCGAATTTGCAGACACAATCATCCTGAACAAAACAGATCTGGTTTCTGAAGATACAGTTGCCGAAATACAAAAAGTAATTAAAGCCCTCAACCCAGATGCAATCTTGGTTAAAAGTGTGCAATCAAAAGTTCCATTAGAACAACTGTTGAGCACAAAACGCTTTAGTTTTGAAAAAGCACATGAACACCCATTGTGGGCAAAAGAGCTTTATGGATATGAAAGCCACACCCCCGAAACCGAGGAATATGGCATTAATAGTTTTGTTTATCGATCCAAGAAACCATTTGTACCTGAAAAAATTGCAAACTTCTTTAAACAGGAACAACCTGGCGTCTTAAGATCAAAAGGCCATTTCTGGCTTTCAAATCGACCTGACCAAGTTGGCGAGATGTCCCAGGCAGGAAAATACACCACTACAGAATTAATTGGTAAATGGTGGTCAGCCGTGTCCAAAAACAGGTGGCCGGATGATCAGGATTTCATCACTCAAATTAAAAAGAACTGGGATAAATCATTTGGTGATCGTCGAAACGAAATCGTTTTTATCGGATCACAAATGAACCAGGAAGAAATAACAAGCCGCCTTAATGACTGCTTGGTCGAAGAGGATGAGTTTCTTCCTGAAATCTGGCAATCAAAACATAAAGATTGCTTCAATCACTGGGCACAATAAGCCTGATCACAACAACATATATAAAAAGATAATTATTAGAATGATAAAAATTCTCTCCGCACTTCTATTAACTCTTCTCCCCGCGACCAGCTTTGCTCACGGTATCTGGATTACGGATCGCTTTGGTGAGCCATCCATTGTTTATGGTCATGGTGCATCTGATGATTCCTATGATGGAAAGAAACTAAAATCTGTCCAGATACACATGCCAGATGGCAGCGTAAATGACGGGAAAACACACAAAACAGACAGCTATATAAACATCAAAATTCCTAAAAAGGCACAGGCCGTAACAGCAACTTTTGATAACGGTTACTGGACAAAAGACACCAAAGGAAAGTGGCATAACCAGAAAAAGTCAGCGGTTGAAAACCCCGTGTCTTCAGGACATTACTTTAAATACACAACACACATCCCACTAGGAGCAAGCGCTCTCGATAAACCTCTGGGGCTTCCACTAGAAATCTTTCCTTTGCAAAACCCCCACGAACTGGAACAGGGGGATAAACTTTCTCTACGGGTTCTTTTAAACCAAAAACCCGTTGAAGGCCTGAAAGTGATTGCTGATTACATCAATGACGAAGCAGCTGATAAAGCGATCACCGATGAAAAAGGGGAAGTAACCATCACAATAAGAAACCAGGAACTGAACGTGATCGCGGTTTCAACAACCAAAGAGTTAGAAGACAAGACCGATGCGGATAAAGAGGGTTATTTCTCTACCCTTTCATTTGCTCTTGAACACAAGCACCACTAGCTTCCGTAACGCTGGCTCTACTTACCAGACTTAAACAGAACTTAACGAAACAGGGGCCTCGGTTTTAACCGAGGCCCCTGAATTTCTATAAATAATCGACCTTAGATAAATTCAAGGATTGATTATTGTTATTAATTACTTACGAAGTACGCTACGTCCAGCATAATGAGCCATTGATCCCAGCTCTTCTTCGATACGGATAAGCTGGTTATATTTGGCAATACGATCAGAACGGGACAGAGAGCCTGTTTTAATCTGCCCACAGTTCGTGGCCACAGCCAAATCAGCGATAGTGCTATCTTCTGTCTCACCGGAACGATGCGACATAACGGCTGTATAGCCAGCTTTATGTGCCATATCTACAGCTTCAAGTGTTTCTGAAAGCGTACCAATCTGATTGACCTTAATCAGGATCGAATTTGCTGTATCGGTTTCCAGACCACGAAGCAGACGTTTTGGGTTGGTTACAAAGAGATCGTCGCCAACCAACTGTACTTTATTGCCGATTGCCTGGGTCAAAGATTTCCAACCATCCCAATCATCTTCGGCCATACCATCTTCGATGGAAAGAATTGGATAGCGATTAACAAGGTCTTCCAGGTAACGAACCATCTCGTCTGCGCCCAGGGATTTACCTTCGCCAGCAAGTTCGTATTTGCCGTCTTTGAAGTACTCGGAAGAAGCACAATCCAGTGCCAACATTACATCGTCACCAAGATTGTATCCCGCGTTATCAACCGCTTTCGTGATAAAATTCAAAGCCTCGTCAGTAGATGCAAGACTTGGTGCAAAACCACCCTCGTCACCAACATTGGTGTTGTGCCCCGCATCGCTCAACGATTTTTTCAATGAATGAAAGATCTCTGCGCCCATGCGAATAGCATCGGAACCGGACGACGCGCCAACAGGCATAACCATAAATTCCTGAATATCAATTGGATTGTCGGCATGCGCACCACCATTGATAATATTCATCATCGGCACAGGAAGCGTTCTTGCAAAAGCCCCCCCAACATAACGGTACAGAGGCAAACCCGCATCTTCGGCAGAAGCTTTTGCAACTGCCAGGCTGACACCCAGAATAGCATTTGCGCCCAGCCGAGATTTGTTTTCAGTACCATCAAGATCAATCATGACCTGATCAATCAAAAGCTGGTCTTCGGCATCAAGGCCAACAAGAGCTTCGAGGAGCTCTTCATTTACAGATTCAACTGCCTTCAGAACCCCCTTGCCAAGATAACGTCCTTTATCCTGATCGCGAAGCTCCACAGCCTCATAAATTCCGGTTGAAGCACCTGATGGCACCGCAGCACGCCCAAAGGCGCCACTTTCCAAAAGAACGTCAACTTCTACGGTAGGGTTGCCACGAGAATCGAGGATCTCACGACCTTGTATGTCGATGATCGCCGTCATTTTATTCTATCTCCGTTAAGAAAGTTGAGGCGCAGAGAGGGGCAGGCCTCGGTATCATAGTTAAGCAATAGACACAGGATGTGCTTTTGCCAGTTTGTCGAGCTCAACCAGAAGCGAAAGAAGTTCTGGTAGCTCTTGAACCCGGATCATGTTTGGCCCATCACATGGGGCATTATCAGGATCCTGGTGTGTCTCCATAAAGAGGCCAGCAACACCAACAGAAACCGCTGCGCGCGCCAGCACAGAAATAAATTCTCTCTGCCCGCCAGATGTCGCGCCCTGACCACCGGGTTGAGCCACTGAATGCGTAGCATCAAAGACAACAGGACATCCAGTTCCCATTGCCATGATAGGTAAGGACCGCATATCAGAAACCAGTGTGTTATATCCGAATGATGCGCCGCGTTCACACACCATTACCTTATCATTCCCTGATTCTATAATCTTTTGTGAAACATTCGCCATATCCCAAGGGGCAAGAAACTGCCCTTTCTTGACATTAATCGCCCGTCCCGTTTTAGCAGCCGCAACGAGCAAATCAGTCTGGCGACACAAAAAGGCTGGAATCTGCAGAACATCAACGACCTGAGCTACGGGTTCACACTGGTGCGCCGCATGAACATCGGTAATAACCGGACATCCAAATTTAGATTTGATTTCTTCAAAAACAGACAAAGCCTCGTCCATGCCAATACCACGAGAAGAGCTAAGGCTGGTTCGGTTTGCTTTATCAAAAGAAGATTTGTAAATCAGGGGAATAGAAAGCTTTTCACAGGCCTTGGTTAACGTCTCGGCCATTTCCAGTGCGTGCGCTCTGCCTTCCATCTGGCAAGGACCTGCAATCAATACGAATGGTAAATCATTACCGAAAGTAATATTACCAACTTTAACGTGTCGAGATTGAAGGTCTGCATGCACTGCCATAAAAATAACTTCCTATTCTACCCTATAAATTTACACCACCTGGTTCGTTTTTCTAGATTTAAACCAAGCGAGACTGTTCTATCGCGGCCTTCACAAAAGAAGTGAAAAGCGGATGCGGATCAAATGGTCTGGATTTCAGTTCTGGATGGAACTGAACACCGATAAACCAAGGATGATCTTCTAACTCAACGATTTCAGGCAGTTTACCATCTGGTGACAATCCAGAGAATTTAAGCCCGGAAGCCTCGAGTTTTTCACGATAGTTAATGTTCACTTCATAACGGTGACGATGACGCTCTTCAACAAGCTCTGCTCCATAGGCTTCGCGAACTTTGGAACCTTCGGAAAGTGTACATGGATAGCTACCCAAACGCATTGTGCCACCAAGGTCACTACCATAAGAACGTTGTTCCAGTTCGTTGCCGCGCGCCCATTCTGTCATGATCCCCACAAGGGGTTCTTCACAGGGACCAAACTCTGAAGAGCTTGCATCCGTTAATCCGGCTAGATTACGCGCCGCATCAAGAACGGCCATCTGCATACCAAAACAAATACCAAAGTACGGCACGTTTGTTTTTCGAGCAAATCCAGCAGCTGCAATTTTCCCTTCGGATCCACGTTCGCCAAAACCGCCAGGCACCAAAATACCATGAACGTTTTCCAGAGCCTCAATAGCCCCTTCGCTTTCAAAGATCTGTGAATCCAGCCAGTTGATCTTAACTTTAACGTTATTGGCAATACCACCGTGAACCAACGCTTCAGCAAGTGATTTGTAGGCATCTAACAAAGAAGTATATTTACCAACAACCCCGATCGTCACTTCACCATCAGGCTCGCGAATTGTTTGCGTCACCTGATCCCAACGGGATAGGTCGAGCTCTTTTTTAGGCTCAATACCAAAATGACGGCAAACTTCTTCGTCCAGTCCCTGTTCATGGTATGCCCGAGGCACTGCATAGATTGTATCAACATCAAGCGCCGGGATAACAGCTGTCTCACGCACATTACAGAACTGGGCAATCTTGCGAAGTGCCCCTTCTGGAATATCCTGCTCGCAACGGCATAGAAGCATATCTGGCTGGATACCAACTGATTGCAGTTCTTTCACAGAATGCTGCGTCGGCTTCGTTTTCAGTTCACCCGCAGCTTTCAGATAAGGAATCAGCGTCAAATGAATAAAGAGACTGCGCTCACGCCCAAGTTCGTTCCCCAACTGACGAATTGCTTCCAGGAAAGGTAGCCCCTCAATATCCCCAACAGTTCCACCGATCTCGCAAAGGATAAAATCTTCATCATCAAGATCTGACATTACAAACTCTTTAATCGCGTTTGTAATATGCGGGATAACCTGAATAGTCGCCCCTAGGTAATCACCCCGGCGCTCTTTCGCCAAAACCTCGGAATAGATTTTCCCGGTTGTTACGTTATCACTTTTTCGGGCGGATACCCCTGTATAGCGCTCGTAGTGCCCAAGATCCAAATCAGTTTCTGCACCATCATCGGTTACAAAAACCTCACCATGTTGATAAGGACTCATCGTGCCAGGATCAACATTGAGATAGGGATCAAGTTTACGAAGGCGGACCTTGTAGCCACGCGCCTGAAGCAGCGCACCAACAGCCGCGGAGGTCAACCCCTTCCCCAAAGAAGAAGTCACACCACCGGTAATAAATATAAAGCGCGTCATGAAACTCGTTGTCACTTAATTCAGTTTCAACAAAACCGGGACCCTGTTGGTCCCGGTCAATGATAGTACGTAACGGAAATAATCCGAAACTTATTCTGAAACCGGAGGAGCAACAGGTTGCTCTGTCTCGGTTTCAATTGCAGGAACAGTGATACCATCTGTAATAGAGCTTGTTGTACGGCCCGTATCTGCAAGGATTGTCAGCAATAAACTAGAAGCGATAAAAGCTGCGGCCAAGATTGCTGTTGTACGGGTTAACAGGTTCGCAGTGCTTTGCCCGGTGAGGAAACCACCGAAGCCGCCTGAACCGCCACCAGCACCGCTTCCCCCCATTCCAAGAGCACCACCTTCGCTTTTCTGCACAAGGACGACACCAATAAGGGACAAAGTAATCAACAAATGAATGACCAGAAGGACGTTGTTCATCGTTAGTAGTCTCTCAAACTTTCCGGGATAAAACTATCCCTATTCAACACTAAACCACACACCCCAAACCTAACCCGGAGTGTGTAGTGTCATGCGCCTATTCAAAACTTAACAGGCTATTTAGCCTTTTCAGATCGATATGACCAGTGTCATCTGGCACCAATCGCCCAAAAATCTTCTACTTTTAAACTCGCACCGCCGACCAAGGCACCGTCAACGTTAGACACAGCAAGCAGTTCAGCCGCATTAGCAGGTTTCACAGATCCACCATAAAGTATCCGAATCTTTTTTGCTCCGTCTTCACCAAAACGGTCATTTAAAAGACCACGAATAAAATTGTGAACCTCCTCAACATCAGCTGGCGTGGCTGTCTTACCTGTGCCAATAGCCCATACAGGCTCATAGGCAAGAACAATGCTATCCGGATCACAATCATCAGGCAGTGATTCTGTAACCTGCGTCTTGATTACGCTCAAAGTATCACCTGATACACGTTCGTCTTCGGTTTCGCCAATGCAGATTATTGGGGTCAGACCTGCTCTCAGTGCAGCAGCACTTTTTGCATTAACATCCGCATTTGTTTCGCCGTGGTCTGTGCGTCTTTCCGAGTGCCCAGTAATGACGTATCCACAACCAATATTCTTGAGCAATTCGGCAGAGGTATCACCGGTGTGGGCTCCGGATACATTCGCATGACAATCCTGGCCACCAACAGCCAGATCAGAGTTTTTTGTCAAAGAGAGAACAGTACCAAGCAAAGCCGCTGGTGGGCACACAACAAAATCAGCAGATACAGAATCCTGGTTCAGTTTCCCCAAAAGCCCCTCCACCAACTCGGTAGCAAAGGATACAGACCCGTTCATCTTCCAGTTACCAGCAATAAGTTTGCCCGCCATATTCGATTCTCCCTGTTAATTACGGGCACATCTATACAGTGTCGTTCACAACAATCCAAGACTGCAGGCCAAGACTGCAGGATTTTTTCAAGTCTGTAGAATTTTTTGCACAATTTTTAATATGATTAAGCAACTTAATCATAACTAAAGAGGATAAAAAACTCACCACACTGCAATGCCGGGGGTAATATCGGGCACATTCTTTAAAAACGCTGTTGCCCAGTCTTTGCTCCATCCCTAAGATGCCCGGCACGATTACATATATGAAATAAACTTAATAAAGATTTCACGGGTAAGTTATGGCTCATAAAAAACCAGGCCTTTTAAAACGTATTGTTGTTTTGGCTCTATTTTGTCTATTGATCCTGAGTTTTGCCGCTTGGGGCATCCAGGATATTTTCCTGAACCTTGGCAATAATCAAACGATTGCAAAAGTTGGTGAGGTTGAAATTACCCAAGCCGAGTTCGCCAATGATTTTTCCCGTGAAACCAATGCACTTTCCCAACAGCTTGGACGTGCACTCGACGCACAAGAGGCGCAACAACTTGGTCTGGATAATCGTGTTATTTCCCGCTTGGTTGCCCGAGCACTTTCACAGGTGCAATCTGACGAGATGGGATTGACTGTCTCTCGAGAGCAGCAACAAAAAGAAATTCAGAAAATTGATGCCTTTAAAAACGAGGCTGGTATTTTTGATGCCGCACGCTTCCAATCAACACTTTATCAGGCTGGCCTTTCAGAAGCTGCGTTTCTTGCTGATCTAAGCAACGACATTGAAAGACAACAACTCAACAATGCTATCACGGGTGCGATCCCTGTGCCGCAAAAAATGGCAGAACGCCTTTACAGTTATCAAACTGAGAAGCGTATTGTTGACTATATCGAAATTCCCTACAGCAGATTTTCTCAGCTGTCAGATCCAACAGATTCAGAGCTTGCCGCCTACTACGAAGAAGAAAAACAAAACTATCTGGCGCCGGAATATAAATCAGTCAGCTACATCTTTCTTGATCCATCAAAAGCCGCCCAGAATGTTGTTCTGACAGATGATCAAATCCAGGAAGAATTTCTGGCACAAAAAGATAGCCTCTCCCTGCCAGATCGCCGCAAGCTTGTTCAAATGCTTCTCAACGATGAAGCCAAAGCAAATGAGACTTATAACAAAATCTTAAACGGTGCAGACTTTGATACCGTAGCAACAGAAGCAACTGGTTCTGCGGGTGTTGATCTTGGTACCATGGAGCGTTCTGATCTATTGCCAGAATTGCAGGATGCTGTCTTTAATCTGGAAAACACAGGCGTTGTCGCCCCTATTAAATCTCCGTTGGGATGGCATATCGTTTCTGTTCTTGAAATTTCTCCTGCCCGGGAAGCTCAGTTTGAGGAAGTAAAAGAGCAGATAAAAAAAGATGCTGCATTGCGCATTGCAACGGATGAGATAATTTCAATTGCGAACCAACTGGATGATGAAATTGCTTCGGGTGCTACGCTTGAAGAAGCCGCAAACAAGCTTGGTCAAGAAATATTAAACTACGAAGCAATTGACGCAGAAGGGCTTGATCGCAATGGATTGCCACAATTTGGTCTCGCCGAAGATGCCAGATTCCGCGCAATAATCGCGCAAACGGAATCAGGTTCAGACAGCTTGCTTACCGAACTTGAAAATGGTGGATACTTCCTGCTTAAAGTTAATTCAGTCACCCCCCCTTCACCTCGCCCACTGGAAGAAGTTAAGGCTCAACTTACAAGCTCTTGGCTTGAAAACAAAAGAAGCGAGGAAGCAAAAGCAGTTGCGGATAAATTAGCCGAAGAAGCTAAAAACGGCACACCTTTGCAAGCTGTGACTGACGAATCAGCTGAGCTTATCAAGTTCGGCGTCGAGATAAATCGTTTTTCAGCAAGCATTGGTGAAGCCCTCGCCCCCGCACTGGTCAGGGATATCTACAAAGCTGAAAAAGGTGATATTCTTACTGGCCAGGCAGATAAAGGGTATCTTGTTGTTAGCCTATCAACAGTCGAACAGCCCGATTTATCGTCTGTAACCGAAGAGATCGAGAGTACCAAGAGCTCTATTGAAAACTCTTACAAAAACGATATTTACACACAGTACATATCTGCTCTTGAAAAAGACTTTGGTGTTGAGATTAATCAAACCTCAATTAACCAGGTTATCACCCCCTATGGCCACTCAAACTAACAATGAAGAATCCCGTTACATTTGAGGCGTTTTCAGAAACCTACAATCAACACAAACCACAGGTCGTGTGGACGACTTTGATTGCAGATCTGGAAACGCCCGTTTCTGCCTTTTTGAAATTGGCAGAACGTCGTGCCAATAGTTTCCTTTTTGAATCTGTCGAAGGTGGAAACACAATTGGACGCTATTCCTTTATCGGCTTTGACCCCGACCTGGTATGGCGCTGTAACGGTTCAAAAGCAGAAATAAACCGACAATATCAGACATCGCCAGATGCTTTTGTTGATGAAAATGACGCTGCTCTGGAAAGCTTACGCAAACTGGTCACTGAATGCAGATTTGATCTTCCCGAAGACTTCCCGCCAATGGCTGCTGGTATTGTTGGTTACATGGGGTACGAAACTGTTCGTCAAATGGAACACCTACCCACGGATAATCCTGATACCCTAGGTTTACCCGAAGGGATGTACCTGCGCCCAACTGTTACAGCCATCTTTGATCGTGTAGAAGATCAGATCCTGGTCACAACAACGGTATGGCCAAAAGATAGCATCAGTGCACGTGATGCTTTTGAAGCGGCACACAATAGATTGGCGGCTGTAACCGCTGACTTCAATGCGCCCCTGCAACACAAACCAGAGGCGTTTGAAGGCGATTTGGTTTTGCCAGAAACAGCATCTAACCTGACCCGGGAAGAGTTCCACGGCATAGTAGATCGCGCCAAAGAATATATTTTGGCTGGTGATATCTTCCAGGTTGTTTTGTCTCAGCGTTTCTCAGTACCCTTTAAGCTTCCGCCCTTTGCTCTCTATAGAGCTTTGCGGAGGTTAAACCCCTCTCCTTTTCTGTTCTTCCTGAACTTTGGTGATTTTTCTGTAGTCGGATCCAGCCCGGAAATTCTTGTTCGCGTCAGAGATGGCAAAGTCACGATCCGTCCGATTGCCGGGACACGCAAACGCGGAGCCAACGCCGCTGAAGACAAGGAACTTGCCGCAGATCTTCTGTCTGATCCCAAAGAACTTGCAGAACATTTAATGCTGCTTGATTTAGGCCGCAACGATGTCGGGCGTGTCGCCGAAGTTGGCAGTATCGAAGTGACCGAGCGCATGATCATTGAACTTTATAGCCACGTCATGCATATCGTCTCAAACGTCGAAGGTACGCTGGATACCGAGCGTGCTGATATGATTGATGCCCTTGCCGCAGGTTTCCCGGCAGGTACCGTATCCGGCGCCCCAAAGGTACGGGCAATGGAAATTATAGATGAACTGGAACCAGAGCGTCGTGGCATCTATGGTGGTGCTGTGGGATATTTTGGTGCCGGTGGCGGTATGGATACCTGTATTGCCTTGCGTACGGCAATCGTCAAAGATCAAACCATGTACATTCAGGCTGGCGCTGGTGTCGTCGCTGATTCTATACCAGAATCAGAGTATCAGGAGTGTCACAACAAAGCCCGGGCTCTTATCCGTTCTGCAGAAGAGGCCGTACGCTTTGCCGCACAAAAGAACAACATGTAAGAGCCCATAAATGTTCTATAAAAAAAGCCGGGAGGAGTTCTTACTCTTTCGGCTTTTTTAATGCCATGATTTGTGAAATGGGCACAATATCAAACCCTCGCGCTTCAGCGTCTTTAATCCACGAATGCAAAACCTCTACAGTAGATTTATGGGGATGACCGATTGCAATAGCGTGGCCATTCTTTTTTGCAATGCGTTCAGCTTGTTTCAGCTGTTTCAAGATTTCCAGTGTGTCTTTGTAATCATTATCGATAAAGACATCCCGTCTAAGAACAGGTACGCCCATTGATGCTGCTACAGAAGCCGCAACACTACGTGGTGAGGTTCTTGAATCCATAAAGAAATGGTCTGTCTGCTCTATTCTAGACATGACAACCTCCATTCCTCGTCTCCACCCCGTAAATTTGCTGCCCATATGATTATTGATCCCGATATACCCATCAAATTGCGCCATTCCCCATTCCAGACGGGCCAGTATTTCTTCATCACTTAATCCGGTTAACAGCGCTTTTGGTCCGGGATCAGCTGAGCCAAGGGGTTCCATAGGAACATGCAACATTAATTCATGCCCCTTTTTACGCGCCTCGGCCGCCATTTCTTTCACATCAGGCGCGTAGGTCATAAAGGCCAAAGTAATTGCCCCGGGCAGCTCTATAGCAAGTTCAGCCCCTCTTTTGTTTACACCCACATCATCCAAGACGACGGCGATCATAGGCCGCGCGGGCTTCACCCATTCTGTGCGCTGTTCAGCCTCATCCAACGTTTTTTGTTTCGGTGGCAACGCAGCAACCTGATCGTCATTAATCAAAAGCTGATCTTTTGATGAGGCTTCAGAAGCACTATCCTGCACCTCAGACAGCTTGGTAGAACCTTTCTCCATAGTTGGCGTTTTTTGGGAGGGAGTTAATTCTGAGGTTTCGACCTGTTTTGTGGGCACAGGACCTTTATCTTCACTAACCGTTACATTTGGCGGCAGGTTGGCACGCTCATTTGCGCGCCCATCTTCCAGAACCGTATCATCAATAGAAATATCACCAAGGTTAATCGGATGTGGCTTGTTCGCCGGGGCAGCTTCCAAGGCTTTCTTTTTTACCTGGGCTTCCGTTAATTGTGGCTGAGGTTCAGGTGGCTTGGAATGATCCCTGTTCTTTTGGAGAATAAGAACAGAAGAAACAGCAAGAGCAATAAAGAAAAGAAATCCAGCAACAATAAACAGACTTCCACGATGGGAAGAACTTTGTTTTTTTGACTTCTTTTCCAAAGTGCTTGTTTTTTGTGTCTTGCGTTTTGCTACCATGAATCCACTCTAATCAGAGCGATCATATGTATATCAGCCTTGCAGGAGTGAACAGAAGAAACTGACAAAACTTGTCACAGTGTCTGATCGCTTCAACCAGATTAATTCAACGATCTTTTTGGGCAAAATCGTTCAGTATAGGGCAATCAGGCCGATGATCCCCCTGACATTTTTCAATCAAGTTGCTCAAGGTATCTTTCATGCTTTGCAGCTCGGTTATCTTGCGATCCATGTCCGCAACATGCTGTTTCGCCAGCGCTTTGACTTGTGAACTCGCTCTGTTGCGATCATTCCATAACGTTAACAAAGCAGACACTTCACTAATGGAAAAGCCGAGACTTCGGGCTCTTTGGATAAACTTGAGCGTTTCAATATCCTTTTCCTGGTAGGCACGATAGCCAGAAGATGTTCTTCCCGCAGGTTCTATCAGACCAATTGATTCGTAGTATCGTATTGTTTTTGCCGGTAGTCCCGAAACTTCAGAAACCTGACCAATTTTCATCATCAATCAATCCGTTTCAAAGAAGAATAAAGTGATAAAGAGCTTGCCATAACCGTAACTGAACTCAGCGCCATCGCCAAACCTGCCAATACAGGACTTAATAAACCAGATGCAGCAAGCGGTAACCCAATAACATTATAGACAAAAGCCCCGATAAGATTGTGTCCAATTTTGGCGTGAATCACCTGCCCCGCTCTGATTGTTTTATACACCAGATAGGGATTGCTCTGAATAAGTGACGCATCCGCAGTATTGATTGCGACATCACTACCATCGCCCATCGCCAGGCCTATATCAGCCCCGGCCAAGGCCGGGGCATCGTTTATCCCATCCCCAACCATGACAACGATTTCACCTTCTTGGTGCAATTTCTGTAAATAAGATAACTTACCTTCTGGAAGAAGGTTTCCTTCTACCTTTTCTATCTCCAGCGCCTCTGCTACTTTCTGCGCAGCGAGCTGATGATCACCACTAAGCATTACGACTGAAACACCTCTGGCTTTCAAAGCTTCAACCGCTTTAAAAGACTGGGGTTTAATTTTATCCTGTAATGCGAAACCACCAATAACAATCGGCGCTTCATCCTTTACTGACGTCGCATTTCTTTGCGCAATCCAAACCAATGACGCACCACATGCGTGATTAGTATCAATAAAGTTTTGGTAACCGCTCAGCATTGCTCCAACTTGTGTCATATAACGCTCACTTCCCAAAAAGTAAGTCGTATCTGTCAACTCAGCCGAAAGACCAAGCCCCGGAACGGCTGTTATTGTTTTAAATTCCTTTGGCTTAGCTTTACCATCAAAATATTCTGCAATTGCCTTTGAAAGTGGATGTGAACTATCTTTTGTTAGCCCAATAACAGTAGATATAATCTCTTTATCATTCTTTTCATCAACAAAAGTTGACGCGATAACTTCTGGGCGACCTTCGGTAAGGGTTCCCGTTTTATCAAAAACCACCGTCGTTGCTTTTGATAGTTTTTCTATAACATCCGCATTTTTGACTAAAATCCCCATACGCGCAGCCTGCCCACTGCCAACCATAATTGCCGTAGGTGTGGCAAGCCCCAAAGCACAAGGACAAGCTATAACAAGAACCGTAACTGCATTTATAATTGCGATTTCAAAGCTGACAGCTCCAAACATCCACCACCCCAGGAATGTCAGCAGGGAAAAAATCAATACTGCGGGGACAAAAACGGCACTGACCTTATCGACTAGTTTTTGTATTCGAGGCTTTGTGTTGCGCGCTGTTTTCACCTGATTAATAATCTGTGATAGACGGGAACTTTTTCCAAGAGTTGTTGGTGAGAGATGTAACAGACCTTCACCGTTCAATGTCCCACCAATAACGAGATCACCAGTATTCTTTATCACTGGCATCGCCTCGCCCGTAATCATAGCCTCGTTAACTTGGCTCGTTCCTTTGCAAATTTCACCATCTACAGGAATAACATCTCCAGGTCTGACAATAACAATATCATCCGACAACACTTTGATTGCTGGAACGGTTAGTTGGTTTTGCCCACGAATAACAGTTGCATTCAAAGGTTGAAGTCGAATAAGAGCTTCAAGCGCCTTGTTTGTCTTGCCTTTGGCTTTCTCTTCTAGCACCTTTCCCAAAAGAACTAACGTGATAACCGCAGCTGATGCTTCGAAGTAAAGCTCGTGCGCAAGGTGAGATGACCAGGACATCCACTCAGAATAATCACCTAACAAGATAAAAACAGATAATCCAAAAGCCGCAGAGGTGCCAATTGCGACAAGAGTATCCATATTACTTTGTCCATATCTAACTGCCTGCCAAATTCCCTTGTAGAAGCGCGCACCTGCATAGAACTGAACGGGTAAAGCCAAAAGAAACTGGATCAGAGGGGGAATTGATAAATTAATACCCAACGGCAGAAAAACCATCTGGCCCACCAAGGGTAACGTTAAAAGTAGCGCAATAACAAATAACCGCTTATCAATAGAAGCTGAATCGAGGTCGCGATCGTTAACCGCGCCACCAACACTAGGCTCTGATGTAAAAAAAGCTTCATAACCTTTGTCGCTTAGGCTTTTTAACAATAAATCCTTATCCACAGTACCAGCATAGGTTACCGTCGCTGTATTACTCATCAAATCCGGGGATGCAGCAATAACGCCCTCAACGGCAGTTAAAGCCCTTTCGACAGAGCGGACACACCCTGCACAAGACATTCCTTTAACTGTTAATTCAATGGCTTCAGACATAATAAATACACACTTTAGGTTTTAGAATACGGTAAATATGAGGCTTACAGTTACGGGAAGGTCAAGATATGTATTATAAAAAAATCAAATCTTAAAATGAATCAGGCTTTTCCTTATTTCTTCGACATAATCTTGCTGTTATAACTTTTTGCAATCTAACTGTAGCAATCAGCGAAAGCCCGTGTGCCGAAATGTTATTACTGATCGATAATTACGACAGCTTTACTTATAACCTATATCATTTTCTTGGAGAGCTAGGCGCGACAATCTCCGTGGAACGCAACGATCAGATTTCTGTTGATGAGGTTTTTGCACTTAATCCAGAACGGATTGTTATCTCTCCCGGTCCCTGTGATCCATCATCTGCGGGTATATGTTTAGAACTAATTGAAAGAGTCGCTGGTAAAATTCCTGTATTGGGCGTTTGCCTTGGGCATCAATCCATAGGGCAAGCGTTCGGTGCCAAGGTAGTGCGCGCCCCAAGCCCGATGCATGGTAAAACCAGCCCCGTAAAACACAACGGGAAAAGTGTTTTTAAGGGGTTGCCAGATCCACTGACCGTTACTCGTTACCATTCATTGACGATTGAACCAGACAGCATGCCTGATTGCCTGGAAGTTACGGCCTGGACTGAAGATGGCGTCATCATGGGACTTCAACACAAAGAACTTCCCTTGCATGGCGTTCAATTCCACCCCGAAAGCATTGCCTCTGAAAAAGGCCATGATCTCTTGAAGAACTTTCTGACGGTATAGAAACATCAACGGTTCAATCCATCAGGATAGATAACAATAAGGAGGCCTGTTCCATGTCAGGGGAACTGAACGACATCAAGTCATTTATCGCCTATGTAGCTGACGGCAACAGTTTAACTGCCGAACAATCGGAAAAAGCCTTTGATCTTCTGATGACAGGTGAAGCCACTTCCGCACAGGTTGCCGGTTTCTTGATGAGCTTGCGTGTCAAAGGCGAGACCGTCGATGAAATAACAGGCGCAGCACGCTCTATGCGCAGCAAAATGCTAACCATTAAAGCCCCAGAAGGTGCCATTGATGTCTGTGGTACCGGGGGTGATGCAAAAGGTACACTCAACGTTTCAACGGCCACAGCTTTTGTTGTCGCAGGTGCCGGAGCCATCGTTGCAAAACACGGGAACAGAGCAGCTTCCTCTAAAAGTGGTGCATCTGATGTTTTAGGGGCATTGGGCATCGGCCTTGAAGCAAATGTTGATGCCGTTGAAAAAGCCTTGGCTGAAAATGGCACAGCTTTTCTAGCAGCCCCGCTATATCATTCTGCCATGCGTCATGTTGGCCCTACACGGGCTGAACTCGGCACCCGAACGATCTTCAATCTTTTAGGTCCTCTCTCAAACCCCGGAAAGGTAACCCGCCAGATTACGGGCGTTTTCGGACGGGAATGGGTTGAACCACTGGCACAGGTATTAAAAGCCATAGGACATGAAAAAGCCTGGGTTGTACATGGTGCTGAAGGCCTGGACGAACTATCAATTTCCGGCCTCAGTTATATTTCTGAGCTGGATCAAGGACAGATCAGGAACTTTGAGATAATTCCTGAAATGGCTGGGTTGGAAAGATCCCCTATAGAAGAGATTATTGGTGGTGATGCAGCTTTTAATGCCAAGGCAATGCGCGAAATGCTTGGTGGTAAAAAGAATGCTTACCGCGATGCTGTTGTCCTGAATTCAGCCGGCGCACTCATCGTCGCAGGATTAACCGATGACCTCAAAGAAGGTGCCGTGATCGCAGCAAAATCAATAGATAGCGGTGCAGCACTCGCAAAGCTTGATGGTTTGGCTTCATATACGAACGAGGAAACAACTCAGTGAGTGATGTTTTAAAACGCATTTGTGATGATAAGCTCGATTTTATCCGGGCTAGAAAAGAAAAAATCTCCCTTTCAGAGTTGGAGGCAAAGGCAGCCGCTCAGGATACACCACGCGGCTTTTACAAAGCCCTGAAGGCCAAGTACGAGCAAGGCAAGTATGGCTTGATCAGCGAGATCAAAAAGGCATCACCAAGCAAAGGCCTTATCCGAGCTGACTTTGATCCAGCATCCCTTGCCAAAGCCTATAAAGCTGGCGGCGCAACTTGCCTCTCTGTTTTGACTGACGAGCCTTATTTTCAAGGAGCAGATCAATATCTGATCGACGCACGTGCTGCTGTTGACCTTCCGGCTCTGCGTAAGGATTTTATGCTTGAACCCTACCAAATTATTGAATCCCGGGCACTTGGCGCGGACTGCATTCTTCTGATTATGGCCGCACTGGAAGATCAGCAAGCAAGCGAACTTGAGAATCTTGCTTTTGATCTGGGCATGGACGTGTTGGTTGAAGTTCATAATGCAGAAGAACTAACCAGAGCTCTTGATACGCTCAAGTCCCCTCTTCTGGGTGTAAATAACAGGAACTTGAAAACACTCGAGGTTGATATTGCGACAACAGAAGAGCTGTCAGAAATGGTTCCTCAGGACAAACTTCTTGTCGCCGAAAGCGGTTTATATAGCCCGGCAGATCTAAAGCGTATGCAAGCAATTGGTGCCACGACCTTTTTGATCGGTGAATCCTTGATGCGGCAAGAAGATGTTACCGCAGCCACAATCAATCTTCTAAAACAGTGAATTTAAGAGAAAAAGTCTGTTTTTTCTCTATCAAATTCTAATCAATAAATAGATAGTCACGGACACAAAAGTTGGATACGACAATGTCATCAGGAAATGAACTTACTCACTTCGATCAAGAAGGCAAAGCTGTCATGGTTGATGTTTCGGACAAAGCCGAAACCACCAGAACAGCAACGGCCAAAGGTCGAGTATTGGTTCAACCTGAAACAATGCAGCTTATTCAACAAGGTGGTTTCAAAAAGGGCGATGTTCTCGCAATCGCCCGCTTGGCGGGTATCATGGGGGCAAAAAAAACACCCGACCTGATTCCTTTGTGTCACCCCCTGATGCTCACATCTGTGAAAGTTGACTTTACCCTCGATCCTGAGAACAACGCCATTGAAGTTATCGGAACATGTAAACTCGCGGGGCAAACCGGGGTCGAGATGGAAGCCTTGACCGCGGTATCAATCGCCGCTTTGACGATTTATGATATGTGTAAAGCAGTCGATAAAGGTATTCAGATAACAGATATTAGATTGGTCAAAAAAACTGGCGGCAAATCAGGCACCTACGAGGCAGAGTAATGATACAGGTTGAAGAAGCTTTAGAACGGGTCCTCGCTGGTTTTACAGAACTTGCTCCAGAAACCGTCTCTCTGCACGATGCTCTGGGACGGGTCCTCGCCAAAGATGTTAAAGCCAGATTGACACAGCCACCAAACGATGTTTCCGCCATGGATGGCTTTGCCGTAAAATCCGCTGATATTCAAACTGTCCCCGTTACCCTCAAGATCAGGGGCGAAGCCCCGGCTGGGGGAAGCTATGAAGCACAACTACAGGATGGGGAAGCAGTTCGCATTTTTACCGGTGGCCCGGTTCCCCTTGGTGCTGATTGTATTGTCATTCAGGAAAATACCGACCACGACGATACAAATGTCACCGTTAAACAAAGTGAAGCACCTGGCCGTTATATTCGCCCCGCCGGGCTGGATTTTAGCGAAGGACAAATCGGCCTTGAAAAAGGAACGACACTCACAGCTCGAGATCTCGCCCTTGCAGCGGCAATGAACCATCCCTGGCTTGAGGTATATCGAAAACCGAAAGTCGCGATACTGGCCACTGGTAACGAGGTTGTCCTGCCCGGCGTAACACCGGGACCAAACCAGATCATTAGCTCCAACACAACAGCCCTGATGTCATTTGTTCGCGAATGTGGTGGAGAACCGATCTCGCTCGGCATTGCCCCTGACGACAAAGAAGCCCTTTCCGCAATGGCCAAGGGAGCTGAAGGGGCAGATCTGTTGCTAACGACGGGTGGTGCGTCTGTAGGTGATCATGACCTTGTACGCTCTGTACTTGGGGAACAGGGTCTCGAAATTGATTTCTGGCGGATAGCGATGCGCCCGGGGAAACCCCTGATATTTGGCAAGCTTGGGCGCACTCCCATGATCGGTCTTCCGGGGAACCCAGTATCAACCTTGGTCTGTGCCTACATTTTTGCTCGCCCGGCCCTGTGGAAAATGACCGGTAGAAACCCTGATACTTTACAAATAGAAAAAGCCGTCCTCACCAGCGATCTTGGAGAAAACGATAAACGGCAGGATTATTTAAGAGCCAGACTATCAACCAATTCATCCGGCCAACTGGAAGCAACTCCCTTTGATCGACAGGACAGTGCAATGTTAAATCTGCTCCGCAAAGCAGATTGTCTTGTGATCCGTGCGCCCTTTGCTGTGCCCGCAGCTAAAGGTACAGAGGTAGAGATAATTCGGCTTTAAGTACAAGAAACAGCGTAAAACTGCTTGACCTGAAACGAGAACCAAAGTAGAACAAAAAATATGTTTTTGTTTTGTTCTACAGAAATTCAAGTCTGTATTTCGGGGGAATTTTAATGCTGACCAAGAAACAACGTGAGCTATTGCTTTACATTCGGGATCATTTGACCCGAACCGGGGTTTCACCGTCTTTTGACGAGATGAAGGATGCATTGGAATTAAAGTCAAAATCCGGTATTCATCGCCTGATTACAGCCTTGGAAGAACGTGGTTTTATTCGCAGGCTTGCGCACAGGGCACGTGCTGTTGAAATACTGAGACTACCTGAAGATCTGGGGCCAGTACCTCAACAACAGGAACATGATGCTCTGAACCATAAAAACAATCCTCTGCTCAACAAAAACATCGAAGCAGCCAACCAGTCATCTGATGAAACTGTTCAACTACCTCTCTATGGGAAAATCGCAGCCGGTACACCTATTGAAGCCCTGAGTGACCCAGCTAACTATGTTGATGTCCCTCTGAACCTTTTGGGTAATGGTGATCACTACGCACTTACCGTCGAAGGAGATTCCATGATTGAGGCAGGTATCCTTGATGGCGATACCGTACTCATCAAAAGATGCGACACCGTCGAAAATGGTCAGATCGGTGTAGCTTTTGTAGATAATGCAGAAGCCACCCTCAAACATGTCAGACGTCAAAGTGGCAAAATTGAGTTGGAACCAGCGAATGCCGCCTATGAAACCAAAACCTACGAAGCTGGTAGAGTTCAAGTTCAAGGCAAACTCGTCGGCCTACTAAGAATTTATAATTAACAATCTGTTACAGGTAGTTTATAACAAATAGCTTAAGTATTAATCACCTCTATTCCATGGGCGATCGCCAACAAATTCACTGACCCTGTGTATCGTCAGCATCTCCCCTGTAAGAAATATGCTATGCACGCCACCTTTTCTCAATTTCCAATAGCCTAGCGTGGGATAATCGTCGCCCACCCTACTCCTGTTATTGCACCACCCGGGAACTTGGTGTTTTGGCGCAATAAGAAACAGTCCCTGATTACAGTCCTCTGGAAAAGCCGTACCGTCTTTTATTAAAGAAACCACCATTCCCTGCAATGTTAGGTGACAGGATTCTGCGTCACATTTCAGGTAATCACGGGATAACTCATCCCAGGATTTCAAATGGTTCAAAGCAAGATCCTGCTTCCAGATCCGTGAAACAAATCTCGAGCGCTTTGTACTATTAAGATACAGTGTATCATTTATGGTAATGCCAACTAACTGATTTTTCGGGTCAACTAAAATATCAGGTTTTTCTATAAACACATTGATATGAATAACAAATAACAAAACAGGAACACCCCCATACCACCTGAGTTTTGTTTTAATAAGGCACAGCCAAATACCACCAAATGTTACAATCGCCAGCACAGAAACAGGAAAAGCAGCTAACCGCCATTCTCCATAAGGAATATGAGCAACCATCCGCGCTACCCACAACAAGAACTCAAACGCCTGTCCCAACACCTGAATAATTAATCCTTCTGCCCCTAAAGGCAGCAGGACATAACAAATTAAAACCAATGGCATTAAGACCAAGGCCGTAAAGGGAACGGCTACCAGGTTTGCAAGAATCCCGAACAAAGGCAGGCTGTGAAAATGATAGAGAACAAAGGGTGCGGTCGCTAACGAAGCAACAAGAGAGCAATAACAGGTTAACTTTATGTTGTGTAAGAGTTTCCCAATAAATTTCTGCTCAGGCTTTTTCTGGGAATAGCGTTCAAAAAAAGCAACAAGTGCCAACACAGCAGAAAATGACATCTGAAAACTGGCTGAAATCAAAACTTCCGGATAGATCAATAACAAGAATACCGCCGCCACAGAAACAGTTCTAATGGAAAGCGCCTTACGATCCAGCACGACAGCTGTCAAACTCACGGCGACCATGATAAATGCCCGTTGAGCTGACAGCGGATGATTGATCAACAACAAATAGAAAAAACAAAAAACAATCGCGGCCACTGCCGCAATCTTTTTAATTGGAAAGTTCAACGCGACACGAGGAAACAAAGCTAAAATAAAGCGAATAACAAAAAAAAGAATTCCAGCCATTAAGCCCATATGCAACCCGGAAATGGCGAGAAGATGAGCCAAACCTGCATCGCGGATTTCTTCTTTGGTTCCTTTCGAAAGGCCCCCCTTTTGTCCTGTTAAAAATGTCACAACGAGATCCTTTTGATCTCCGTCCAGATGTTTACCTACTTTTCTGACAATTGAATTTCGAACTTCTGCCGCCTTCATTCCTATGTAATTATCGATATATTGCTTGTCGTTCGGTGGTTGCTCTTCAGCAACCTTTACCTTGCCAAGAATATATCCAATTGCACCGATCTTCTGATAATAAGCATGCCTTGCATAGTTAAATCCACCGGGAATATTGGGGCGCGATGGTGGTTGAATAACAGCAAGAACCCGCACCCGCATGCCTACGCGGATGTTTTCCTGTTCCAGGTTCGACTTCAAGCGGATGATATCGGGCGTACTGAGCCACTTGAAAGCTTTTCCGGTCAAATTATCCAGTAAATACCTCTGCCCCGGTGAACTTGGTTCTATTTGAATAATCCGCCCTTCGAAGTAGCTGGGACCAAATTCTCGTTCAACAATGGGCGCGGCCACGCTATCGGTTCTGTAGGCTGCAGATGCAAACCCGGTGGAAGCTAGGGCAGCAGCAATCAAAAAGTACTTTACCAGTACATATGTAGCTTCAGACAAACCATGTAACGTAGCAGCTGAATGAAAGAAAATTCCCCCTAGAACCATCCCCCATAATCCTAGAGAAGTCACAAACGACAACGTTAGGCTTGGTTCAAAGGGCAGTGAAAAATAAAGGCCAATTCCCACCCCGATAAAGACAGGAAACCAGTTGGCAAAAGCACCTTGCTCGTTGGTAAAAACCTTTGACGACACAAAACAATCCCTCCTTTTGTCAGTTTATTACAACAAAAGGGAAAAACATCATCTTTTTTCAACTCACTCGAATTATTGTCCGTCTTTTATCTGTATCAATCTTGGTATTATGTAGAAAAACCATAACAATAATATGGTAAAGCACTACAATTAGGCTCTACCTATTTGCGAGATAGGTAACAATGTGCTACATCTCCGGCGAAACAAAGTCTTTGGTATACAGGTAGAGAGTTTACCCAAACTTCACAGGCACCGGATACCCCTCGCTAAGACTAACACCCAAAACCTCTGGATTATCGGAAGATCGTCATGAGCCATCCCACGAAACAGGTCGTGACCCGTTTTGCACCTTCACCTACTGGATTTCTTCATATTGGTGGCGCACGTACAGCCCTCTTTAATTGGCTTTTTGCCAAACACCATGGTGGTAAATATTTACTGCGGATTGAAGATACTGACCGCAAACGTTCAACGCCCGAGGCCATCGAGGCTATTATTGATGGCCTGGACTGGTTGGGACTGAAACATGATGATGAAATTACCTATCAATTTGCCCGCGCAGAAAGACACCAGCAAGTTGCTCAGAAACTCTTGTCCGAAGGCAAAGCCTATTATTGTTATTGTAGCCCGGAAGAACTGACCGAAATGCGCGAAACAGCGCGTGCCGAAGGTCGTCCAATGAAATACGATGGTCGTTGGCGTGATCGCCCTGCTTCAGACGCTCCCGAAGGTGTTAAACCTGTCGTGCGCCTGAAAATGCCGCAGGAAGGCGAAACGCTTATTAAAGACCTTGTTCAAGGTGACGTCACAGTAGCCAACAGCCAACTTGATGATATGGTTCTGCTAAGAGCTGATGGCACCCCCACTTATATGCTGTCTGTTGTTGTTGATGACCATGACATGGGAATCACACACATTATCCGCGGCGATGATCACCTAACAAATGCTTTCAGGCAAACACAGCTTTTCAAAGCGATGGACTGGGAACTGCCTAATTTTGCCCATATCCCCCTCATCCACGGTGCAGACGGTGCTAAACTTTCAAAACGCCACGGCGCTCTGGGTGTAGAGGCCTACCGCGATGAAATGGGATACTTGCCCGAAGCCTTGCGAAATTACTTACTTCGTTTGGGCTGGGGACATGGCGACGAGGAAGTAATCTCGACTGAACAGGCCATTAAATGGTTTGATATAGACGGCGTTGGTAAATCACCATCTCGCTTTGACTTTGCCAAGCTTGAGAATTTGAACGGCATCTATATCCGCAATTCAGATGATAGCTATCTGGCAAATATTATCTCTCCCCTCATTTGCGAGAAAGAAGGGGTTACAGTATCGGCAGGACAAAAAGCTGTTCTGATCAAAGGAATGTCTGGCCTGAAAGAACGAGCAAAAACAATTATCGATCTTGCAGAAAGTGCAGCTTTTTACGTTAAAAGCCGCCCCTTGCAACTGAACGATAAAGCCAAAAAACTTCTGTCAGACGAAGGCAAAGAAAACCTGAAGAATCTTTTACCTGCCCTGCAAAACCTAGCAACTTGGGAAGAAAACCTTCTGGAAAATACAGTGAAAAGCTTCGCTGAAGAAAATGAATTAAAGCTTGGCAAGGTTGCCCAGCCATTACGCGCTGCACTCAGTGGATCCAATGTTTCCCCGGGGATCTTTGAAGTCATGGCAATTCTTGGCAAAGACGAATCAATTAACAGAATTACGGATCAAATTTGAGGAAATAATTATTCAAAAATATTGCAGCGCACAATTTGATCTTAAGTAGCAAAAGTATTATGCTGCTGCGCAACAAACCAGAATAATAACAAAGAGCAGAGGTTCCAAATATGTCAGATACCGACAACAAAAATAGCGTTACCGTTACGGACAACCGCACCGGACACAGTTGGGATATGCCAATCCTTGAGGGCACTTGTGGACCGAATGTTATCGATGTTAGAAAACTTTACAGTGAATCTGGTTGTTTTACCTATGACCCCGGCTTCACTTCAACGGGTAGTTGTGATTCCTCCATCACTTACATTGATGGAGATAAAGGTATATTGCGCCACAGAGGATACTCCATTGAAGATCTAGCCTCTAAAAGCGATTACATGGAAACATGCTATCTTCTTTTGAATGGTGAATTACCAACAAAAGCAGAATCAGACGAATTCAAAAATCAGATTACCTACCACACAATGCTGCACGAGCAGATGTTGAATTTCTATCGCGGTTTCCGTCGTGATTCACATCCAATGTCAATCATGGTTGGTGTTGTAGGTGCTCTATCGGCGTTCTATCACGATTCAACAGATATTCGTGACCCGCAACAGCGTTTGATCGCATCACACCGTCTTATAGCCAAGATGCCAACCATTGCGGCTTATGCTTATAAATATTCCATTGGTCAGCCTTTTGTCTATCCAAAGAACGATCTTAGCTATGCAGAAAACTTCCTTCATATGACCTTCTCGGTTCCTTGTGAAGAGTACAAAGCAAGCCCGGCCCTTGTTCGTGCAATGGATCGCATCTTTATTCTTCATGCTGATCACGAACAAAATGCTTCAACATCTACTGTTCGTATTGCAGGTTCAAGTGGCGCAAATCCATTTGCATGTATTGCAGCAGGTATCGCATCTCTCTGGGGACCAGCACATGGTGGTGCAAACGAAGCCGTCTTGAACATGCTTCAGCAGATTGGGCATAAAGATAACATCCCCAAATTTATTGAACGCGCGAAAGACAAAAACGATCCATTCCGTTTGATGGGCTTTGGTCACCGCGTATACAAAAACTACGACCCTCGTGCATCGGTCATGCGTGAATCCTGTCACGAAGTTCTTGAAGAGCTCGGTATCAACGATCCACTCCTTGAACTGGCGATGGAACTTGAGAAAGTAGCAGTATCCGATCCATACTTTGCCGAAAAGAAGCTATTCCCGAATGTTGACTTCTATTCCGGTATCATCCTACGTGCCATGAACTTCCCGACATCTATGTTTACAGTTCTTTTCGCCTTGGCAAGAACCGTAGGTTGGGTTGCGCAGTGGAAAGAGATGATTGAAGATCCTGGACACAAAATCAGCAGACCCCGCCAACTTTATCTTGGCTCCGATGCAAGGGACTTTATTCCCGTAGATAAGCGGTAATTGATTAGACATAGAAACAAAGATCATTTGTAATATCAGTCAAAACTTTTGATCTTTTACTCTAAAAGCCAGCTGTAAAAATTCAGCTGGCTTTTTTGTATTCAAAATAAATGCTTTGAGATTAAAGAACTTGTTCTAAAGAATAACTGGATAATTTTATGCACCTCATAAATTACCTGATAATTGATATTCCAACAGTAATCTTTACAGCATTCGCCTTACAAAGGCCTCTAATGACACAAACAAAAAAGCGGCCTCTGGATCAGAGGCCGCTTTTCATAAGAAACAGAAAGGATCAATGCGCCAAAATTTGGCTCAAGAACTTCTGTGTTCTCTCGGACTGAGGATTATTAAAGAACTCTTCTGGTTCATTTTGCTCAATAATCTCACCGCCATCCATAAAGATAACTCTATCCGCAACCTTTCGTGCAAAACCCATTTCGTGGGTAACACAAAGCATTGTCATGCCAGTTTCAGCCAACTCAATCATTGTATCCAGAACCTCTGCAATCATCTCTGGATCAAGAGCAGATGTAGGCTCATCAAACAGCATAATGCGTGGGTTCATACAAAGGGAACGGGCAATCGCAACACGTTGTTGCTGACCACCAGAAAGTTGCCCTGGGAATTTCCCGGCCTGATCTGGAATTTTAACACGCTCCAGATAGTGCATAGCAATTTCTTCAGCTTCTTTCTTTGGCATCTTGCGGACCCAAATTGGTGCAAGAGTACAGTTCTCAAGAACACTGAGATGCGGAAAAAGGTTAAAGTGCTGGAAGCACATACCAACTTCACGACGGATCGCATCGATGTTTTTGAGGTTACCTGTCAGTTCGATATTATCAACGATGATATCGCCCTGTTGATGCTCTTCCAAGCGGTTGATACATCGGATCAATGTGGATTTACCTGAACCGGAAGGACCACAGATAACAATCCGCTCCCCCCGTTGAACGTTCAGATTAATGTTTTTCAACACATGAAACTGGCCATACCACTTGTGAACACCGTTCAGCTGGATAGCCACTTCATCTGTTTTTTTCGAGGCATTGGCACTTGCATTACTCATAATACCACGGGCTCCTTATCTTTTATGACCAGTGTGAAGTTTGTTTTCAAGCCATAGGCTGTAACGCGACATTGCAAAACAGGATATGAAGAACAACAGCGCAATAAAGGCATACGTTTCCGGAGCCAAACCACGCCATTTAACATCAGCAACAGCAACCAAACCAATACCAATCAAGTCAAACAAACCGATAATTGATACAAGTGTGGTATCTTTGTAAAGACCGATAAATGTGTTCACAATCCCAGGAATAACAATGCGAAGTGCCTGCGGAAGAATGATCAGACGCATGGACTGCCAATAACTTAGCCCCATTGCATCTGCACCTTCATATTGACCTTTCGGAATAGCCTGAAGACCGCCACGTATAACCTCTGCCATATAAGCAGAAGAGAACAAGGCAACACCGATCAAAGCACGAAGTAATTTGTCAAAGTTCACACCTTCAGGCAGGAACAATGGCAGCATATTCGATGCCATGAAGAGAATAGTGATCAACGGCACACCGCGAATAAACTCGATAAAGCAAACACACAATGTCCGAACAATCGGCATATTTGAACGACGGCCAAGCGCCAAGACAATACCGATCGGCAACGAAGCCACAATCCCAGTAACACCTAGAACCAGGGTTAATAACAATCCACCCCATTCGTCAGTATCAACAGTTTCAAGTCCCCAACCACCACTTAATAGGTAAAAAGCAATAAAAGGGAATACCGCTGAAAATAGTAGAAACTTTCCACGATGCGGAATGTTGTCAAACAATACCGGAACGATGGCAATTACCATCAAGATGAAGGTAAGGTTTGGGCGCCAATATTGATCTGTTGGATAAAGACCGTACATAAACTGGTGGAAGCGATCTCCGATCACAAGCCAACAAGCCCCACCAAGTGAACAGTCAGCCTTAGTTTCACCTGTAAAGGTAGCACCAGTAATAGACCAGAAAATTATGGCGGACAAAACATGGTAAAGGAAAAACACAGCCACCAGTGTCAGAATGGTATTGCCAACACTCGAAAAAAGCCTCTTTCTAAACCATGCGATTAATCCTGCTTCCCCCAGGGGTGGTGGAAGATCAGGATGCTCACCAGGAGCATATTGTTGTTCAGTTACACTCATGCTCCTCTTACCTTTCTACCAAACGAACGCGGTTATTATACCAGTTCATAAATGCTGAAATAAGCAAACTGATTGTTAGATACACAAGCATCGTAACAAAAATCACCTCAATCGCCTGTCCTGTCTGGTTCAATGTCACACCACCAAAAGACTGCACAATATCAGGGTAACCAATGGCAACCGCAAGAGAAGAGTTTTTGGTAAGGTTAAGATACTGACTGGTCATCGGAGGAATAATCACCCGAAGAGCCTGAGGAAGAATGATCAAGCGCATCGTCCAGCTAGGACGTAAGCCCAAAGCTTCAGATGCTTCAGTTTGTCCATGAGAAACAGACTGAATACCTGCACGAACAGTTTCTGCAACAAATGCTGCTGTATAGAGGCTCAAAGCAAACCAAAGTGCGGTAAATTCAGGTTTAATAACCACACCACCTTTGAAGTTAAAGCCTTTAAGTTCAGCATAAGCAAAATCGAGAGGAAAGCCTGTCACCGCAAAAGCCAAAAGCGGCAAACCGACAATCATCGCAGTATTTGTCATAAATACCGGATATATCTTACCAGTAGCGGCCTGTTTTTTCTTTGCCCAACGAGCAAAAAGGATACTCGCAACAATGGCAACAACCAGCATAACCGGTACCAGCATGAAACCATCTCCGGGAAGAGGCTCTGGTACAATAAGTCCACGCTTGTTCAGGATAAAGGTATCATTGAAAAGGGTTATGCTTTTCTTAACCGCTGGTAATCCTAGGAAAACCGCATACCAGAGGAGAATTTGCAGCAACAAGGGAACGTTACGTGTAAATTCAATATACCAATATACAATTCTACTTACTAACCAGTTTGGTGAAAGTCGCAAAACACCTAGAAAAACACCCAGGATTGTTGCGGCAATGATTCCCAAAAAGGAAACCATCAAAGTGTTTAACAACCCAACTAGAAACACACGTCCATGTGTGTGAGTTGCCGTATATTCCATAAAAGGGGAAATGGCGATGTCGTATCCAGCAGCTGTATCAAGAAAAGCGAAACCAGTTTGAATACCGCGTTTTTCGATATTATGCGCTGTGTTAAAAACAATGAATACGAGGAATGCGCCAAGCAGGCCTATTACAAGAGCCTGGAAGAAAAGCGATCTAAACCGCTGATCCGAAAAGAGCGAAGCTCCACCCGACCCACGGGCATTTTGTGCAGTTTCAGCCGACATACTGCCTCCTAAATGCTTATTTTTATTAAAATTAAAGCCTGTTTAGCTAAGGTAGGGCCACCAATACTGGCAGCCCTACGCATAGTAAATCAGGCTTTAATGTCTCGACTTAGCGCATTGGAGGAGCGTAAACCAGACCACCATCTTTCCACTGAGCGTTAAGACCGCGCTCAATGTTTAGGGTATCAGTAAGATTTCTTTTGAAAGACTCACCGTAGTTGCCAACGTTTTTAACTACGTTGTATGCCCATTTAGCATCTAGACCAAGCTGCTCGCCCATGTTGCCTTCGGCACCAATTAGACGAAGAACAGATGGGTTATTTGATGAAGACATTTCATCAATATTAGCAGATGTAATACCTAGTTCTTCAGCAATGATCATTGCGTTAAGAGTCCAGCGAGCGATATCGCCCCACTGCTGGTCACCGTGACGTACGAGAGGACCGAGTGGCTCTTTGGAAATGATTTCTGGAAGAACGATCTGCTCATCAGGAGCGGACAAGGTAGAGCGAAGTGAATACAGACCGGAAGCATCTGTTGTGTATACGTCACAACGACCTTCGTCATATACTTTTGCGCCTTCTTCCGCAGTCGCAACTGGAACAGTTTCGTACTGCATACCTTGAGCACGGAAATAGTCAGCCAGATTAAGTTCAGTTGTTGTACCAGTCTGAACACAAACGGACGCGCCGTCTAGCTCAGTTGCACTGGAAACACCAAGAGATTTGTTCACGAGGAAACCTTGACCATCGTAGTAGTTAATACCAACGAACTCAAAGCCGAGGTTAACATCACGAGAAAGCGTCCACGTAGTGTTACGAGCAAGCAGATCAATCTCACCAGACTGAAGAACAGTAAAGCGCTCTTTAGAAGTCGTAGGTGTGATTTTTACTTTCATTGGGTCGCCAAATACAGCTGCTGCAACTGCGCGACATACATCAACGTCAAGACCTTCCCAGACGTTTTCTGCGTTAGGAGCAGCAAAACCAGGTAGAGGTGTTGCGACACCACAATTTAGCTCGCCGCGTGCTTTGACATCGTCAAGAGTACCAGCCTGAGCTGCTGTTGTCATTGCTGTGGCAGCTGCTGCCGCAAACAGGACTTTTCCGAATTTCATTTTTTGTGTCTTCCCTGCTGTTTAACACGTTTATTGTTTGTTTAAGACGTCGCAAACAGGACATCCCGATTTATTTTCCATCGGCATACAAATGTTCACCAACGCAATAAACATGCATAATCAGTAACCTATCTAAGCCTCTCAGAAAACAGCATTTTTTACTTTGTTAGGTGACAATTTTCCTTGCCATCAAAAAAACACTTAATAATCAACATGTTAAACAATATCACCCACTGCAAACTTTCTTTGTTTTTTGTAAAAAAATTGTACATACAGTTTTTTTATATGGTTAATTTTTTTATTTTTTTGATTTTTTGTCTTTAAAGCGCCATCTATTTCTCTATTAAAGAATCCTAATTAAGTACCCCCTGTCTCTAAATGTTGCCTCAACTGCTTTCTTCTCCGCCTTCATAGAATTACTTGCAAACGCTCCCTTCAATCGTGATGCTGCCATTCAAAGTCATCCCCCTAATATGAGAATGCCTAATGTCGAACAATAAGTACGCACCAGAAACAAAAGTAACCCATCTCGGCCGGGACCCATTGGCGAACTTTGGCGTGGTTAATCCCCCCGTCTATCACGCCTCTACCATTCTTTTTAAAGATACAGCAGAAATGGAACACCGGGCTGCAACAAAGTTCGACAAAGGCACAATGAATTATGGACGTCAGGGCACGCCAACTGTTTTTGCCCTGGAAAATGCTGTTGCCGAATTAGAAGGTGGCTATGGGGCTTTTTCAGTGTCTTCTGGCCTTGGAGCAATCACGACAGCAATTTTAAGTGTCGTAGAATCCGGTGACCACATTCTGGTCACTGATTCCGTTTACGCACCAACTCGCTTCTTCTGTAAGGATGTCCTAAAGCGAATGGGTGTAGAAACAACCTATTACGACCCCTTAATTGGCAAAGATATTGAACAACTCATTCGTCCAAACACGCGTCTTGTTTTCACAGAGGCACCAGGTTCTCATACTTTTGAAATGCAAGATATTCCGGCGATAACCAAAGCAGCTCATAACAAAGGTGTGTTGGTCATCATGGATAACACATGGGCGACCCCCCTGCTCTGCAAATCTTTTGATCTAGGCGTCGATATCTCTGTTCATGCTGGCACGAAATATATCGTCGGCCATTCTGATGCGATGTTGGGGTTAATCATTACAACCGAAGAACTTTACCAGAAAGTCAAAGAGACAACTTTCCACCTTGGACAATGCTCTGGGCCTGATGATGTTTATTTGGCTCAACGCGGTTTAAGAACAATGGCCGTTCGCCTAAAGCAACACCAAGAAAGTGGATTGGCCGTGGCAAACTGGCTTGCCAAACGCGCAGAAGTGTCCAGTGTACTTCATCCAGCTCTGGAAAGTGATCCTGGTCACCATATCTGGAAACGCGATATGACAGGTGCTAGCGGTCTATTCAGTTTTATTCTCAACCCAACATCTAAAGCGTCAGTCAACGCAATGGTTGATAGTTTAAATCTATACGGCATTGGTTATAGTTGGGGTGGTTTTGAAAGTCTTATCCTTCCTAGCGACCCCAGCTCTATTCGCACGGCGACAAAATGGAATGCTGCGGGACCATTGATAAGATTACATATCGGTTTGGAAAATCCAGATGATCTGATCATGGATTTAGAGGCCGGCTTTAAAAAATTATCACTCTAGGGACCATACTCATGTCTAAAACCAAGTTGGACACTCTTCTGTCCAGCCTTAAATTTAATGATCAAGGCCTGATCCCCGCGATTGCTCAGGATAATACAAAGGGTGATATCCTTATGATGGCCTGGATGAACAAGGAAGCAATAGAAAAAACCCTCAGCAGTGGTCGGGTTTGCTATTGGTCACGCTCACGTCAGGCACTTTGGAAAAAAGGTGAAACATCCGGCCAACACCAAGATCTTGTTGATCTGATCATCGACTGTGATCGAGACACGATTCTTGTTAAAGTTAAACAAAATGGGGTAGCCTGTCACACAGGTCGCCGCAGCTGTTTCTATACTTCAGTTTCAGAAAACGGGGATTGTACCGAAATCTCAAATGTTGAGATTGATCCCAAAGATCTTTACGGCAATAAACCTTCATAAACAAACAAACTCAATCTTGTAAAAAGCTGTTCAAATTTGATTTGGGCAGCTTTTTTATTTGTGCACTCTAGATAAATCTTAAAATCTCTCCCCCCCTTAAAAAATCAAAAAAACCAGCGAACTACAGGAAATATTAGCAGAGCATTAACCCATTCACTTTATCTTGTGCAAAATATATAAATTAAAGATGTTAGGTGTGTGAAAATGAATTCGGGTTCTGTTATCAGCGAAGAAGAAGCAGATAAACTCGCTGAAAGCGAAATGTTGGACGAAGCAAGAGATGTCGCATCCAGCCTGGAAGTCAACCTTCAACAAGTTCGAACAGGTGGATTGGACGGAAAAACAGCGGCGGAACGTTTAGCTCAAGATTCGTCTAACCTGAGGTTTAAGGCAAAATCTGTCAATATCCCTGGTTTAGCCGCCATAACCCATAGATTGGATGAATATCTCGCCGGATTAACCGATCTTGAACCCAAACACATTCAGGATCTTCAAACTTACAGTGATAAAATTTCCGCCTTGCTTGATGGTGAAACTTTACCGACAGAAAATATTGCTGAAGTCGTGCGCTCTATGCCGCACCAAATCACCTTCAATGTTGAAGACATTGAAATTACCAACACTGAAGTTTTACTGGTCATTCCACAAAAAACAGCTGGCAAGGTTGTTGCGCGTGAACTCGCAGCATGCGGATACCGCGTGACCTCACTGACCGAGCCATTAGAAGCAATCACAATGATTCTCGAGACCAAACCGGATCTTGTCATTACATCTATGGTGATGCCCCGATTAGGCGGGGCAGATCTTGCCTGTGCCTTAAAGGCAATGCCATCAACGAAAAAATCTCATGTTGCTGTTTTGACCAGTTTGCCTTCTGATCACCCTGATATGCAGGAACTACCAATGAACGTTGGCGTCATTCGCCGTGGGGCGACTTTTGGCGATGATTTGGCTGACGTCTTGCAGAAATTTAATATTACATAAAACAGAATCAGACGTTGATCATTTAGAACCGTACGTTATGTATATGGGGAACTCACCCCGCATAATGTGCGGTTTTTTTTATGGAGAAACACTATGTCTGATCAAGTACGTGCATCGCACATCCTGTTAATGTACGAAGGTTCTATGCGTTCTACAGCGACAAGATCACAAGACGAAGCTCAAACCCTAATTCAAGACCTTAAAAGCCAGATCGAAGGTGGTGCTGCATTCGCGGATCTTGCCAAAGAACATTCTGATTGCCCATCAGGCAATGAAGGGGGTGATCTTGGCCACTTTGGCAAAGGAATGATGGTACCGGAATTCGAAGAATCCGCATTTTCGATGGACGTGGGGGAAACAAGTGACGTTGTAGAAACTTCATTTGGCTACCACCTTATTCAACGTACAGAATAAGATAAAATTCACGAGAACTTGTTCAAAGTGATCTGATAAAAAAAGCGGGGTGTGTCCCCGCTTCAGACTGCTGACAAAGTCCTCGCAATTTGCGGGGACTTTTGATTCAATAGGTTATGTTAAAGAAAACGAGCCCTGAACAGACCGAACTCGAGATGGTAACGCTTGATAGTTTGGTTCCCGCCGATCATCTGTTACGCAAGATCGACAGTGTGATTGACTTTAGCTTTATCCACGAGCGGGTATCAGATCTGTACAGTGCAGATAACGGTCGTCCTGCGCTTGATCC
>NZ_LANI01000032.1 GCF_000982415.1 Kiloniella litopenaei
GGTGCTTGACAATTAACACCGCTGCTTTTTTTATGCGCGCTGTTAAATGCTGTTTAAACTGTTCTCATATGTCGCTGGGCAGCGAGGACGATTGGTTCTATAACATTCTGTATGTCTCAGTTATATCCGTCTTATACTATTGCGAATGCACTGGAACTCACTAAATTGTGGGTTGATGTAATGGTGATCGGTCAAAACCTGTGCCCCTTTGCAGCCCCGGAACGAAATCGAAAATCTATTCGTTATGTGATTGTTGAAAAGGAGAAACAATCAGAAGCGATAGAGATGTTTCTAAGTGAACTTTTGTTCTTACAGCAAAGCTCGGAAGACGAAGCTTCTACATCGCTTGTCATTTTTCCTACCGGGTTCGACAATTTTGATGTCTTTTTAGATTTACTGGATTATGCAGAAGATGCTTTGGTTCAGGTGGGCGTAGAAGGTTTATTTCAGCTTGCCAGCTTTCATCCCAATTACCAGTTTGATGGCCTGCCCAGCGAAGATATTACCAACTGGACAAACAGATCTCCTTTTCCGGTTCTTCATATCATTCGCGAAGGGCAAATGGGGCGTGTGCTGGATAGCTATAAATCACCCGAAGAGATCCCAGAAAGAAACATGGCTTTGATGGAAAGGCTGGGTGCAAAAGGTCTGATACAGCGTTTCCCGCCATTTCAAGATTACATCAAATAGGGAAATTGTTCCGAAGTTACTCTAAAGCGGCCAGAAGAATAAAATGGCAGGGACAGAGATCATGACGACAAGTATTTCCAACGGTAAACCCATCCGCCAATAATCACCAAAGCGGTACCCGCCTGGTCCCATGATAATGGTATTGTTCTTGTGCCCGATGGGCGTCAGAAAGGCGCAAGATGCAGCGACGGCCACGCCCATAAGAAAGGGATCAGGTGAGGCACCAATAGCATTGGCGACATCCAGTCCTATGGGGGCGGCAATTAAAGCTGTGGCCACATTGTTGAGGAAGTCTGACAGGGTCATTGTAACAATAATCAAAACCGTCAGAATGGCCCAATGAGGCCAGCCAGATGTTTGGGCCACAATCAATTCGGCAATAAGTTTAGTACCGCCAGAGTTTTCCAAGGCAATGCCAAGGGGAATAAGAGAAGCAAGAAGAACGATGACTTTCCATTCGACACTTTCATAAACTTCGCGCCCGGATACGATCCCCAAAGCAGCAAATGCAATAACACAGCCTGCGAGCGCAACGGGAAGATAAACCAAACCAGCGACAGACAGGGCAATTGCACCAAGGAAAAGGCCAATGGTCATTGAAGCCTTTTTCCTTTGTATTATGGAATGTTGTTTTTCGGCAAGCGGGAGAACGCCGAGCCATTTTGTGACTTCTGTGAGACGATCTTCGGGACCAAGTAAAAGTAACATATCACCACTTTGTATGGTGAGCTTTCTTACACGTTCTCTAAAGCGTTTTCCTTGTCTTGAAACACCCAATAGAGTCACACCATGTCGAGAGAGAAGCTTTAAACTGTTACTGGATTTTCCTTCTATTCTCGCACCATCTGGAACAATAACTTCTGTTAGTTTCAACGAAGAGCTTGTTAAACCCACATCATGTTTGTCTTTTCCTGCAAAATCCAGTTGTGCTAGGCCAAGAAATGATTCGATGGATTTGGGGTCACCTTCCAGAACCAGATGATCTCCAACACGGATTTCTTCATAGCGGGCAAAACCGGGTAATCGTCGGCCTCTCCGGACAAGGCCAAGAACTGTGATGTCATGTTCACCTGCAAGAGTGTAAAGATCTCTGACACGGGAACCGATAGATTTTGAATCTTCAGGAACTTGCGCTTCGGCAACAAACAGATCTGTGTCATCTGCACTTCGAATAGTTCCTGGACGATCACGGGTGGGGATTAATCGCCAACCAATCAGGGCGACAAAAACGATACCAGCAAAGGCAACACATAACCCAACAGGGGCAAAGTCGAACATGTTAAAGCTTTCGCCAAGAACACGTTCTCTGTATTGGGCGATGACGATGTTTGGTGGGGTGCCTATTAAGGTGATCATGCCCCCTAGAATAGTGGCAAATGACAAAGGCATAAGGCTAAGAGCCGCAGCACGTTTGGCTTTTTCAGCAGCTTCAAGGTCCAGTGACATTAAAAGTGCGAGGGCAGCAACGTTATTGATGATCGCTGACAATGCGGCACCAACAACCGACATGATGCCAATATGAAAGGGCAGGGGGCGATCAGAGGATAGTACAAGCCCTGAAATCAGCTCGACAGCCCCTGAATTGATTAATCCCCGTGATACAATCAAAACAAGGGCAATGATCACAACGGCGGGATGCCCAAATCCCGCAAAGGCATCATCAGGCGTTACGAACCCGGCAATGACAGCAATAACAAGTGCTCCAAAAGCAACCAGATCATATCTGATTTTTCCCCATATCAAAAAGATGAATACAGAGCCAAAAAGAGCGAAGAGAAAACTTTGTTCTGTTGTCATGGATTACCTTGTTTTTGCCATTTTGACAGCTCAAAACGTAAATAAGTTAGGTGTAAACTTGTTTATGTCTCTTTATCAGATAGTTAAAAATAGATAGCCCCCACAAAAAGATTATTGGGGTCGAAACTTGAAAAACTGGTGCGATAATTTGATACTTGTCATACAATAATATTTGCCCGATTGAAATAAACCCACTTAAAAAACAAGCAATCCAGGTTATTGCGATCCCAAACAGCATTGTGGTGCTTTCGGTTTTACCTGTTTCGATGAAATTTATGACGATTGCGGCGGGTAACAAAAGAAGCATCAGATCATAGTAATAAAGGTGGGGGCTTAGTAGTATTCCCCAGATAAAGGTAATTGCCATGGCAAGGTCCCACCATGCGAGATCTTTTTTCCATGTAAACTTGTGCCATAGGAAATACAATAAAATTATTGTGCCTCCACTTATGATATAGATTGACGAATTCGATAATAGTACGTTTGTGTGATCCAGTAATAGAACAAAAAACCCAAAAAATGAATGAATGCCCCATGTTGGATAATTAGGGGACCGAAGAAGATCTAAGAACTGCGGGCTTACTTCTAGAAAAGCGAACATAGCATCAGGTAAAAAGATAAAACCTGTGCCCATCCATAATGATACTGAAATAACACCCCCAAGCAGGGCTTGCCAACGCCATTTTAGAAGAAGAACCACTGCAAGAGCTATGGCTAGTTGTGGTTTGAAAGCAATTAATCCTAAGAAAAAACCTGCTTTAAAGTCATTGCCATGACGCAGGTATTTATAACAAAGCACATAAAGGAGTAATATGATTGGTGTTGCTTGGGCGTGCATAAACCATCCAAGTGTTGGGTAAAACAAAAAACAACATCCAACAAGTTTATGCAGAGGAATCTGCTGAAAGAATTCAAGCTCTTTTCGTAGTAAATTTATCGTGTAAGTCAGGACAAGAAAATTAAAAACTTGCCAGATGATTAAGCCATAAACGTAAGGTAGTCTGGCAAATGGACTATAAATAAATGCCATAAATGGCGGGTTCAGAAACGGAGCATATCCGTCTAAGTCTTTGCTGATCAATGATTTTTGAAAATCAATCTGGTGTGGGAAAAGGAGGCTGGAATTTATCGAATATATATCTTTTAATATGCCTTGGTTTAAAAAGACACCGCCAGTATAGAACGCTAGAAAGTCACCTCCAAGTACACTTCCAGACCCTGTAACCAATCCGCTCAGGTTGATGTGTGTATAAAGAAGATACCCCCCAGTTAAAGACAACATAACAAGCGCTGGCCACAGAGCATGTGATTTGACATACCTATCTGAAATCGGAAAGCAAGACATTAGGGGCCTCATACTTTTATGGTTTATTTATTCGCTGGGTCAGCTAAGTCGAGTTATTTGAATTAGATAGTTGCGGAGGTGGTGATGTGACTGATTTATAGAGCAGATAGCCAAAATAGAAAACGATTACAGTGGTAAACTGGACGCCGATATTAGGCAGTTCCAATAAATTGCTGATCTTTAGTTGTACAGAGGTGAACTGGCTACCGAGATAACAGGCTACCCAGACCAAAGTCATCCATAATATTATTCGGGGGCTTTGGGGGTAAAGCTGTGGCAAGTGCTGAGTAACTATCGCGGCAGGAAGAAGCAACAGCATCAGATCATAATAATATAAATGGGGGCTAATGAGTAGTCCCCAGCAGAAGGTTATCGCCATATGTATATCCCAGCTGGCTTTATCGGTCAGCCATGTGTTTTTATTCCACGAAACAAAAAGTAAGCTGAGACTGCCAACTGTCAGAATAACCGTAAGGACGTTTGTTGCGGTGATGCTCACGGGGTCCAGTAACAGCGCCGAAAATCCAAAAAAGGAATTAATGCCCCAAGTTGGATAGTATTCAGCCCTTAATAGGTCAAATAGGTAGGGGGATATGGTAAAATAAGCTTGTAGCTCGTCAGTCATGTATACGATGGCATAACCGGTAACTATTGTTACAGAGCAGATACCGCCGATTATCGCTTTCCATCTACATTTTAGGATAAGAATAAATGCTACGCCGACGGCCAGTTGGGGTTTAAACAAAAGTAATCCCAAGAAAAAACCAGCTCGAAAGTCCTGCCCATTACGCAGTGATTTAAAACACAGGCAATAGATAAACAGGATAATCGGAGCGGCCTGACCATATAAAAAACAGGCAATTGTCGGAAAAAAAAGAAAACAGCAAAGATAAAGTTTGATGCTTGAAAATTGCTGTAGCCTTGGTAGTTCACTTCGTATTGTTAGAACGGATAGGAAAAGTAAGACCAGATTAAAAAATGTCCAGCCTATAAAGGCAGGTACATAGTCAAAATAAGCAAAGGGGGCGTATAATAAAGCGGTGAATGGTGGGTTAATAAAGGGACTTAATTTATTGAAGTCGGGTCCTATTATCGTTTGTTGAAAAGTTAATTGATTTGGAAAATATATTTCTGAAACCGGATTACTTTGTTGATGTATAAAAATGTGCTCATACACGCTATCAAGGTTATCGTTTAAATAAAAACTGCCGCCTGTGTAAAAAGCCAGAAAATCAACGCCAAGAGGGACACCGAAATAGGATTCCTGACCTGTTCCGATTAAAATGCTTAAAAAGTAAAAGAAAATGGTCAAAACAGCCATTATTGTGCTGTAGCCAAGAGCTCTTTTTTTAAAGCTGGGTAACAATGGATATTGAAAAAACAAAATTGACCTATTTTGAAAGGATCATAAAGTTTTTTTATTATATCTATTTGGTTAATTTAGAATAAATTATGATGATTTCATATGTTTAGTATCAGTTGAAGAATGGGTTTTTGTTTCTCAGGGATTTAATTCTGCTACAGTGACGCGGGGTTTTTCTAAGGGGTTACATTGATGTCCGGAAAATGGGATACACGTTATTTGAAACTTGCCAGGGAAGTTGCGACTTGGTCAAAAGACCGATCCACTCAGGTCGGGGCGGTTATTATTCTTGAGGATAATACGCCTGGTCCTTATGGCTTTAATGGCTTTCCGCGTGCTGTTGATGACGATGCTGACGAACGCCATGCGCGACCACTAAAGTACGACTGGACAGAACATGCTGAACGCAATGCAATTTTTCATGCTGCGCGTGTGGGTGTCAGGTTAAGCGGGGCTTCTATCTATGTGACTCATTTTCCCTGTTCGGATTGTTCAAGAGCAATTATCCAAAGTGGTATTAAGGAAATTGTTGTGGATGCAAAAAGCAAAGAAGATCCTGATTTCGCAGAGCGCTGGGGGGAAATTCAAACTCAGGAAGTTATGCTGAAAGAAGCTTCAGTTAGATGGCGTTTCGCCATTGTTAATGATTGAGTGAAGACGATGAAGAAGGTAACCGGGCTAAACCACATCACATTGGCCGTGAAGGATCTGGATAGGTCTATCCTGTTTTATCGGGATATCCTCGGACTTGATTTGGTAAAGGTCTGGCCGGGTGGGGCTTATCTTGAAGCCGGGTCTTTCTGGATTTGTCTCTCACCAGATTCTGTTACAAGGGACACACCACATCCCGATTACACACATATTGCTTTTAGTGTTGAAGAAGATGATTTTCCATCTCTTTGTCAGCAACTCAAAGAGTTTGGTGTTGAAGTCTGGAAAGAGAATAAAAGCGAAGGGGCCTCTTTCTATTTTCTCGATCCAGACTGTCACAAAATGGAATTACACGTAGGGGATCTTCAAAGCCGTCTGAAAGTTATGTGATCCCCTGAATAAGCATATATTCTATCTCTGGATAATTTGCTTCCCGCCTTTGATCAGTTCTTGCAAGGGGTTGAAGCCCATATGATAGGAAAGTTCAGCAGGGTGGGTAATATCCCATATTGCCAGATCAGCGACTTTTCCAACTTCCAGACTGCCATGGGTTTTTTCCAGGCCCAGTGCCTGTGCTGCATGTAACGTGACCCCTCGCATTGTTTCCGTTGGCGTCATCTTGAAGAAAGTACAGGCCATATTCATGGCAAGTAAGAGAGAGCAACAGGGGGATGAACCTGGGTTCATGTCTGTCGCAACAGCCATGGGAACAGTGTTTTCCCGAAACAGATCAATTGGCGGTTTTTTTGTTTCATTAAGAAAGTAAAAAGCACAGGGCAGGATAACCGCGACAGAGTTTGCTGCGGCCATTGCTTTGGCCGATTTTTCTGACACATATTCTAAATGGTCAGCTGACTTGGCGCCATATTTTGCGGCAAGGGCTGCCCCACCCAGATCACTGAGCTGCTCAGCGTGAAGTTTCAGGCTAAAGCCAAGGTCTTTTGCGGCTTTAAAAAGTTTCTCTATTTGTGCCGGGGAAAAGGCAATCCCTTCGCAGAAGCCATCAATGGCATCAGCCAACCCGGATTTTTCCAGGTCCGGGAGTTTTTCAATTATACTATCGATATAACCATCGCCGTCATTTTGATACTCTTCTGGAATGGTGTGGGCCGCTAGATATGTCGTGATGACATCAAGTGGCAGATTTTCACCAACTTGCCGGGCGACGCGTAATTGTTTCGTTTCATTTTCCCAGTCCAGGCCATACCCGGATTTAATCTCAAGAACTGTGACCCCTTCAGACTGAAGGGACTGTGCCCGTTTCATTGCTTTATCAAAAAGCTCTTGCTCGCTGGCGGCGCGGGTTGCTTTTACTGTCGAGCGTATACCGCCACCGGCGCGTGCGATTTCTTCATAACTTGCCCCCTCGAGACGCATGTTAAATTCATTGATGCGCTCACCGCCGTGCACAATGTGTGTGTGGCAATCTATCAAGCCGGGGGTGATCCATGATCCATTAAGGTCATTAATTTCTTTTGCCAGTTTTTCCGGGGCATCGGGCAACTTTGATGCTTCACCCACCCAAACAATGTTGCCAGCTGTACTGGCAATAGCTCCGTTATGAATTATGCCCAATCCGGCGTCATTTTCGACGTCATGTATTGTACATAGATTACAGTTAATCCAAAGGCTATCCCACATAACAAGCTCCGAGGTTTGTATTTGAGTATATTGTATATACAACTTTGTTTTGGATCGTAAAGAAGATTTAGAGCTAAATCTATCATAATCTAGCCATGTGTTCGGTTTGAAAATTGTGCCGGAGGGATGATCGTACGCTTGCGTTAAGGCTTATGGTTGGCCAGTATCGGTGGAACTGATGTTGGCTGGATAAGAAACAGATCAGCCCAATGTAACTATCCCGGCTCTAAGAATTATTCAGCAGCAGAGGTAAAACGCTTTTCATCTTCGAACATGCGTAGCGCCCATAACACGCCGAGAACGCCACCTTTTACAAAGGGCAGGATAGCCATTGTCAGGGCAAGGGTTAGCGCGGGCCAGATTGCAACATGCGTAAGAAGGGAAGGGGAATAAAGCTGTTCTGTCCACATGACACCGGGTACAACAATATGCCCCACGATTGTGATGGTGAAGTAAGGGGGGATATCGTCAGCTCGAATGTGGCTTAGTTCTTCGTGACAATGCGCACACTCGTCATTAACAGTGACATATTTCCGAAAGATATTCCCTGTACCACAATGGGGGCATTTTTTCCGTATTCCGCGCTTTAAAGCTTGGAACACAGATCTTTCTTCCGGTTTTTGTTCGGCGAATTCCCCAAGGTCTTTATTGTTTTCGCTCATTACAACCGTTGTAAACTATAACTCGCCCGCATCAGCGGGCACAGACTATTTAGATTTACAAGAAAGTGCCTTGTGAAGGGCAGATGGCGAAATGACGCACCCCATTAGATTTGCTCTCCACAGGTCAACACCGTCTAGTGTTGCGCCAGTTAGTATAGCCCCACGTAAATCTGCATCACTTAAATCGGCCCCGGATAAATCTGCGTCTTTAAGGTTTGCTCCATGAAGGCTGGCCCGAACAAGGTTCGCATTTGTCAGGTCAGAACCACTCAGATCAGCCCCGGAAAAGTCTGCACCAGCCATATCGGCATTCTGTAACTTTGATCCTGGCATAACCATGTCAGACAAGTTCAAATTATTCAGATTTGCTCGGGACCCTTGATTGGAATCTTGAATCCAGGCGTGGTGATCCGCAAGAACTCTTAAGAGATCTCGGGCTTTTGCTGACTTTTCTTTTGCCAAGTTCTCATCAAGTTCAGATTGATCAACGATCTCTGTGTCATCAGGTAACTGGGCCATCATAAACTGAACCCTTAGTTGACGCCTGGCATCTTCAAGATCTTTGGCCTGAATTTCACCAGTTTCAACCCGTGACATAGGGTCAGCTTGAATCTGGTAAGTATATTTTCTTAGGCTCATTTACCACTCCCTGCGAATTTTATTTTAAGATCTTATCGGAAACGGAATGAACTTACGACAATTTCCTAAACAAATTATGGACAGAATAAAAAAGTCCTAAAAGATGTCGTTCGATTCTTCTTAATCGCAAGAGCGTGATTAGGAAAACACAACGTTGTTGAAAAATGTTTTTGCTTATGTCTGAACGCTTGATTTGTAAGTTAATGTATTGAATTAAAAGAAAATTTTTCTTTGTTTGATTGAGGTGCTGCCTCTGTTATCAATACAATTTATCTGGAATGCGACCTTTTCAGTAGGACAATTTTAAGATTCTCACGCCATAAAATAACTTTGGATGGGAACATTTGGATTCTTTCATTTTGGGTTTCCCTGTTCAGCCGTATTGGAGGTTAAGTGTGTCTTGGGCAGCGGACGATTGGAAGAAATTAAAGGTGGCTGTGGTTGATGACAGTAGGGCCGTACGATCGATGATGAAACTGATGCTTTCATCCTTGGGCGTGGGTGAAATTTTTCTCTATGAAAATGTTAGCGAAGCGATGGATGGTATTGAAAAGAAAAAACCTGATCTTGTCATTTCCGACTATTACATGGTGCCAGAGACGGGGCTGGATTTGCTCAATCGTTTGCGCCAATCAACCGAAGAGCTTACCCGGGCACTTCCCTTTTTAATGATGAGTGGTTACGAAAAATCTGACACACGTTTTTCTGATGAAATTTCAGGGTATATGCCAAAACCCGTAACTGTTGATCTTGTTAAACATCATATTATGTCTGCCTGTATTGACAGGCCAGAATAAGAAAATAGATTGGTCGTGCTGAAGCAGCATTTATTGTAAGGTTTTGTAAGTTGTATCAAGAAGTTCCCCCTGTTTCTCTGCAGCGTTTGACAAATAGACGTCAAGCACCGCGTCATATGGTTTCTCCTGGCACAAAAGTACGCTTGATTGCTTTTGATAACAGTTATGATTGTGAAGTTCTTGATTTGTCATTCTGCGGTGCGCGTCTTCTACTGGAAACCAAGCTTCCTATTGGGAGTGAGATTATTATATCTCATAATCACTGTGGACGTGTTTTGGGGACGGTTAAATGGAATTCGCCACAAGAAATTGGGCTGGAGCTCGGCCCGGGGGTGGGGCGCTTGCTAACCCGTTGTAATCGTTCTGAATCTATATGTCGCCAATAGTAATAGTGGCCTTTGAAATTCATGTGTACTAACGAAATTCAATGGCGCTATTCAGTTTACTCTAAATAATCGAGCTGGCTGTGTTTAGGCCCTTTCAGCCTTTGGGTTTTGAAGCCGTTCATTTTTTTTAAGGTGATTTTCGAGCTTTCGAACGAAATAGGTCACAACGAGTATGAGTGCTAGGTATTCCAAAATAAGGAATGTATATATTTCCAGCGGGCGGTATTCATTCACAACCAGTTCTGTTGCACGCCTAGTCAGGTCGCTATAGCCGATTACAGAAGCAAGCGAAGACATTTTAAGCATGTAAACAAATTGGTTCCCCAGTGGTGGAATGATTTTTCTTATTGCCTGGGGGAGTATGATCAATCTCATTTTCTGGAAATATGTTAGCCCCATACTTTCTGCTGCTTCATGCTGGCCTGTATCAATCGATTGAATGCCAGCCCTGAATATTTCAGCTTGAAAGGGACTGTCGCAAATTGCCAGAGCTAATACCCCGGCTGCAAATAAGCCGAGATCTATCCCCAAGACGACGGGAAGACCGTAATAAGTCCATAAAATCATTACTAAAACAGGTATAGATCTGAAAACTGCGACGTAAAATAAATTGATTACCCGCAGATATTTATTGCTGGAAATACCGGGGAGGCTAATAAGTAAACCTGCTGTCATGGAAAGAAGAATAGCTACGATCGACATTTCAATCGTTCCCAGAAGCCCACCCAGTAAAAATTGAATATTGTTCTGTCCTGATAGTTTGGTCGGATCTACAACATGCCACCCCCAAGTATAGTCACCACCACAGCCGGAAAGCATGACGAGCAAGGATAAAGAGATGATAAGGTTTGTTCGGGGTTTTGAAATATGTATGTCCAAGATGAGAGAGCCTTTTGGGCGTTGATACAGGTTTTGTCAGGGATACAATATCAGCGAAGTGCCACAGAAGAGCGAATTTGCCATAGCTTGCTTTTGTGGCATAATATTTACAGTCTCTTTCAAATACAGACACATTATTGTGATCCAAAATCATGACCGTGACGTAATAATAACTCAAGCCTTAATAAAGATATAAATGGCTTGGTTAATTTTAAGCGTAGAGAACAAGAATAATGACAGGCATCAATTCCGGATCTGTATCCAGGGATGACATAATCGCAGTATCAAAACCGCAACATCATCCCATGGAAGAACATTTGGTAGATTATGTTTCAGGTAGTTGTAGCCACAGCTTGGAACTGTTTATCAATGCTCATCTCTCTCTTTGTGCAGAATGTCGAGATCAAGTAGCAAAATTACAGGCCCTTGGTGGAGCTTTGTTAGATAAAATTCCTTGTGAGGATCTTCCCGAGGGAATGGAAGAGAGAGTTCTCGATCTTTTGGATTCTGCCGAAATTACAAGTTTTCCAAGCCCTAAACATGAAATGTTGATGGATTTACCAGAACCTGTGACAGCTCTTTTGCCAAGCGATCCAGCAAAACTTTCATGGGATAGGAATGTTCTGACTGGTGGCGAAGCTTTGTGTCTTGGGGCTGTGAGTGAAAAAGAAGATACAGCAGGTGCCAGTTATTTGTTTTTGCTCAGGATACCTGCGGGAGAGCGTATCTCTGTCAACGGTGAGATCGCTGATTTTGGATATTTGCTTGTTCTGGATGGTGGCCTCCTATGCGGCGATGATGATCTTTCTGTTGGTGATATAACGGGGTTAGATCAACTACGTGAAAAACACTATGCAGTTGACGATCTATCGCTCACTTATTGTCTTTTGTTGCTGACGAAAGATACAGAATAAGGCGCTTCACGAGAGACTGATAAGTTATATTTCTTTTATCAGATCAAATCTCGACATATTTATAGCCAAATCAGGGATTGTCAGATACTTGGCCCAAGTATGCGTCTTAATTTATTAATTGCTAATCTCAATCGGGATTTTACGGTTCCAAGCGGCAGATTTGTGTGCTCTGCAATCTCTTTGTGTGTCATATCTTCGTAAAAGGCGAGTTCCAGTAAACTTGCCTGATCAGCAGGCAGGCTTTCTATCGCCTCTTTGAGAAGGGATTCGACTTCTTGATGTTCAATGTCTTGATCCTGACCAGGAGATTCGTCTATTTGATTTTGCAGGTGCAGTTGCCCTTGCAAATAGTCTTGATCAACAGGAACCAGTCTTTGTCTGCGATAGCGATCAATGCGTCGGTTACGTGCAATGGCAAAAACCCAACTAGAGACATAACTTTTTTCTGGATCATAGGATTCTGCCTGGCGCCATAGAGTAAGCATGACGTCCTGAACCAAACCTTCTGTAATGTTATTATCGGTGCCGAGTTTTCGCATATAGGACATGAGGCGAGGAGCAAAATGCCTGAAAAGTTTGACAAAGGCCTCGCGATCTCTGGAATGGGCTACCAGAGCCATTAAATCTGCCTGTTGCTGAGCACTCAGGCTATCTGTTACACCATCATCCAACGCTGAAAACTCCCCTAGCGTGGCCGATTTCTCGGGCTGATTCAGAAGTCTTTGGGATAGCTGTTCATTCTGTGGCGTATATTTTTACATTACCCAACAAGTTGAACGTCTCCCCCATTGAATTCTGTAATTAAGGCTGGAACATTTTGTTCCGTTATATTCTCTCCTATCGATTTATCGACACTTTTTTGTATTTTTATAGTGTGGCAGAATTGAGGTTATAAATTGGCATACCTCAATTATTGCGCTTTCAACCTTTACAGAGATTGTAATGGATTTCATGGTAGAAATCTCATGGTAAATGTCGTTACTGTGCCTCTGTATAATATGACTTAAAGTAAATATAGTTCGTTAATGTTATAAAAAAAAAGCGATAAACATAATTTAAATGTAATTGGAGTTCTGGTGTCTCTTTTTGAAATCGTAATTTTGGCTATGGGGGTGGCTTGGGCTGGGGGGATTAACCTCTACGCGACGCTTGCTATTTTGGGGATCCTAGGTGCAAGCGGTCAGTTAGCATTACCCACGGCAATGGACATTGTAGAGCATCCGGCTGTTATTGTAATTGCCATTATTTTTTATGTTATCGAATTTATTGCAGATAAAATTCCGGCGGTGGACTCCGTTTGGGATGGCATTCATACCTTTATACGTATACCCGCCGGCGCAATGATGGCCGCTGGTTTGTTGGGGGATATAAGTCCAGAAGCCCAGGCAATGGCATTTGTGGGGGGCGGAGGACTCGCAACCATTAGTCATTCAATGAAGGCTGGTACGCGTGCCATTCTAAATACTTCCCCGGAAGCCTTTACCAATATAGCAGTTTCCTTAGGTGAAGATGTCTTGGTTATTGTTGGCTTGGCAACAGCTTTGTTAAGCCCGGCTGTTTTTGCTGCGTTTTTGGCATTGTTCCTGATTTTGGCTATCTGGATCGTTCCCAAAATTTTCCGGGGTATACGAAAGGTTTTCCGGTTTATATTCGGAAAAAGTGATAATGGAAATGATCGGGCTCAATCACACGAACAAACATTGTCAGCCTCGGAACAATTAGAAGATGAAAGCTTTGTTGGGGAAGCTAAAAAGCTTGGTCACCGCAAGGATTGAAATTAATTTGCGGCGGGGGTGGGAACGCCCTCTGTCAGGCCATTTGTATAAGGTCCAACAAAACTTAGATGAGATACTAACCCTGTGTCGTTATCCCAATGAAAAAGGCGAATACAGGCGGGTTCGAACCTTGGGGTAAGATCTTCAACGGGGCGCAATTCAAGGGGGTAAGAAAATGTTGCACTGGGTGTGACAAACAAAACAGTATTGGCCCAATTTGCAACGCTATCCCGATGAGTATGACCACAGGCAATACCGAGTATCTGATTGTGGTTTTCTATGATTTTAGCTAGTTTTTCTCCGTTGAAACAACGCATGCCATCTTGATACGGCAGCTGTAATTTTGCTGGCGGATGGTGCATGAAAATAAGGGTTGGTCGCTCAGGTGCGTCCGTAAGTTTATTATTAAGCCACTGCAAGCGCTCATCGCAAATCATACCGTGATGTGCACCAACTTCTAATGAGTCCAGCATGATCAGTCTTAATGGGTACTGTTCTATTGTGTATTGCAGGAATGTACCTTGGTTGGGTAGGTATCCATCGTCATGAAACAGTTTGCGTAAACTTTCCCTGGTGTCGTGATTGCCGGGCATAACGAAATACGGAAGTGCCATTGTGTCTAGTAACGTCTTGGCGCGTATATAATCTTCTTCATTTCCGTGGTTTGATATGTCGCCGGATACAACGACCAGATCAGGCCGCGGCCTAAGATTTGATAGGTGGGCAATAGTTTCAACGAGCCGATCGTATAGATCAATTGGTCCATTATCCGTTTCAATGATACGCCCGACATGAAAGTCGGTTATTTGGGCAATTAGCATGGTGTACTCATTTTACGGCCTAATCGTTGGTCCCTGTGATTGTCCTGTAGAAAATTAATTCCTAAGAAGTGACAGACGAGAATTATGCGATCAGAAGTTTTTTTGTTCTTGCTGATGGAAAGCGTAAAGAGACGACAGTACCTTGTCCCAAAGTACTGTCAATACTCAGCTCTCCTTGATGAAGCTCTGTAAATGATTTTGCAATTGATAGCCCAAGGCCAGTTCCATCGTGGTTTCTGGTTTTGCTTTCAGCGACTTGAGTAAAAGGTTGTGTCACCCATTGTAAGTCATCAGGGGATATGCCAATGCCGTTATCAGAAACTTTAATTTCTAATTCCTGATTACCTGTTAACTCTGCTGTTATCCGTACTGTACCATTCGGGTCAGTAAATTTAATTGAATTGGTTAAAAGATTTAAGACAGTTTGCTTTATTTTGAGACGATCCAGTGAGAAAGAGGGTAGGTCTTTTGGGCATTCAATTCTTATTTCAATATTAGCCTGAGAACTGCGTTCTTTTACCAATGTCTTACATTCATCGAGTATGGTTTCTAAATGAACATCTTCTTCGTCTAATGCTACATTTCCAAGCTCGATCTTTGATTGATCAAGGATTTCTGAAATCAGTTCTAATAGATGAATACTCGATCCGTTGATTGCTTCAGAATATTCTTTGTATTTAGGATTAGAATGTTGGCCAAACATCTCTGACATTAAAATTTCTGAAAAGCCAATGATACAATTCAATGGGGTTTTAAGTTCGTGGCTCATATTTGCCAGAAACTCCGATTTTGCGCGGCTGGCCAGCTCGGCAGTTTCTTTTGCTTTTAACAGGGTGTTTTCAGTATTCTTGATGGCTGTAATATCGCTTTGGATAGATACAAACCCTTTGCCGGGTACAGCTCTGTCAGTTGTTCTTATCCATCGGCCGTCTTTAAGCTTAACGGTAAATGATCCTTTTAGCTCGCGCCTGTAAGCGGCTTTCCGTTCCAGATAATCTTCACCTTTTTCATCGCCGATAGCCACATTACCGTTAAGAATATCAATTTGTCCCAGTTCTTTAAAATGAACGCCTGGTTTGGCTTGTTCTTTGGTGTATTGGTACATGTTTCGGAAATTTTGATTACAGATTTCCAGATGCCCATTGCTGTCGTACATGACAAAAGCTTCTGCGATAGAATCTATTGCGTCGACAAGCGCATGCTGTGCTCTGTATTGGGGCGTGATATCTTCTATCGTATTAAGAATATACGATGATTGCTCTTCAGATGGTATTTTAAAAAGTGCTTTTTTTATTCTGATGTGATGTTCTTGACCAAGGATATTTTTTACCGTCAGATCCAGAGATTTTGGTGAACCCCTTTGTAAAACTTCCCGATCTAAATCGCGGATGATTTGTTGCGGTAGGGAAGTCTCCAGTAATTTTTCAACCTTGCATCCATTACATGGGGGGGGGGGTGCCGTAAAATCTTCAAAGGGGGGGGTGGGTGCCGTAAAATCTTCAAAGGCAGAATTTCCTGCAATGAAAACTTGAGATTCATCAGTAATAAACACGGGGAGAGGAAAGGCATTGAGCAGGGCCTGCCAATCAGAAACGCAATTTTTCACACCAACACCTACCCACTAAACCACATTTGGGAATGAATTAACGCCAAGCTTTAGGCTTGTTTCTATAATTTTTCCATTCTGGAAATTATTTATAATCAGGAAAAGTTTCTAAAGTTTAAAGAGGCATTACATCGGTATTTTGATATGGCTATTGAATTAACTGAGAAGGCCCCTTTTTAAGCCATCCAGTATGTACTGAATGGCGAGTGCCGCAAGTACAATACCAAGAACTCGAGAGATAATATGAGTTATTGTATCGCCAACAAAGCGTTCCAGTTTGTCGGCGAGCAAGAAGAGGGTAAGGCAAAGCAGAAGAACCCCGGCCAAAACCATTAGAATAGCGGATTGTGCGACAATATTTTCTTTGTTTGCACTCATAAGCAACATAACTGTTGCGATGGCCCCAGGCCCGGAAATCAACGGAATGGCAAGGGGGAAAACTGCGATATCTTCATGATGTTCAGAACTTTTTAGTTCTTCGGCCTTGTTTTCCCGTCGTTTGGCGCGTTTATCAAATACCATTTCCAAGGCAATCAGGAACAGCATTACGCCTCCGGCAATGCGAAAAGCCGGGAGACCGACGCCCAATAGCTCAAGAAAACGATCCCCCAGAAGAGCAAAGAAAACCAGAATAACACCGCCAATCAAGACACCCTTGAAGGCCATTTTTCTTTTATGTGCTGCATCTGCCCCTTGTGTCAGTCCTATGAAGATCGGTAATAAGCCCAGCGGATCTATAATGACAAATAGAGAAACAAAAGCGGTAAGTGCAATGTCGAAAATGGCAGGCGTTAGCATCAAGAAAATCTCAATCTCATAGGCTATATGTAATTACTTTAATTCTTCAATAGCTTTATATCCTATAATAAACTCTTAAGCGATGTGCTTTTCTTTGACGCAGGGTCGAAGGAAAGCGCCCCTTGTTAAGGTGAGTTTGAATATCTATTCATGAGGATAGGTGAGATTTTGGAGTATAAAAAAGAAGGTCAGTCTATGGTGTGTCCATACGATTATCATGTACATTTTTATTTTGATCAGAATACAGTGACTTCGGCGCGACAAATTTGTGAAGACGTGCGTGACAAATTTTCAGTTCCTATGGGGCGGGTTCACGAGAAAAATGTCGGTCCACACCCTAGATGGAGCTGTGTATTGACTGTTCCTGTTGAAAAATTTGGAGACGTTATTTCCTGGGTCTCACTTAATCGTGCTGGCTTGACTGTGTTTATTCATCCAAACACTGGCGACGATCTAAAGGATCATAGGGATCACGCTATATGGATGGGGGAAATGCTTGCGTTGGATTTGACAGTATTTGATTGATTGTCATTATTCAAAGGCAGATGGTGCCAGTTTTTTGTAATGTTCTAAGTATGTTAAGCTATATTCCATGTTAAAGAGGCTATGCTTCGGCTCTTGGATGGGGTACTGTTTTATAAGAAAGTTATAAAAGGGGATACTATGAAAAAGTGTAATAAGTGTTTTTCTGAACGTGTTGTCCGTTACGAACTTTCCCGCAAGGATATTGAGGAATCCGGTCGCTGGTATCTGGATAATGATATAGGTAAATATCAATCTGAAGATATCAAAGATGTTGAATCTGGTCATGTCTCTGTCGACTTGACATTACATGTTTGTCTTGGATGTAGTCATGTCCGTGGTACTGCTGCTAACCGGGAATAGATACTATTCCCGATAGATCTTTTGAAACAAAAAGCCAGTTTCTCATTTAAGGGAAAATGAATTTTTAATTAAAGCAGGGCTTTCCTGATTTTTTAGTGATCTGATTTTTCTAGGAATTTATCACCTAGACCTGTTTCATAGGAAACACCTTCGGCAGTTAAAGTAATTGCCTGCCCATCTTCTCTGACCAAGCCTTTACGTGCGAGAGCAACCCAAACGGCAGGATTACTGAAACCGCTGGCATCCTTTGCTGAAACGACAAATTCACCCACGTGCACATGATCGCCGTGTGCGTGGGGGAGCTGAGACAGTGTCACGTCACCGTTGGGGTGATGTACAGCTTGCCTTTCGTCGCGCCCAATGACCTGAGCCAGTACAAGCGTTCGTAGTTGTAACTTGTTCAATTTTAACGGATTTTTCTTTGCAGCCATCGGTTTTTTCCTCGGTAGCAGTATTTATATTTTCTGTTTGATTATGAAGTGTTGAACACTTCTTAGCGCGCTAAGAGAGTCTTGGAAAGACTAAGTTAAATATCCATAAGTTTTGGGATTTTATTGCGTTAAGGAATAGAGATTTTGCCCAAGAAAATAAGGATCACAGTCTGTTGGTACAGTATGTAGTTGTCCCTCATATTTCATTCCTAATTTTTGCAATACTTTGTTTGAAGCAGCGTTTTCAACAGCAACAATACCGACAAGTTTTTTTATCTCAATTGTCTTTAGTGCATAGTTTCTCAGGGCGCTGGCAGCCTCTGTGGCAAAGCCTTTACCCCAATGTTCCGGTGCAATGGTGTAGTAAATTTCAATCAGGCTTTGATCCCAATCGGCCGGTCCCAAGCCGCACCATCCAATGAGTTGCTCTGTTTCTTTTGAGAGAATGGCGAGGTTGAGTTTATGCAGTTTTTCCTTGCTATTGCTTTTATGACAGCCAATTGACCAGGTGATTATACCTTCCACCTCTTCGAGAGAGAGGGGATCGTCAGGCAAGAATTCAAGAACTTTAGGATCAGATGCAATTCTCTGGAGTGATGGTGCATCTTCCATTGCATAGGGGCGCAAAATCATCCGCGCTGTTTCAATGCGGCAGTTTACAAAAATATCTGACATCATGATGCTCAACTGGCTGGCGAGTGGGTTTGTTTTTATCCTTAGGTTGAACCTAATTAAATTAGGTTTGGGTGACAATTTAATTGTTGCTTGCTGTTAAAGAGAAGTCACTTCCCTTGACATAATAATTATTTTGTTCTCTATTTGTTCTTGGTTTGATGTTGAGCATAACGAATAAGAGTACACCCATGAAAAAAGAAGCTCTTGAGTGCATGGGACGGGCGAAAAAAAGAGGATCTCTCCCGCTTCCTCTTTATGCTTTCAGAATTCCTGCTGGTTTTCCGTCTCCGGCTGAAGACTATATGGAAGGGAAACTGGATCTGAATGACGAGTTGGTTGATTGCGAAGAGGCGACTTTTTTTATGAGAGTGTCCGGAGATTCCATGATTGGGGCAGGCATCATGCCGGGCGGAATGCTTGTTGTCGATCGATCTCTGGAAGCAAGGCATGGCAAGATTGTTATTGCTGTGGTGGATGGTCAGTTGACGGTCAAGCGCCTCTATGATCGCGGGGGGCGAGTCCAATTGTGTTCAGAAAACCCCAAATACCAACCAATCAAAATTTCGAGAGAGCAGGATCTACAAATCTGGGGGGTGGTGACGAGTGTGATCACCAGACTGGACTAACCTGCCATGATTAATAATCCTAGTGATATGATCTTTTCTCAAGCCAAAACTTCTGATCATTGTCAGTGGATTGCATTGGTTGATGTCAACAATTTCTATGCCTCCTGTGAACGGGTTTTTCGCCCGGATCTGGAAAATGTCCCGATTGTTGTGCTGTCAAACAATGATGGCTGTGTAATCGCGCGCTCGGAAGAGGCCAAAAGGCTCGGCTATAAAATGGGTGACCTTTTTCACGTTATTAAGCCAAAGCTCCGCCAGACGGGTACAAAGGTGTTCTCGTCAAACTATGCGCTCTATGGCGATATGTCTGACCGGGTCAACGAGATTTATAGCCGCTTTACGTCCGGGATCGAAGTTTATTCCATTGACGAGAGTTTCCTTCGCTTTTCGGGGGGAGGTGTTGTTCACAATTTGGCGACATTGACTGAGCTGGGGCAGTCTATTCGTCAAACAGTAGGTCAATATACAGGATTGCCCGTTTGTGTCGGGATTTCGACTACAAAAACGCTGGCCAAGGTCGCGAACCGCATTGCCAAGAAGAATAGTCACTATGACGGCGTCTTTGTGTTTGAGCCGGATAACAAGGCGCAGTTGCAACAGATATCTATTGATGATGTCTGGGGGATTTCCCGTCGATTAACGCCAAAGTTACAGGCGCTGGGTATCTATAGTGCGCTTGATCTCGCGTCTGCTGATCCCAAACGTATTCGATCCGGTTTTAATGTCGTGCTTGAACGCATGGTGCACGAGCTTAACGGTATTTCATGTCTTGCGGTGGAAGAGGTGGTGCCGCCAAGAAAAAGCATTATCGTTTCCCGCGGATTTGGTCGCTATCTAAGCGAGTTTTCTCTTATTCAACAAGCCGTTGCGGCCCACGCAACACGGGCCGGAGAAAAACTTCGCAAACAACAGCTTGCGGCAAATAAGCTGAGCATTTCGTTACGGACCAGTCCGCATGGTAAAGATCAGGTCTATTACAAAAAGTCCTTTGGTATTACTTTTGCCGAGGCGACCAGTGAAACGGCTCTGTTGATCAAGGCAGCAGAACATTGCCTCAGGAAGGTTTATCGGAAAGGATTGCTGTATCAAAAAGTCGGGGTCTTCCTGGGCGGACTGGTTGATGCTCAAGGGGTGCAGCAGAGTATTTTTACGCAAAAGGACGTGACGAAATCAAAGGCGTTGATGCGTGTTCTGGATGATCTCAACCGTTCCCATGGTCGCGATACAGTTCGCTTTGCAGCATCGGGCATAGATGAAGACTGGAAAATGAGACAGAAGATGATTTCCCCGCGCTATACCACGCGCTGGAGTGACCTGCCTGTTGTAAGATAGGGATATTATTTTCTAACGCGGTTGCTTACACGCTATGGGTTATAAAATGACCAGCTGAGCAAAAGCTTCCGGTCTGGGATGATTGCTTGGGGAAAAACTTGCCCAAAGAGATCTCTTGAAGGTCATTTACATCTATTTTATCGCTTGTTAGGCGGAAAATCCCCTCTGTTTTTGATTGTAAAAATTGGCATCTATCTTGCTTCGTGTTTTCTAAACTAATGATGGAAAAGAAAACATGATCAATCTTCTGAACTCTTCCTGGTTTGATCGCAACACCGCGGCCAATTCTTCGAACAATCCATATGTTCAGCAGGCGCGTGAACAGGCACTTTTGGCCAATAAAGCCAAAAACAATGTGGGTGATGCGCAAGCTGAGGCAACAAAGAACAGAGATCAGATTTCCATCTCGCCAGAAGCACAAAAGCTGATTTATCAGCAACAGTTGGATAATCCGCGTACTGATCGGCAAAAGGCTGCGGACCTTGTTCGCTTTATGCCAAGCAGTGTTAAATCCATGACAGGCGGCCTTAACTGGATGGACGCGGCAAAGGCCGCGACGGTTGATAGCAGTTCAGATGTTGCCAAGAAGCTCGAGGAAGCCAAGGTCAAGGATATGTTGGAATATCCTATGGAATATCTAAGACAGATTGGCCCAGCGGCTCTTTCTGCCCAAGCCAAAGCTATGGGGTTTGAAATGCCACAATCTTTGGCCGATCTGACCCAAAAACAGGCCCAAAGTCTCGTCCTTAAGCTAATGTAAAAGAAGTTCTGTTAGAAGGAGAGGCAAGACAGTTAAAAGTCCGGGCCAAGGTTGTCGAAAATAGTTTTTTCAAGCGTTTAATTATACGGCATAATTTTTGATCAAGGCACTGACCGGGTTTGGGTACACTGACGATATAGGTAGGAGAGTTCGGTATGAGTGCTGGTGACTTCAAGTCGTTCCTAAAGGAAAAAACAGTTTTACCAAAAGACGCGGCTGGATGGATTGATCTTTTTCTCGCCGATCTTAATGTCCCCGATATTTCAAATTTTAACGAGCTTAAAATTTATCTGGATAAACATGTTGAAGGTCCGGATAAAAAAGAGCGTTTAAAAAGTGTTCCACATTATTGGGAAGAATACGAGAAGAGCTTGAAAGAAAAGGATGTGCAGTAGATGGCTGCACGGAGGTATGACAAATACGAGAGCCACCGGGTTATTGAAATTTATATAGATTTGCCTCATTCTTGGTATGTTCAATTTATAGGGGGGATTGAGTGTGGAGGAAGCAAATCAGGCTTTTCTTGTGGCATTGGAATATGCCCAAAAACAAATTGACTGGTATCAGTTTTTTGGCATTTCCAAGTTGATTCTGTTCCGGGTTGTCGGGGGCCTATCGATTATCTGTACTATTTTCATCGCGTACCTTTCAGCAACGCTTGATGATAAAAAAACAACACTTTTCAGTCTTTCAAAAAAGAAACTCGTCACAATCTTGGCTATAGTCAGTGCGCTTAGTGTTTCCTTGTCCGGTTTTTTTGGATGGAGAGGGGCTTGGGAATCGCATCGTCTTGCCCAATTTCAAATCGAATCTTTGATGGTGGAAACAGAAATCCGGAAACTCAAGCTGGAAAGTGACGGTGATGTTGCTGGCGTGTTCATGCTTGCAAATGAATTGTCGGAAGAGACGGCCAGGATAGTTCAGCATGAAAGTTCTGAATATTTCTCCTTTATCCCTAGCATTGATGAAGGTGTTAACGCTTCCTCAATGCCAAGAGAGGTGCGTTAGTTAATAAAAGGACCTTCTTCAACATAGCCTTCAATTGCTTTTGTTGCTATTCCAAGAACATAGCCAGCTGATTTTCCTGTTGTTGCTACGATCATGTAATTTTTACTATCAAAATATGCGCGAAAACAATGTGTGACGGTTTTTGCTTTTCTGTATTTGAGGCACAGTCGATTATCAGTGATTTTCCACTGCCCCGTTAGCTTGTTCGAGCAATCCCATTGGTCAGGAACACTGGTTGTATTGCAATAACGATAAATTGAGTATCCGTCCTCGTTATAAAATTCCATCCAGCGGGAACGGTGCTTTTGGATTGGAACAGATGGGGTGCTTACATATTCACCAGTGATCGTTTTATTTAATATAAGACGAGTAATTTCCTCGCCCGATAATGGTATTAATCCTCTGTTTCTTAGGCTTTCTTCGGATGTGTCAGTCAGGGACTGTGCCATGAATGTCGTATTTTTGTTATTAGTTGCACATGCTGCCAGAATTAAACTGAATAAAGTAAGTAGTATTTTTCGGTAGGTCATTTTTATAAGCGCAGAAAAATTTTGGGTAGGGAAGAAAGATGACGAACTGTACATTATGAGTATAGTTTCTTCAATTTATGGAAGAAGTGGACACAGAATTTCCGAACGGATGACGTTTAACGAACTTTGCGAACTTTAGCACTGACACACTAAATGGCACACAACCCACTGATTTTTAACAGTAGGATATGTATAAATGATGTCTAACGTATTGATATTTGATATTTGAGGAAGAAAAGTGGTGCCTCCACCAGGACTTGAACCCGGAACCCCCTGATTACAAATCCGAGGTCTTATAGGTAAATGCTTGATAAATATATATTGTACTTCAAGGGCTTTTCCGATTCTTTGTCAATTTTAGATAGGGTTTTTCATGCGATGCATGATTTATTTTTGTGACATCTAGAGCGTCCGCAACACTATCTAAATAATCCGGCGCATGTTTACCGTAAATATTTTCAAAAACATCTTCTGACATGCCGAGATATCGAGCGCCTTTTGCCTTGTCTATTCCTTCCATAACAATCCACGTTGCGGCAGAGTGTCGAAGAACGTGCGGGGTGATATGAGGAAGGCCAGCACGATCCGCGCAACGTTTAAAAGCTTTCTTAACATCTTTAACGGGTTTGCCGTGGTACTCGATTACATGATCGGTTGTTGCTAGGCGTTTGTAATACTCAAGAGTTTCCCTTAAGCCTTTGCTCATTGGGATGAAAGATCTTTTCTTGTTGCCCACGTCCTTACCAAAATCAATTCTATTTCTGTCAAAATCAACACGGTCCCAGGTTAGATCGCAAACTGCGCCCTTTCTTTGGCCCGCTGAAATTGCGAGGGTGATGAATAGAGACAAGTGCGGGGTTTGCTCTGCTTCTCTGATGAGTGCTGAGACTTCTTCTCTTGTGGCCCATTCTTGGCGAGCTTCGGGGGCTGCAACAGGCATCTTGAATTTGGGTGCAATAATCCACTTTTCACGCTCGGCCCAATGCAGTGCGGCTCTTAATGTGGCGAGGTCTTGCCGAATAGATGCGTTACCTACGCCTTCCGCGCCCCTTTTCTTGGCGTAATCTTTAATTGTGTTCTGTGAGATTTGGTGGGGGAAGATTTTCCCCATGTGGCGACTTATGTTTGTGCAATTTCGTTTAATGTCTTCGATGCTTGAGCGCCCTTCAAACATCTTCTCTTCATAGTAGCCGCTAAGTATTAAGCTAACAATTGGTTGCTCTGGCGGTGCTATTCTCTGGCGTTCTACAAACTGAGCTAAAAATAATTCCGCTGCTTCGCGATCTTTTGAGCCGGAGGAAGCGGTTTTTGTTCTTCCTTCGTCAGTCCATTTAACTTCGAAATAGCCGGAACGATTACGCTTGAGTTTATAATTGAAAGTTGTGTTACGGGGGCGACCCATCTGTCTTCCTTGAAAACCTCTATGTCTTCTCTGCGCAGCCTAATACCACCACCCGGCAAGCGCAAGAAACCTATTTTACCTAAACTAATCCATTTGCGTAGAGTAGGCTCTGAAACTCCAAGTTCAGGGGCTGCCTGCTTAACAGTTAAACAAGGTGGTATCATCTATCGCCCTCCGTAGTCGCAATAGGCACGAGCCGCGTTTTTACTTCATCCGGCACCACTTTTCGCAGTGCTTCATATTGATCAGGGGTGATTTCGTCGTCGTAATTCGATTTGCGAATTACCCCTATTCCTTTGTCGGGGTGATCATCGAACGGGTTAACAGCAACAACTCTGCCATCTTTAATGATGTGCATCACACTCACCCTCTCTCTTCCTGTAAGGCGTCCCATGCTGCATTAAATACTTTCTCGCAGGAAGGTGACCAGGTATCACCACATTTGATTGCCGAGGCGGCAAAACTCAGGGCAGTTTCAATAGGCTTCCGCTGATTGATCGCCTCAGTATCGTTAAGGGTTTGCTCAGCAATTCCGATGCAATCGACCTCTTCAATCCGGCTTGGATCGTCAAAATGAGTTTTGATAAGCCCCTTGGTGTAATCCATCAGCCCCTGTAAGGCGTTTACAAGGTCACCGTTGTTGGCTTGAAGCATGTTGACCGTTTCCTGCTGGCCCATGATATATTTGCCAACATCGCGAGGAACCCTGAGTTCTTTGTTGTCTCTCGTTGAGAGGAAGGCGTCACATTTGTATGAGCTGCCGAAGTAGACGCCAACGATGTATCCATTGATGTTCATCATTCACCCTCCGGTGCTGGTTCATCTATCCCATAGAGGGCGGTGCCTGCTATCTTTCTGCACTGATAAAGATGATGGCCTAAGTTTTTCCCGTAGTTGCATGTGTGGTTGAAGATCTTCTCCATATCCGATTCAAGATCGGCTATAACCCCCTCAAGCTCTTTTACTCGGGCTTGGCTGCGTTCAAGTTCCTTATGCGCTGGCAATCGATCAACAGGAAGATCCTCGCGCTGTGACAAGATTCTGTTACGGGCAACCACATCCGCATGGTTAGCTTTCCATTGCTCAATCTCCGCCTGCTGGCTTTGGATGATTTGTCTTTGTTTGGCCATCACCTTTCTGAATATGACGTTAATTTCATACTCGCTGGATAGTCCTGTTATGCTTTTCAGAAGTTCTTCGGGTGATTTCTCTCCAACCTCGGGGCTGGTGCGGGTGTTCCATTTCTCAATAATAATAGCCTTTGCCTCATTTAAGGGCATATCTTCTTCAAGGTCTTCACTGCGCGCACCACAATCACAGGCAATTGATCCCTCAAAAACGCCAAACTTATTTTCCCAGATATCTTCGAAAGCTTCGCTCCCGCAAAAGGGACACGGTTTTAGCTCACTCATGGCCTTGCTCCACTCTTAATTGATTTCATTGCAACCAAATGATCGATAGTTGCCAGCAGTAAGGCCGCAAAAAAGATGTACATAAACAGCATCACCTCACCCTCCATTCTTTTCTCAGTTCCTCGACCAGCTCTGGTGTGAGCGGTGGACGCCCTACAGCGGCGAGGGCGGCTTGTATTGGGGCGGTCATGCTGCGTCCTCACTCTTGGGTTTAATAAATCGCACAATGCCGTGTCTCGGACAGTTCCATGCGCTCTGACCATCTATGCGTTTCTTCTGCATGTAGGCTGTGCAGCGGGGACAGCGTGGCTTTCGTTTTTTGCGGTAAGGCTTAGGGTTGTAATCCCCGCTAATCTCTTGCCTTGCTTCTGCGATTATTTGTTTAAACATGTTTGTTTCCTTGGAGAGCGGCGGGAATATTGCCTTCTGCTGTGATCCTTGGTTTCTATTCCCGCCGCTCTCCGGTTTTTTTCGGCTCGGCTGGTTTTTTTGAGCCTGTTTTACTAAGCCAAGCGTAGTGAGGCTTAGTAAGGCCGCTCCCCTGGACAAAGACAGCGAAGGGTTACGGCATGTAATTCAGTTAACTTGCCAACTTCATGAGTTCAGGCTCATAGTGCTCAAGCCATCCGTCTGGCAGATTGTCTTTATTCTTCCCAACCCATTCGTTGAGTGACTTCTCGCCTTTTTCGGCGGCGGCCTTTGCAGCGTTCAGTTTTGGCTCATCTGCATCAAATGGTTCAAACTCAACGACTTCCTTTTCTTCATCATCCGCAAAGGTATCAAGTGCGCTTTTATCTTCGACCTGAACAGCTTCTTCCTCATGCTCGATTGCCGCTTCAACAACGACCTCACCATGGGTATCAATGTAGCTGTGTTCGCCTGTCTCATAGCTCTGAGCAATATGAGCGGCCTTCTGAACGTCCATAGGTAGATATTTAGCAATCCTGCGAATAACGGTCTTGCGGCCCATTTCAGAGAAGTGGTCAACCCAAGGGCTATTTACTTTGCCATTCTTGGCGAAACGGACAGCGGCTTGATAACCTTGTGACCCATCACGGATACTCTCAACCTCTGTACGGCTCATTACGTCCCAATGGCTCCCGCCATCTTTAAACCTTGCGCATGCCCAGAAGTGTGTAATCTCACCTCGCTCGCCCTGAGCGGGAATGTGCTCAAGTTTCTCATCAAGTCCGAAACGAAACTCAAACTCGTCATTCTCATGAACCGCTTGAGCCTGAATGCTCTGCACCTCACCAGAGTTACGAGCTAGGGTGAGAAGCCCTTTGTAACCCGGTATAAACTGACAGCGCATTTGCCCACGCACTTTGAAGGGAATCATGTAAGCTTGTCCTAGAATGCCGTCAGGAACCAAACCCAACTGAGCGCAGGACATAATCGCAGAGAACAGGCTTGTCCGGTCACACTCAAGTAGTTTAGGGTTGTTTTGAATAGCTGTCATGGTGACGCGCAATAGGCGCTCAGGCGTTACATGCTTGGGTAAAGCATTTTTAAACTGAGGCTTCATTTTCTCAAGTACGCTGCGCACCTGATTTGTCTTCTCTTGAACGGCTGGTAGATTGCTCATTCTGCTGCTTCCTTCTGCATTGGTGATACGTGTAAGTTTCTGTATCCGCGCCTTGTGTAAGCTGGAATTTCAACGTCTTTCACCTCCCCAGCTAACAGGCGGTAATCATCAACAAAGGCAACGGATGCATCGCCAATCTTGGTTAGTATCTCGGCCTTGGCTGCTTTGCGTTCCTTGGTCCAATTTTTCTCTTTTTGGGAGGCCTCGACATAACGTGCGCAAAGCTCCTTTATGTAATTGTCACCGCGCATATTGATCGCCTCACCACCGCCTGAGCGGTAGAGTAGGGATAGGGTGTCAGCATCAGTTCTGAAATCCGGTGACGGCTCTTTGTTGTCTCGGATGGATTGCCAAAATTCAGCAATGCCGTTTTCAATCTTCTGAATGACTTTCTCGTGTCTGCTGTACTCAAAGACCTCTAGTTGATTGCCGCCGATAAGAACTGCTATTGCACCCCATGAACGACCCATGACTGATAACTGTTGCTGTAATTGGAGTTGATAATAGATAGGTGGCTTGTGATCAGGCCATTCTTTGAAAATTTGCCAATCAACATTCTTAATCTCTAGTGCGCCGGGGCCTCTGTTGTGGCTGATAATCTCAAAGTCTGGACTTGCGCCCATGCCTTCAATTGTTTTGTGTGTGAGGTATCTATGGACCTTATTAATATTCCAGCCTGTCTTTTCGGCGGTAGCCATTGCTATGGCACGCTCTAGTATATTTCCCCACTGAGTACGGTTATCATCTAGACGGCTCTCTTCAATGTTTCCTGCCTTCCTGTGCCATAACTCGAATTTTGTGAGGAATGGAGACAGATTAAAGACAGCGGCAACCTCTGAGGCTCCTATATATTTAACGCGTTCTGAATGAGGAATATTACTCACACCCGCACCCCACGCTCTTCCAGTACTTTTGCAGCAAGGCTTTTGACCTCTGAGTGTGTCGAGCGTTTCTCCAAGTCCTTGAGAAAACCCAGACCCCAGCCTTGCCCCTGTTCGAGTGCAGTAGCTGCCTCGTTCAGCAATTTGATTTCCTTTGAAACGCTAGGCATCGGTCTTGCCTTCCGCTTTGGCTATGGCTTTGCGGGCCTGAATTACTTCGGCGTCCTCTTCAGGGTTCCAATTGCCGCAATCGCCACTTTCGATCATCTGCACATACATTTTGGTGAATGCTTTCAAAGCTTCCAGAAGGTCAGGAGCAGCGGCTATCAGTTGGGCGCGTTGTCGGTTGACTTCATGGGTGGCTGATACATCGGCAACGGTTGCCGCTACTGTTGCGTCACACACTGTCTTTTCATGGCAGATGTAGATTTCACATGCTTCGTAGTGGCATGGCTCTTCTGTGTGCCAAGGGCCGTTAATCTCACTCATAACTAACTACTCCGTGTATCTCTGGGTCGATGCTCCAAACATCAACGGCAATTTTGAGCTTTTTCTTTACCGCTCTAATATTGGCATTGAGATTCACAGAAAAATACGGCGGCGTATCGCCCTGTTTTCTTGCCTGCCGTACCACTTCTTTTTGCCCCTCAAGTAGCTGTAATTTTTTGTGCAGGCGAGGCAGACAGTCCGGGCTGTCCATAAAGATTTTTTCCGCTGCGTCTTCGGCCCCCAAGGCACGGTCATTAAGCTCATTGGCCTCACGATCAAGCGCAACTGACTTCTCCATGTTGCGGCTATTGTCTTCAATGATTTTCCTATGTCGTTTTTCAGAGTGATGTCCGACCTTGATCGGTTCGCCTAGCGAGAGAAAATCTCTGTACTTCAAGGATTTTTCGTAAGCATCATTACTGAGCAGAGCTTTCTTTTCCGCACGCTGCTTAAATCTTTCGGCATTTCTTAGATGTTTTTCTCTGGAGCAAAAGCCATCCTGACGCACGTAGCTATGATAGTGTTTGCCATTCACAGATTTGAGGTGCTTCCAAACCAACACATCCAGCTTTTTACCTCTGCGCGTGGCTACCTGAACTTTAGTTCCGTGATCCAACACCTTGTCAGATTCAAGGCAATAGATGCCTTTGGTGTATTTTTTTAACATCAACGTATTGTCTCCGAAATTTGGACGAGGAATGCAAGCGGGTCTTCAAACCCTGCTAAGTACGAAAGGATGATCAGCCAGAAGGCGATTAGGGCGGTTAAGCCCAAAGATGCCTTGGCTAAGAATTCGAGGGTGGCGATCATTGGGCTGCTACTCCGAACGTGTCGCCAAACGGCTTAACGAACATGCTTTCGAATGAGTTTTCATCAGCGAATACGTGACCCTCATACTCAAGGTTCTCTCTAGCATCAGCCAGAAAAAGGCGGTTCTTAGATAGGTCCGTGAAAGCAATGCCTTTTAGCGTGTCCGGTAGATCGTTCAGTGACGTCTCTTTGCTTGGGTAAGGCTTGCTGCCAATCATCTGCAATTCTGTAATCACAGGGCGGTTATCAGCGGCTGTGACAGTCGCGACCACCTCAAAGCTGGTTACAAAAAAACCATCAACCTCATAGTCCCATGTGAAAGGTACGGTAGCTTCGATTGAATGCGTCATCTGACTGGCCTCTATTCGATTGCGATAGAGATAATGTAATGCGGTAAATTAGCCGCGTCAACAAAATAATGTAAAAATACCGCAATTAATGTTGTCAATTATCCGCACGTAAGGCATAACTACTCTATCAGCGATTCGTTGATCGCCTTAAATTAGTTTGGGTAAGTAAGGGTAATCCGATGGCAAGAAAGAAAACTAAAAGCGGCTATCCTAAGAATTATTTTGATGGAAAATTAAAGATAATTAATCGAATGAGTAGGGAGGGCGCTCGCACAACAAATAGAAATGTTCGCGTTGGCGTTCTTTATAAGAGATGGCTGGAGCATGTGGGTGACGAAATCAGAGCTTACGATCAGGGAGATATGGTATCTGATATGGTTGCATGGCTAGAGGGGACGGAAGAAAGCGCGTGTCCAATAACCATAGCTAAGAAAAAAGCATCCAGAGAAGCAAAGAAAACAAGAGAGGAAATGAAGGCGTTTTATGCATCGTGGGATTGGAAGAAGTTAAGGTATTCAGTGATATTAGAATACGGTAATAAATGTATGTTGTGCGGATCCGGCCCAGAGTATGACAGAATAGTTGTGGACCATATTAAGCCTATATCAAAATTTCCTGATTTGGCGCTTGAAAAAGACAACCTTCAAGTTCTTTGCGATTCCTGTAACATGGGTAAAAGTAACATTCATTATGACGATCACAGACCCTCACCATTGAAGAAAAACTAAATAAACTCAGTATTTCAGTTATAGAGCTGAGAAAAAAAGAATGATAAAATTTATAAAAAAAGAGGCTGGCGGTCGGGACGAAATCGCCCCGCCTACGCCGCCTTCAAATCAAGGCTATCGTGAAGTTTTGAAATGTCTGGTTCGTTAAGCTTTTTGTCAGTTAATGTGGTGATTTTCATCAGTAAAGAAAAAGCTACCAAGCCCTTATAGGTCGGCTGAGACATAACCGTTAAAGACCAATGCCTTGTCATTTCAAGCCACTGTTCTCTATTCTCAGTTTTCGCGACAGATGAGGCGGCACCACCCCCTGATCGCTTTTCCCTTACGACCTGATCTAACGCCTCAATCACAATGTCCATTGACTTGGGATGGTTAAGGGTTTTTGAGTAAAAGGATATTCGGCTTAATTCATCCTTTGTGATACTGTCAGAGCTTATTAATGTGTGAGCAGTTTCGAAGAATTTATCTCTGTGAAATTGACGCGAAGCCAAAACAAAAGACCAGCACTTAGCCCAGAGCCAAAACGATGCGATTGTTAGTATTGTGGCAAGGATTATAATAAATTCAATCATCTAAATTTAACTCCTCTCCAAATAACTCTAATTGTCTTTTCTTTATTTCGTGCTGCAATAACTTATCTTCGTGTTGATATCTGCGCCTATCAGCCCTGTCATCTTTAATAAACTTTAAAGTTGTCTTAAATAAGGATCTGATGAGTAGAGTAACACAAATAATGATGACTGCGGCTATTTTATGGTCGTCAGATTTAAAAAACTCTAAAAAGCCAAAGTCAGGCAAATCCATTATCTACACTCAATTTAATCATAAAAATATTAAAATCAACCAAGGGCGTGCTTAAACCCGCCTCCCAAACCAGACAACGCGCCCGATCACCTGTAATTCCTCAGCACTACGCTCGTATTCGTTATGGTGCTTGTTGTCAGAACTCACACGGCAAGTAAGCGGATCGGAATGGGGAATAAACTCTAACCGCTTAACCACAAGCCCCAGACCATCGTTGATTGCAAAGATACCTGGGGGCGATGGTCGGGTATCACCAGTATTGATCATGACGTGATCGCCAGTCAGTAGGGTGGGGGACATTGAATCGCCTTCAACCTCAATGATAACGGCTTTCTCTGGTGGGGTGTTTAGTTTGACGCGAATGTGCTCTGTCGGGAACTGCCACTGCTCTTTGACTGCATCCCTCTGGTAGCCGTTGCCGTTGTCGTCATACCAGTAATCAACGCCAGCTTCACCACCGCCACCCATGCCCGCCCGAACGTCAATCTCTGGAACCGTTGTCACGGCGTCCATATTTGGCGTACGGCCAATCGCAACGACGTTACTGGGGAGGGGTGGTGTATGGGGCGTTTCTTCTCCTGACGTAAGCCATTCGACAGAGACCTTTAGTGTATTCGCTAGGCCCAATACAGTCTCAATCCGAGGGGATCTCCCACGTCGGATATTCCGGATTGAATCATATTTTTCTGTAGCGTCAAAACTAGCTGCTCGCTCAGATAATCCGAGATCGGCAAGTCGTTGATCTATACGCCTAATCATTTGTTCGTTTTCCATGAGGCTATTTAACCGCATTTAAAAAGTATCGTCATGCGGTAAATTTACATTGACATTGCGGTTATAAAGCCGCATATTGTTGGTAAATTAACCGAGGAAAGATTGATGACACTTAGACAAAAGTTGATTGATGACGCTGAAAACTTCTGTGCAAAGCAAGGTGTAAGCTTATCTCGCTTATCTACAATTGTTGTGAATAGTGGGGCCTTCTTCAAAAAGCTGGAAGAGGGCAAGGGTTGCAGTATCGATACCTATGAGACCTTTCAAAAAGTGTTCTCAGATCCCGAAGCTTGGGAAGAGGCGCGACGTAATGAAAAAGAGCGTCGTAAGCGTTCTCTTACCCAATGTCACTGAGGGATGCCCCAATGAGTTATCTAATACGTATATTTTTGCTTTCTCTTTGCGTGTTTTGGGTCTCGGTGTTCGTCTTTGATGTCCTGGACGGCAACTATTCATCTGCGCTTATGGAGGCCGCTGCCTTTGTATGGTCAGCGGCTATCGCATGGTTTTTCAACGACTACGACACCCCAAAAAACCCCGGAAGCTCAGCCGCATGACGCATAAGCCTACCCTCACACTCAGACAGCCGCTTGATCTCCATTCGCGCGACGTTGGCCGTCACATGATCGGCAATATCTCTGCTGCTGGCCTCAAGGTCTTGGAGTCTAAACATGGCTGCGGCGATGGTGTCGAGCGTCGGTCTGATACAGTTGGCGTCGTTTCTCATGATTGGTACTCCGCTGTTTGTCCTGATGCGGTGGAGAGTGCGCGTTTTTTCTCAAGTCTGTCACCTGAATAAGAAGTGGTTGAATTCATGCGACAATTACCAAGAGCCGATTATTTGAAGATCAACGCCAGAACAAAGCGGCTTGTTGAAGCTGTTGGCGGTGGAAAAGAAGCTGCTAGCTTGACGCGAGTCAATGAGACTTCAATCAGCAATTATCTGAATGTTCATCATGAGCAGTTTATGCCTGCCGATGTGATTGCCGATTTAGAGTGCGTAGCTGGTGAGCCGTTGTTGTCTGGTCTGATTGCAGAGTTGTCAGGTGGTCATATCACAGGACCAGAGGAAACAGACCCTATACGGATGTTTGCGGCATTGAACGGCAAGCTGGGTGAGCTTTGCGGTAAAGCCTGTGAATACGCGGATGACAATCACTACGACAATTACGAACTGGATGACCTGATCAAAGGGGCTGAAACGCTCATGATCGCGGCTGGTCGTGTGCATGACAATATCAGCCGAATGAGAGAACAAAGGCGCGTTAAATCCGCAGCCGAATAGTTACCCTGTTTAACTCTGAAAAACTTAAGGAATTAGCCATGAGTAAAACCCTTCACAACACGACAGTGGACGAAGCAAAGAAGAACGTCAGCGATCTTATCACCTACGGGGATGGCGACACGTTCAAGCTTATTTGTAAGGCGTCAAGCAAGCATGAGGGCTGGATGAAGTCAACGAAAGCCATGCAGATTGATGGCCTTGGCTGTGTAATCCAAGTGACAACACAGCACTACGACAATGTCTCTGAAGCTCTTACTTTCGTTCCCGGTTGCCGCATTGAAGAAATTGGCGGCGATAAGTCCAACGGGCGCAGGATTGTTTTTGGTCAAAGCCCTTCAGGCGCCACTTAACGAACACCCTAAGCCTTTTGCCGTTGTGGCTCAGTATCGAAAACAACGGCAGCCTCCCTGTTGACTATGCCGGGGAAAGGTGTTCGCCCCGGCAGCTTTTTTGAGAGTGATTTTATGACGATAGCCGATGATAAAATTAAAAGCTCAGTCGAACGCCTAGAGCGACTTAACGACGAGATCAAAGCTCTCAATGCTGATAAAGCTGAGGTGTTGGCAGAGGCTAAATCATTCGGGCTAGACCCCAAGGTAATCAAGGCCGTCGTCAGGGATCGGGCGAAGGATCAACAAGCTCTCCGTGAAGAACAGGAAATCTATGATTTGTACTGGCACGCCGCACATGGCTCACGCGTGCACGCACGAGAGGCTGCAGAGTGATGCTCAAAGTTCTCGACATCTTCTCAGGCATAGGCGGCTTTTCTCTTGGCCTTGAACGAACCGGCGGCTTTGAAACTGTCGCGTTCTGCGAGATTGAAGATTACCCCCGCAAGGTATTAGCAAAACATTGGCCTGATGTGCCGATCTATAGGGACGTTCGAAATGTCAACGCAAAGCAACTTATTACCGATGGAATTGCCGTTGATATCGTTACAGGCGGCTTCCCCTGCCAAGACCTCAGTATCGCAGGAAAGCAAGCCGGCATCGAAGCGGAACGCTCAGGCCTCTGGTCCGAGCTCTGCCGAATTATTGGCGAAGTTCGACCCAAGTACGCAATCGTGGAGAACGTCACAAATTTGCTTAGTGGCCCTGACGAGCAACCAGGCGAATGGTTTGGCCGAGTTCTCGCAGACTTGGCCGAGATCGGGTATGACGCGGAATGGTATTGCATACCGGCTTCCTGCGTTGGTGCACCTCACCAGAGGGACAGGGTCTGGATCGTGGCCTACCCCAAATGCCCGGGACTACAAGGATTTATCTCGTTCAGGAGCACATTTATTAGCACGAAAAAGGCACTCGCCTTCAATAGCAACAAAAACTCTCGAGCTTGGGCGTCATTGGTTGGAGGTGAGCTCATTTTACGAAGCGGCGATGGGGTATCCGTTGGGATGGAGCGAGTTAGAATAAAGTCGCTTGGAAACGCTGTTCACCCTCTTGTGCCTGAGTGGATCGGATACGCAATTCTTGAAGCTGAAACGGCTCGTTATGCGGAGGCCGCGCAATGACCCCTGCTTCTGCCACATACACAACTCAAGCCAAACCCATAAGCCTGAACAACGCTTATAAAAACGTGAAGGGCAGAGGCAGGGTTAAGACTGCTGAATACAAGGCTTGGATCATGGCCTTGCAGTACGAGTTCAAAAGCCAGCTAAGGCATAAGATCGAAGGTCCGTACAAACTCATTATCAGGGTCAATCAACACGTAACTAAGGCAGATGTGGATAACCTCATTAAGCCGATTTCTGACGTGCTTGTTTCCATCGGCGCAACTGACGATGACCGGAAAATGCGCGGTGTCGATATCGAATACGAGGACCGCGAAGACACGATTATCTGGATTACAGGATATGGGAGGGCGGCGTGAAACGTAACGACTGGAAAAAACACCACGCAAGGCTTCAAGAGGTGACAAAGGCCGGAGATACACGGGGCATCCATGCCGCTTGGAAAAAGCTCCGTCAGTCCACAACGCAGAAGCTAATAGACGAAATGCCGCTGACGTCAAAAATACGACTTGGCATTAGCAGAATGACTAGGGGCGGGTGAATGTACAAGGTCGCCTCAAGAAAGGCTCAGAGCGCAGTCTCGCGGATGACGATGAGAAATACATCTGTGGACGGAATCAGTGAGCCAACGGACAAAGAGCGCAGAGAAAACCTTGTGTCTATTTACAAGGTAGTCGTTGAGAAGCTGACTGCACTCCCTAAAAAGCACCCTAAACGTGCGGAACTAGCTAAAGAAGCTCAACACCTACAAGGACAAATCAAATCCCTGGGCGACAAAAAGAAATTTAGAGGTATTGAGAACTACTTCATAGATGAAGTGAAGAGGGTTATGCCGCCTTTGCAGTTCAAGATGCTTATGAATTTGGCTCGTGAAAACATGAGAAAAGCAGAGGCAGCCGAATGACCGAGAAAGCGAAGACAAAGATCAAAAGCAGCGGGTATGCCGCTCTGGATATTATCAGAGGTCGTCATAGCTTAAAGAGACGGCTAAAGAAGGGCGAAAAGGTGTTCTTCGATGTTCGTGTCCAGATTGATCCTGATTCACGGGCTTGGAATGATGACGGCACCTCAATTGAGTTTGGCTGCATTGTTCTTGATGTTGATGAGGTGGAGGCAGCCGAATGACTGAGAAAACAAACCTCCGCAGATCGGAATACAATCTATTCAAGCTAATTACCGAGGCTCCGCTCGGACAAATTCGATATAAAAAGCTTGCGGAATTAAGTGGGAAATCAAGAACTGCATTTTGCAATTCAATATGCTTCCTAAGTCAAGCCGGGTTGATCTCGAAAACAGGCGGGACCAAAAACAAAACGGTTCACGCGAATAAGCGCCTCGATGAGGTACAGATAGGACCTGTTCAAGTGGACCGCATTCATATTCCTTTAAACACTGCCAAGCCGAAATCCAACAAATACAAGGGCCAAGAGAAAAGCCGTAAGTGCCTAAAGTGCCGCACCGAGTTCAAGAGCGAATGGCCGGGGGAGCGTATTTGCAAGGCGTGTAAAACAAGCCGGGCATGGACCGATGACAACCAATTCACACCCACAGGCGACGGTGACGGCTTCGGCGTGTCCAGTCTTGTTACGGGGGTGATTTGATGACTGAGATACAACTAACACCTACGCCCTATAAAGTTTTCGCTGCTCTCGTTGACGCTCCTGGTCATGAGATTTCATATACCGAGCTTAAGAATAAAAGCGGCATGGCTGATATTTCGTCTTTCCCTAGGCATATACAGGAGCTGGTGGCGAAAGGTCTTATACAGTGCCTCGGCAATCATCGTTCTCGCTATGTTGTGCTTAAGGCAAATCCCGCTGACGTGGTTGAGGTTGAGCGGTATTCACGAAAAACCAGTCAGCATTCTAAGCCGCTATCCGAGGCCGTTAAAAAGCGCAAATGCCTTTCCTGTCAGAAGACATTTAAGAGCGAATGGGTCGGAATGCGTATCTGTGGCGATTGTAAATTAACCCCTGCATGGCAGGGAGCAGACAACCCATACACCCCAGAATGCGATACAGAAGAAACTAATGTGTCAGGGTTAAGTACGGGGATATTGATATGACCGCAGTTGTCAAGGAATCCTTTACAGGTGGGGGTTTAACTATACCCCGCCAATTTCGAAATGTTGGTGTAAGACCTTCCTGCAATCGCCTCAAGGGCCTTCTTGGCTTCACCAGAGGGGAGGCGCTCACTTTTTACGCCCTGTGTCGTCTTGGGGTCGCTGCAATAATCAAGGATTGCTGGCTCAGTAACAGCGACTTGCGCGCACAATGCGATTGCGGCATCGACTTCATACCACCCCAAGGCGTTGGTCCGTTTATTCTCAACTCTTTCGATCAGTATCCTTATAACTGCTCTAAGATTCAATATTACATGAGCATCGCTAAACGTGAGATTATCAGGTCTTATTCTAAGTTCAATAATTGCATTTCGCTGATTGTCGGTAATCTCCCTGTCTTCACTTACCGGAATTGCGCTAACTCGAGCAATGCTTTGCATAGGGATACTGTTAAAAATCTCTTTGCCGTTATTAGGTGCCATGCCTTGGTTGACAATAGTTTTGGGGCTACTTACTTGGCCTTTGTAATTATACTCATCACGGCTGCTTCTCGGGCTGTAGTTACTTTCTTTACCACCAAAGAGATCATTGAGAACGTAAATAACGATGCCAATAAATATGGCAGTAATAACAAATTCGACCATTTTTCTTACTCCCCCTTAGCGGGAAGTTTTCAAAATAGACTCTACCAGAGTCCAGAACTTTCTTCATTATTGACAAAAATATACATCGGGCGTAGTCTTCCTCTTGAGGCGTTAGAACCTTTAAAAGAGCGGATACCCACCCCGAAAGTGTGGATTTTTTGTGCCCAAAATTTGGGTGTCTCACTTCGGTGGGAGGGCGGTGAATACAATACCCTTCGGGGGAATAAACCCGCCTGTCTCTTTTCAGGTTCTAAACCTCCCGCCACCAGTGGGTCGTTAGAAGCTCTTTGGTGTCGGTTGCTCAACAGCCGAAAAGAGGGCTTAAAATGACCAATTTAATTCCACATACCATAAATTCATCTGTAATTAACCAACGTTCAAGCGATGGGTTTATCAGCGCGACAGCTATGTGTAACGCTGCTGATAAACTACTCGCTGACTACAGACGCCTATCCTCTACAAACGAGTATCTTTGCGCCCTCAGTAACGATATGGGAAATCCCATAACGGACCTAATCCAGATTAAGCGCGGTGGTCGCCCAGCCGAACAAGGCACATGGGTTCATCCTAAAGTCGCCCTTCATCTAGCGCAGTGGTTATCCCCAGAATTTGCCGTTCAGGTGACGAATTGGGTTTATGACTGGATGACCGGACAAGCGCCCGTCGCAGTACGTGCTCACACACGCAAAAAGCCAGTCAAGAAACCGGAACACACAAAGACGCCTATAGAGCGGTGGGACGAGGCGCAGAGCTATCACCGAGCAAAGCAAAACAATATCCGCGCAGAACTCAGAGAGCTTATCCGGTCAACACTTGCCGAGAGTAAGCGGCTGACACCATTAAGTCTGACATGGGGTGAAGCTGGTGCGACGTTCCCAAAGGCTGAGCGCTTGATGACTGAGGCCAGTATACAGGCATTCGGCAACAACAACGAGGAAGCTTTGAGGAATCTATATGAGGCGGCTTCCCTGTACCGCGACACCCTTAAAAGTCTCGAAGGAAAGGCGCTTATTCCATGGCACTAGATATTCGAGTTTATCGGTACAGGAAGACAGCCAAAGAGCTTCGGGAAACCAAGGAACGGCTCAAACACTTCCTGACAAAACATGAAAGGGCCGCGCTTGGTTGCGCGGCTCACAGGGCCGAGGCTGAGGCTAACTTGATAGAGCGTATGCTTGGGGGTGGTGATGCATCCAAATGAACTACCTCATAACGAAGAGATTGAAATGGCGTTTATTGCCGCTTTAATGGCGAGCAATAAAGCCTATTACTATGTGTCCGACACTGTGCGCGTTGAACATTTTCACTTTCAAATCCACGCAGATATTTATCAGGTTATCACTGATTTGATAAACGCCGGAAAGCAAGCAAACGCCGTTACTCTGACAAACTACTTTAACCAGCACCCTTTATTGACCGATATTGATGTTAGAGCTTATCTGGGTGAATTACAGTCGTTTTTGGTTACTGTTATCAATATTAAAGATTATGCGGAACAACTTGAAGATTTGCACTTGCGCCGCGAGGCAATCAGGGCAGCACAAGAAGCCACCGAAAGGGCTTTATCTATAGATCTAGAAGAGACGGGCCGCGACGTAATAGAAGGGCTTGAGGGGCGTTTATATTCGATAATTGAGAAGGGCACCGAGAAAAAGCAACGATCCACAAAGGAAGTTGCCCAAAGCGCCTTCAAGAGTCTTGAGGAAGCATACAAGCGAGGTGGTGAGATACGGGGGCTATCAACAGGTTTTATTGATGTAGATCGCCGGATGGGTGGCTTATGCCAAACACACCTTATCATTCTTGCGGCAAGGCCATCTATGGGGAAAACCGCTCTTGCCATTAATATGGCGCGGAAGATCGCATCAGACGGTATACCCGTCGGAGTGTTTTCGCTCGAAATGTCTCCTGAAATGCTACATGACCGAATGGCGGCTGACCTCGCCACGGTTGATTCCGAGTGTATCAACCAAGGGCGACTTAACGAGGATGAATTTATACGGTGTCGAAATGCTTATAGGCAGATAGAAAATCTCCCCATAATCATTGATGAAAATTCGGCGGGATTTCCTGTGGAAAAGCTGGCGGCAAAAGCCAGATGGATGAAGCGGAAGCACAACATCAAGCTCATAATTGTGGATTACCTACAGCTTTTATCTGCCAGAGCCGAGAGCAAGGTTCAGGAAGTCACCAAGATAAGTAATACACTCAAGGCCATAGCCCGTGATCTAGATATACCTGTGCTGGCCTTGTCACAGCTTTCTAGGGCTGTTGAGCAACGGGAAGACAAGCGCCCCCAGCTATCTGATTTACGTGAATCAGGGTCTATAGAACAAGATGCCGATATAGTCGCTTTTCTGTACCGTGATGAATACTACGCAGAGCGAGAGAAGCCACAGAACAACAGCGACTTAAAGGCAATTGAGGCTTGGGAAGCTCGTAAGGAAGCGTCTTACGGCAAGGCTGATTTGATTATCAGTAAGAACAGAGCGGGCAGGGTCGGCACAGTGGGGCTATCGGCGCAATTACAGTACATGAGATTTGGAAATTTGGCTAAGGAAGGATATGCGGCATGATCAATGGTTGGGTGTGTGTCCATAGACGTATGGTGGAGTGGGAATGGTATACCGACGCGAATACTTTTCGCGTGTTTATGCACCTTCTTTTGAAAGCAAATCACGAGCCTAAAAAGTGGCGTGGCGTGACTGTGAAAAGGGGTCAATTAATCACCGGAAGAAAGGCCCTTTCTCAAGAATTATTGATTTCAGAGAGATCCATCAGAACTGCCCTTAAAAACCTTAAAATGACCAACGATGTGACCATCGAGCCGAGTAGCTCTTACTCATTGATAACAATAAACAATTACGAGAAATATCAAGATAAAAAAGAACCAAGCGACCAACAAAGTGACCAGCAAGCGACCAGCAAGCGACCAGCAAGCGACCAGCAAGCGACCACAAACAACAATGATAACAAGATAACAAAAGAAGAGGGTAAAGGGGGAATTTCGGAAAATGAGATCGAATTGCCAAAAGGGGTAGATAGCCCAACTTTTTCTCAATTAGTGAGTATGGCAAAGGGGATCAAATATCTGAAACGGACGGATGCAGAAGGGGCGGTTAAGGCGTGGCTTAAAAGGGCTGGTTTGGAATGCGGGACAGCCTTGATCCAGCAATGTTCGATGATGCGTTATGACGTGGATTGGATGGATGGGATGGTTAAGAAGCTTGAGAGCGGAGATTTAAAAACGCCAAGGCAGATTGCAGAAGCCAAGCTCGTAACCAAGCTTGAACGGGAAGGTGGGCACGAGAACCTGATGAAATATATTCAGCGCAGAAGGAAGTTGCCGGAAGAGGATAAGCCTAAGTTTGATGATATCGCTTTTAAGGAAAACGGCATCGAAATTGAACACGGGATTTGGGGGTAACAATGATCGATATAAAAAACGCAAAAATTTTATGGCGCAAGAAAACGGGCCCCGTGGAAGTTATTGACTGGAACGACAAGGAAACGAAAGAACAGGCGAGATTGACTAATTGCAATGGGGTTTGTCGGCGCGACTGGGTTGGGGCTGAAAGCGATGAAATACGTATGGAGATGCTGAAAGATCTATTTGTTTTTATTACTAGGAATCATGGTGTTGACCCGGTGGAAGTTCATCAAGCTTTTTGCAAGATCAAGCAATACACCGAATTGCATAGCTTTGGCGAGTTGATGAAAGCGGAGGGCTAAATGATCATGATTGGTAAGGCTCTCGTAGTATTAATTCTTGCCGCGGTGGGGATTTATTTTTCAAGGCTGGATGATTGGGATTTTACAACATTCATTTTTCTTGCTGCCGCTTTGTTTGGTGGCGTCGGACTGCTGGAGGGGAAGTAAGCGCATGACCAAAGCAAGCGAAGATCGCCTCATCAAGTGGCAGCGTAAACAGGGCAGGGTTATCGAGAGCGGCATTCTCACAGAGCAAGCCGGAGTGTTCGCGCATCGTGTCACAGATCAGCGGTTGATAGATCGGTACAGAGTGCGGGGGAATATTACACATCGCCAATGGGAGGCTGGTGATAGGCTGTATCAGACGTGGTACAGCGCGGGGCGTTCGCCTGTGCAGGTCGTGGGCATGACTGTGCGTGTTGATGGTGGTGGGGCCAAGCGGGAAATGTCAGAGCATCAGGCGTTGTGCTGGAGTAGTTTTGTCAGGGCTTTGAGGTCTTTGCCGTATTCGGCGCAGTCATTGATTGTTGATGTGTGCTTGCATGAAGTTAAAGTTGCAGAGCATACTAAACGAGTTGGACGAGGGCGTGACGGCGGTATGTATGGGCTGTCTTTGTCACTGGATTTTTTAGCGGATCATTATGGGATGCCGAGGGCGTGATGAAAACGGGACACACCGACCTACAAAACGGGACACACTTTTTTAAGTGGTTGTAATAAAAAGAAAAATTTTGCAATAAGTGCCGAAGTGGCGACCCATACGGGATTCGCATCCATGATTTGTGATTGTTTGAGACGAGTGACTGTTCCCTTTTTAATCTCTTTATGTTCATGCTCTGTTGACAGGTTCGGGGCTGAGTGATACATTTCAGATAGTTTCTAAAACGTGCGACCAAAGCCCTGCCTCTCGGTGGGGCTTTTTGCGTTGGGGATCATGGCTAAAAAGAACTGGAAAGAGATAGACCGCAAGCGCGGTAGTTCACGAGAGCGTGGCTATGACAACCGCTGGCGCAAGTATCGCAAGGAGTTCTTAGCTGCTAACCCGCTGTGCGTGAAGTGCAAGGCCAAGGGTATCATCGCCAGTGCGAACGTAGTGGATCACATCGAACCGCACAAAGGTTGCAACAAGTTATTCTGGGATACTGACAATCATCAGGCATTGTGTAGCCCATGCCACAACAGCACCAAGCAAGCCGATGAGAAGCGTGGTTACTCTAACGAGATTGGCTCTGATGGCTGGCCCGTTGATGGGGCGCATCCGTTTAACAAAACAAAGCGATTTTAAAGCTCACTGATGCGCTTGATTTACTCCAGTGCCTTACACCTCATTGATGATTAAAGATGCTTATCCTGAGCCTTCCTATAGGGGGGGAGGGGTAAAAGTCTAGGGGTCTAGGGTAAGGGACCGCCGAGGGGAGTTACATTTTCAGCGCCACAGTTCAGATTTTCGGGATTTAGGTAATGCCCAACCACAGAACGCCGTTAGCTAAGGCGCGGGCAACGGGACAGGACCGGAAAAACAAAGGTCGGTTCGAAAACAGGTCCGAGCCTGATGGAATTGTACCGCTCGGTGAGCCGTCCGAATTTATGAACGATGACGAACGCGGTATCTGGGAGGGGTTTAAAAAAGATTTCCCATGGCTTGCTGCTTCTGATCGGGTTTTGATGGAAATCGCCTGTGTGCTTCGGTGCAAGCTGATTAATCGCGAAGAGATGACGAACGCTGAAATAAACCAACTTAGAATGTGTATCTCGGCGATGGGCGGAACGCCCGCAGACAGGACAAAGATAACAATACCTGATGGCAAAACGAGAGACCCGGCAGACAGCTTCTTTAACTGATCGGGCGACTGCATACGCGCAAGGTGTTGTTGACGGTGATTTTCCGGCTGGCCCACATGTTAGAGGGGCTTGCAGGCGCCACTTGGATGATTTGCAAAACGGGCATAAGCGGGGTTTGTGGTTTGACTATGAAGCCGCTGCAAGGGTGATTGATTACTTTCGGGTTGTCCTGACGGTTCTCGATTTCAGGCTTGGGGAGGTTGTCCCTTTTGAACTGGCTGACTGGCAAGCCTTTTGTGTCGGGTCATTATTTGGCTGGAAGAAGGACAATGGAAATCGTCGCTTTCGAACTGCTTATATAGAAACGGGGAAGGGATCAGGTAAGTCGCCACTGGCTGCGGGTATTGGTCTTTACATGATGACCGCTGATAAAGAGCAGCGGGCAGAGATTTACGCGGCGGCAACAAAAAAAGATCAAGCAATGATCCTGTTTCGCGATGCGGTTTCGATGGTCAATGCTTCGCCTAACCTGAGTAACAGATTAACCAGATCGGGTGGCAATCCGGTTTGGCAATTGTCGCACTTGCCAACGGAATCATTTTTTAAGGCTATATCGAACGACAACGGACAGTCAGGGCCGCGACCATACTGCGCTTTGGTTGACGAGCTTCACGAGCACAAGGACAGAACCTGTCTGGAAATGCTTGAGGCTGGTTTTAAAGGTCGCGAACAACCGCTGTTGTTTATGATCACGAATAGCGGGTCAGACAGAACAACGGTTTGTTGGGAACAACACGAACACGGTGCGCGGGTTTGTAAGGGTGATGTTATCGATGACGATTTCTTTACTTATATTGCCGCGCTTGATGACGATGATGACCCCTTTACGGACGAAAGCTGCTGGGCGAAAGCTAACCCGACTTTAGGGATTACGATTAAAGAGGATTATTTACGCTCCCAAGTCGCTGCGGCAAGAGCGATGCCAGGGAAACAAAATACGGTTCTTCGATTGAACTTTTGCCGATGGACTGATGCTGAAAGTGCTTGGGTATCAAAGCAGGCGTGGGATGCATGTGAAAAAGATGTTCAGCTATCTGATTATATCGGAAAGCCATGCTGGGCTGGTCTGGATTTGTCTTACTCAAAGGATTTAACGGCACTGGCTTTGGTCTTTGCTGTTGAAGATGAATACCACTGCTTTGTTGAGTTCTGGACGCCGGGCGCAACAATGAAGCATCGGGCAGATCAAGACCGGGTGCCTTACCCTCAATGGGTCGAGCAAGGTTACTTAAACGCGACTGACGGCAAGATTGTTAAATTGGAATCAATTGGTTCGCGGCTTGGTGAGGTGATGGAAGATTTTGACCTACAAGCCGTTGCTTATGATCGATACAGATTTAAAGAACTTGAAGACGATTTCGCAGATTTAGGTATTGAGCCGCCGATGATTGAACACCCACAAGGGTTCAGGCGTGGCGGGGCGTTAAAAGACGTTCGCGGCGATCATATTCTCGATGAACATGGGAAGCCTAAAGAAAACCCGCTCTGGATGCCGGGATCTATTGAAGAGTTTGAAAACGCAATCATTGAAGAGCGTTTTGTAACGCCGATTAATCCGGTCCTGCGTTGGAATGTGTCTTCTGTTGTGGCCCGGGAAGATCCAAGCGGTGTGGGTAATAAAGTTTTTGACAAGCGAAAAGCAACAGGCCGGATTGATGGTGCTGTGGCTTTAGCGATGGGAATTGGCGCGGCTAAGGCTGGGCAATTGAATGGTGCTGACTCTGTTTATGAAGAGCGCGGCTTACTTGTGATGTGAGGCAAAATGGGTTTTAGGGATTGGTTCCGGGGCGATCAAGTACCGGCCAAAGAAGAAAACACGCCTCAAGCGATGGGCCAGACGTACGATTTAAGTAATGTGACGTCTTCGCAAGAGCTTGCAGATTATATGCGCTCCGGCAAAGAAACCGCTTCTGGCGTGGCAGTGGGGGAGTCCGAAAGCTTACAGGTTTCTACGGTTTTTCGCTGTGTAAATTTACTGTGTGGTGTCATCGGGACCGTCCCTATTCGAATTAAGGATGAAGAGACGTTAAAGGTTGATTACAAAAACCCTATTTCAGTCCTTATAAATCGCAAGCCAAATGGTTGGCAGACGGCGCAAGAGTTTAGAAAATATCTGCAAATGTGTGTTTTGCTGCGGGGTAATGGCTACGCTTACAAAGTGCGCTCTGGGAGTAAAATAGTTTCTTTAATCCCAATGCCTCCTAGCCAGACAGAAGTTAAGCAAGAGAACGATCTTTCGCTTAAGTACACATACACACGCCGTGATGGGACGAAAGTTGAGTTCGCACAGGATGATATCTTCCACCTACGAGGCATGTCACTGGATGGGGTTAAGGGATTATCTGTAATCCAGTACGCTAGAGAGGCGATAGGCTTTTCAAAGGCCGCATCAGATCATGGGTCATCAACATTCAAGAACGGAACTAATCTAGGCGCTGTGCTAGAGCATCCTAAATCAATGGGGCCAGACGCGCAAAAGCGACTTCGTGATGGTTTAGAAAAATATCGAGGGTCAAAGAACGCGGGTAAGACCCTCATTCTCGAAGAGGATATGAAATACAAGTCTCTCGGGATGACCTTCGAAGATGCTGAATTTGTTGAAAATAAAAAGTTCTCAGTCATAGAGATAGCCATGTTCTTTGGCGTTCCTCCGCATATGATCGGGTTCACTGAAACATCAACTTCATGGGGTTCTGGCATCGAGCAGCAATCAATGGGGTTTGTGAATTACACCCTCAATGATTGGTTCGAGACCTGGACGGGGGCCACCGAGCGCGACCTGCTGTCTAATCGTATGGATTTAGTTGCAGAGGTTGATTCGTCAAAACTGTTACGTGGCGATATTGCAGCCCGGTCTGAGGCAAACGCAAAATCTCTGCAATGGGGTTATCGTAGCCCGAATGAGGTACGCCGCTCAGAGGGTCTGCCACCAAGAGAGGGTGGTGACCGTTTCTATGAGCCGCCAAACACCGCAGGAAAGCAGAACGGAGATAAAGACAATGAGTCTTAAAAAACTTCCTGAAATAAAGGCTTTTGATAGCTCTATTGTTCGTGGCTGGATCATGAAAGACGAAGCTATTGACGGTTGGAACCCTGCTGTAAAAGCGGCTGACAGTGACAACACGACAATTACGATGCTCGATGTGATTGGCGACGATCCTTTTTCTGGTGGAGGCGTAACAGCAAAGCGGATTAGCGCAGCCCTTCGCAGTATCGGTGAGCAAGATATTACTGTTGAATTAAATTCCCCTGGTGGCGACTTCTTTGAGGGCATCACGATTTACAACATGCTTCGGGAACATAAGGGGCGAGTTACGGTTAAAATCCTCGGTATCGCTGCATCCGCTGCATCTGTGATTGCAATGGCCGGTGATGATATTGAGATCAGTGAGAGCGGGTTCTTAATGATCCATAATGCTTGGTCTGTCTTTGTTGGAAATCGCCACGATTTAAGAGGGGCTGCTGACACTTTGGAGCCGTTCGATACCGCGATGGCAGAGCTTTACGCAAAGAGGTCGGGCGAGAGTGTTGAGGTAACGTCCGAGTGGATGGATAACGAGACGTATTTTAATGGCAAGGAAGCTGTAGAGGCTGGCTTGGCTACTTCACTTCTGGAAAGCGACCAGATTGAACAAGACGAAACACAAGCCCTAGATGCAAAGGCAATTAGAGCCTCAATCAAATTAGACAACGCGCTTCGAGCGCATAAACCAGACATGACTCGCTCAGAACGCCGCGCGCTTCTGGGTGATGTTAAAGGCAGTAAGCTCGGCGCTACTGTAACCGTTACGCCCTGCGCTGACGATATATCCCTAAGCCTAATGAACTTGGCTAATTCAATCCGATAAACATAGGAAAATATCATGAAGACGCTAGATAAAACACGCGGTCCGCGTGGCTTTATGGCTGTGCGCGCAGATGCCACCGACCCTAAAGCTGCTGTAGAGGCGGTTCAAAAAGCCTTTGCTGAATTTAAGGCAACAAATGAAGAAATCATCAAAGCCGAAGTAAAAAAAGGCGTTGCTGATGTGATCGACGTTGAAAAGCTTGATCGCATCAACGCAGCGCTGAATGAACTTCAAGCGACCGTCGATGAAAACGCCAAGAAAATGGCGGCATTGCAGTTTGATCCTGTCCGAGATCAAGAAGAGATCGCACCAGAAGTTAAGGCGTATAACGACAAGTTCAATGACTGGTTCCGCAATGGCGGTGAGGCCCTTGAAAAAGAACTGAAAGCAGCTAATCGCCCAGGTGGCGTTATGGCCCCTCTCGCAGCTACAAATGATGTGGAGCGAGGGCTAACGGCACCTGTCGAATGGGACCGTCAGATTACTGACAAACTTAAAGATGCTTCCGAAATGCGTATGTACGCAACGGCAGTCCCAGTAACGGGCGCGGGCTTTAAGCATCTTTATAATTTGCGCGGCACATCATCCGGGTGGGTCGGCGAAACCGAGCAGCGGGATGCGACTCACGGCTCTGCTTTCGCGGATTACGAATTTTCTTTCGGGGAAGTTTACGCAAATCCAGCAGCAACAGATTATGTTCTTGAAGATTCAGAAACTGATATTGCTGCGTGGATTTCAAGTGAAATTGAAGATGAATTTGCGACGCAAGAAGGCATTGCGTTTGTAAGCGGTGATGGGGTTAAGAAGCCAAAAGGCATAACACAATATACCTCAACCATTGAAGGCGCTTTGGCTGCTGCTGATCGGCATCCTCTTGGCCCGATTGCTGAGGTTAATTCTGGTCACGCCTCTCAAATCACAGCAGATGGTTTGATTTCTTTAAAATACGCAATTTCAACCCGCCGCACATCAAGGGATACGGGTTATTTTGCGAACCGCAACACAATCGCCGCAATCCGTAAACTTAAAGATGGCGACGGTAATTATTTGTGGCAACCCTCGTATGCGGCAGACCGACCCCAGACTGTGGCTGGGCAAGCTATGCGTGAATTGTCTGGATTGCCGGATATTGCGGCTAACGCAATTCCAGTGCTTTACGGCGATATGAAGCAAACTTATCGCATCTTTGATCGTCGGGGGGTTCGTTTGCTTCGCGACCCGTACACCAATAAGCCTTACACCATGTTCTACACAACCAAGCGTGTAGGCGGTGGTTTGTGGAATCCTGAGTGGATGCGCTACCACAAAATCGCGGCTTAATTGGCTTATTTTTAATGATGGGGCGTGGACCAGTCTGCGCCCCTTTTTTATAGGTGATCATTATGAGTAACACTAAAAAAGAAGCCCCTGAGAAGACAGAAAAGAAGACTCAGGACAGCCGTTTTGAATCGGAAAAAAGCGGAAAGAAGTTTGAAAAGGCATTCAAGGGTGCAACTGGTGGAAATCCATACCCAACGGATTTTGCAAAGGGTGATGATTGCCCTAAAGACCTTCTGGATGCGGCAATAAGCGTTGGCGCGGTCAAAAAATAACCATGTCACTCACCATAACAACACCAGCAGCGGACAAGCCTGTTTCTCTCGCAGAAGCAAAGCGTCAATTGTCCATGGAGGACACAGCCGACGCTGATGCGCTTATCACATCTCATATTGCGGCGGCTACAGCCCATGCTGAGACAATTCTGGGGCGGGCTTTGGTGACCAGAACCTATACAGCGACACTTGATTGCTGGCTGGATTGTATCTGGTTGCAGATGCCCCCGCTTGGTGTTGTTAATTCTGTTAAGTATGACGATGTTGACGGAGTAGAGCAGACACTCGCTGCTTCTGTTTACGAGGTTGGAGAGCGTTTCGGACAGGCTTTCGTAAAGCTGGCCCCTAATCAGTCATGGCCTGATCTTGATAGCACTAAAAGTCTTGATCGCATTCGTATTGAATACACTGCGGGCTATGGTGATTCGTCTAAGGTTCCAGATGATATCAAACATGCAATATTGCTTTTGATTACATACTATTTTGACGAGGTTGATAGCAGTATCCTGACCACAGCCGAGAATATGTTAAGTCCTTATCGGGTGTGGGAGCTGGCATGAATAAGGGACGGCTTCGGGAGCGGATTTCCTTGCAAGAATTGTCACTCGTTAGTGATGGCGGTGGAGGTCAAACTGAAACTTGGGGAGAGGTCGCCAAAGTATGGGCCAATGTAAAGCCCCTCTCTGGTCGCGAGCAAATCACAGCCGACAAAGAAGCATCGACAACACTATATCGAATTAAAATCCGCAGCCGTGGTATTTCATCCTCTTGGCGCGTTGTTTGGGGATCAAAAATCCTGAATATCAGAGAGATTTTAGAAGGTGATAGCAGCGAAAGGTATTTGTTTTTCAATGCTGAATTAGGGGCTGCGACATGAGTGCTAAGGCTCACAACAGGCGACAGGCTGCGAAACTGCGCCGTTTGCTGCAACGTGCGCCAGAAGAAATTACCAAAGAAGTTAAAGAGGCTTTGGTTGAAGCGGCTCAGACGGTTCAGGCTGATGCCATTAAAAGAGCGCCTTATCCTGAATTGAAGCGTGCACTTGCTGATAAACAGGCCATAGGTATTCAATCCAACGGTTTTAAAGTTGTGATGGGGTTTCGGACGAAATCACAGCTTAAACGAAACGATGTTGATTATGAGCCTGCGTGGGTTGAGTACGGCACAAAGCCACACAGCTTAAAGCGGCGGTCATTCGTTAAGGGTAAGCAAATTAGAGTTGGTAGTGGCGGGCAGCACCCTGGTACACCAGCAAGACCATTTATGACGCCAGCCGCAGAGATTAATCGTAAAGAAAACCGTAGGCGTGTCGGTGATGCTGTAAATAAAGCTGTTAAGAGGATGGTTCGTAATGGCTGATGCGTCATGGAAGGTTCAGGAGGCTATCTACGCCAAGTTGAGCGCAGATTTATCAGTGAACGTCTATGATAATGTGCCGCCAGAAGCACAGGCCCCTTATGTCACGATAGGCGATGATACTGCGACCGACGACAGTACAAAAACGGATGACGGACAGCAAATAACGCTGACGATACACGCGTGGTCTGACTATGCCGGACGCAAAGAAGTCAAGGAGCTTGGAGCGCAGATTTACGCAAGTCTTCACAAGCAACCTCTTACTGTAACGGGCTTTGATGTTCGTGAAATCCGTTGGGTGTTTGGCGATACGATCCGAGAGCCAGACGGGCATACCTATCACGGTGTGCAACGATTTAGAATTTTTGTTCAAGGTTAATTCCAGCCGCTTTTGAGCGGCTTTTTTTTATGGAGTAAGGAAAATGGCTAAAGAGAGTGGCGTTAAGGTCATCTTAAAGGTTGGTGATGGCGCTGACCCAGAAGCATTCAATGACTTGTCTGGTCAAAAAGACACTCGCATGAGCGGCGCAGCAAATGCGGTTGATGTGTCGGACAAGACGACAGGCGGTTGGGGTTCGACGTTGCCCGGCACCCGGAATATGACGGTCACTTCGTCCGGTTTTGCTGTGTGGCCCGACACGAACGGGCTGCAAATCCTTCGCGCTCATTGGGAAGCTGGAACGAATGTGAATTGTGAACTGATTCTGAATGATTCTGGCAATAAGTACGCTGGCGCGTTCTCAATCACACAGCTTGATATTGGTGGGGCAAATGATGGGGCTACCGAATACAGCGTTACCCTTCAAAATGCTGGTCAGCCTACTTATTCCTGATGGTAAATAAAATCAGGGGCGAAGTTCCGATAACTTTGGACGGCAATAAGTATAAGCTTGTTCCGTCCTTTGAGTGCCTTTGTAAGATCGAAGCGGAAACAGGCATGGGTATTGTTGCTCTGGCCCGTAAAGTTTACGCGAGTGACTTCACGTTAACAGAGATTACTTCGATCATTACCCATGGGCTTAATGCTGCGGGTGAGCCAGCAACCTTTGGTGCAGTTGGCCCGATGGTTGTGGCTTCTGGGGTTCTCTCTGAGGGTGTTCAAACACCTGTCAGATTGTTCTTTGACTATGCCATTACTGGTGGTCAGGCAAAGAGTGCTGAGGGAAACGCGAAAGCGGCGAAGAGTTCGAAGTAATCCCTTTTCGTCGCTATCTCGGTATCGCATCAGGGGTGCTTGGTTGGTCCCCTAACGTCTTCTGGAAATCCACACCGCACGAGTTCTTTGCCTCACTCGAGGAAAGGACAAAATCCAACTCGCCTGATGACAAGTCGGATAGCGAAGAGGATTTCGCACAGTTCCGTCAAAAACTTGAACGAGCAAACGTGATATGAGTGAAATTGAACGGCTTATATGGCAGATCGAGGCGAAGACCGAAGGGTTGCGTCGTGAGCTTAAGAGAGCCGAGCAGTCAGGCGAGAAATTCACTCGTAAGATGGACCAGACGGTTGCGCGGACGAATAGCCAGTTTGCTGGATTGGGTCGGGTTCTATCTGGTGCCGTTGTTCCTGCGTTGGGTGCTGTTGCAGGGGCCTTATCTGTCCAGCAAATCTATCGCTATGCGGAAGCCTGGAAGCAGACGGAAAACAGGTTAAAGCTTGTAACAAACGGCACTGCTGAACTGACTGCCACACAAAATAGCTTGTTTTCTGTAGCTCAGAATACAAGGTCCAGCTTTGAAAGCACTGCGGATCTTTATTCGAGAGTTGCGAGAAGTACGGAAGAATTAAACCTCTCTCAATCCAAGCTTATTGAGCTAACGACGATTGTTAATCAGGCCAGCCGTATATCTGGCGGTGGTGTTCAGGAAGCTGCGGCGGCTGTCCAGCAGTTCGGGCAAGCTTTGCAATCTGACAGGCTTCAAGGTGACGAGCTTCGTTCTATTCTGGAAAACGCTCCCCGGTTAGCAAAAGCCCTTGCTGATGGCTTGGGCGTTTCTGTTGGTGAACTTCGCGCTCTCGGGGCTGAGGGATCATTAACCGCGGACAAGATAGTCAATGCTCTATCTACGCAATCACAGGCACTGCAAGAAGAGTTCGACAAGATCGAGAAAACAGGAGCCGAGGCATTAACCCAGCTTGATAATGCCTTCTTGCGTCTGATTTCCACAATGGATAGGGCAACGGGGTTCTCTAAGGGGTTTGCTAAAGCTGTTAGCGGTTTTTCTGATTTCATTGAAGACGCGGGGCTTGAGGATGCAGAGCAGTCAATTTCGAGCCTTTCGTCTGAAATCGCCGATCTAAAAAAAGAAATAAGCATCTCGGAAAAGATCAGCTTCTTTGGTGGGGACGTTGAAGAGAAAAGGCGGGAGCTTCAAAAGCTTCAAGATATTGTATCATCACTTCGGGGTGACCTAAATAAATCACCCTTGCAGATACAACTCGAATTTGATCTTGATAGTTTGCAAAGAAAAGCGGCAGAAGCCAAAATTCGAGCCACGGAAGAGCTGGAAAAACACAAGAGCAACCTTCTTGATCTAGGGTTTAATGATGTAGACGGCAATGATGCTGTTAACCAAATCAACAAGCAGGTCGTTTCCTTAAATAAGCAAATTATCGAAACAATCAACAACCTCTCGAAGCTCACGGGCGGGCAGCATCCGGGTGGGGCTGTTGCAATCACTTCTACAGCGACTAAAGAAAAGCCCCCAACAGAAGAAGAGCTAAAAGAAGCAGAGGCAATCAAGCGCAAAAGAGAGCAGCTGCAATTTCTGCTTGAGCAAGAGCAGCGTAATGAACGCCAGCAGTTCCTTAATAATCAACTTAATCAGCTAGGTATTGATATTAATCACAAGTCGGCAGGGTCAATTCTTAAGGTCGCTAATGCTCTTTTTGATGTTAGAAAGAAAAAAGAAGAGTTAGCTAAAGCTGATCAGGACAAAAAAGAAGCTGACGCCGAACTTGAGCAGCAAACTAAAGCCGTAAAAGATGTTGAGCAAGAAATAGCTAACATCGAGCGCGAAGTTCAGGCGCTTCTCCAAGGCAAAGAAGCTTACGAAGCATACCAACAAGCCCGAGAGATTGAGCAGGGTTCAGAAGCTATCCGTGAACGCCTTGAGGCATTGGGCCTTGAAGAAGAGCAGATCAATCGTCTGATAGAAGCTTACGAGCGACATTCAGAAGAACTCGACAAAGCAGAAGAGACGTTCAAAAAACGCGAAGAAGCTGTTGAGCGTCAAAAACAGTCAGAGCAGGAGCTTGCCGATATCCTTGAAAACGGTATCGGGCGTTCATTATCCGCTGCGGCAGATGGCTGGGACGCATTGGGCAAGGTTGCTCTTGATGTTTTGGGGCAAATTCTAGCTGAAAGCTTGAAGCTTGAAGATGTTTTGTCTAGCTCCGGTGGTTCTGGTGGCGGTAGCGGTATTTTTGGGGGCCTCTTTAGCAGCCTCACGTCAGGGATCGGCTCTCTATTCAAGTTTGCTGACGGCGGTAAAATCGTTGGTCCGGGTGGGCCACGATCTGATTCAATCCTCGCGGCGGTCAGTAACGGCGAATACGTTGTGAATGCGGCGGCAACAGCTAAGAATCTGCCTTTGCTTGAGGCTATTAATTCAGGAAATATCCCAGCTTTTGCAGATGGTGGTTTTGTCGGTGGCTCTGTGCCTCGTGTACCTGATATCTCGAAATCCATGCAGACAATCAACAACAGCAACCGCTCAAGCTCTAACAATAGCGTGGTTTATAATATTGATGCCCGAGGTGCGGAGGTTGGAGTAGAACAAAAGATCAAACAGGCACTTGATGAACGCGAGCCGTTGATTATTGAAGGGGCTGTTCAACAGGTTCAAGAAGAAAGCTACCGAAGTGGCAGCGGCTATCTGGGGGGGTATTAATGGTTTCGTATCCCCTTACTCTTCCAGCAACACCCGGCATTCGTAATTTCTCGATGAAGCCACTTTCAGCCGTCGGCATGAATGTGTCCCCCTTCACCTTCTCTCAAGAGGTTCAGGTAAGCCAAGGACAACAATGGACAGCGGAATTTGATTTACCACCGATGCTGAGGGTCCATGCTGCTGATTGGCAAGGTTTTATGTTGGGTCTTAATAGCTCTGAGGGCACGTTTCTTATGGGTGACCCCGATGCAACAGAGCCGCTTGGAACACCGACTGGAACGCCTGTTCTCGATGGGAATCACGCCGTAGGGGTCAGAGAAATCAACATCAAAGGCTTAACAGCTAACTCAACGGGCAACCTGTTACGTGGTGATGTTATCCAGATCGGTAGCGGATCAAGTGCAAGGCTGCATCGTGTCGTTGAGGCGGTCAATGCCGATGCAAACGGCAAGGCAACCGTGGGTATTTGGCCTTTGGTTAGGACAGGCAGGGCAGACAATGAGCCTGTTGTAACTTCTGGCGCTGTTGGTCTATGGCGTCTTGCCCCAAACACAACGGAATGGGCTTCTGACGTTATTGGCCATCACAATATCTCTATCAAGTGTATCGAGGTGGTGCCATGAGCGTTGAAGACACATTCTCCTATATTGAGGATAATGATGTTTTCTCGCCCATTATTCTTGCTGAATTTGATTTTGATCCTACGCCCGTCCGAGTTTTTACGGGCCTCGGAGAAATAGTCTGGCAAAGCAAAGCGTTTACCGGAATTGGTAATCTGGGTGAGATATCAAACCCTCAAGACGGCAATGATTTAAGAGCAAATACCCAAGCTTATCGTTTAAACGGGATTCCATCTGAATACCTGGGGATTGTCTTGACTGAGAACTATCAAGGTCGGCGGTCAAGGTTGTGGCTTGGCGTTCTTGACGAATACGGACAATTGGCGGGCGATCCTTATCTAATTTCTGATGGGCGCATGGATACGGCGACCATTGAGGACAATGGCGATACTGGCTCGATCACGATACAGGCTGAGACAATTCTTATTGATTTAGATAGGCCGCGCGAACGCCGATACACCCACGAAGACCAGCAAGATTTGTACCCCGGAGACAAGTTTTTCGAAAAAGTCACCGCAACACAGAACAAAGAAATCATCTGGAAATGACGAGATTTGAAGACTGGCCCAACCAGCTAAATCGTTTTGTTGCGGATTGGCTGGGCAAAAAGCACGTCTGGGGTGCTTCTGATTGCTCGATTATGTGTCTGGATTGGGTCGAGCGGGCCACAGGTCGAAAGGTCGGTGAAGATGTAGCGGGTTCTTATGATAGCGCAGCCGGGGCTTTAAATTTTCTTGCAGAAAATAACTATGAAGACCTTGGGGATATGGTCACCGATCGGCTTGGTTCAGAGCCGATTGACAGAGCCTTTTTACAGCGGGGAGATATTGCGCTTGTCGATTGCCCTAAAGCCCGTGAAGGCATTGGGGTTGTCACTGGCTCTCATATTCTGATCGTTGATATAAAGCAGGGTGGATCACTGATTCCGCTCTCTCGGGCTATTGCCGGATGGAGGCTGTAACGTGGGTGGAATTGTTGCGGCTGCTGTCGCTGCTGTTGCCGGGGCATTAGCCAAAGCCAGCATTGGTGCGCTTATAGCCAAGGCTCTGCTTGGCGCTGCTCTTAACTTCGGGCTTTCGGCTGTATCTAATGGTCTGTTTGGTAAAAAGGCGTCTGCACCAAAACAAAAGCAGTTTGGCTCGTCAAGAATATTGACATTTCGTGAACCAGTTCAATCGCGAGATGTTGTCTATGGTGAGGTTCGCAAAGGCGGTTCGCTTCCTTTTGTCGATACAAGCGGAAGCTACCTCTACATGGTTTTGGCTTTAGCCGGACATGAAGTTGATAGCATTAAGGAAGTTTATTTTGCTGAGGAAATCGTTCCTTTGGACGAAAACGGCAATGCTATTGGCAAATACGCCGGATATGTGAAGATTAATAAGCATTTGGGTGGGCCAAATCAGCAAGCCGATCCTGATCTCGTCGCGGCGTTTCCAGACTGGACTGAGGACCATAAAGGCCAAGGCGTTGCCCACATTGTAGCTCGTCTTAAATATAATCAGGACAAATTTCCAAACGGAGCACCAACGATTTCAGCCCTTATCAGGGGCCGAAAAGTCCAAGACCCTAGGACGGGTCAAGTTCAGTGGAGCGACAATGCCCAGCTTTGTATTGCTGACTACCTAAAAGACCCGCTCTACGGGCTTGATATTGATGACTATAACTTACCAGAAGATAGTGTAATAGCTGGGGCTAACGCCTGTGATGAGACTGTGGCGATTGAAGGGACGAGCCGCGCCGTTGCGTTGCCCGAAGCCAGCTTTTCACTTGAATATGACCTAAGAACGGTTTGGGAAGATCCACCACCAAGACAACGAGAAGAGGGCGGCTCTGCTTCTGATAACTTTAATGGCGGCGGCGGCTTTAATGAAACTGGCGGTGGCAATTCAGGTGGTAGCAGTGGCGGGCATCCGGGCGGCGATGGCGGTGGCGGTGGATACGGCGGCGGCGCGGGGGCTTGGACGTAATGCCATACGTAACAAAAAACAACGGCCCCACATCATATGTCAATCTTGGTACAGATCTTGGTTTGGAAACAGGGGACAAGGTTAGGGTTGCCAGCACTGGCGATCTGCCAGACCCGTTATTGGTTGATACTGACTATTATATTATCCGCTCGTCAGGCACTAAGATAGCCTTTGCTGCAAGCGAAGCTGATGCGCTCAATGGCGCTAAGATTGAAATCTCTGGCGGCTCAGGGGCGATGACCGTGATGCCGAGAGAAGTTTTGCTCGTAACTGACAAACACGCCTTGCGTGATGGTGATGTGGTCAAAGTGTCCAGTACTGGTGATCTGCCAGACCCGCTTGACGCGGTGACGGATTATTATTGTTCCGTTCTCTCAAACAAAAGAATTAAGCTTTCTGCAACGGCGAATGGTTCTGCTATTCAGTTAACAAGCCCTGGTACTGGCAGTTTGTCGATTAAGCGGTCTGGAACGCGACGTTATCGGCTTAATGGTGACTTTGAGAGCAATTTAAAGCCACGCGAAATAATACAAAACATGCTTACTTGCTGCGCGGGCGACCTAATTCCGTCGGGCGGGTCATGGTATATCCAGCCCGGTGTGTGGGAGCCGCCGACCATAGAGCTAACAGCAGATGATTTTCGAGGACCGATCAAAGTAAGCCCGAGGACAACAAGGCGTGATCTATTTAATGCCGTTAAGGGTAAATATATCAGCCCTGACAATGACCATCAGCCCGCTGATTATCCTGTTGTCCGAAACGCCACTTATGAGGCGAGAGATAACGGAAAAGTTATCTATAAGGACTTTGATCAGAACTTTACAGATTGCCCGTGTCAGGGGCAGCGGGTCGCAAAGATAGTTCTTGAAAAGGGCGCTCAACAAATAACGGTTAATTTGCCTTGCAAGTTACGGGCAATGAAAGTAACGCCGGGCAAAAATGTGATGCTTACCCTGCCTCGTTTCGGGTGGGACAAAAAGTATTTCTTTGTAGAAAAAAGAACTCTGGTAACTGAAAAGGGGGCCAACGGCGTCCCTGTTTTGGGTATCGATTTGGTTCTTCGTGAAACTGCGCCAGAAATTTACGACTGGAACTCAGGTGAGGAAACAATTGTCGATCCCGCGCCAGACAGTAATTTACCTTCGCCGTTTGATGTTCCGCAACCGGGCATTCCGTCAGTCACTGAGGAATTATATAGGTCGCCCGGGGGTGGTCTAAAAACAAGAATTACCTTTGAAACAGCGGTCACGGAATGGCCGTATCCCCTAGAATACGAATACGCTTTCTCAATCAACGGGTCGTCTCTAAAAATTATCCCGAAAAATAAAAACCCGAAGGTGACAGTTCAGGATGTTGATAGTGGTGATATTTATGTAAGCGTTATAGCTTATAACGCTCTCGGGGTGTCTTCTTCGAACGCCGAGTTTATAGGCAAAATATATGGCCTGACCGCACCACCACAGCCTTTAAGTGAGGTTAATCTGCAAAAGATCGGCGGGCTGGCTTACATCACATGGAAAGCACTAAGCGAGCTTGATGTGGTGTTTGGCGGGCGCGTCTTAATCCGTCATTCACCCAAGCCGTTAAGTGAAGCTCTTTGGGAAAATTCGGTTTCTATCGGTGAGCCTGTTGCTGGAACCGCTGGTTCTGTTGCTTTGCCATTGCGGGCGGGTACATACCTTCTAAAAACAGAAGATAGCGGCGGCAGAAGAAGCACTGAGACAGCCAAGGTCGAGACCGATGGGGCGGGGTTGGTTGCATATAGCCCGCTTACATATGTCCAAGCTCATCCCGCTTGGTCTGGCGAAAAAGATGGCACTGTGCTGCGGAATGGCTCTCTGAGGCTGTCATCGCAACAGCTTATTTCGGAAGTCGATCTAATTTCGGAGATTGAGTCCTTTAATACGCTCGGCGGTATCAGAGAAACGGGAAAATATCGCTTTGCGTCTGGGATTGATCTGGGATCAGTAAAGCCTGTGAGGCTTCGCGTTGAGGTCGATGTAACGGGATACGACGAGAGCAATAAAATATCCAAGCGCGGATTGATATCAACGTGGCCCTCAATCCTTGGCGACATGACGGGCGACGTTGAATGTGACCTGTGGATCACGACGACAAACGATGACCCGAACGGCGGTTCTCCTGTGTGGTCGGACTGGAAAAAAGAAGTCGGCTCAGAACATAACGTGAGGGCTTTTGATTTTGAATTGCGACTCAGATCTGGCGACGAAAACACCAACATAGCAATAAACGAATGCACCATTTACGCTGACGAGGTTTCCTGATGGCACAGCATAATGACTTGATTATAGACGACCAGACGGGATCTGATTTCCTGCCTGATATAAATTCGATCTTAATGGCGATCTTAACACAAAACTCCGGGAATGATGAGCCGCCTGCAACTGTTCCCTTTATGTATTGGGCAGAGCCAGACACAGATACACTTTGGCAGCGAAATGCAGCTAATGATGGGTGGGTTAATAAGGGGGGGCTGTCGACTGCACTGGGGGTGCTTGCAAGCAAAAACACCGTCAGCACAGCAGAAATAGATGACGGTGCGGTCACATCTGCAAAATTATCTCCTAGTATTTCGCTCGCATCAACCGACCAAGTAGCCCGCAAATCAATAGCCCTACTCCAATTCAACCAAATGGCGCAAAACAACTACACGCTTCAGAATAAAGATGATGGCGTGACAGACGTTTTTGCAGATGAAAGTGGGGTGGATACTGGCGCCTCTACGAACCAGTCATATAGCGCTGCGGGTGATTATTACGAAGGCATAGGGCCAGTTGGTACGGATGCAATCCCTACTATGACAGGGGCCTCAGCTCCGTCCGGTACGGCTTCGGCCTCTTCTGAATACGATGCCTCATATTCAGCATGGAAAGCCTTTGATAACAACAGCACGAATGATTTTGTCTCTCTTGCTAATGATATTCCTGGCTGGATTGAGTATGATTTTGGAATTGCTACAGCTATTGGTGGCTACACTGTAACCGGACCGCCTGCCGCAAACCTTACCCGCGCCCCTAAAGATTTTAAGCTTCAGGGTTGGAATGGATCTTCATGGGTTGACCTGGATACTCAGACAAATGTGACAGGTTGGACCGACAAACAAAAGCGTTCGTATACACTGATAGGCTCTGCGAACTACGCAAAATACCGCCTATACATCACATCCTTAAACGGCGATGTTTATCTTCACATAAACGAGTTTGAGCTTCTAGCGGCAGGTGATGCGGTAAACATGACTATTCAGTCTGCGGCATTTGCAGCAGATACAGTCCCGACGGAGATGGACCTATTTATATGGCAGGAAGATATCGACGCTATCACGCTGAACACTGATCTCAAGGCATATGTCAGTAGAGATAACGGGGCAACGTGGACGCAAGGAACGCTTGTTGAAGAGTTCTCGGCACCTGTAGGCCGGATCTTATCGGCTCTTGATGTTGATATTTCAGCCCAACCTTCCGGCACTTCGGTGAAATGGAAAATCGAAACCCTCAACACCAAAGCGCAGCGTATTCGCGGTGTGGATCTTCAGTGGAGCTAAGAGAATGGCAGTAGCAAGACGTAAAAAGCGGGGAAGCGCACCAACCCTCCCTAAACGCGATTTCATGAGGTTGTTCACGGACAACGAGCGCCGAGCGATTATCGGGGCGGCAATGCAAAATGTTGATATTGCCGATTGGAAAGACGGGCTTTTACTGGCTGATGATATCTGGCTGGATCACCCTGATTTGCTCTCTGGTGTGACTGCAATTGTCGCGGCTGGTTTACTCACAGAAGCGCGTAAAGATGCCATTCTCGCAGGGGAAACGCCGACATGATCAATTGGCCAGATTACCCCAACTTCTCTGCTTCTGAATTTACCTGTAAATGCGGCTGTGGTCGTGCAGATATGAAGCCTGAGTTTATGGCAAAGCTGCAAGAGCTTCGTAATCAGGTCGGGCCTCTGGAAATCACAAGCGGCTTTCGGTGCCGGAATCACCCTGTGGAGAAAAACAAGAAGCGGCCCGGCGCGCATTCTGCCGGACTGGCTGCGGATATCGTTCCGCTCAAATCAAGGCGTTACGATCTACTTACCACCATTAGCGACATGCGTTTTAAGGGTATTGGGGTTGCTAAGACTTTCATTCACATAGACGAGGGCCACCCCTACGCATATCGCCCTGCGTCATGGAGTTATTAGGGAAGTTATTGACCATGAAAAACATATTGATGACGGTCGCTCTTGTAGCGGCTTTTTTTGTGTCTGCTTGCACGACACCGGGTGGTAATAAGCTTACACCTGAGCAACAGCTACAGCTTACTTGTGACGGCATTTCGTCCACAATCAAAGTTCTGGCCGGATACCGCGCAGCAGGGGAGCTATCCGAAGACTCTGTTAAGCTGGTTAATGACCTTCGCCCGTCAACGGTTGCGCTTTGCGATGGCTCTGTGACTGATTACCAGAGCGCGTTAACAATACTTTCCAACACCGCTTTCACTCTTCTCACAATCCGTAAAGGGGCTGAATCATGAGCGCATCAACGCTTGCAACAATTAACGCTTTGTTTGAAGTCGGCATGTTTGCCTTTAAAGCATATCACGCTGTTCAATCCGGTGATAAGACGCCAGAGCAAATTCGCGCTGAATGGGACGTGATCAAAGGAAAAATGGAAAGCTCTTGGGATGCTTGGGACGCAGCGGGCAAAAACAATGGCTAAGGTGTATGAGTTCACACCTGAATACGATCTGGCCCAGATCAAGTCATCGCGTCCCCCAGGAGCGGTGCTGGTCTGGGTGTCGCCCGAAGATCCCGACAATCCCTTTACGGCTGCTTGCGCCCACAAGATCACAGGGCCAAGAGGAATGGACGTGATTGTGCCGGGGGGCTTTAACTACGACGGGGCCTCCGCGCCTCGTGCACTATGGTGGTTTATTCCAAGGGCTGATGCGCGTTTCTTTCGGGCGGCAACTTTGCATGATCTACTTTATGCAAGCCGGGAAGGCTCCCGGGCGGTTGCTGATGCGATTTTGCGGATCGTGGCAGAACAAGACCGGATGCCGTGGCTCAAACGATGGGCAGCTTATATCGCAGTCAGGCTTGGTGGTCGTGCTGCTTGGGACGATGACGATTAACAAAGGGGTGCCGATGCCCAATCAACTAGAGAGTCGCGTCAAAGCGCTCGAAGAGTGGAGAAATAAGCAGATGATTGTCCAGGCGCTCTCGGAAAACAACATGAAGCATATGGACGAGAGGTTTGATCGTGTAGAGAATGCCATAAAGGGGATCACGGACAACATCAAAGAGATTACAGAGAGCAAAAACAAGGTCGGATCTCGTGTCCTTTGGATTGTCGGCACCGCTGTTATAAGTGCCTTTGTAATGTTTGTCATAAACGGAGGGCTTTCTATTGCGCCTTCTTAATAATAATTATGCTTTTTGCGCTTTGCTAATCTTGGCCGCCGCACCTTTAGTTATAACGGGATTGAAGGCCCTAATCCCTGCATCACACTGGATGGAAGTGCAGAGCGTCGTTGTGTCTGACGCGAAAGCAGGGAAAGCGCCCTTGCTATCTGTCGAGAGATCAATCCATAAAAAGTTTACTGCAACGTGGGTTGCCGAGATCCACAAAAAACAGCCTTCCGGCGTTTTCGCAACAACATGCTTTCAAGATGGCAAAAATGTTTACACGCCAACTGACAAGCTGCCGGATAACATAGACTTAAATTGGTGGACATATCCCACCGTGTGCGATCTTGGTGAGGGTGAATATCGGATGGTCACTGTTTGGGTGATTGCCCCTGAGAACTTCCCGGCAAAGCGCGTCGAAATCGCATCAAATATATTTAAGGTCATTCCTTAGGCTGGATTACATAGTTGAATCCAGTTAAAAGAGGTAATGCTTAAATACCTCACAATCATTCCCTTCTTATTTATGCCTCCCGCATTCGCCGATGGGCTAACAGTTCCCGCCGATGTTATATCTGTTTACGACGGCGACACCTTCAAGGCTAAAGCGCATCCGTGGCCCGGCATGTCAATTGATGTTTCTGTAAGGGTAAACGGTATTGATACCCCCGAGATTAGGGGCAAGTGTGATGGGGAGAAGCAAGCCGCAATCGCAGCCCGTGATTACGTGCGTGAAGTGCTTGGGGGGTCGGTAATTCTTAGAAACGTCAAGCACGGAAAGTACGCCGGGCGCGTTGTTGCTGATGTGTATTTGACGGATGGCCGCAGCCTGACAGAGCTTTTAATAGCGTCGGGATTAGGCCGGACTTATGATGGCGGCAAGCGGTCTGGGTGGTGTTGACCGTCATAAACGTTCTCTATACGTTCTATGGATGACGCACGACTCATACATCACCACCCAAAAGCACGGCTTCTACAAATTCACTGTCTATGATCATTCAGGCCGGATTGTTAAAAAGGAAGTGATCGTCAAGAACGACATGGAACGACCCGCTTTAGAATACGCCTATCGGTTACTGGAAAAGCAAACCCGTGACGGCCTTGGCGGGATGGTCGGGGTGACAGGGCCTAAAATACACAAGGTCGTTTATAAGAATCAGGGTGACGTGGAGCCGTCTGAAATGATGTTTGATGATATGGATTGTTGGGTGGAGTGAAGGGTAATTTAAATAGTTAATCATGCATTGCATGAAAAACTCGCAATTATAGTCTGCTGGCTGATTTGTTTAAGTGTTTGATTTTTTAGGAAAAGAAGTGGTGCCTCCACCAGGACTTGAACCCGG
>NZ_LANI01000033.1 GCF_000982415.1 Kiloniella litopenaei
TTCGTGAAGCTGCGAATACAACGGGTAATGCGGCTGAGCAGGTTCAGAACTCTGCAGCAGGTCTGGCAGAAGAAGCACAGCAGCTAGAGAACAAGGTTCACGAATTCCTCGGACGTCTGAGATCTGTGAACGAATAACCATTTCAAACAAACTCAAGACCTATAAAGCCCGCAGTGAAGAATTCACTGCGGGCTTTTTGGTGTTATCATAATTTACAAACTCTAATCTATATTAGTAAAAAAAATAACAACAACTTGAGATACTTTACTGCGCCCTATTGTTGTTGTTGGGAAACAAGAGGATGATTTTGAGCATAACGGCGAAATAAAATTAACTGGCCGAAAAACAAATCGGTGCGATCCAGCACAAATGAACAGCATGAGTATACTTCTTGGGAGACGAATACTGTCATGACGAATACAACAAACAAATTTAAACTTTCACGTCGAAAGCTATTAACCAGTGCAGCAGCTGCAGGTGCAGGTGCTGCTGTTTTTAGCGGAGGTTCACCCTATTCTTTCGTAAAAGGCGCTTATGCTGCTGATTTCCGGAACGATCCAGGTAACCAATCTTTTGTAAAGCTTGGCTTTAACGTTCCGCAAACAGGGGCTTATGCCGACGAAGGTGCTGATGAACTCCGTGCTTATCAGCTGGCCGTAAAACACCTCAATGGTGAAGGTGACGGCGGAATGCTTAATACTATGAAGCCAAGCTCTCTTAAGGGGAATGGTATTCTTGGTAAGAAAGTTGAGTACGTTACCGGAGATACACAGACAAAGTCTGATGCAGCACGTGCTTCTGCCAAGCGTATGATTGAAAAAGAAGGCGTGACCATGTTCTCTGGTGGGTCATCTTCTGGTGTGGCTATTGCTGTGCAATCTCTAGCTCAGGAAATGGGTGTTATCTTTATGTGTGGGTTAACCCATTCAAATGATACAACCGGTAAAGATCGCCGTCGTTACGGTTTCCGTCACTTCTTTAATGCATATATGTCTGGTGCCGCACTTGGCCCTGTGTTGAAGGAAGAAATGGGAACAGAGCGCCGTGCCTATCACCTGACAGCTGATTATACTTGGGGCTGGAGTCAGGAAGAATCAATTAAGAACACAACCGAGGGTCTTGGCTGGGAAACTGTAAACACAGTGAAAACGCCAGTGGGAGCAGGTGATTTCTCTCAGTATATCACACCAGTTCTGAACAGTGGTGCTGATGTTCTTATCCTGAACCACTATGGTAAGGATATGGTCAACTCCTTGACACAGGCGGTTCAGTTCGGTCTGCGTGACAAGCAGGTAAATGGTAAGAACTTTGAAATTATCGTTCCACTATTCTCTCGCTTGATGGCGCAGGGTGCTGGTGAAAATATCAAAGGTATTCTGGGTTCTACAAACTGGAACTGGACATTGCAGGACGCAGGGTCTCAGGCTTTTGTTAAGTCCTTTGGTCAAGAATACGGTTTCCCGCCTTCGCAGGCTGCTCATACGTGTTATGTGCAGACCCTGCTTTATGCAAATGCCTGTGAGATGGCTGGAACATTCTATCCGCCAGAAGTTATTAAATCACTTGAAGATTTTGAGTTTGACGGCATGGGGAATGGTCCAACTCTTTATCGCGGAGAAGATCACCAGTGCTTCAAAGATGTTCTGGTTGTGCGTGGTAATGCGAACCCATCGACACAATTTGATCTGCTTGAAATCGTTAAAGAGGTTCCACGTTCTCAGGTTGAGTATGATGCCTCCATCTTTGGTGGCGAACTCGGCCCTTACGAGGTCTAATCCCTTGGTATTAAATCTGGCCGCTCTTATGAGCGGCCAGAATTGTAATTTATGTCGGTTCTGATTAAGTGTCGGAACGCGTAACTCTTTAAAAAATTTATGTTTTAAAAGAGAAAAAACAGCAGCGAAAATAGAACGATGGATGCATTTATATTGCAAGTCCTGAATGGCTTGGATAAGGGCGGGTCTTATGCTCTTATTGCCTTGGGATTAACACTGATTTTCGGCACACTCGGGGTGGTAAACTTTGCACATGGTGCATTGTTTATGCTTGGGGCATTTTGCGCCGTAACTCTTAAAAAAATTCTGACCATATCCAAACAGGTCAAAGATGAAAGTATTACCTTCTTTGATGCCTATAAAGAAGTGCCATACCTAGAGCTTTGGTTCGGAGAAACGGGAACGTTACTGATTGACTACGCAGTTCCTTTGTCAATTCTACTCGCGATACCAGTGATGCTTTTGGTTGGTTTGGCTATGGAGCGTGGATTAATCAGATTTTTCTATAAACGCACCCATGCAGAACAAATCCTGGTCACCTTTGGTTTGGCTATTGTTCTGCAGGAAATTGTTAAAGCCTTTTTTGGCGCCAACCCTGTTCCAATGCCACCACCAGAATTACTTACCGGCTCTGCCGATATAGGGGCTATGTTGGGGTTAGGAGATTCTGTCATCTATCCTTGGTGGCGTTTGACGTATCTTTTATTTGCTGGAATCGTTATTGCTGCAGTGTTCTGTTTCTTGCAATTTACAACCTTTGGCATGGTCGTACGAGCCGGAATGCAGGACCGTGAAACTGTTGGTTTATTAGGGATCAATATTGAACGCAGATTCACAATTGTCTTTGGTATTGCGGCTGTTGTGTCTGGCTTGGCGGGTGTAATGTACACCCCGATTGTCCCACCCGACTATCATCTTGGTATGGATTTTCTTGTACTTTCCTTTGTTGTTGTTGTTGTTGGTGGCATGGGATCTCTTGGAGGTGCCGTAACAGCTGGCTTCCTGTTGGGGATTTTACAATCATTTGCTTCTATGAACGAAGTGAAAGAAATTCTTCCTGGTATTGATCAAATAATAATATTCCTTGTTGCGGTTGTCATTCTTCTGGTTCGTCCAAGAGGATTGATGGGGCGCAAAGGCGTGATGGAGTCCTAATACAATGATTACTGCTACGCCTCGTAAAGATTTATTGCTTATGGGTATTTTTACCCTCGCAGTTCTCACTATGCCAATTTGGTTAGCACCTATTGGGGCAAGCTATCCGGATTTGCTACAACGTTTTGCAATCTTTGGTATTTTTGCAATTGGTTTTAACATTCTCTTTGGCTTAACGGGCTATCTCTCGTTTGGACACGCCGCTTTCTTGGGCGTGGGTTCTTACACTGCGGTTTGGTCCTTCAAGTTGCTAAGTATGAGTGTGGTCCCGGCGATCATTTTTGGAGTGATTACCTCTGGATTGTTTGCAGTGGTTATTGGTTACATCAGCTTGCGTCGTTCAGGAATTTATTTCTCTATCCTGACACTTGCTTTTGCCCAAATGTCCTACAATCTGGCTTATTCCGTTCTGACCCCGATTACCAATGGTGAAACGGGCCTACAGTTGGCTCTGGACGATCCTCGTTCACTCGACAACCTGGTTGGTGTTGCTGCAACACAAGGTATTCCGCCGACCAACTTCTTTGGTATGGAGATGAGTGGTTATCCCGGCTTTTACTTCTGTGCCGTTCTGATGATCATAGGATTTTATATCTCAATGCGGATTTTCCGTTCTCCTTTTGGCATGATGCTAAAAGCGGTGAAATCGAACTCTAACCGTATGAGCTATACTGGCCTGAATATGCGTCCTTATACGCTTACTGCCTTTGTTATTTCTGGTATGTATGCGGGTCTTGCCGGGTCTCTTATGGCTGTAACAGATCCGCTTGCAGGTGCTGAACGCATGCAATGGACTGCCTCTGGTGAGGTGGTGCTTATGACCATCTTGGGTGGTGTAGGTACGCTGATCGGTCCTGTTATCGGTGCTGGTGTGATCAAATATTTTGAAAACATCTTTTCAGCAATTAACGAAAACGTTCTGCATGGTATTTTCAGCTTTCTGCCTGAATTCCTTCAAGACGGTGTTGTTGCTGTGCTGAGCCTATTTGTTGGCGAAGGCTGGCATCTGACACTGGGTATGCTCTTTATGTTAATTGTGATCTTCCTGCCGGGTGGTATGGTCGAAGGTTTCAGCCGTATTTATCAGCGGATACGAAACCGTAACAATAAAAACAATGGTACAGCCGATCCTGTTGGCTCTACTCATGTTCAACCTGGTGAATAGAGAGATAATATTATGGGTATTCTTGAAGTTCGCGATGTGAACAAGAGCTTTGGTGGCCTGAAGGCCCTCAATAAAGTAGAACTGGACGTAGAGGAAGGCTCTGTGCATGCCATCATTGGTCCAAACGGAGCCGGAAAATCGACCTTTCTAAACTGTTTGGTTGGGTTGCTCATTCCAGATAGTGGTAGCGTAAGTTTCAATGGAAACTCACTATTGGGGATTAAACCACACGAAATTAATCAAGCTGGTGTTTCCCGTGTTTTTCAGACGCCAGAAATCTTTGGTGACCTGACTTTGTTGGATAACGTGGTCATTCCAACTTTGGCTTCTCGGGATGGAGCCTTCAAGTTTAATGGTTGGAAGCGTGCAGATCAGGACAGTGAAACCATCGGGCGTGCAGAACATATGCTCGAAGATGTAGGCTTGATCGATAAACGCAATATGCATGCTGGTAGCCTTTCTCGTGGTGACAAGCGCCGATTGGAACTTGCAATGTGTCTGGTCCAAAACCCTAAGTTACTTTTGCTGGATGAGCCTACGGCCGGTATGTCACGCGCTGATACAAATAATACAATTGATCTTCTCAAACGTATTGGAGAAAGAGGAATCACCAAAGTGATTATCGAACACGATATGCACGTGGTCTTTTCCCTCGCTGACAAGGTGAGTGTCATGGCACAGGGAACTGTTATTGCTGAAGGAACACCAGAGGGTATTAAGGGAGATCCTCGTGTTCAAGAAGCTTATCTTGGGGGGGCGCATTTATGAGCCGTATGCAACCGATTAAAAGTGAAGGAACGGCTCCGGCCTATTTTTCGGCACATGATCTTCACGCTTATTATGGTGAAAGTTATATTGTTCAGGGCGTAAGCTTTGATATTCGTGAAGGTGAAATCCTCGCCCTGTTAGGTCGAAATGGTGCGGGTAAAACATCCACTCTTCGGGCGATTGCACGGGCTGTTGATCCCGTTCTGACACAAGGGGAAGTGTGGCTTGACCATAAGCCATTGCACCGGATGAAGGATTTTGAAGCGGCTCAAAATGGTGTTGCACTTGTACCTGAAGATCGTCGCATTATCCCGGGGCTTACCGTCCAGGAAAATCTTGAACTTGCGCAAATTGCAGAACCTATTGGTTGGTCGATAGAGCGACTTTATCAGCATTTTCCTCGTTTAGCAGAGCGCCGCGATCAAGAGGGGATTACAATGTCCGGTGGAGAGCAACAGATGCTTGCTGTCGCGCGGGCGCTTGCTCGGGATGTAAAACTGTTGTTGCTTGACGAGCCATATGAGGGACTTGCCCCTGTGATTGTTCATGAAATTGAATCAATTTTGCAGGAAATCAAAACACACGGTATTACGACAATTATCGTGGAGCAGAATGCGATCGCAGCACTACATCTGGCTGATCGTGCTATTATTTTGGATATGGGACAGGTTGTGTTTGATGGTACAGCCCAAGAGGTTCTGGACAACGAAGAACTTCGACAGGAATATCTGGCAATTTAAAAACACTAAAAGCCAGCGTATATATAACTTAGGGACAGCTTTGTGGCTGTCCCTTTTTCTATGAGAAAAAATGTAAAATATCTATTCAATAAAACAGGGTGTTTGAGTTAAAAGATAAGTCGGATTTGATATTTCCGGAGGGGATCCTATGGATGAATTACTAGCCATCGCGAGTATTGTCGGTGTTGTCATTATTGGGGCAATGACACCTGGACCAAGCTTTATTGTTGTGGCCCAGATCTCTTTGGTAAATTCACGCTCTCATGGAATAGCAGCGTCTATTGGAATGGGGCTTGGGGCTCTTGTTTTTGCCAGCCTGGCTCTTCTTGGATTGCATCTCGTTTTCATGCAGGTTGTTTGGTTGTATGTTACCTTTAAAATCTTTGGTGGGATTTACCTGCTTTATCTCGGCGTAAAAATTTGGCGAGGAGCCAAAAATAAATTAATTCCCGAGGAAGAGGGGATAGCCAAACCACAAACTGGCCAAAGTCTTACGCGTTCCTTTTATACTGCCTTTATGACCCAGATCAGCAATCCGAAAGCGGCCCTTATCTATAGCGGGGTGTTTGCTGTGTTCATGCCGGCCGACACCTCTTCTTGGTTTTCCGCGGTTTTATTGCCGTCTTTGCTTATTGTCGAGACGGGATGGTATGCGCTGGTGGCCTGTGCTCTTTCAGCCAAAGCGTCACGCCAAGTATATCTTAAATCAAAAAGCTGGATCGATCGTATCGCAGGTGGTTTGATGGGGGCGTTGGGAATAAAACTTCTTACATCAAATGCTTAAAGAAAGACTTTAATGTATTTGTGAAAATACCTATGTGTGTAATGCTAAGCTTTAAGTATAGATTGATACAGGGCGAAAAGAGACATGGTTGAACGAAAACCTGACCCGTTTGAAAAAAATGCAAATAATGGGGAAGGGGGCAAACCACCGAGAGGGGGGATTTCTGGCTTTTGGCTCTTTATCATTCTCATCGTGCTGACGGGTTTGGGGATATTTTTTCTGGCAGATCGCTTTCCCGGATCCCTTAGTAATGACGATGATCAGATAGATTTCGTGCGAAGTCTTGCCATTTTACTGATGATTATGTCTTCCATACTTGGTGTTGGACGCCTTAGGAAATCTGATTTACCAAAATATTTGCGCGATATCGGGCTGTGGGCCGTCATTTTTGCTGTTCTCTTTGTGGGCTATAGCTATCGCGACATTTTCGAAAATGTATGGAACCGAGTGTCCAACAATCTTGTTCCCGGTCAAGCTTATACGAACCATGTTGGAGATCTTGAATTTACCCGTGCCAGTGATGGGCATTTTTATATAGAAGTCTCTGTTAATAATGAGCGTGTTAAGTTTCTTGTTGATACAGGTGCTAGTTCAATTGTTTTAAGTCCAGCGGATGCACAACAGTTGGGATTTGATTTTGACAAACTGACTTTTAATCGGATTTTTGAGACAGCAAACGGCACCGGGAGAGGGGCCTCGACCCGGGTTTCTCGAATGACATTGGGCGAGCGAGAGTTTCAGGACGTGCGGGTTTCTATTAACCAGGCACCAATGTCCATATCTCTGCTTGGTATGGCGTTTTTAGAGCGGTTCCCCAGTTTTGAGTTTCGTGGCGATAAGCTTATTCTTCGTTCCCGATAAGGTGTGCGACACGGTCGATCAGGGTTTTAAGCAAATTTGCTATGGTAATCTTCCCGAACTGGCTTCAACACTGTAATGGTGTCTTCCTCTAGAAAGCCTTGTTCTATTAGGCCATTAATGGCTTCTTGTGGAATTGCAGGAGCTTCAGCATCAACAGATTCCCATTCCCAATGGTTATGTTGAAAAATCAGGCGGCCTTTACCTGACCAATAGTAATCCAGAATGGCTTTTTCAGCCTGTTCCATCTCTTGCCAGTCAAAGCCATATATCTGGTGGTGGATTTTTATGCCGGCTTTGGCTGATTCTCTGAGCATACAGCTCGCACCGGGGCTTTTACCATCCCACAAAAGTATCAGTCCGTCGGCATAGTTTGCCATTTGCCGGTTTCTAAGTTCTCCGGCTTCCCGGCCATATTTTACCCAGTCGGCATGAAGTACTTTTTTAGGGATATCGTTTTGTTCTGCCCATTGCTCGCCCAAGGTATCGACCCCGCGACAGCCACCGGATACGACCTCGTCAATGGGCCAATTGACACTTTCCACAAAGCTTTCAAGAGCATCATAATCATTAATGGTGCGTGAACCGGCAATAATTACTTTCATAATAAAACCTTTGCTTGGGGAGGGGGAAGAAAGTAGTAGCACTTTACCTTTTACAGTAGGTCTAAATAAACGTGGGAAATTGACGCAGTTGATAGAAACCGCAAGCTCTTAGATTTTATATAGCGGACTTACGCATAACTAATCTGATTTAGTTATAGTATTTGTCGCTTTCGATAAAAATTCATTAATATCTCTCGCGTAACATGTGTATATGTCTATGTTGCCGGATATTATTTAAAAAACGTCTTATCAGTGGAGTTTGTCGTATAAGAAGTCTATTGCCCGGTATCTTCTGTATTGTTTGGTTTTGTAGTGCTTTTGCAAGGATCGTGACTGCAGAGGAACGGTTTTCACTGTCCGGAAACTACGTTTTTGCTATTGGTGCCGAAGATTATCCGCCCTATGAGTTCATTGAAAACGGAGAGTTAACAGGCTTTCATATTGAACTCATTCAGGCTGTTGCCCAAAAAAATAATTTGATAATAACTTTCGAACGTTATCCCTTTAAGCGCGCCCAGCAAATGCTGAGAACCGGAAAAATCGATGCCTTTACCTATTACGGGTGGACGGCTGAACGTGAAAAAGATACGCGCTATTTGTTTGGTAACATACTTCACATAGCTAAAATTGTTTATGTGGTTCCTAAATCACGGGAAAATGAAATAGCTTTTACAGGTAATCTCGAATTACTCAGGGATTACCGCATTGTGACCCAGGCGGGTTTTTCTTACGGATATGAATTTGACAATGCTGATTACCTCAAAAAGTATGCAGCGCCGACACTCAATGGATTAAAAGATCTACTGCTTAATGGTCGCGGTGATCTGGGTATTGTCTATCTCAGCGATTTTTATTCTGCCTATAAAGATACAGATATTCTGGACAAATTTACGATCATCGATCCACCAGTGCTGGAACGCCCAATGTATATTGGTTTTTCCAAAAAGGCCGAGAAGGATAATATCAGTGTCTTTTTTGCCGAGAAGATGCTGGAATTTAAAGCGACCGAAGCCTATGAAGCTTTGTACAATAAATATTTCCCAACAGATTAAAGCATCTCAGATCATATTATTTATAATTATTTATGCAACATTTTCCATAATATAAATTATGCGAATATGCTACTGACCTTCGTTTTATTAAGGAGTTAGAAAATCTATGTGGTGTCTGGGACGAAGGTTAGTATATTAGATTTACAAGATTTATACCCAAAATGATGGCATAAGAACGACCAGTACTGTAAATATCTCCAAACGTCCTATCAGCATTACAATTGATAGAACCCATTTCGCAATATCCGGGAGGCTGGCAAAGTTTCCATCAGGACCGATTATTGTTCCCAAGCCTGGACCAACATTTGTGATCGCTGTGACACTGGCTGTGAAGGATGTTAAAGGATCCAATCCAACAACGCCTAAAATTACCGTTGCAATAAATGTTGTTGTAAAGAATACGGCTAAAAAAGCGAGAACAGAACGTTGGACATCTTCAGTTATATTTCGCCCATTGTAGGTCGGAGATAAAATTCGGTTAGGACTGATCAAGCTATGTGTATGGTTCTTGACGATAAGCCATAATATTTGAAATCGATATATCTTGATGGCACCACTGGTTGATCCTGTGCAGCCCCCTACTAATGTTATAACAAGGAAAATACTTCCTGCGGCAGCACCCCAGGTTAAATAGTTATCGCTGGCGTAACCTGTTGTTGTTACTATTGATACGACATTAAAAGTACTTAAAGTTAAAGCGTCAAAAAAATTAATGTGTTGGGATGATTTAAGCCATATGGCCAAAGCAACTGATATTGACGTCACAACCAAAAGAAATCCTTTTACCTGAGGATCACTCAGAAGTGGTTTGCTGCCTTTTCTTAGGGATTGAATATAAAGTGTAAAAGGTAGAGCACCCAGTATCATGAATAGAATGCATATCCATTGGGTCGTGGCGTTTTTAAAATAGCCAAAAGATGTGTCATGAGTTGAAAATCCACCCGTGGATATCGTTGTCATGGCATGATTGACAGCATCAAAGATTGTCATGCCTGACCAATAAAACAATACCATGCATATAATCGTCAAGGAGATGTATATACTGAGTAACCAAGCTGCAAGAAGGTAAGCTCTTGGTAATACTTTCACTGAATTATCAGAGCTTTCCGTTGCAAAAAGTTGCATCCCGCCACTTCTTATAAATGGTAGAATAAAAATCGCCATGGCGATAATGCCAATACCACCAATCCACTGTAATAGAGATCGCCACATAAGGATACCCGGGGGTAAAGTATCCAGATTAGTTAAAACAGTAGATCCCGTGGTCGTCATTGCTGACATCGTCTCAAAAAAAGCATCTGTATAACTTATCTTGAGGCCAATTAAGGGAATTGCAGAAAATGCAGGTACAATAATCCAGCATAAAAGAGTCAGTAAATAAGCTTGCCTTAAATTTATTTCGTAAATTTTATTGGTACGATTGCTTAGATAAAGTGTGCCTCCGCAAGCCATTGTAAAGCTTGCACAAATCGAGAAAATAATCCAATCAGGGTTTTGTTTTGAAATATCGACTACTGCCGGAATTAACATTAATGCTGAAAGACTGCACAGTAAAACACCCAACGTGGTCAGGATTGGTCTGAAATCAAGCATAGAAATCTATCTGGTCATCTCGTTCGTTGGGAACAAGGTGCTCTCGTTAATTAGTGCTGTCAATTAATTACTTACTTGCAAGGGCATGGTTCGGGGTTCAGGACGCGATGATTGGATAATAAAAGGGATTTCGTGACTCTTTACATATCAAATGTTCATGATATGTTCTTGTTTGTTGTATTTGCTATATTTTTACATGGGAAGAGAAGCTAATGATTAATGGTAGTTGCCTTTGTGGCGCAATAAAATTTGAAATTTCCGGTGAGCCTTCTTCGTTAAGCTATTGTCATTGCTCAAGATGTCGTAAAGCAGCAGGTGTTTTTTCTGCCGTCCTAATTGGTAAAGCTGACGATTTAAAAATTACTACTGGTCATGACAAAATAGCCAAGGCCCCTACTGGAGCCGAATGGAAACTGGAACGATGTTTTTGCAAGGATTGCGGAACGTCCCTGGGGGATTTGGTTGTTGGTGATATTTACGTTGTCGCAGCGTCTGCCTTAGACGATGATCCCGGTATTCGGCCTACTGTTCATATTCATACCGAATCAAAACCTGATTGGTATCAGATTGACGATAATCTGGAAAAATTTGAGGGCGATTATATTTCCTGAAAATATCCTCAATCTGTTTTAAAATTATATCCATATACACGCATTTACAAGGTGAGTTATTAAGCTCACCTTGCTGTGTTTTCGCTTCCGACCTTAATTATCAGGCAGATTTTAATAACAGACCTAATCTCCGGATACCTTCGTGAATAGTTTCTTCGTTAGCTTGTGAGAAACTTAAGCGCATTGTGTTTCGGTTTGATCCATCGGCATAAAAAGCGTGTCCGGGAACAAAAGCAACCCTTTGATTTTCAATTGATTTTGCTAACAATTCGGCGCCGTCCAGATGTTTGGGGAGCGTTAGCCAGATAAACATACCGCCTTCGGGTTTTGTCCAGCTCACGCCCTCTGGCATATGTTCTTCCAGTGCCGCAAGCATACAGTCACGTCTGGTTGAATAGGCGGTGAAGATTTTAGCAACCTGTTTATCAAAACCTTTGGACGCAACTTCGTGAATGGCGATCTGGTTAATGGTTGAGCTATGCAGATCTGCGGCCTGTTTCATTAAAACCAGTTTGCTGATAACGGACTGAGCCGCACAGACCCACCCTACCCTCAAACCGGGAGCCAGTGTTTTCGAGAAGCTGCCGCAATAGAGCGTCCGGGTTTCATCAATGTGACCCTTGCGCTGAATATCGAGGGCCAAAATTGGCGGGATTGCTTCGCCATCATAGCGGAGTGATTGATAGGCGGCGTCTTCAATAACGGGAATATCTAGCTCTTCTGCCAGATCCAGCAGTTTTTCACGACCGGCACGGTCCAACGTTTCCCCGGTTGGATTTGCAAAATCCACAGACATATAGGCGAACTTTACTTCGCTGTTCTTTTCTGCAGCGGTTTCCTGATACTCTTTAGCTGAACGATTGCCATTTGCAATCAGGCGATCATAGTTAGGTTCATAAGCATTAAAAGCCCCGAGCGCCCCCATATAGGTTGGCCAGGTTACAAGCGCTGTATCATTTGGTGAGAGTAATAATTTGCCCAGATAATCCAGTGCCTGTTGTGATCCGGATGTGATCAGAATGTTTTCAATGCTACAGGGAATACCAAGGCCTTCCATCTGTTTGGCAATCCATTGGCGCAGCGGGACATAGCCTTCACTGACGGAATACTGTAATGCAGTTGTCTGTTTATCCCCTGTAAGAGTATTGGCAAAGGCTTGCTGGAATTCCTGTGTCGGAAAAAGCGCTGGATCAGGAATGCCGCCAGCAAAGGATATAATATCCGGTTGGTCCAAAAGCTTGAGTAGCTCTCGAATTTCGGATGCCTTCATCCGCGAAGACCGCGTGGCAAATACTTTTTCCCAATCCATAAACCGTAACTCCTGTAGAATAAGAAGTTACCAGTACTTCAGCACACTTGATCCTGTCAATAATGATAAATTACTGAAAAGAGATTCCTGTTAATATCCAGTCTAAATCACATAAGGATTTGCGATGTTTTATCAGCTTTAAAGTATGTTAGGTATAAAGATCACCAGGATGCCTGATAAGATAAGGCCTAATTTTCTGATAACAGATTTTACTGCAATAAGGCCGTAAGAAATGCAGGTCAGCCCAAGTGCAATCTGTATAAAGGCAACCAGAGCCATAAGGGGTGTTTCGGAAAGGCTGAGGATATCCGGGTTTGCGATCATGCCCAGTGGGATAATATAGAGGCCAACGCCCAGAGCCATAGCTGTTAGAGCAACTTTAAGCCAGTTTTCCCCGATCATGCCTGCGGCGATAAAGACAGCGCCACAGACTGGCGGGGTAATTGTCGAAAGCAGTGCAAACCAGAAAACAAACAGATGTGCCTGAAGGGGGGCGAGACCAAGCTGTGTGAGCGCCGGACCTGCTACGGAGATACATATCACATAGGCTGCGGTGGTTGGCACTTCCATGCCCAGGATTAGGCAGGCCAAAGCTGTGAGAAAGAGCGAAGGCCACAGCAATCCCCCCGATCCTGATAAAATAAGAGAGGTGATTTTGACACCCAAACCAGTGATGGAAAGCACACCAATTATAATTGAAGCACAGAGGATGATTGAAGCAATCATTGACACCTGTTTGGCTGAATTAATAACAGCATTTTCAATTCGATAAATGGCTTCTTTGAAGTTTAACTTTAGATTTTTGGTGAAAAATAATAAAAAGAAACCAGCGATAATAGCCATACATGCGGCGTATTGAGGTGTGTATCCAACATAAAACATACCTATGAGAAGAATACTAAAAGGCACCAGAAAGAAGGCAGACGTTATGAGGACCTCTTTGGTTTCTGGCTGGTCTTTGTCTTCTATTCCCCTGAGGTTTTGATTGCGCGCGTAGGCGTTGATACCAACCCAGACTGCCAGAAAGAAGAGGATGGCGGGCAATATTGCGGCACTCATGATGCTGGTATAGGGAATACCGGTAAGCTCCACCATAACAAAGGCCCCTGCCCCCATTAAAGGTGGCATGATCTGCCCGCCGGAAGATGCGACAGCCTCAACCGCTGCGGCAAGACGTTTGGGATAACCAAGGCGTGTCATAGCTGGCAAGGTTATTGCGCCCGTTGACGCAACGTTTGCTGAGGCAGAACCGGATATAGAGCCAAACAAAGCCGAGGAAATTACGGAAACCTTTGCTGCTCCACCCTTTAATCTGCCAGCAGCCGCAGCTGCAACATTCATAAAGCCTTGGCCTGCTTCGCCTGAATTTAAAACTGCGCCAAAGATAACAAAAATAGAAACAACACTGACGGAAACCCCTGTCAAGCTTCCCCATATTCCTCCTTCGGCGATGGTTAGCGTGCCAAGGAAACTTTTGAGTGGGGTGCCTGCATGGCCAAATTCGCCAGGGATATACTGACCCAATAATCCATAGAGAAGCGCAAGTGCCGCTACAATAGGTAAAGGCCAACCAATAGCGCGTCTTGCCGATTCCAGTACGACGACAAGAAGGATGACAGCAATGGCTATTTGAAGGTTATTTTCCAGAAATCCATACTGCTCCCCAAGCATGTCGTGGTTAATTGCTATCCAAAAGGCAGCCCCGATACCAGCCGTGGCAAGTAAAATCCCAGAGCCTCTTGATATGATATTGTCTTGGCACCCAATTATCAAAACCCAAGGAAGAATGAGAGCAAGATGCAGGGGGCGGCTAACAAGATTGGGAACCAGGCCTGAAAAAATCAAACCAATGTGAAACACAACAAGCAAGACCGCAAAGCCAAAGCATACTAAACGAACGAAATTGGATGATTGATTAGGCATAATATTACAGGGTCAGAGGAACTTGTGCGTATAAATAACAAAAATCCCGATTGGTCAATACAATCGGGACAATCGGGATTTTTGCAGGGTTAAAATAAACTCAGATTATTGTTGTGCCTTGTTTAGGGTAATCCCTTTTTCGGTGTAATACCGAATAGCACCGGGATGAATTTTTCCTTCAATATTCGACAGCAAGTCGTTGGTAACGCCATTCCACCATGCTGCAGCCTGACCCATTGTCTCTTTTTGCTCCCAATAGGTTTTGGTGAGCTGATAAGCCGTATCTTCGTCCATAGCCGTTGTCGTATAGGCGACAACAGGCAGTGAGGTTGTTGTGATATCGGCATCTTGCCCACTGTAGGTGCCCGCAGGAATCGTCAGCTCTTTGCGTTTGGAAGCTTTGATTTGATCTGAGGTTAGGGATAACACCTTTACACCAGTAGAGGCCGCTGCTTCAATTACGTTTGGCGCAGGATAGGACCCTGCGGTTACAAAGCCATCAATTTGACCATTCTTCAGGGCCGGAACTGCGTTTGACAATTCTACATTCGCCAGATCTACTTTGCCTTCCAAGCCGAATAATTTCAGATACTTTGCCCCTTCTTTGGCGCCAAATGATCCTTTACCCAAGAGGATTTTCTTTCCTTCCAAACCTGCAAAATCTTTAATCCCGCTGTTCTCGGATACAACAAAGTGCATTGTTAGTGAAGGAATAGGGAATAAAGCTCTGATTTCGTTGAATTTTGGGTCGCCCTTGCCTTCAAACATTGCCTTTCCGGCCTTGGCCAGACGTACCAGCGCGGGAGGCGTGGTAAAGACGTAGTCCCCTCCTCTGGCCCGCACTTCCATTACGTTTTGGACAGATCCCTGGCTTTCCTCAACGGTAACGATAATGTCGCCAGATGAACCAGATTTCATTGCTTCGGCTATTTGAACAGCCATCTGATAATAGGAAGATGTTGTTTTCGCTGATTTATATGTAATGCGTGTCTCTGCCATTGACGGCATTGCTATGGCCATAGAGGTGATGACAGCAAGACTGATTTTTTTTAGGTGTTTCATCAGAACTTCCTATTAGATGTTTGTTTATGAAGTTGGATAAAGCGGCGGCCTATCCGTTATAGATTATAGATTGGATGTTAGGTTGCCAGTCCAAGCATTGTCAACTCTATAGCTTTTAATTCAGAGCACCTGTTTAGGCCATTACCTATAGGAAATCATGGCATCTAAAAGAGTATTTTCTGGGTATGGTATTTCATTGAGATTAGATTTCGTAAATTGTAAAAAAACAGGAAGTAACAATATGTTACTTCCTGTTGCTAAAGTCATAAATTATTTGTGAGTAACACTTGTTCACAGTGTTGCTGGAAAATCCTTGAGAGGATCGCCAAACTTGTGTTCAGTCCACTTGACGATTAAAAAACCACCGACCGCTATCGTAGCAGCAATCAGGGCTGACATTATAAGTGGTTCCAGTAATAACTGACTATTTCTTCCAAGAATGGGAAGAAGTGTTGCAAATGCACTAGCAGCAAAAATCGTAGCCAGCAGTGTTCCAATTCGGCTTAACACCCAACCAGAAGACTTGAGTATCACTGGTAAATAGGTGGGCTTTTTACGCATGATACAACTACCTTTCTCTGTAGTTTGGATTGCTACACTACCTGTTGTTGAAACAAATTTCAATCCGGTGCGCAATTTTGCCACAGGTATATTGGATTGAAGATAGTCATTTTCAAGAACTCCAAAGCAAAAAAAATAGTTCAAAAACTCTTGTTTTTGTATCTATTTCAGATCTGTAACTCGGTAATAGGTTCTTTATCTATAGGTACGTTAATAAGGTCAGAAATAAAGAAAATAAATTTTTGTTACGCTGGCTTTTTCTCAATTCTTCATTGGGAAAAGATTTCTTGGCTAGAATGACACAAAGCTTGCTGCTTGTTTCTGATCAGGTATTCTGATGATCAAATCTATAAGCGTAATTTAGCGAGTAATATTCTAATGATCCGTATTTCAAGCAACTTTGATGCAGGTAACATTCGTTGTCTATCTTCTGATAATCCTTCTGATATTCAGTTAGAGATTGAAGCAGACACGAACTCCCATTTTTATCAGTGGTTTTACTTTCGTCTTAGCGGTGCACAAGATCAGGCTTGTACGCTTAAAATTCTGAACGCCGGTGGTGCGGCCTATCCTGGTGGATGGGAAGATTATCAGGCTGTTGCTTCTTATGATCGCGAAACCTGGTTCCGCGTGCCCACTACCTCGTATGATGGCGAAACGTTAACGATTGAATTTACACCGGGGTATAACTCTGTCTATTTCGCTTATTTTGCCCCCTACTCTATGGAACGTCACGCAGATCTTATTGCTGAAGCCCAGCATGGCCAAGGTGTTAATCTTGATGTTTTGGGACAGACGATTGACGGCCAGGATATTGATCTTTTAACAATTGGCGAAGCGGACAAGAACAAAAAATCATGCTGGGTTATAGGGCGTCAGCATCCTGGTGAAAGCATGACGGAATTCTGGATGGAGGGTTTTTTGGGACGTCTGCTGGATGAAAATGATGCCATCGCACGTGAGTTGTTAAAAAAAGCTGTATTTTATGTGGTTCCCAATATGAACCCCGATGGCAGTAGACGGGGGAACCTTCGGGTTAATGCAGTTGGGTCCAATCTGAATCGTGAATGGCAGGCTCCTTCGTTAGAAAAAAGCCCCGAGGTTTATTATGTCCGTCAAAAAATGATGGAAACCGGGGTGGATCTTATGTTTGATATTCACGGTGATGAAGCTATTCCACATAATTTCATTGCAGGAACTCATGGTATTCCATCCTTTGATGATCGATTGTTGAATTTGCTGGATCGTTTCCAAAGTTATTACATGGAAGCCAACCCCGATTTTCAAATGACTCATGGGTATCCGCAGAACGAACCAGGCAAAGCCAACCTTACAATCTGTAGTAACAACACGGCTGAAACACATGATTGTTTGTCAATGACACTGGAAATGCCGTTCAAGGATACGGCAGATGCACCAAACGAGTTTGAAGGATGGTCCCCGGATAGATCTGAAAAGCTAGGCGCCAGCAGCTTGGATCCTATTTACCGGATAATTGATGACCTCCGATAAAATCTTTAGGTAAGATAGAGATCTTGGGTTTCGGTATTGTTGAGAGAAAAATGAACATAATCGCTGGAAAACTTTTAAAAACGTCAGTCCGATCTTTGGCACTGTTAAGTATCGTGACCGGAATATCCTCTGGCTTTGCTGAAACCTATCTCTCTCCTGATTTTGATTTTAAACCAGAATTACTTCGGGAAGTCCCCGTTTTTGAAGGAAGGGTTATTAATGGTGAAATGCCCGCCATCGCAAAACGTGTACCCGAAACACCATTTGTTGTGAAACAAAGTCACCACTGGCAAGCCGGAAAATATGGCGGCTCAATCCGAAGCTTAATCGCAAAGTCCAAAGATGTTCGGCTGTTTTCCGTTTATGGATATGCCCGTCTTATTGGCTATACACCAGACCTTAGTTTTACCACGGACATTTTGGATAAACTGGAAGTTCAAGAAGGTCGTATTTTTACACTGACTTTACGCAAGGGACATAGATGGTCTGATGGTCACCCCTTTACATCAGCTGACTTTAAGTACTTTTGGGACGATGTCGCCAATGATAGTAATTTAAGACCCTTTGGGCCCCCTGCCGAGTTATTGGTTGATGGAGAACTGCCAACGGTTGAAATTATTGACGAGTTAACTGTTCGCTATAGTTGGTCTGTGCCAAACCCTTTTTTCCTCCCCAGTTTGGCTGCGACGCGTCCGCTCTATATTTTCCAGCCATCGCATTATATGAAGCAATTTCATGCTAAATATGTCGATGCTGATGAACTGGAGCAACGTGTCACAAAATCAGGTGCACGTAACTGGGTACAGTTACACAATCGTATGGCAAGGCAATACAAGTTTACCAACCCGAAACTGCCAACCTTGCAGCCCTGGGTGAACACGGTTAAGCCGCCTTCAACCCGTTTTGTTGGTAAAAGAAATCCCTTTTACCACAGGGTTGATGAATTCGGTCACCAGCTTCCTTATGCAGACGAATTGATCTTATCTGTTGCCGGGGGAGGATTAATCCCTGCAAAGGTCGGGTCCGGAGATTCTGATCTGCAATCCAGAGGGTTAAATTTTTCTGACTATACATTTCTAAAAGGGAATGACGATCAAAACGGGTATTCTGTTCGTCTTTGGAAGACTGTGCGTGGATCACAATTTGCGCTCTATCCAAACTTGAATGCAAAAGACCCGGAATGGCGAAAACTGAACCGTGATAAGAGATTCCGTCATGCTCTATCCCTTGCGACAAACCGATATGAATTAAATCAGGTTCTTTATTACGGGCTTGGACTTGAAGGAAATAACACCGTTTTACAGAGTAGTAGTCTGTATAAAGAAGAGTACTTCAAGAAATGGACTGAATTTGATCTGAAAAAAGCCAATGCGCTTTTGGATGAAATTGGCCTGACGCAGAGAGATGAAGATGGCCTTCGTCTATTGAGCGATGGTCGGCCGATGAAGATTATTATTGAAACGGCCGGTGAAAGTAGCGAAGAAACCGATATTCTTGAACTGATCGCAGATTCCTGGTTAAAAATTGGGATTAAACTCTATCCCAAACCTTCCCAGAGAGAAGTTCTTCGGAATAGAATTTTTTCTGGGGAAACCAATATGTCGCTTTGGTATGGCAATCTAAACGGTATGTTATCTCCGCATTCGTCGCCTGCAGAGTTGGTGCCGCGACAACAACAATCTTTTCAGTGGCCAAAGTGGGGACAGTATGTCGAAACGAAAGGCAATGCAGGAGAAGAAGTTGATATCATTCAAGCACAAGAGCTTAACAATCTTTACATTCTCTGGTTCCGGGCACAGTCCACGGCAGAGAAGAAAGATATTTGGGAACGTATTTTAGAGATCAATGCAGAGGAAACTTATACAATAGGATTAGTGGCTGAAATTCCTCAACCGATTGCCTTGTCGAACAAATTAATGAACGTCCCGGAAAATGGTTTCTATAATTGGGAACCGGGTGCTCTATTGGGTGTTTATAAGCCCGATGGGTTTTGGTTTGACGAATAGATATTAAGTAAAAAGGCGGTAATTAAATTTTTACCGCCTTTTCTATGTGCTTGTTATTTAACTTCAAAAGTCAATCCATCATACCCTGGTTCTACACCTTCGGGACATTTTGATTTGAGATCATCATAGTCCACTTGTTGGTTCATGTGGGTCAGGATTGTTCTTTCAGGTTTCAGGCGTTCTACCCAGCTAAGGGTTTTTTCAAAGTGTGCATGAGATGGGTGGGGTTCATACCGTAAACAATCAACGATCCAGTATCTTACGCCTGCCAATATTTCAAAGGCCCGCTCATCAAGATCAAAAACATCTGTCGAATAAGCGAAGTCACCAAAGCGAAACCCGAGAGAAGTTGCTGTACCGTGATTTTGATAAAACGGTGTAATTTCTATAGATCCAACCTGAAAAGGACCATCGATGGTTTTGTCGTCCATCATGGGGGTATAGGTACTTTCCGGGTTGCAGGATGATGTAAAGGCATAGGCAAAACGGTTCGTAATTATTTCGCGATCTTCCTCATCCATATACGCTTCGATAGGTCCCCCGGCCTTGTAAGCGAGGTACCGTAGTTCGTCTAGACCATGAATATGATCAGCATGTTCATGCGTATAGAGAACGGCATCAATATATTCTACCCCTGCGTCTAAAAGTTGAACCCTCAGGTCAGGACCAGTATCAACCAAAATTGTGGTGTCTTCATGCTCGACAAGGATAGAAACTCTACGGCGTCGGTTTTTCGGGTTTTCGGGGTTGCAGTTTCCCCAATTACCCCCGGGAGTACCCGAGCAAATCGGAACTCCTCCGGAACCACCACATCCTAGCATCGTAATTTTCATGATTATGCTGCCGTAGGTCTTTGAGCTTTTGTAAAGAGACGATAAAAATTATCGGTCGTTGCAGTATGAATTTCCTGCAAGCTTACTTTTTTTACATTTGCGAGCGCTTCTGCTGTATGGCGAACAAAAGACGGTTCATTCTTTTTGCCCCGCATTGGAACCGGGGCCAAATAAGGACTGTCGGTTTCAATCAGCAAGCGATCCAAAGGTGCATCGGAAATTGTTGTGCGAATGTCTTCGGCGGATTTATAGGTAATGATACCGGATAGAGAAATGTAAAAGCCCATATCCAAGGAGGCTTTTGCCAACTCAGGACCAGCCGTAAAACAATGAATTAACGCCGGATACGCCCCTTTGTTGAATTCATCACGCATGATGGCCACAGTATCGTCATCTGCATCACGGGTATGAACAACAAGTGGAAGACCTGTTTCCCGTGCTGCTTCGATATGTGCGCGGAAACTTTCTTGCTGACGCTCTCTGGGGGCATGGTCGTAATAGTAATCAAGACCACTTTCCCCCAAACCAATCACTTTTGGATCTCTGGCTTTTTCAATAAGGACATCCGGGGATGATAAGCCCTCTGTTCCTGCTTCATGGGGGTGGATGCCGACGGTGCAATAGATGTCATCGTTGGCTTTTGCAATGCCCAAAACAGTATCGAAAGTCGATAGCTTGGTCCCAATGGTAACCATGCAACCAATGCCGACGTCTCGGGCGCGTGTTAAGGCATCTTCCAGATCACCATCTTTTAGAAAGTAATCAAGATGACAATGAGAGTCGACAATCATTATGCCCCCTCTTCCTCGACATAACGCGGGAATACACCTTGCGGTTTTTCAATTTCTACACCGCTCTTGAGTGGTGTCTTCAGATCAACGAAAGTCCGTGTATCTGCTGGTAAGCTCAGCTGATTTAGCATCTTTTCCATCGATTCAGGCATAACGGGCTGAAGAAGAATTGCTATCTGGCGAATAGTTTCAGCCAGGACATACAAAACAGTTCCCATACGGGCGAGATCCGTTTTCTTTAATGTCCAGGGCGCTTGTTCATCAACATATTTATTCGCCGCAGAAATAACGTTCCAAACGGCTTCCAGACCACGGTGAAAGCTCTGTTTGTCAAAATCACTTCTGAGCTTGTCATGCAGAGCGGCTACACTATCGAGAAGCTCCCTGTCGGCATCTGTGAAATCGCCGTGTTCAGGGATCTTGCCTTCGCAGTTTTTGAAAACCATGGAAAGAACGCGTTGGGCTAGATTTCCAATGTCATTGGCCAAATCCCCGTTCATTCTGGAAATCATCGCCTGTTTTGAATAGTCTCCGTCTTTCCCAAAGGGAACCTCACGCATCATGAAATAACGAACCTGATCAAGGCCGTATTCTTCTATCAGAGCATTCGGATCAATCACATTCCCGATTGACTTGGATATTTTTTGGCCTTCGTTTGTCCACCATCCGTGCGCAAAAATGCGTTTTGGCAAAGGCAAGTCAGCTGCCATAAGGAAAGCAGGCCAATATACTGCATGAAAACGCAAGATATCTTTACCGACCATATGAAGATCCGCAGGCCAGAAGCTCTGATATTCTGTTGCACTTTCATCCGGGTAACCTACTGCGGTTAGATAATTTGTTAGTGCATCCAGCCACACATACATAATGTGATCATTGTTACCGGGAACCTGAACACCCCACTTGAATGTTGTACGGCTGACTGACAGATCCCTCAAGCCTCCTTTGACAAAGCTGATCACTTCATTACGACGGCTGTCAGGCCCGACAAAAGATGGATCGTTTTCGTAGAGAGCAAGTAATTTATCTTCAAAAGCAGAGAGCTTGAAAAAATAAGACGGCTCTTCCACCCATTCGACTTCTGCGCCTGTTGGTGCAATACGCTTACCGTCTGCATTTTTTGTGAGTTCTGTCTCTGTATAGAAAGCCTCATCGCGAACGGCGTACCATCCCGCGTAGCTTCCCAAATAGATAAAGCCTTTATCTTCCAGCACTCGCCATAAATTTTGGCATGCCTTTTTATGACGATCTTCAGTTGTTCTGATAAAGTCATCATTTGAAAAGTTGCAGGCTTGTGTTAGATCCCTGAAATTCTGAGATACTTGATCCGTAAAGGTTTGCGGGTCAATTCCTGATTTTTCAGCAGAAGTTTCGACTTTCTGACCATGTTCATCTGTCCCGGTCAGAAACTTTACATCATAGCCATCCAGCCGCTTAAAGCGCGCAAGTACATCGCAGGCCAGTGTGGTATAGGCATGCCCGATATGTGGTTTATCATTCACATAATATATGGGCGTCGTGATATAATAGGATCCGTTTTCTGATCCAGTCATAGGAAACTCCTGATCAACAAGCACTGCCGGGATACCCTGTGTCAATCAGGAGGCCAGGGATTGGAGTTCCGTTAAGGTTGTCACAACGACCTGCTTTTTATCCAGATTAGCACGGGTAGCACGGGCATAATTCTTCGAGCACTTCTCCCACAGGCCGAGCCATTGCGCAAGACCATGTCGTTCAATTAATGCAGAGATTAGTGTTTGTTCTTCGGGAATAACCAAGTCTGGCAGTATACCTTGCCCAGCTGTCTTGGTTAAACGTGCAAGCCACCAAAGATAAAGTTCCATACCCGTTTTGAACGCGAGCGGATCAGAGCTGGAAAGTTTATCCGCAAAGGAATAGAGCTTTACCATATCCAAATTTGGTAAGGTAGAAAGCAACGAGATCATTTCTCTGTAAAGGTCAAGGCCGCCACTTTTCCAGAGATCCAGTGCTTTTCCGATCGAGCCTTCTGACAGTTTGGCGAGCTGGGTGACGTCACCGTCCGATAGTTCAGGAACTTTGTTTTTGAGTAACGTTATAACTGTATCTTCGTTCAACGCCGTAAGCGGAAGATGACAGCACCTGGAATGGATCGTTTGTAGAATTTGTCCGGGAAGATGGGATATGAGCAACAGTACAGTTTTTTCCGGCGGTTCTTCCAGAACCTTGAGAAGTGCATTTGCTGCATTGGTATTCATTTCTTCAACAGCATCTACAATGACAATACGCCAGCCACCTTCGATTGATGTCTTGTGTGAAAAATTAACAATTTTGCGAACCTCATCGACTGGGATTGTCGTTCGCATCTTGCCCTTTTCATCCGGACTTAATTCCAGTGTGACGAGATCACCATGGGCCCCGGCCGCAATTCTTTTTGCGACAGGATTATCAATACCAATATCCAGTGTTGTTGGTGGAGTGCTATCCCCAAACAGGCTGCTGCCTTCACCTTCGTTGATTTGATTCATCAAGAAGCGGGCAAAACGATAAGCGAGTGTTGCTTTGCCAATACCTTTGGGACCTGTCAGCATCCATGCATGCGGAAGTTTACCGGAATTAAATCCCCTTAGAAGAGTTTCTTCAGCATTTGTGTGACCAACCAGGTTTTGCGTTAATCTGGGATGATCAATGAGGTCGGGTTCTGGTTGTGCTTTCTTCCGGGTTGCTTTAGCCATCAAAAGATCCGGTAAATTTATTGGTGACAGCTTCCCATATGGATCTTTCTACGTCATCCAGTGATTGTGTGGCATCTATGACGACGCAGCGATCAGGGGCTTCTTTTGCAATTGACAAAAATCCTTCACGCATACGCTCGTGAAAAGATGTTTCCATTCCCTCAAAGCGATTTTCGCCGAGATCATGCCCGCGTGTGCGGCCAAGACCAACAGAAACAGGCAGATCCAGTATCAATGTCAGATCAGGTTGAAAATCGCCCAAAACCCAATCGTGAAGATCGGTAACTTTTTTTGCTCCCAAGCCGTGCCCTATCCCTTGATAGGCGACAGAGGAATCTGCAAAACGGTCACAGATTACCCATTCCCCTTTTTCAAGGGCAGGCTTAATCACCTTTTCAACATGTTCCTGTCGGGCCGCAAACATTAAAAGAGCTTCTGTTTTTGGTGTCCACCGCGATGCATCACCACGAACCAGCAAGTCACGAATAAGTTCGGCACCCGGCGTTCCTCCGGGTTCTCTGGTACAGGTGTTTTTGTAACCGTATATATCAAGACGTTGGGATAAGCGTTTGATTTGCGTGCTTTTCCCTGCCCCTTCTCCACCTTCAAGGGATATAAAAAAACCTTTGGGCATGGGGGTTATGATTTTCCAAAAATCAGATAATTGAGGGCAGAAACAATACGACTAAAGCCGCCTTCTCTCTCTACTGAATTTGCGGCAACAAGCGGAATTTCAACTGTATCAATATCCGGTGCCTCGATCGTCAATGTTCCAAGTCTTTCCCCTTTTTCGATAGGGGTCTGGATCGGACCAACATAATTGACTGTGGCCGTCATTTTATTTTTTGCGTTTCGCGGTAGAGTTAAGAGAAGATCCTCTTCGGGAACCAGATCAATGGTCTTTTCTGTGCCGAGCCAGACATCGGCTGTATCTACTGTTTCACCAGCTTTGAAGAGTTCAAAATTATCAAACTCCCTAAAGGCCCAGGAAACCAGCCGTGCAGACTCTTCTGCACGTTCCTTGGCGCTTCCCATACCATTCAAAACCATAATAATACGGCGATCACCTTGCTTGGCGGATGCAGTCAAACCATAGCCGGCCTCTTCTGTGTGACCGGTTTTAAGGCCGTCGGCCCCAAGGTTTTTATAGAGTAACGGGTTTCTGTTGCCTTGTGTAATACCGGACCAGGTAAAGGATTTTTCTGAATAGACATCATAAAATTCAGGGAAGTCTGTGATAATACGATCAGCCAGGATTGCCAGATCTTTTGCCGTCATTCTTTGCCCTGGATCGGGCCATCCTGTTGCATTGGCAAAGGTACTGTTTTCCATGCCAAGCTCGCGCGCCTTTGCCGTCATCTCCAGCGCGAAGTTTTCTTCGGAACCGCCGAGACCTTCTGCGACTACAATACAGGCATCATTTCCTGATTGAACAATAATGCCGCGCAACAAGTCATGAATAGAAACTTCTTTGCCGACTTCGACAAACATTTTTGATCCACCTTTGCGCCAGGCTTTTTCGCTGACAGGCAATTTATCATCCAGTGAAAGTCGACCATCCTTTAGGCGTTCAAACACCATATATGCCGTCATGATCTTACTCATGGAAGCCGGAGGCATAGACACTTCGGCGTCTTTGTTAATCAGGACCGTTTTTGTCGTATAGTCGATCAGGTAGGCTTCTCGTGCGGATGTCTCAATAGCAAACGCGGATTGAGTAATCGCCATGAGGCATGCGCCACCAAATAAAATTGATTTTAGAGAAGATCCAATTTTTGAATTCATTTTGTTTTGCAATGATCTGACCTGAGTGTCTTAGAGTTTTCTATTTATGTAAACTGTTACGCTTAGTTAGATGAGTACTGGGGCTTTGTGGAGAAAGTATGTCATTCTGCCAATAGATACGGCTGTAAAGTCAATCAACCACAACACGTGCATCATTATAACCATTGTCGTGAAGTATTTTTAAGAGTTCATCAGCTTCTTGAACGTTGGTTAACGGGCCAAGTCGTACGCGATAAAAGGTTCGTTCCCCTACAGCTGCATCGGCTACCTGAGCTGTCCCAAGCGGGGATAAACGAGCACGAAGTCGGTTTGCATTATGAACCTGTAAAAAAGAGCCAGCCTGTACATAGATACTAGTTGGTGCAACAGGCGTCTGGGACACGACGCCATCGGTAAAATTTGCAACAGGTTCAACCTTTGCTGTCTGAATTGGTTGTGAGGGTTCCGTTGCCGCAGAAGACGTCGCTGGCGCATCCAGCGGTTCCGCTGTTACAGTCTCTGTCGGGGCCGCGAGTGTTGTGTTTTCGTTTGAAGCGACCTGTGGCGTATAGTCTTTCCCCTGTGCCTGAGCAGCCAGTTGCCTACTCTCTTCCTCTAGTATCTCAACTTTTACTTTTGCTGTCCCTTGAAGTTCGAAACCCAAAAGCTGTGCTGCACGGCGAGAGACATCAATAATGCGGTTGTTCGAGAACGGTCCACGATCATTAATGCGTAACTTAATAGAACGTCCGTTTCCAAGATTTGTAACGCGAACAAGTGATGGCATGGGGAGTGTTCTATGAGCTGCGGTAAGCGCATATTGATCGTAAATTTCGCCATTCGCAGTTTGTTTGCCATCAAAACCGGGGCCATACCAAGATGCTATTCCCGTTTCGCTGTAACCGTAATCTACAGCCGGATAGTACCAAATTTTTTTGACCTGATAGGGGGATCCCACTTTATAACGGCCAATAGTTTTTGGGGTATCACTACGTGTGATTGTTTTGGTGGCATGGGAAGCAAGTTCTATTTCTGCACACCCGCTTAAGCCCAGGCCGATTACAGTAAGACATGCTGCAATTTTTGGAAATTTATTCAAACTCATTAAGACCCCCATACAAATACTGAAAAAGATTGTATGCTTCTATCGAAGTCTTATCAATCTTATCTAGTGTGATCCCTGTGATTAATTTATTCAACGCTTTGGGTTTCATCTTATTTTAATCGTTTCAGGATTTTCTTAACTTCAAAAGAAGTGCTTCATCGGGGTATCCATCGCCGGGTAAGCCGACTTTCTTTTGAAAGTTACGGATGCCCTCACGTGTTTTCCTGCCGATTATTCCATCGGCTTTGCCTACATCGTAGCCAAGGTTTGCAAGAAGAGTTTGGATTTCTTCAATTTCCGTTCGATGCAAGGGACGTTCATTTACCGGGCGTGGTGACATGAGCGGAGATTTCCCAGCAATGCGATCTGATAGATGGCCGACCGCAAGGGCATAAAGAATGGATCTGTTCCAGTTCAGGATTTTACGGAAGTTATTGTAAACCAGAAATGCTGGCCCTTTATGTCCAGAGGGAAGGATTAAGGATGCTTCCAGATCAAGCGCAGGTAACTTATTGCCGGTTATTTTTCTAACCCCGGCCTGTTGCCACTCGATCAGGGTTTTCCTGGTATCAAGCCCGACCAAATCCCAGTCGAAATCCTGTGGAAGCTGAACTTCTCTGCCCCAGGTATATTCGTCATCCCAACCAATTTGCCCCAGATAGTTGGCTGCTGATCCAAAAACATCTGGAAGGCTGTGCCAGATATCCTTGCGGCCATCACCATTTTCATCAACGGCATAAAGGTTGTACGTTGAGGGAATAAATTGAAGGTGCCCCATGGCCCCTGCCCACGACCCCTGCATTTTTTCCGGTGTGATATGACCATCATCTATAATACGTAAGGCTTCAAGGAGCTGGGTTCTGAAGAAATCACTGCGTCGGGTGTCGTAGGCTAGTGTTGCATCTGCAGCAATGACCGAAAATCCACCCGTGTGTTGGCCAAAATTACTTTCCAGTCCCCAGAACGCGAGCAGGAACCGGCTTTGAACACCATATTTCTTGCTGATGTTATCCAGTAATTCTTTATGAGTTTGCTGAAGTTGTTGTGCTTTTTTGATACGTTGGCTGTTTACAGCCCGATCAAGATAGCTCCAGAAAGTGCGGGTAAATTCAGGTTGTCTGCGGTCATATTCAATAATCTTGGGGATCGGTTGAATATTTTTAAAGCTTCGGGTCAGGGTTTGTTCTGAGATTCCTTTGCTTCTTGCTTCAATTTTGAATTCGTTAAGCCACTGTTCAAAAGGTATTTGTGATACGGCCTGTTCCGGTGTGCCTTCGGCAGTCTGGGCATGTACTGACGAGATTATGAATGAAGTAGAAATTACTGCTGAAAAAAGGTAACTACAGAACTTAATTTGTGGACTAATTTTACCATTTTTTTTTGATTTATCATTTGTCTGTAATTTACTGGTTCTGCGCAATGAAAAAAACAAGATAAGCTCCGAATCGCGAAAGATAGTCTCAAATAAATTTAAGAGAACATTATCCGAAATATCGCGATGAAGGCCACCTTGTTTACAATTATATTTCTCTCAATATTTGTTTTGGGATTTATTTGGGGGTTATATTTGTTTGTGAAAGACACGGCAATTGGACGTCCCCTGACCTTTGAACAGATAAATTCTATTCTTCTCTGCTAGCTTTTTAGGATCATGGAGCATGTTGCTTTGGTATAAAGCTGCTCCGTATTTTCTACCATCAACGACAGCTATATATTGCATTGATTTGACCTGTTTAAAGCGGCCTCGTCGACAAGCTTTACTCAAGCCAGGATCCTTTGTGAATATTTCTGATAGAGGATCTTTGGTGCTGTATATTAACCTGCTGCCCAAATAGCGTTCTTTTTTTAACTGCTGGCTTGGCAATCCAGGCTTAAGCAGAGGTTTACGTGTAATATTATTCGGGGTCAGGTAACCATTCTGTGCAACACTACTGTAAATAGGTTGAACAAAGGCTATCGAAAAGATTGCTGTTACGAACAGTTTTTTTGCTTTTCCCGGCATACCGCTACTTTACATTACTTAATCAGGCATTTTTAATTTATAAAAATCAATATAACTGTTAAAAGAAAACGTAGGGTTAACATCTTGTTTTGATTTTTATGAGATCTTACGGGTTAATTATATTATTGATTTATTTAAGGATCTCGCTTGGGCATGATCAAAAATTTGTTAGATAAGCTTTTTGGCAAGAAAGAAGTGCGTCGTGAGGGACGTGAATTTGGAGCCGTGGGGACGGTTACCATCCACGATGTTGGATATTCCTTGGATAACTGGAGCTCTAGTGGGTTTGCGGTCACAGGTTATGATGGACCATTATTACGCGGAGATCATATCGATATCTTCTTTTCTCTGGAACTTGATGGCGGTAAGCTCGAATTTAACTGTAAATCTATTATTGTCAGAATTGAACCTGACAAAGAAACACTTGCTGGTGTTTTTGTGGAAATGGCCCCCGAGACACGAATTCTTATTGCTAATTATTTTGATAGCTAAGATACACGAGCCAGCGTATTCTTATTAAGAGCAAATCTAAGTTGCAGGTAAATTATATAAAAAGGTCACTTCATGTCTGATGAAGAAGTTATGAACAACGATGATGTTGATGACATGTTCGATTCTCCTCCGGACGAACCGGAAAGTCCAGCGGTGGATTCATCTGAAATAGATGAAAACATTCCTGCGGTTCATGGGGTCGGTTTAGAGGTATCCGCGATACTGGGAACTGCACAGATGCCCGTAAGTCAACTGTTGAAGATGGGGCGTGGCGCGGTCGTTGAGCTGGATAAATATATTGGGGATACAATTGATATCTCTATCAATGATCAAATGATTGCACGCGGCGAAGTTATGATCAAAGAAGACCGATTGTGTGTCGAAATCATAGAAATGATTAAAAGAACAGGTGATTAACCGATAATTGCATATGTTTTGTGCTGAGAAATGTGAAGGAGCTGTGTGGCTCCTTTTTTCATTTTTAAAAGAAAAAACAAAAAATGTCATTTTTTCTGCTCTAAGCATTTGACACTACGTTCAAATGGAGATATTTCAAAGCCCGTCCGAACAAGAATGCAGATTTTAATTCTCTGATCGGTAATATGGAAGGATGGCAGAGCGGTTGAATGCACTGGTCTTGAAAACCAGCAAGGGTGCAAGCCCTTCCAGGGTTCGAATCCCTGTCCTTCCGCCATTATTCAAATAGTGAGCCGTTGATGAATATCCGGCTCACTATTTTTTTATATGTGTCTCAATTGCTGATGTTCATTAAGAGATCTTGTTTAAAGAGCAAGTTTAAAGAGTGCATCATTTAACTTTTGTTTTAGCTCAACATTTGTAAGCTGATTGTTGGTTCTGTCAAAATTATCTTCAAAACTTGGAATTGAAAGAGCCGCTTTTAAATCTGCGCCAAAGAAAGGTGCAGATGTTTCTGCTGACTTTAGAACACTGCCCGCTCCGCCTTGTCCGGTTGACGTTGATAGAAATAATGACGGTTTGTTTTGAAAAACCTTAACGTCTATCCTTGAAGCCCAATCAAACAGGTTCTTGTATGCGGCTGTATAGGAACCGTTATGTTCAGCAAAAGAGATAATCAGGCCGTCTGACTCTTTGATCTTGTTATAAAAATCATGCGCAAGCTGTGGTTGACCAAGTTCTTCTTCTCTATCCGTGCTGAACAAGGGCAGTTCGTAATCATTAATATCAATAACTTCGACGGTTACATCGTCTCGTAACTCTTTCAGTTGCTCTCCTGCGTAGGTAACGAGTGTCTTATTAATTGATTTTCTACTGCTACTGGCTGCAAATGCGAGTATTTTCATTGTAACGTCCTACTCTTGTTACTTGGGTTATTCGGTTCTGTTCAAAAAATATGTGTTCTAAAATAAGTTTTTTAGCCTTGAATTTGAGATATATTGTTCTATAAATAGGACAATGGTGATAATGAGGGGCTCTAACGTGATTAATTTGAACGATATGGTATTGTTTGCAAAAGTTGCTGAACTGGAAGGTATCTCTGCTGCAGCCCGTATATTGAACATACCCAAATCACGCGTTAGTCGCCGTATATCGACCTTGGAAAATGATTTGGGTGTTCGATTAATTGAACGTACAACCCGTGCCATTCAACTCACTGAAATGGGGACTATTTTTCTGCATCACTGTCGGCGTATCGTCGAGGAATCTGAAAGTGCTGTCGAGAGCATGAATAATATGCGGGAAACACCCCGGGGAAATCTGAGAGTAAGTGTTTCTTTTGCGATTGGGCAGTATCTTGTTGCGCCATATCTTGGTGAATTTGCAAAACTATATCCTGATATAAAAATTAACCTTGATCTAAGTAATCGTCACGTTGATTTGATTACAGAAGGTTATGATTTGGTGATCCGGGTTGGCGAGCAAGAGGATTCAAGCTTGATGACAAAACGCATCGGTCAAGCGAGGGCCAAGCTATGTGCAGCACCCGATTATTTGGAAAAGTATGGTTCTCTCAGCTCTTTGGAAGAACTGTCTCGTCATAAACTATTGATGATGAGCGACAGTTTTGACCTGAAACAATTTATTTTTGAGAACAAATCGGGTGAATTGCGTTCTGTGGATGTCATGCCAAATGATACCGTTAATGATTTCACAGCATTGCGTTCTATGGTCGAAGATGGTTGCGGGATTTCACTTATGCCTGAATATATTATCCGTGACGCTATTCAGAATGGCCGTCTTGTACAGGTTTTACCTGATTGGCAGAGTAAGGTTATCAGCTATTATATTCTTTATCCCAGCCGAAAAGGCCTGACTAAAAAAGCCAGAGCCTGGATCGATTTTTTTGAACAGAAATTCAAAATGAATACACGGGTATAATTGTTAATCTCGCAAGGATCGAGATATTGAAGTGTATGTTAAGAAAGATTTTGAACCTGCTTCAGGAAAGTCGCAAGAACAGATATCGCCATGCCCATATCATCTGACGAAGCAAACTCTTCTGGTTTGTGACTGACGCCATCGCGGCAGCGCACAAAAAGCATGGATATGGGGCATAAATCTGCTATTGCCGAAGCATCGTGTGTTGCTCCCGAAGGCAAAGATATTGCCCGCCCGCCAAAAGAAAGAATTGATTTTTCAAGGATGACTGACATGGTTTTATCACATGGTTGTGCCATCTGTTCGTAGGTTAATGAACAAGAAATGTTCAAACCTGTTCCGGCAGCAATTTTCTTGGCAAAATCATGCAGGTGTTCTCCTGCACTTTGTCGCTTGTCGTCATTTGGCGATCTAAATTCAGCGGTCATACGGACTTCACGCGGTACAGCATTAACCACATTCGGTTCGAGAGAGAGTGAACCCACAGTGGAACGTAAATCTGTTTCTTCCTGTCCCATCCTATTGACTTCGGTAATTATTGATGCTGCTCCGACCAAGGCATCTCGACGACCAGACATAGGCAAGGTTCCTGCGTGTCCGGTTTCTCCCTTTATAACGATTTGATGCCGTTCAATACCGCAAATAGCTGTAACGACACCGACGGCTTCATCTGATTCTTCCAGAATTGGGCCCTGCTCTATATGGGTTTCCAAAAAACCAATTATGTCATTGGGGGAGCGTTTGATATGGCTAATCTGATCTGGCCGGAGGCCAAATTGTGTCAGAGCTTGTTTTAAAGATATTCCATCGGAATCCACCATTGATAAAACGGATGAATCATAAGTGCCTGCTAATGCTCTTGAACCGATCAGGGCTGTTGGAAACCGAACTCCTTCTTCATCAGCAAAGGCAAGAATTTCTACGCTGAAGGGGAGCTTGTAACTTTCTTCTTTGAGCTTTTCCAGGGCCATGATGGGTAATATAACCCCCATAATTCCATCATACCCCCCACCTTGGCGGACAGAATCTTGATGCGATCCCATCATAAATGTTTTTGAATCTGGTGGTCCCTCTAATCTTCCAATTAACGTGCCTGCATTATCAAGAGATACCGACAAACCTGCATTCAACATAACCTTTTGCAAAAGCGCCAGTGCCTGTTTGTGTTCAGGCGAGAAAGGAAGACGGGTCACCCCGGGACCTTTTTCTGTATATGTTGATAATTCTTTTAATAGCTTTTCGGCACGACGGCCCCAATCAATCAAGAGTACGTTCCTTGTCATTTAGTATGGGTACTTGTTTTGCCCAGTTTGCATAGTCTCCTGTTGTTGCTTTTTTGTGTAGCTCTATCAAGGCGGTAACAGGATCATTCGGGTGATAATCTATACGTAATGTTAAGGGAGGATTATTGGGGTGCAGAACCAGTAAAGCGGCAGATAAAAGCCCGCGATAGTCTCCCCCCTCTTTCACTGCTGCGTGTAAGGTATTTAGTAAACGCTGATCAAATGGTTTATCTGATTGCTCAAAACTTAGTGCCATTGCGTCAAGGACGTTAATATTGGCCAACATGTTGCCGGATACAATACCATTTCCAAACACAAGGCTCCCTTTTCCCTGTTCGTTTAAATCACCAGTAAAAGCGCCTGTTTGCCCCGATAGATCAAGTGCAGTCAATTGTCGATAATCGCGTCCTGAATCTGTTGACGTTATTTGTTTGACAGCTTGTGTTGCGCCAGTGCCACGGAGCATTTCAATAAGAACATCTTCCCCCCAAAATGTGGATGGTGCAGCACCTTGGCTTGCCGACATTCCAGCATGTAAATCACCGCGTAAAACCCACCCACCGACACATAGTGAACCCGTAGCTGCTGCACCGCCAATTGCCCCTGTTTCAGGATCGAGTGCGAGTATTGAAAAGGTCATGTCATTCCATCAATCATAGATCGTAAAGTATCTTGCTTCATTATGTTATTTATCATGATAAATTGACCAGTGCAATTTATCATGATAAATAATGAGCGTCATAACAACAGGGAAATGAACCCAACAGGGAGAAATACAATGACGTTTACGACCTGGACTCGCCGGGGATTTTTGGCAGCCGCCGCAAGCACGATGCTTGTTTTTGGTTCTGTCACTTCCTCTGCAGTTGCTGAAACGCCACCCGGCGTATTAATTGTTGGCCAAATTGCCGAGCCAAAATCTCTTGACCCTGCAGCAGTGACTGCAGTGAATGATTTTAGAATTCTTGTTAATTTGTACGAGGGTTTGACCAGATATAAATCTGGTACGTTGGAAGTGGAACCTTCACTGGCAACCAAATGGACGATTAGTGATGACGGTACCGAATACACTTTTACTTTACGTGAAGGCGTTACTTTTCATGATGGCACGCCATTCAATGCCGAAGCTGTGAAGTTTAACTTTGATAGAATGCTGGATGAAAAGCATCCTTATCATGACACCGGACCTTTCCCGCTTGCGTTCTTTTTTGGCGCCGTTGAATCAACAGATGTTGTTGATGAAATGACAGTTAAGTTCAAATTAAATGCTCCTTATGCTCCATTCTTGTCTAATTTGGCTTATCCGACGGGTCTTATTGTTTCCCCTGCTGCTGTAAAGGCGCAAAAAAAGGAATTTGGTCGTAGTCCTGTGGGAACCGGCCCTTTCAAATTTGCGGAATGGCGTTCTAATGAGGCCGTTGTTGTTGAACGCAATAACGAATACTGGGGAGAAAAAGCAGGCTCTGATGCTGTTGTTTTTCGACCGATTACAGATGCAAATACCCGTGTGGCCGAAATGTTGGCCGGGGGCATCGATTTGATGGTTGAAGTTCCGCCAACATCTTTGGGACAATTTGCAGGAGATAACTTTACGGTGACTGAGCAAGCTGGACCGCACGTCTGGTTTTTGATCCTTAACGCAAAGGAAGGCCCCTTTGCAGATAAAAAAGTTCGGCAGGCTGCCAACTATGCAATTAATAAAGAAGCCATTGTTAATGATGTGCTTGAAGGAACGGCAACTGTAGCTGCAGGACCTACCCCCCCTGCCTTCGCATGGGCGTATAATGAAGCATTGGATCCCTACCCTTATGACCCTGAAAAAGCCAAGGCGCTGATTGCCGAAGCTGGTGTCGAAGGTGCCGAATTGACCTTTTATGTTACCGAAGGTGGTTCAGGCATGCTGGAGCCAGTTCCAATGGGAACCGCAATCCAGGCTGATCTTGAAGCTGTGGGGTTTGATGTGAAAATTGAAACCTATGAATGGAACACCTTCTTGGGTGAAGTAAATCCCGGTCTTGAAGGAAAGGCAGATATGGCAGAAATGGCCTGGATGACTAATGATCCGGATACTCTTCCCTATCTTGCCCTTCGCTCAAAAGCCTGGCCTTCAGAAGGTGGTTTTAATTCGGGGTATTACGCAAATGAGAAGGTCGATGAACTGCTTGAATCTGCTCGTACTGCGACTGACCTTGAAGAGCGTGCCCGTCTATATCGCGAGATGCAGACAATTGTTCAAGAAGATGCCCCTTGGGTGTTTGTTGCGAACTGGAAACAGAATGCTGTTACCAGCGACCGGGTAAAGAACTTTGGCCTGGAACCTTCGTTCCTGCTTCATTTGCAGGGCGTTGTTAAAAAATAACCTTCAAGGTTTTCCTTAAAACCAATACCCTCGGATAACTTTATCCGAGGGTATTTAAACGCAGCATTACGAACAAAATACCCCTTTCCAGGGACGGGAGTGGAAAATGGGCAGCTATATCCTGAAGCGGTTAATATCGGCTATTCCTGTTTTACTTGGAATAACAATTATTGTTTTTCTGATCATGTCCCTGATTCCAGGGGATCCAGCGACGGCAATTCTGGGTGCCTATGCAACACCGGAAAATGTGGCAAAAATCAATAGCGATTTGGGCCTCGATAAGCCGTTGGTTAATCGTTATTTTATTTGGCTTTTTAATATGCTTACAGGTGATTTTGGGCGTTCTTATTCACTCAATCGTCCTGTAATTGATGAAATATTTGAACGCTTTAATGCAACTTTGATCCTTGCCGGGACGGCATTTGTTTTGTGCTCAATTCTAGGTATTCTTGCTGGCGTTGTATCGGCGGCCCGTCAGTATGGTGTTGCTGATAAAATAATTACCTTTATCGTACTGATTGGCATCTCAATACCATCCTTTTTTCTCGGGATGATGATGATTCTTCTTTTCGCCGTTAATCTGCGGTGGCTGCCTGTTTCGGGTATGTTTGCAATTTATGGTGGCGGGGACCTTCCCGATCTGATTAGCCATCTTATCATGCCTGCTCTCGCTTTGGCTGCTGTTGCCACAGGCGTTATCGCGCGGTTATCCAGATCCGCAATGCTCGAAGTTCTTAGGCAAGATTATATACGCACAGCCCGGGCCAAAGGGGTGCCCGAAAGGCGTGTGATCGCAGGCCATGCTTTGCGGGCTGCAATGGTAAATATCATTCCGATCTTGGGTATTCAGGCAGGTTTTGTATTGTCTGGCGCCGTTTATATCGAAATTGTCTTTCAGTGGCCTGGGGTTGGTCGAATGCTGGTGGATGCAATCCTTAAGCGTGATTTGTTACTGGTTCAGGGCGGCGTTGTAATTGTTGCAGCCTGCTATGTTCTTTTTAACATTGCTGTGGATGTGGCGCAAAGCCTGCTGGATCCAAGGATAAAAACATGATGACTTTTTTGAAACTCTTGTTTCGCAACCGGCTTGCAGCGGTGGGGGGCATTGTCCTGACGGCGATTATTATTCTTGTCTTGATCATACCTTTCCTGCCCTTGCAAAACCCGGATATCACGGCAACAGCGGATCGTTTTCAAAAGCCTTTATCCGATGGTCATTTGGTTGGAACCGATCATTTGGGCAGAGATCTTCTCAGTCGTTTGTTACACGGAACAAGGTTGTCCCTTGCTGTCGGTGTTTCAGCTGCTCTTATCGCAGCAACTCTTGGCTCTGCAATAGGGATTATTGCTGGTTATTTTGGGGGACGTACCGATAATATTATCATGCGGGGTGTGGATATGCTTATGGCGTTTCCTTATATCCTGCTGGCTCTTGCCATTGTTGCGGCTCTTGGTCCGGGACTAATGAATGCGCTTATCGCCGTTGCTGCTGTCAATGTACCGTTCTTTGCCCGTAATATCAGGGGAATAACCGTTGGCCTTGCCGGGCGTGAATTTATTGATGCTGCACGTTTGGCTGGTATGGGGCATACCCGAATAATTCTTACTGAACTTTTACCCAATGTTCTGCCTGTGATCATTATTGCCATGTCAACAACAGTGGGCTGGATGATCTTGGAAACCGCGGGCCTTTCCTTTCTGGGGCTTGGATCGCAACCGCCCCAGGCTGATCTTGGTTCAATGCTGGGCGAAGCCCGTTCGGCCCTGATATCCCATCCGCATACCTCTATTATTCCGGGTATCATGATTTTTCTGATTGTTATGTCGATCAACTTGCTTGGTGATGGTGTCCGGGATGCTTTGGACCCTCGCCTTCGCTCCGGAGCATTGTCGCGTCCATTGGCAACAACACTTGTACAGAGACAGGGTAATATTCCAGAGCCGACGGATGATTTATTGGCTATTCAAGAGCTTGAAACCCAGTTTCATATAGGGAAACGCATTTACCGTGCCGTTGGCGGTGTTAGCCTTGCCGTTAAACCGGGGGAATGTTTGGGTGTTATCGGAGAATCTGGTTCAGGAAAATCCGTCACGGCGTTGAGTGTTATGGGGTTGGTGGCCTCTCCACCCGGGGTTATTACGGGGGGGGCTGTTCGTTTTCAAGGGGAAGATCTGATTGATGCGGATTATGAAAGTTTGCGTCAGAAACGTGGCGACAGAGTTGCCTATATTTTTCAGGACCCGCTTTCCACTTTGCATCCACTCTATACGATCGGGCAGCAATTGGTCGAAGCGATTAAATCCCACCACAAGATAGGGAATAACAAAAGTCGTGAGCGTGCTATACAGCTTCTCAAGGACGTGAGGATTCCTAATGCTGAATCCCGTATTGATAATTATCCACATGAAATGTCAGGTGGTATGCGCCAACGTGTTGGTATAGCCATGGCACTTGCGAATGAGCCAGACGTTATAATTGCTGATGAACCGACAACAGCTCTGGATGTAACTGTACAGGCGCAGATATTGTCTCTGCTGGATGATCTTAGACGTGAACGTGGATTGGCTATTATCTTTATTACGCACGATTTTGGTGTTGTAGCCCAGCTCTGTGATCGGATAGCTGTAATGTATGCTGGACGGATTGTAGAGGAAGGCCCAACAGCTGAAGTTCTTGATACCCCGGCACATCCATATACAAAACGCTTAATAGCATGCGTACCGGAATTGGGGGGCGGACGAAGGGAAATGGCAGCTATTCCGGGTTTGCCCCCTGTTGTAGATGATTTACCGCCGGGCTGTGCATTTGCGCCGCGCTGTGACAAGGCCGCTACAGAATGCCGGGCAAAAAATATTGAGCTTGAGGGCGCAGCCCCACGCGCTGTGCGTTGCCTCTACCCCGAGGAGGTTATCTAGATGTCTGCCCTTAAAGTTACCAATCTTTCAAAGACTTTCTTGCAAGGTAAATCACTGTTCGGTCCACCACCTGCGAAAGTACATGCTGTTCGCCCCACGAATTTTATTGTTGAGCCCGGTGAAACATTGGGGGTCGTTGGTGAATCTGGCTGTGGAAAATCCACATTGGCGCGGATGCTTGTTGGATTGCTAGAGCCAACAGAAGGAAAGATTGAAATCGAAGGGCAGGCATTGAATAATGCTGATCCGGCAGAATTTGGCAAATTGATCCAGTATGTTTTTCAGGATCCTAATAGTTCTCTTAACCCAAGAAAAACGATTAGACAGGTGATGGAAGCGCCGCTCAAGAGGCTTCATAAAATGCCTAAAAAAGAGCGTGATGACCGAATTGCAGAGATTTTTGCTTCTGTTAATTTAAGAGAAGAATTTCTTGATCGCTATCCGCACGAATTTTCAGGTGGGCAAGCTCAAAGGATTGGTATTGCGCGTGCTTTGGCCGCGAACCCGCGGATCATTATTCTGGATGAGCCTGTTTCCGCCCTTGATGTGTCTGTTCAGGCACAGGTTTTGAACTTGCTAAACGATCTAAAAAGACAATTCGGATTAACCTACCTGTTTATCACGCATGATTTGGCTGTTGTCGAAGCCGTTAGTGATCGGATTGTTGTGCTCTATTTTGGTGCTGTCGTTGAAATTGGCAAGGCCGAGAGCATCTTTACAACCCCTCGCCATCCCTATACAAAATTGCTGGCGGAAAGCGCACCTGTTGTTGGGCGTCCCCTTACCGCGCCAGAGCAGAAAGGGGCAGAGCTACCCGATCCGCTTAATCCGCCGTCGGGTTGTGCTTTTGCCGGGCGTTGCCCCAGAGCAACTGATTTGTGCCGCACAGATGTGCCGGATTTAAATAATATGGGAGAAGACCAACTTGCCGCCTGCCACCATCCGCTCGAAGAATGAACCCAAACTTAGCAGACCTGTTCAGGTTGCCGAGGCAATAAAAGACTGGGTGGTAGAACAGGGGTTGCAAGCGGGTGACCGTTTGCTTGGTGAAGCTGAACTTATTAAGCTTTTTGGCATGTCAAAAGGCACTATCCGAGAAGCGATGCGTGTTTTAGAGGCGCAAGGCTTGGTTAAAACTCGAACCGGCCCGGGCGGAGGAACTTTTGTTCACGAGGTTAGCAGACAGCGTGCAAAAGCACTTTTAGGAAATTATTTTTATTTTAAAGGACTTACGATAGACGATATCTATCAGCTACGAGTTACATTAGAGCCAGAGTTAGTTGCTTCTTTGGCTGGCAATATGCCAGAAGATGTTTTGTCGCTTTTAGAAGATAATATCTCTGAATATTCGTCACCAGCATCGACAATTGAAGAAGAGCGGGAACAGCATATCGCTTCTCTTCGGTTTCATGCCATTCTTGCTGAGCAGGCTAAAAATCCTTTACTTGGTTTTGCTATTGATTTCATGGTTAATCTTCTTTCAGATTTAACCGTATATCGTCGGCTTTACTCGCCACCAAATGTAGAACTTTGGAAACAAGGACGCGATCATCAAGAAAGGCTTATAACAGCATTGCGTGATGGTGATGCAGATCAGGCGCGTTCAATTATGTTAGATCATATGAAAATGGCTTGGGCACTAATGCGCCAACAGGAAGTTGAAGTGCAAAGCAAATTTATTTCAGAATAAAATAGTCATCATTCGAATACATTCAGAGTTGATTACGAATTACTATAGCTCGAATTGCTATAGAATTAATACCTCGTGTCAGGGGTCAGTTCTGAAATTCAGACACAATTATCTGTCTAAGCCAACGCCGATAAAGCGGGATTTTACTTTGAAGAAAGCGCCGATATCAAGGAAAGGCCGTGGCGGTATCCATTTCGCAGGGGCAGAGGCCAAACAGTCACTTACCAGATCAGAGGGCATGTTACAGGCATAGTCGGCCAAGGCTGCACCAAAGGCAGTTCCTCTACTTACGCCAGAACCATTATACCCACCAGCCAAGAAAATATTTGAAGTTTGGCGACCAAAGAAATTTGTAAAGTTCTGACTTATTCCTTCTACACCTGACCAGGAAAACTCAAAAGGAACCTGTGCAAGTTGAGGAAAACGTTTGTCAAAAGCTGAACGGTGGATTTCGCGTCGTTTGGCTAGAAACGCATCTGACATTAAAACGGCACCATGATATTCAGCCGTGTTTCTTAGGGATATACGCTTGTCATTCGTCAAGCGAACGGTCGCGCCTCCGCTGTGTAGAGAAAGAACACCCCACTCCTTTAACGAGCCCAAGCTTTCAAGTTCGTCTTTAGTTAGTTGGCGTGTGAAGCTGCCGGATAGGGTGCTTCCCATAATGTAGCGTTTGATGAAACCGAGTTTAGGTGCCTCGTAATTTGTCGCGACAATAACGTTGTCAGCAGTGATTTGTCCATCTGTAAGCTCTAGGACGCAAGGTTCTCCGTGATTGATTTTCAATACAGGGGTGTTCTCGTGGAGTGTAACATTTGCTGGTAAAGTATCCCCAAGACCATAAACAAGAGCGGCTGGTTGCAGTAAAACACCTTGGGGTATGTGAATGCCCGCTTGATAAAGCGAAGTGCCGAGCCTTTCAGTCAGTTCATCTTTGCCAAGCAGCGTATGATCATACCCCAGTCTGTTCAGGTGATCTTTAAAATTTTCGTACTCTTGTAGTGATTTTGTATCTGCTGCTGTGTGGTAATAACCTTGTTCATGCCAATGACAATTTATCTTATGGTCATTGACCTGTTGACGTAAAAGATTAAGCCCTTGGGCATTAATTCTTTCAACCCGGCGATAGTTTTTTTCCTGTTCGGGATCGAATTCGCCTGAAAATTGACTAATGGCAACAGCATAACCTGAATTTCGACCAGAAGCCCCCTGCCCCAACCGTCTTGCATCAAGCAAAAGAATATGATCATCCGGGTTGTGTTCGGCTAACCTTCTTGCCGCAGATAACCCCGTTACTCCGGCACCAATTACAACCCAAGGAACACGGTGTGTGCCATGTAATGATTTTGACGGTTTTCTTTGCGGAAGAAGTTCAGCCCAACCGTGGTTGTCCGTAGAAAAGGTGTGTGATGTCAAGGCCATGAAATATTACCGGAAGTCAATTTTGTCCTTTAAAAGGCTGTCGCACAACAAGAGCCCGTGGTCAATAAATGAAAAGGTTATCCCGTAAAATATTTTAGTTTCTTACGCCTTTTCTAATACCAGCATCTCGGTTGGTTTTTTTGACTAAGATCTCTTTCCCTATCAAATTCCATATAATCGGATACTGGCAATTGATCTTCACTTAGACCAATATCTTTTAATATTCTGGCATTTCCAATTGGTAATGTGCTGGTTCTTGAAGGTGTGAATAGCGCTTTGATACGAGATAACATCTGTAACATCTCCGTACTGTTCTTGTAATGTATCTCTCGTATTTGACTTTATTATTTCTTTTCATAAAATTGACTAATTATGTAACTGTATATACAAAAATGAATAGATTAAAATGTACTGGAATGATTTAAAGGTATTTGCTGCAGTTGTTCAAAAGGGGTCTCTCTCTGCTGCTGGGCGGCAATTGGGGCTTAGTCAACCAACTGTTGGTCGCCATATTGATAATTTGGAAAAGGCCCTCAACAAGAGACTTTTTGATCGAGGCGCCAAAGGGTATCAGATTACAGAACAAGGGCTTGAACTATTGCCCCATATCGAGGCAATGGTACGAGCTTGTCGTGCAATAGAAGAACAGGATCAAGACGAGGTCTCTGGTGTTGTCAGGCTCGCTTTGCCTGAAATAACAAGTCGTTATTTTGGAAAACGTTTACTGCCTCTACAGAAATTATATCCTGATATCAAACTGGAAATAGCGACATCAAACCAGTTCGTGAATTTATCAAGGCGAGAGGCTGATATTGCTTTGAGGACGGAGTTACCTCAACAGGGCGACTTAAGAACAAAACTTGCGTTTCGAACACAGGCTGCGGTATTTGCAAGCCACCAATATCTTAGCAAAAACCCGGCAGCATTAACCAAGGACAGATATCAGCGATGTGATTGGATTATTCCTGTTGATGGATGTTCTTCTAAACAAGCTAGCGAATGGTACAAACAGAAAATTCCAGCATCTCGAATTGCATATAAATGTGCATCTTTTCATGTGATGATGGATCTGGCTCTGGCCGGGGCAGGTTTAATTTTATGGACAAGTGGCTATGCCAGGGACCAGCCGGGATTAGTTCGTGTATCGGACGAAATCACAAGCCAGCAACGTGATTACTGGCTTGTGGCGCACAGCGAAGCACTGGAACATTCAAGGGTTCGTGCCGTATGGGAATGGGTTAACACTCTTTTTGAAAATGAGCGACACAACTTTATTCTTTAAGGTAATTTTCCCTTTTCGTGTTGATCCACCAGGTATCCGGCCCCTGCCCCAACAGCCCCGCCAATGACAGCGCCACAGGTTACACAACCACCAGTGACAGCAGTTCCAACGACGCCAACACCAGTACCAATGGCACCACCGCTTAGAACCCGTTGTTGTGTATTTGATAGACCACTACAAGCACCTAGAAATAGTGTTGCTGCTGTAATGATCACGAATTGCTGTTTTATTTTTGTCATAACCCACCCATCAGATTTAATAGATAGGAATTGCTTATAAAGATAAGAGGCCGGGAAGTCGTGTAGCTAATTTGGTAAACAAATGTGTTGAAAATGTGCCGTCTGGAAGTGTCTTACTTCTTAATACTTTGCATTCGCAGATATATAGCTTTTAATTTACCGAATGGCGCAAGTAAGATGGTTTCTTACAATACTTTTATACAAGAAGTAACCGTGACCCATTCAAAAAGTCAGATAAGGTCTATGTTTTCGTTTGCTTATAAATTTTCCCGGCAAGTTTTCTGGGGGTGGATCTTTGTTCTTTCCAGTAGTGGTTTAGCCGTTGGTTTGGCAAGCTATTGGCTGGGGGCGTCGACAGTTTTGGAGCTTCGCGGCACTTCCAAGGAACGATTAAGCCTTTATGAGTCTAACCTTCTGGGGGAATTAGATAAATATAGATACCTTCCCTTTGTGTTGTCGGGAAATGAAGATGTAAAAGATCTTTTGACGACCTTTTCGAGTGATACTTTCTTTGCAAACAAAGTTAGTAGATATCTTGCGGAAACGAATAATAAAGCTGAGGCCAATGTTCTGTATATTATGGACAAACAGGGAAATACACTGGCGTCATCAAATTGGCAGGATAAAACCAGTTTTGTCGGACATAATTATTCCTTTAGGCCATACTTTCAGGATGCCATAGAAGGTCGTGAAGGCCGTTTTTTTGCAATCGGTACAATATCCGGTATTCCCGGTTTTTTTATGTCTCATCCCGTATACGAAGATAACAGTATTATCGGGGTGACAGTTGTAAAAGTTAACCTGACCCCTTTACAACAACAATGGAATGATGGTGGTGAGAATCTCTTGATTACCGATGAAAACGGAATCATTTTTTTGGCTAGTAAAAAAGATTGGTTATACAAAAGCTTACGCCATATTCCTGATGATCAGATAGAAAAGCTGAGACGTATTAAACAGTACGGAGATTCAACCTTTGAAATCCTTGATACGAGTAAATCGAGTTTAGTTGGGGATATTGCAACGGAGATTGAAGGTAAAAAATATCTGGAAACTATTCAGGATATTGAAAACACGAATTGGAAAATTCACTATCTTGTCTCAATCAGTCCGGTTACTGAAAATCAAAGAACAATAATTGCTATTGGTATTGGTGTGATCATTTCATTACTTGTTCTTGCTCTGTTTATAAGAGAACGAGGTCAGAAAGTTTTATCCACCCGCAGGGCTTTGGAAGCTGAAAAAATGGAAGTTATGAACCGTCAGCTTGAAATGGAAATTGAAGAAAGAAGAAGAACTGAAAAAGAACTAAGGGCTGCTCAAGATGGGTTGGTACAGGCAGGAAAACTGGCTGCATTAGGGCAAATGTCAGCTGCAATTACCTATGAAATAAATCAACCGATTGCTGCGATACAGGATAATGTTTTAAATTGTGGCACATTCCTTAATAAGAATGATGATCAGGGTTTGGATCGATCGTTAACAGAAATCTCGTCTTTGACTGAAAAAATGGGAATGATTACAGGCCAATTAAAAAATTTCGCTCGCAAATCTTCTTTAAAAGTACAATCAGTTGATATCGAAAAAGCAATAAGAAAGGCATCTCATTTGGTGCAACCTGTTTTGAAGACTGAGGGTATTCAGGTCTTGATCAGTACTGCTGCGGAAAGAATGTTGATTTCTGGTGATGAGATAAGGTTAGAACAAGTCTTTGTTAATCTGTATAGAAATGCCATTGATGCAATGCAAGCTATTGAGGGCAAGAAAGTTATAAGTGTTGATGCCTCTATTATCGGGGATTATGTAAAAGTGGTTGTTTCAGATACGGGTACAGGATTTGAAGAACATGTTCTAAGCAAACTTTATGATCCTTTTTTTACGACAAAATCGAATAAAGAAAGCCTGGGGCTTGGCCTGTCGATTACCTATGGCATTATAAAAGACTTAAAGGGCGAGATACAGGCGTCTAATCGTGCAGAGGGTGGAGCATGTTTTGTTCTGTCTTTCCCCCGTTTTATTGAAAAGTAGATCTTATAAATGGCACAAGTTGAAGAGCAAAACGATCAAGCCATCATTGATGGGCCAGTCATGCTGATTGATGATGAAAGAGCAATAAGAGTATCGACGAAACAATGGCTTGAATTAGCTGGCCACTCTGAAATTGAAGATTTCCAAGATGCACGATCTGCCCTCGAAAACTTAAATTGGCATTATCAGGGGATTGTAATTTCTGATGTTAAGATGCCGGGAATGGATGGTCTTTCCTTGCTACGGGAGGTAAAAAATATTGATGCAAATATTCCTGTGGTTCTGGTGACAGGACACGGGGATGTTTCTATGGCTGTAGAGGCCATGAGGAATGGCGCGTATGATTTTATTGAAAAGCCATTTGAACCTGAACATCTATTGGACATTGTCAGAAGGGCCTTGGAAAAGCGTGCTCTGGTACTGGATAACCGCGCGCTAAAACGCGATCTTGTGGCGGCTGAGGGCTTGGATGCACGCCTGGTCGGGGCCAATCCAATCATGCGAGCTCTTAAACGGGATATTATTGACATTGCACCGACAAGTGCATCTATCCTTATTCAGGGAGAAACTGGCAGTGGTAAAGAGGTTGTTGCCAGTTGCCTTCATGAATTTGGTGAAAACCCAAGCGGAAATTTTGTTGCTGTTAACTGTGCTGCCATTCCCGAACAAATGGCCGAAAGCGAGTTTTTTGGCCATGAAAAAGGGGCTTTTACCGGGGCACAATCCAGACGAATGGGGAAATTGGAAGCGGCAAATGGCGGTACGTTGTTTCTTGATGAATTATCTTCCATGCCTATGGACTTACAGGCAAAATTATTAAGAGCATTAGAGGAACGTAAAGTTACACCCTTGGGTGGGAATGTTGCAAAGCCAGTTCAGTTTCGGTTAATCGCGGCCCTTCAGGAGCCACCGGAAGAAGCAATCGCCTCTGGTCGTTTACGTGAAGACCTTTACTATCGTATCGCGACTTTTGTAATGGCGATCCCGCCTCTTCGGGCGCGCAAGGATGATTTGCCTATTTTATTCAGGCTTCTGGCAAAACGTGCTGCTGAAACATTTGGACGTGAAATTGAAATGCCAGGTCCGGAGGGAATAGCAAGTCTTATGGCCCACAATTGGCCAGGGAACGTTCGCGAATTGCGAAATGCAGCGGAACGTTACGCCCTTTCTACACGGCCACCAGAAGAAAAGCTTTCAATCATTTTAAATAGCGAAAAGGAAAGTCAGACAAAGACATCTCTACCCCTTACAGAGCAAGTTCGCCTGTTTGAGCGCAATGTTATTTTTGCTTCTTTGGGACGACATAAAGGAAATGTATCAGCGGTGATTGAGGAGCTTTCTATTCCCAGACGTACCCTGAATGAAAAAATGGCTAAATATAATTTGAAACGAAGCGATCATGAGTAGGCTTTGAGCTCATGCCGCTAAAACATAATTGGTCGGCGGATTTTTGCCGATGTATTATTTGTTGCTCGGCGGGTATTTGCTAGCCTTTTTATACGCATTAAAATTATTTAATATATATCAATTGGTTACAAAAATATTAAACTGGCATATACTTTGCTGATATACTTACCGGTAATGAAGTGATCGTTATCTACAAAGTTCTTTGTAGTTTCAGTGTATAAAAATAATAATTTTATCCTATGGGAGGATACTCATGCGTAAACTTACTCTTCTTATGGCAGCTGCAGGTGTTGCTTTGACGGCTTTTGCTGCACAGGCAGAACCTATCATCATTAAGTTAAGTCACGTAACAAAAGAAACAGGTCATCCAAAAGGGGAAGCTGCGGCACTTTTTGCCAAGCGGGTTAATGAAGAGCTTGCCGGTAAAGTGGAAGTACAGGTTTATCCAAATTCGACACTTTATAACGATGATAAAGCTTTGGAAGCGCTACTACTTGGTGATTTGCAAATGGCTGCACCTTCACTTTCAAAGTTTGAAAAATATACAAAGAAATATCGTATTTTTGATCTACCATTCCTGTTTGATAACATTCAGGCTGTAGATCGCTTCCAGAATAGTGATAAGGGGCGCGAACTTCTTGGCGCAATGGAAGATCGTGGTCTGCGTGCCCTTGGCTATTGGCATAATGGCATGAAGCAAATTTCAGCAAACAAGCCTTTGATCAAGCCTGAAGATGCCGAAGGTCTAAAGTTCCGTGTTCAGACATCTGATGTTCTGGTTGCGAACTTTAAAACACTTGGCGCAAACCCACAGAAAATGGCTTTTAGTGAAGTATACGGTGCTTTGCAACAGGGCGTTGTTGATGGGCAAGAGAATACTTGGTCAAACATCTATACCAAAAAATTCTATGAAGTTCAGGACGGAATTACCGAAAGTAACCACGGTATCCTTGATTACCTAATTGTGACTTCATCAGAGTTTTGGGATGGTCTTCCTGCTGATATCCGTGCTGATCTAGAGCGTATTCTTGCCGAAGTATCTCAGGAACGTAATTCTATTTCTGCCGAGATCAACCAAGCCAATAAACAAAAAGTAATTGATGCTGGTGGTGTTGTCCGGACACTAACAGCTGAGCAGAAAGCTGAATGGCGTAAGAAACTGGCTCCTGTCTGGGAAGAGTTTTCTGGTGATATCGGTCAAGATATGATCGATGCTGCCCTTGCTTCAAACTAATCCAAGTTTGATCTGAAAATCGTTTGATTTCTCAAATATAGGGGCTTACTGGCATCAGTTAAGCCCCTTTTATTATCTGGAAGCAAAATCCCATGAGCAAATTTATTACGCAAATTGAGGAAAGCTTTATCTCCCTACTTATGGCAGCGATGGTTCTGGTCACCTTTTCGCAAGTCGTAGCCCGATATGTTTTTAACAGTGGGGCTTTGTGGGCGTTGGAGCTAACAACCTATTTATTCGCATGGCTTGTTATCTTTGGTATTTCGTATGGTGTGAAAACCCATATCCATATTGGTGTCGATGCCTTCGTAAAGTTATTCAAGACCCCAATTCAACGGATTTTTGGCTTGTTAGCCGTAACGGCATCCGTCATTTACGCAGGTATTATGTTCTATGGGGGATGGATCTATGTTGGCAAGTTAAAAAGAGTTGGTATTGAAACCCATGATATGCCAATTCAAAAATGGCTTTTCCTATCTATTTTGGTCATTGGAATGGGGCTTGCGATCTTTCGCCTGCTTCAGGCTTTTTGGGCGATCCTCACCGCGAAAGATGATTTTTCTATTCTTGGGGATGAAAGTAAGGATGCAATAGAACAGTTTATGGACGAAGATAAGAATGAGGAACAGAAATAATGGCTATTCTTGTTCTCTTTACGCTGTTGTTCCTTTTGCTTTTGGTGGGGACACCTATTGCATTTTCTCTTGGGTTGGCAAGTCTGACGACAATCATTTTCTTCTCGAATGACTCCCTTGGTTCCATCTCGCTCAAGTTCTTTGAGACCATGGAACATTACACCTTCTTGGCGATACCTTTCTTTATTCTGTCATCGGCCTTTCTTTCAACCGGGGGTGTGGCCCGTCGATTGATCCGTTTTGCGATGGACTGTGTGGGGCACCTGCAAGGTGGTATGGCAATGGCGTCGGTCTTGGCCTGTATGTTGTTTGCTGCTGTTTCAGGTTCTTCTCCGGCTACTGTTGTTGCTATCGGTTCTATTGTGATTGCGGGTATGCAAAAGGCCGGGTACTCGAAAGAATTTGCTGCGGGTGTTATCTGTAATGCAGGCACTCTTGGTATCCTGATCCCCCCCTCTATTGTGATGGTGGTTTATGCTGCTGCAACTGATGTATCTGTTGGGCGCATGTTCATGGCTGGTGTTATTCCCGGGTTGATTGCTGGCTTAATGCTGATGATTGGCATTTACGTGGCAGCCCGGGTCAAGAAGCTCCCACGTCTTCCAAAAGCATCTGGTGCAGAAGTCTTTGCTGCCTTTGGGGATGCGATTTGGGGATTGATGCTTATCGTGATTATTATGGGCGGTATCTACGGAGGTATCTTCACCCCGACCGAAGCGGCGGCTGTTGCCTCTGTCTATGCCTTCGTAATCGCGGTTTTTGTCTATCGCGATATGGGACCGCTTAAAGGGCGTGATGCTTCTGATCTCGGCGTGAGTGATTATTTGATCGCTATTCCCAAAAGTGTGTTTGACGCAGATGTTCGCAAGACAATTCTGGAAGCATCTAAAGTAACAATCATGTTGCTATTCATTGTGGCCAACGCAATGCTGTTTGCTCATGTGCTGACAACCGAGCGTATTCCTCAAACCATTACCAATGCGATTCTCGAAGCTGGCCTAGAGCCATGGATGTTCCTGATTGTTGTGAATATTCTTTTGCTTATTGCCGGGAACTTTATGGAGCCATCAGCTATCTTGTTGATTATGGCCCCTATCTTGTTCCCGATTGCCATGCAGCTTGGTATTGATCCTATTCATCTGGGGATCATTATGGTTGTTAATATGGAAATCGGTATGATTACGCCACCCGTTGGCCTCAACCTTTTTGTGACGGCGGGTATCACGGGAATGCCAATTCTCAAGGTCGTAAAGGCAGCCCTGCCTTGGTTGATGATTTTGCTGGTCTTCCTGATATTGATTACCTATGTACCTATCATCTCTACTTTCTTGCCGGATCTTGTATACGGCGCTCAGAAGTAGCATGTAGAAAGGAGAGCGTAACTGCTCTCCTTTTTTATGAACCTTCCTAATCTGTATCTTCAGGGATGATAAATTCATGGAAATGACTGGCCGCTACATAATTAACGCACCAAAAGACAAGGTGTGGACGGCAATGAATGATCCCCAAGTCTTAAAGCAGGCTATCCCGCGTTGCGATGAAGCCATTCGGCATACCGATACAGAATTCACAGCCGTGTTTTCTTTTAAGCTGGGTTTTATCAAGCCCCGCCTTGAAAGCCTGATTTCACTATCAGATATTAATGCGCCCAACTCGTATGTCATGACGGCAGAAGGAAAAGGTAAACTGGCTGGATTGGCCAAGGGGCGGGCTGATGTCACGCTTCATGCGCAAGAAAATAATAAAACCCTGTTGGAGTTTCATGCCAGTGGAGATATGCAGGGAACAATTGCAGAGATGGCTTCCAAGTTAGTCACGAAAACAGCACAAAAACTTGCAGATGACTTTTTTACACGGTTTGACGAAGTCGTAAGCAAAGAAGCCTAGTATTGTTTTCTTATTATTGCGTTTCCATTTTGTTATCTGCTTTCTGGTTCTTAGCTTTCTGGTTCTCTGGGGGCATTACGTATTTATCCAGGAAAGCCATAACGTCTTTTGCTGCACCATGATCATAAAGGTCCATATGGAACCCCTTTTCAAAGAATGCGGCCTGTTTTTCACTCTGAATTGCATCTAAAAGTTTGCGTGAAAATTGAACAGGAATAACACCGTCTTTTTCACCATGGAAAATAAAAACGGGCGCTTTGACATTTTTAATTGCTTCGTGGGATTGCCATTTGTCTTTCAAGAGAAATCTTGCGGGTAAAAACCAGTATTTTGATTGGGCCACATCGGCAATAGAACTATAGGGAGCTTCCAGTATAACAGCCTTGACTTCATGCTTAGAGGCAAGCCATACGGCCATTCCTGTTCCCAAAGATTCTCCGTACATTATTAGTTGTTCGTCGGTATAGCCTTGGCCCTTTAACCAATTCATCACATCCATACCGTCGCTTTTAAAAGCTTGCTCCGAAGGGGTTCCGGCATGGCCGGCGTATCCCCGGTATTCTACTTGAAACAAGCCGTACCCAAGTTCCGTCAAATAAGAGAGCTTTGCCAATCTGTCGCCTGTATGCCCTGCGTTACCATGGAAGGCAACAATCACTGGATAATCGGGTTTTGTGGCTGGTTGATACCAATGGGTTAATTCTATGCCATCAGATGAAGTCAGGGTAATTTCCTGTACCCCTGCCCCGCCGTACAATTCTGGTTTTGCGCGTATTTCCGATCCTGGATAAACCAGCTTTGTTTGCAACAAATACATTCCAACCAGTACCAGTGTGTAGAAGGTCGCTGCAAAAATAATAAAGTTCATTAACAGGCTCCTGAGGCGCATACCAATACCTTGTTTAAAATACCTTTAGATCAGTACGTCATATTCACAAATTTTTATATAGTGTCTGAACGACAAATGTTGTCGGGAAATGACATGACATAATTGTGACTATAACGTCATACTCTATATTGATTAATTCCTTATTGCCATCTATGGCAGTCGTGTTAATGAATAAACCGAGATAAAAGCTTAATTTACCTAATTCATCAGGGAGTGATAGATTATGGATGTTCGTGCTGCGGTCGCTTGGGGTGCTGGCAAGCCCATGACAATTGAAACCGTTCAACTGGAAGGTCCCCGTCACGGGGAAGTTCTGGTTGAAATGAAAGCAACCGGTGTTTGCCATACTGACTATTTCACTCTTTCCGGGGCCGATCCCGAAGGACTTTTCCCAACAATTTTGGGCCACGAAGGTGCCGGGGTTGTTGTTGATGTTGGCCCGGGTGTGACATCACTGAAAAAAGGCGATCATGTTATCCCACTCTATACACCGGAATGTCGTGAGTGTGATTACTGTTTAAATCCAAAGACCAATCTTTGTCAGGCAATCCGTTCTACACAGGGTCAGGGGCTGATGCCTGATGGCACAAGTCGTTTTTCCATGGATGGGAAAATGCTGCATCACTATATGGGCTGTTCGACTTTTGCAAATTACAGTGTTCTTCCGGAAATCGCCTTGGCAAAAATTCGTGAAGATGCGCCTTTTGACAAGGTTTGTTATATCGGTTGCGGTGTTACGACCGGTGTCGGTGCTGTTATCAACACAGCCAAGGTTGAACCGGGATCAAATGTTGTTGTTTTTGGTCTTGGTGGTATTGGTTTAAATGTTATCCAGGGTGCCCGGATGGTTGGTGCCAACAAGATCATTGGTGTTGACCTTAATGATGATCGCAAGGCACTGGGTGAAAAATTCGGGATGACCGATTTCGTCAATCCTAAAGATATTGATGGTGACATTGTCGAAGCTCTTGTTGATTTGACAAATGGTGGCGCGGATTATTCTTTTGAATGTATCGGTAATGTAAACACCATGCGTCAGGCGCTTGAATGCTGTCACAAAGGTTGGGGTGTTTCCGTCATTGTCGGTGTTGCCGGTGCAGGTCAGGAAATCTCTACCCGTCCGTTCCAATTGGTTACGGGACGTGTATGGAAAGGCACAGCCTTTGGTGGCGCGCGTGGTCGTACCGATGTGCCACAAATTGTTGACTGGTACATGGATGGCAAGATCAATATTGATGACCTGATCACCCATACAATGCCATTGGACGATATCAACTCTGCGTTTGATCTCATGCACAGTGGCGAATCAATCAGATCTGTCGTGCTGTATTAATTTACATGCACACTTGAGGGGCTCTTTTTACAAAGAGCCCCTCTTCTTTTTTAATTTCATAGCACTCTTTTAAAAATCAGGTTTCTTTTCAATGACAGAGCTTAACATTACCGATCTGGAACTCATCAGCGAAAACAAGATGTTTGGTGGTCTACAGCGCGTCTACAGCCATCCGTCAAGGGTTTGTAACGGGCCAATGCGTTTTGCGATCTATTTGCCACCGGCGGCATTGAATGGAAACAAAGTGCCCGTTGTAACCTATCTGTCTGGTTTGACCTGTACCGAAGATAATGTGACGGTGAAGGCTGGTGCTCAACGAATTGCCAGCGAACTCGGTCTTATTTTTGTTGCTCCTGATACCTCCCCCCGTAATCAGAACATACCTGGTGAAGATGACAGCTATGATTTCGGATCAGCAGCAGGATTTTATCTGGATGCAACAGAAGAGCCCTGGGCTGGCTCTTATAATATGTATAGCTATATAACGCGGGAACTACAGGATGTTCTTTCGGCAAACTTCTCAGCGGCTGATATGAACCGACAGGGGATCACAGGGCATTCCATGGGCGGACATGGTGCTTTGACAATTCATCTGAAAAATCCGGATCTCTTTAAAACCTGTTCTGCTTTCGCACCGATTTGTGCGCCGATGAGCTGTCCGTGGGGAGAGAAAGCATTTAGTGGCTATCTCGGTTCTGACAAAGCTCTCTGGGAAAATTACGATGCGACCGAACTTGTAAAAAAATCACCATCAAGTGCTACGCTTCTTGTCGATCAGGGAAGTGCTGATACCTTCCTCGTGGAACAACTAAAACCAGAACTATTGAAGAAAGCTTGTGAGACATCAGGCCAAAAACTGACATTAAGAATGCAAGAAGGTTATGATCACAGCTATTTCTTTATGGCGACCTTTATCGAAGATCACCTGAGACATCATCTCAATGGCCTGTCGTAAGAGATAAAATTATCAGATTTTGCCTCTTGTAAAGGTTTTGGTCATAAATCCCGTGCCATTATCTTTTTCGTATTACAGGTAGTAATAGAGGAAAGAGGCAAAGTATGTCTAAAGTTTTGGTTTCTGGTGACAGTTTATCATCTCAAGATATTGAATTAATTCAGGCTTTCTATAGAGATAATGTAGAAAGCGGCCATATTGGCGAGGTCTTGCCACTGGCAACGCAAGAGGGCGAACAGGTTGTTGCTGTCCTGACCCCTGATAATAGCAATTTACTATGCGCATTCGGCAAGGTGTCGGATTGGTATTGTGCAATCGATACCCATTCCAATGTGCTGGCAAAGGCACAGGCTTTGGGAGACCTTGTCTCTAATCTGTCTTTGGCTTCGTTGGGTTAGGGCGACTATTTTATAAAGCACCGTGTTTATTTTTGAACACGGTGCTTTTTTATTGGAGAACAGACCCTGTCTGACCAAAACTGACCTGGTCATGATACAAAGCCCCGGTGTTTCTGATAATAACAATATATGTTATGGTAGCTTGCTTGTACGTCTGATTTAGATGAGGAGTAGGAATGAAAAAAGGGCTGCTTGGGTTTATTGCGATACTCTTTTTTCTTTGCCCCTTTTCTATTGCTGCGCAAGAACAGCTTGTCTTTACAGGCATTGAAAATTCCTCTTATGCCACGATTAGCAAGCGTGTGATGCGCGAAGCCTACAGACGGCTGAATATTAACGTAAAGTTCTCAGATTTACCCGCAGCAAGATCGTTAGCTGTTGCAAATTCAGGCCGAGTTGACGGTGAATTATACCGTATTAAAAATATTCATTTAAAGTACAAGAACCTTATTATGCTTCCCGTTCCGATTGGAATTATGGAAGGCGTTGCGATAACAACAAATCCACAAATATCTTTGCAGGACTGGGAGAGCTTGGCCCCCTATCGTGTTTGTATTCGGAACGGCGTGAAATTTGCCGAAGCTGGGACCAAGAAGATACAGGTTGATGTGAGCAACACAAACGAACATCTTTTTCATAATTTGGGCCTCGACAGATGTGACATCATTGTTTTGGCACGTCTTACAAGTATCAAGCTTGCACAGGATTTCGAAAAGGAAATGAAGAAACCTGTTTATTACCATGTCTTACAAACCTATCCTTTGTTTCATTATTTACATAAGAAAAACAAAAAACTGGTTCTGGAATTGACAGAAATTTTGAAAGAAATGGAACAAGACGGAACCATTGCAAATATACGAGCAAGCTATATAGAGGAAATATCATCTGCTAAATACGGATCATAGTTCTATATCTATGAAAGTAGCCAGGACACGCAAAATTACTTCACATTACAATTGATACAGTAATTGTTGGACAAGCTTACGACTATACATAGCTTTTCGGTTTCAGAAAGACGGTGTAAGAATCAAAAAAGCCGCTGATAAGCGGCTTTG
>NZ_LANI01000034.1 GCF_000982415.1 Kiloniella litopenaei
ATCCTTGCGGATATCGGCTTCTCCTGCGCGCATCATGTCTAGAACAGCATCGTTCATATAGATGATGTCAAAGTCATTGTCCGCCACCATCACATTGGCCTTACAATTGTCCAGGGCTGATTTTATCCGAAGATTTTCAGTCGCTATCAGTGCGCTTTTTTTGGCTTCTTCAGTGAAAGCAACGAGCGCATTGCTTAAGATACCGATTTCATCTTTGCGGCTTGGATCAATCTTGACTTGGGCGTCCTGATCTACAACGATTTCAACAAGATTGGCCAAAGAGCGGCTGATGCCGATAACGATGATGGTGCCTAGACCAATGGCAAAGGTCAGTAATAAAATAGTACTAATCAAAAAGACTAGTTCGATATTGTAGGCGTCATCTCTAATGTGGGTAATATCTTCGATAAGAGAGTCTTCAGCTTTGATTTCAATTTCTCTTAATATGTTAATGCGAGAAGAGGTTACGTCGAAGAATTCTTGCCCACTGATACCCCTTAGGTCAAAAGTGTCGGGATATTGCGCGATAACGTCTCGCATATCTGATAATCTCTGGGATACAGGGTTTGCAAGAAGATCATTATATCGTGAGTTTTGTTTGTCAGAAGCATAGTTTTGAAAGATCCAGAAATAGCTTTGTTGTTTGCTGATCAGACTTGATATTTGTCTGTATTGATCGGTGTCAAAAGATCCCGATGTAAAGCTGGCAGTACCTATGGCGCGTTCAATACCGGCATTTTCTTTTGCCTGTAGCAAGGCAATCAAAGCTGTGATTTCATTGGATATGCCACCATCTTTGCTTTGATGAGGCATTTCTGCGATCAGATCAATCAAGCTTGCGATCGTTCTGGAATAATAACTGGCCATCTCTTTGGCCGATAATTCTATATTGATAACAGATGACCGATACTTTTCTAGTTCACGTGCTGTCGTCTGAACCTTATCAAGTTTGCTGATAAAACGGTCATTATCTGCGTGGGCGATAAGGTTTGTGAGTTGTGTTTGAAAAGCTTTTTGTGATTCATTTGTCCGGCGATGGCTATCGTCAAGCTGATTTTTGAGGGCACTTGAGCCATTTGCGCCAATGTAGCTTGCTGAGGCTCCTCTCTCTGCTTGTAGATTGTGAATATAAGCGCTCAGATCTGGGGCGGATTCTGCAATATTGAGAATCTTTTCCATAGAATTCACCGTCGCATTCTTTTCGAGCAAGGTGTAGGTGGAGTAGAATAGTAGGCCAAGCACTGGTGCGAGTAGCGCTATCCCAAATTTAAACTTTACTGGTAAGTTGTTTAAAAAAGTGACCATTGTATCTCCGTCCTTATTTTGGCTTGGTCTTAAGGACCAATTTATTTTTCGTTTCTCGATTACGACGAAGGCTTCTTGGGCAAAACCATTTGATTAAAGGTTTAGTGGTTTGCTGCTAGATCCTTCTTTGGTTGTATTTTTTGTTAAAAAAATTGTTTCAATTTGTGTTGTTTGTTCGTCGTTATGTTTCATCCATTTTGCTCATCGCTATACCGCTATCAATCATCTTGGCATCAAAGAGGCGTTCTTGATTAAGCAGGGCAACCATTCGTTCTTCGATAGTGACCAAACCGGATAGGTATTCTTCTTCGATAAGCGTTTCCATTTTTGGAACATCGCGAATGTCAGAGTTGGAAACGGTGAGGATGTCAGAAACTGTGTCGACAAGAATACCGACCATTCTGTTTTTTACGGCAATAATGACGATGACATGCAGGTTTGTGGCTTCTGTTTTTCCAAGGCCAAAACGACATCTAAGATCAAATATCGGAACAATGACACCACGAAGGTTTAAGACACCGCGCATATATTCGGGTGTATTGGGTAAAAGTGTAGTTTCTACCCACCCCTTAATTTCGCGTACCGACATGATATCAACGCCATATTCCTGATCACCAACGGTAAAGGTGATGAACTGGTGGTGACTATTATCTTCCGCCATAGCAGCTTCACCCGGGGGATGGCCTTGTGAATTAGGTTCGCCCTGTGCAGGTAAGTTATTTTTTTCCTGTGTTACGAGGCTATTACTTTCCATCCGCGCTTACTCCATTACTTCGTATTTTCGCGTTTCGTCTTCCGAGTGATCGTCAGCAGGAAGTGCTGATTTGTTATCTGTCAAAGAGGCCTTAAGCTGGTTCGGGGGATCTATCTTTTGTGGCGCTTTTTCTGTGTCTAATAAGCCAGTTTGTTCTGGGGGCTCATGTTTGTGGCTTGCTTGTCGGGCCATTGCGTCCAGGCCATCTACATCAAGGATGAGGGCAACCATCCCGTTTCCGAGGATCGTTGCTGCCGAGATCCCTGCGACAGGGTCGTAGTTTTCCTCCAGGCTTTTAATCACAACCTGTTGCTGCCCAAGAAGTTCATCAACCAAAATGCCAACTTGTTTTCCGCCTTCAATCTCAACAACGACAACAAGGGCTTGGCTTGGATCTCTTTGAGCATCGGGAATGTTGAAAAGACGATGTAATTTGACAAGTCGAATGTATTCACCACGCAAAGCGACAACTTCGGCACCATTCGAAAGCTTGTGAAGTTCTGTTTTTGTCGGGCGTAAGCTTTCGATAATCGCGGTTAAAGAGATAATGAATTTTTCTTTTCCGACGGCAACGACCATTCCATCTAACACAGCGAGTGTCAGAGGAAGTGACATAATAAACTTGGTTCCTTTTCCCGGTGTGGACTGAACGGAAATTCGCCCCCCAAGGTTACTGATGTTTCGTCGAACAACATCCATGCCAACACCCCGGCCGGAAACATCTGTGACTTCTTCCGCGGTTGAAAAACCGGGACTGAAAATCAAGTCATCTATTGCTTCGTCAGAAAGGTTTTCATCGGGGCTAATTATACCTTTTTCAATGGCTTTGGCCTTTACACGTTCGCGGTTAATGCCACGGCCATCATCTGTAACGATGATATGAATGCGACCTGACCGATGCTCTGCGGATAACGTGACCGTGGCGAGTTCGGGCTTCCCTGCCTTCACACGATCGGCTGGTGTTTCCTCAATCCCGTGATCCAGGGAATTTCGTATCATATGGGTCAGTGGATCAGAAAGTTGTTCGATGACAGTTTTATCAACTTCTGTGTGTTCGCCGGATGTCTCTAGCTCAACTTTCTTGCCAAGCTTTGTTGCCAGCTCTCTTACTAGGCGTGGGATGCGCGCGAAAACGGACTTAACCGGCTGCATGCGCACGGCCATAACCGATTCTTGAATTTCCCGTGTGTGCATACCAAGGTCTTCGAAACCTTTTGCCATAAAAGCAGCAAGTTCGGAGGGAAGGTTATCAACCTGTTGGCGCAACATTGCCTGGGTAATCACAAGTTCTCCGACCATGTTGACCAAACGGTCGACACGATCAAGTTCTACACGAATTGAAGAAACGCGCTGAGGGGCCTGATTATTACCTGTCGGCGTTGGTTTTCCAGAAGGTGGCGTTGGAATTGTTGGGGCCTGCATGGCCTCAACAGCTTGCTGTTTGGTGGCTTCAAGAGATTTCTTCGTGCCGCTGTCAGAAGGACTTTCAGAAACGAGTTCGGGCGAAGCTTGTTCTTGTTTTTCTGTCTTTGCTTCGGTTTCGTTGTGTATTTTTATCTCAAGGTCACAATCCTCTGTGACGAATTCGAAAACCTCTTCTACGTCCGATAAGCTACAATCCGATACAAGTTCAAAAACCCAGGAAAAATAAGCTTCATCAGAGATTATTTTCTGAATGGAGGGCAGGCGGTCGGTGTTCACTGTCGTAGTAAGCTGACCAAGTTCTTTCATCTCGCGTACAAGAAGGAGAGGTTCATTGGCGTGTTGTAATAGTTCAGGCTTGGGAATGAAGGAAATAATATATTTTTGAACCCTTTTTTCGCCAGAAGTGACGGTTTCACTTTCGCTGGGTTCGGACGATGTGTTGGCGGGTTGATCAAAAGCAAGCAGGTTCAGTTTGTTTTTGACTTCTATAAAGTCTTCTTCGGGGAGTGTTGTTCCGTTTTGGGCGGCCTGAATAAGGTTTGTTAGAATGTCGTTGGCTGAAAGTAACAGCGTAACGATGTCTTCTGTAATTTGAATTTCACCCTGACGCATTCGGTCGAGTAGGGCTTCGTATATATGGGCAAAGCCAACGAGTTGATCGAAACTAAAAGCGCCCGCACCACCCTTTACAGAGTGGACGACACGGAAGATGGCATTCAGGTCTTCTGCATCAACGCTCTCTGGGTTGTGTTGCAAGTCGGCAAGTCTTGTTTCTGCATCTATCAGCAGTTCAGCGCATTCTTCAAAATAGGTTGCTTTGAACTGATCAAGATCAAAATCGTTGGTACTCACTTTTCCCCCTTTTTACGAACAATTCGTAGATCGGCGATTAAATGATAATGTCCTGTACCAAAATTTATTTCAGGAACCAGATCGGGTGGTGCGAGACACCCGATGGGTTTGCATCATGGGCAAACTTTATTTACTACTTGAAGCAGCTTTTCGGGGTTGAAAGGCTTCACGATCCAGCCAGTAGCCCCGACGCTTCGGCCTTCATTTTTTTTGTTTCCATCAGATTCCGTCGTCAGAACCAAAATAGGTGTTAGTCGATGCGTTGGATTAGATCGAATTTCTTTGCAAAGTGTCAGCCCATCCATGTTGGGCATGTTTACATCTGTTATAACCAGATCAACCCGATCACCGCCAAGAACGCGAAGGGCCTCACAGCCATCTGCGGCTTCGAGGACGTTGTGTCCTGCGCCTTTTAGGGTGAAGGAAACCATATCCCGCATTGTTTTTGAATCATCAACAGTTAAAACTTTTAACCCCATTTTTTAGCTCCGCATTGTGATTTTGGAATAAAGGCCGAGATCTTTGAAGGCTGTGACCAAAGCGTCTGAAGCTTCTGTGATCTGGAAAGCGCGATCAGCTTCTATACAGCTGACAGCCGCGGAATGAATAATTTGCAGACATGCGGTAGAAGCTTTTTCCACGCCCTGGGCATTAATGTTGAGATCCAAGCTTTGATTGTCGGCATCGACAAATAAGGCGAGCAATTCTTCTGCAACAAAAATGTCCAAACTTGGCGCTAATTCAATTGTCGCTGTTTGGTCGGATACTTCCAATTTCATAGTCGTGTAGTACCCCCTGAAGTGAGGAATTAAACTCGTACCGTACTGATGAAAGTTATGCATACCCGTACAAAATGCATTCTATGAGTGTGGGCTTTATTCGTTAATAAGCTCTTAAGTGTGCTTAGTAGCTTTATAAATAACCGTTTTTAATTAAATTTTTCCTATCTGCTAAAATTAGGATATTTCTTTTTCGGTTTAAATGGAGTTAGAGTTTGTTTTTCTGTAAGTGGTTGATTTTAAATGGTGAGTTTATTTTTTATATAATTCTTGGTTATGATTTGATTGATTTTTTGTTCGTTTCTCAACTCAAATTTTTTTTAAATAAAACAGAGCAGAACTTCGTTCATGGTGATTAAATTTTGGGTTCGAAAAAGGGATCAATAAAAATCTATGAAATTAATGTTTCATTCCTTATGGTTGTGGTCATGTTTGGTGTGTCGTTGGTTTTTTTAATCGTTAAGATTTGTCTTTGTTTTACTGGCACTTATGCTGACCAGGTTTAGATTTTTACATTTTTCTGAAAACTGTGTTTCAAATGAAAGTGTATTGTGCTTCAATTGAAACTATTGGATGGGAAAAACAAAAATAAACTCATCTTTATTTGTAAAAGTCACCTTGAGCGTAAGTGCGTTTGATGTAATGCGCACTTTTAAACAAACAATGGGCGATACAATACTAAGGGAGGTATTGATGAAACTTCGGGATATTCTATTTGGTTGCGCCAGTGTGCTGGCCTGTCTTTCTGTGAATCTATCAACTGCGACGGCTGAGGATTGTGCCCGTGGTGATCTGGATACGCGCTTTTGTGATGTAGATGGCGATTTGGTTGCAGATACACCAACAGATCCGGCGAAACAACTGGACCCAGATACACTTATTTTTGCTTATACACCTGTTGAAGATCCAGCTGTTTATAAAGAGGCATGGTCTGATTTTCTTGATTATCTAGAAGAGAAAACCGGTAAAGATGTGGTTTTCTTTCCAGTCCAATCAAATGCAGCTCAAATCGAAGCTATGCGATCTGGTCGTCTTCATATCGCAGGTTTCAACACGGGATCTAATCCGCTAGCAGTGAACTGTGCTGGTTTTAAACCATTTACGATTATGGCACGGGAAGACGGCAGTTTTGGATATGAGATGGAAATCATTACCTATCCGGGTAGTGGTATTGAAAAGGTTCAGGATTTGAAAGGTAAAGCATTGGCTTTTACCTCACCGACATCAAATTCTGGGTTTAAAGCGCCGTCAGCAATTCTCAAGGCTGATTTTGATATGATAAAAGATCGCGACTTTGAGGCAGCATTCTCTGGAAAACACGATAATTCTATTCTTGGTGTTGCCAATAAAGATTATATCGCGGCTTCTATCGCAAACTCTGTGAAGTTTCGCATGATCTCGCGGGATGTGATTAAGGAAGATCAGGTTAAGACAATCTATAAATCGCAGACATTCCCGACAACAGGTTTTGGGGTAGCTTATAATCTGAAACCGGAACTTCAGGACACAATTAAGGATGCGTTCTTCAGTTTTGAATGGGCGGGAACATCTTTGGAAAAAGAGTTTAAGAAATCCAAAGAAAGTCAGTTCATACCAATGACATACAAAAAATTCTGGGATGTTATCCGCAAAATTGATGCGGCTAACAACGTTTCTTACGCTTGTAAATAACTAAAATCTTGAACTTTTTTGTAACAACCCGACACCTTTCATGGTGTCGGGTGTGTTTTTCATATGACAGGTAATTAGCATGTTACACCTGAATAAACTTACCAAGCAGTATGCAACGGGTGATATGGCTCTCAAGGGGGTCGAGGTTGAGATTCCCAAAGGGCAGGTTGTTGCGTTAATCGGACCATCCGGGGCAGGAAAAAGTACGCTTATTCGCTGCATAAACCGCTTGGTTGAACCAACATCGGGCAGTGTTACGCTTAATGGTAAGGAGCTGACAAAACTTGGTTCTGGTGCATTGCGTCAGGCTCGGCGCCGTATGGGAATGATCTTCCAGGAATATGCGCTTGTAGAGCGACTTACAGTGATGGAGAATGTTCTTTCCGGGCGTCTAGGGTACGTTGGGTTCTGGCGTTCCTTTTTTCGTAAATACCCGCAAAGCGATGTTGACGAAGCCTTTCGTTTGTTAGAGAGGGTTGGTCTTGATCACATGGCGGACAAACGCGCCGATGAACTGTCAGGGGGACAGCGGCAACGTGTAGGTATTGCCCGAGCATTGATTCAAGATCCAGAACTATTGCTTGTGGATGAGCCAACAGCTTCTCTTGATCCAAAAACATCTCGTCAGATTATGCGCTTGATCTGCGAACTATGTGCTGAACGTAATCTGGCAGCAATCATTAATATTCATGACGTTGCCTTGGCACAGATGTTTGTCCAGCGTGTCATTGGCTTGCGGTTTGGGGAAGTTGTTTATGATGGCCCTCCGGATCAGCTTAAGCCTGAAACCTTGACCGAAATCTATGGTGAAGAAGACTGGGAAGCCACAATCGAAACTGTTGACGAGGATGAAGACGAAGAGGCAGCACAGGGAGCTGTCGCATGAGTGTTTCCATGACGGCTTCGAGAAAGTGGCGAAAGCCCCCGATGATCAAAAACCCACTTATGCGTTGGGGGCTGATTTCCGGGTGCTTGATTTATCTTGTACTGGCGTTTGGTTCTTTTGATGTTAACTGGGCGCGTGTTTATGAAGGGTTGGACCGTGGCTGGCAATTCATTCTTGCCTTTTCCCAACCGGATTTTTTAAGCCGAAAATCAGATATTATCGATGGCATGGCCGAATCTGCCATCATGACGATCACATCGACAGCTTGCGGTATCTTGATTTCTATTCCAATCGGTCTTGGGGCTGCGCGTAATATCGCACCGTTACCTGTATATCTTGTGTGTCGAGGAATTATTGCTATTTCCCGTGCCTTGCATGAAATTATCGTCGCAATTCTATTGGTTGCGATCTTTGGATTTGGTCCTTTCGCGGGTTTTGTGACTTTGTCTTTCGCGACAATCGGCTTTCTTGCAAAGCTTTTGGCTGAGGACATTGAAGATACTGATCGTTCACAGGCCGAAGCAATCAAGGCGACCGGGGCAAGCTGGTGGCAATGGGTTACCTATGGCATTCAACCACAAGTCATGCCGAGGTTGATTGGTTTGTCTATGTACAGATTGGATATCAATTTCCGTGAATCAGCGATTCTTGGTCTCGTTGGCGCCGGGGGTATTGGCGCGACCCTGAATACGGCGTTTGATCGTTACGAATTTGATACGGCGGCTGCAATTATAATTATGATTATTGCGATTGTTATGCTGCTTGAATATCTATCGGGCGTTATTCGGGCGAGGTTACAATAATGGCTGTATCTATAAATAAAAATGGTCAGAAAATCTGGGCTGTTCGGGACAGGAATACACAGCTAACACGATGGTTTGTGTATTTTGTTGCGGTCGCTTTGATCGTGTACTGCTGGCAAACAATTTCAGAAGCCACGACTTGGTTTTTTGTTGTGGATGCCCCGCGAATCGCTGGTGACATTACCAGCCGGGCCATGCCGCCTAAATGGTCGTATATCAATGAGCTATGGAAACCACTTTGGGACACGATCAATATCGCCACGATTGGTACTGTTATGTCTTTGATCATCGCGGTGCCTGTTGCCTTTCTGGCGGCGCGTAACACAACACCGCATCCCATTCTGTGCCGCTGGCCTGCTCTCTTGATTATTGTTTCATCGCGATCAATCAACTCATTGATTTGGGCGCTGTTGCTGGTGGCGATTATTGGTCCCGGTATTTTTGCGGGAACCATTGCCATTGCTCTGCGATCCATTGGATTTTGCGCCAAGCTCTTGTACGAGGCGATTGAAGAGATCGATGAGAAGCAGGTCGAAGCGATAACAGCAACAGGGGCAAGCAGATGGCAAGTCATGGCCTATGCGATTGTGCCTCAGATAATGCCGTCATTTGCGGGAATTACCGTTTTCCGTTGGGATATCAATATTCGTGAGTCAACGGTTCTAGGGTTGGTCGGTGCCGGTGGGATTGGCCTTCAGATGCAATCTTCGCTTAACGTTCTGGCGTGGCCGCAGGTTTCCTTGATCCTGTTGGTTATCTTTGCAGCTGTTATTCTTAGTGAAATGGTTTCGGCAAAAGTTCGTGCGGCGATTATTTAATCGACGAATACCGTTCATACAAACAAAAGGCCCCGATAATGATTTCGGGGCCTTTTGTGTTTCGGCCTTTTGTGTTTCGGAAAGATGTTGAATTTACAGATAATCATTAATACTGCGACCAGAGACATGTCCCCACAGGATTTTTTCGTCTGTGAGCATACGTTCGATCATACTGGCGGCATCGCCCGGTGTCATTGCCACTTCTAAATCTCTGTCGATACCAGCTGTTGAATACATATTGGTATCAACCTTTCCCGGATAGAAACCCATGACGCGAACACCTTTGGGGGCGCATTCAACCTCCATACATCCTGTAAAGCCCCTTATGGCCCACTTGCTTCCGGCATAGACGGAAATTGATTTACGGCAATAGAGAGCGCCGGTTGACACGACGTTGATAATTGCACCTGATTTTCGTTTTAACATACCAGGTAATACTGCATGGGTCATAAACATGGTGCCGAGAGTATTGGTTTCCATAACAGAACGAATGTCGGCTATGCTATAGTCCTCGAAAGAGCCTTCCAGCCAAATGCCAGCATTGTTAACCAATCCCCAGATTGGTCCGATGTCCTGTTCCAGTGTTTCTATTATTTGTGCACAATCTTCTTCATTGGCAACATTAAGCTGATAGCCGGGTATATTCAGTTTTTCGGCGCTGGCTTTGACTTTCTCGGGGTTACGGCCAGTTAAAATAGGGCGGTACCCGGCATTTTTTAGTTCTTCGACTGTTGCCAAGCCAATGCCGCTGGTCGCACCTGTAATCAAAACAATTTTATTCTGGGTAGATGTTTTTTGTTGGGGCATATTTGAAGGGACTTTCGAAATAAATCTGAAAATAGTTTGATAAGTGTTATCCTACTGGTATCGCAGCAATAAGTGTAGTCATCCTTTTCAAGATTTTGCCTTATGAATAAAAGCCTTCTTATCGTCGCTCATGTTCCTTCGCCAAATACAATGGCATTGCGTGATGCTGTGGTGAAAGGGGCCAGCCATCCCGATATCAAGGAAATAGATGTTGTGGTTCGAACGCCTTTTGAAGCGTCCGCTGAAGATGTGCAGAAGGCAGATGGTATTATATTGGGGACTACAGAAAATCTGGGCTATATGAGCGGGGCATTAAAGGATTTTTTTGACCGTATCTATTACCCCTGCCTAGAAGTTAAGCAGGGTCTGCCCTATGGTGTCTATATCAGGGCTGGGCACGACGGAACAGGTACCAAGCGTGCGGTTGAGACAATTATTACAGGGTTGCGATGGAACCCTGTACAGGAAGAGGCCTTGATATGTCGTGGTGATTATAAGCCAGACTTTGAAGACCAGTGCGAAGAGCTGGGCATGTTGATGGCGGCAGGTTTGGAAGCGGGTATATTTTAGTTGGCATCGTTTCGTTTTAGCTTTTAAAAGCTATTTTTTGATATGGTTACCCCGCATTTTCTTCGGTTAGCTCGACAGGGTAGCCTTCTGCACGCATGTCGATGCCACAGGCCTGTTCGATCATTCTGGCGACTTCCGGGGATTGAGCGTTCCCCCCAAATAACCCCTTTGCCCGGCGATAAATCTGTTGCGTAACGCTGCCAAGTTCCAGCGGAACGCCTGTTTTCTCTGCGATGCCTTGGGCAAGGCCCAGATCCTTCAAGACGAGATCGATAGGGAAATTGACGTTGTAACTACCACTTAGAATGAGCTTTGATTCGGTTTCATGGGCAAAGGAGTTGCCCGAACTATGACGAATGCCTTTCCAGATGGCATCCATGTCGACACCGTATTTGCGCGCAAGCATCATGCCTTCACTTGCAGCCACAAGGTTGATGAAAGCAAGCATGTTTGTGACAACCTTCACGACGGTTGCGTGACCTGTGGGGCCCATGTAGAGGATCTCGCCCCCCATGATTTCCAACACAGGTTTGACCTTGTTGTAAATGGTTTCTTCACCGCCGACCAGAATGGTAATGAGACCCGAGTGTGCTCGATGAACGCCACCGGTAACGGGACATTCCAATGCATCGATGCCTTTCGTTTTTGCCAGATCAGTCAGACGTTGCAGATCCTCAAAATCTGTGGTGCTCATTTCTATCCAAGTTGCCCCGGGGGCCAGATTTTCAAAAACGCCGGTATCACCCTCTACGACAACTCGAGAGGCCGCCGGGGAGGGAAGGGCCGTAATAACGATCTCGGCATCCCGGCAGGTTCCCGCAATATCATCTGACCATTTGGCACCAGCTTCCAGCAACCGATTTGCCGCTTCTTTGTTGAGATCTGTTACCGTGACATGGCATCCTGCTTTGACAAGGTTCATCGCCAGTGGTTCACCCAGACTGCCCAGACCGATAAAACCAATTTTCATGATACGCGCTCCCTTAATGCTCGGCCATCATAAAAAATAGGGCCAATACTTCTTTTTATTAAGTTTTATAAAGTCAGGGCGTTGAACTCAGACAGGGTCTGGATGCATATCCAAATGAAGTGCAGTCCCATTGTAGGGATTGGCTTCAGCAACCTGTTCGTCCAGCTCAACGCCGATCCCCGGTTCTTTGGACGGGATGATATAGCCGTCTTCCCAAGCCATAGGTTTTTTCAGAATTTCGGAATGGAAGCCTTGCCACTGCTGGATGCTTTCCTGAATAAGGAAGTTCGGGCTACAGGCGCCGATCTGTACATTGGCGGCCCCTTCAATTGGACCGCAGTAGAGATGCGGGGCGATTTGTGCATAGCTTGCTTCTGCCATGGCTGAAATCTTTTTGGCTTCGAGAATGCCGCCAACCCGTCCCAGTGCAAACTGAAGGATAGACGCCGCGCCACTTTGCAACACGCGCTGGAATTCATATTTTGTTGCCAGACGTTCGCCTGTTGCAACAGGAATGGACGTGCCCCGTGCGACCTTGGCCATTTCTTCCTGATTGTCTGGTGGTGTCGGCTCTTCAAACCAAAGTGGATCATAAGGTTCCAGACGTTTTGCCAGCCTGATTGCCCCGGCTGCAGTCATTTGACCGTGGGTTCCGAACAGGAGGTCGCATCTATTCCCAACGGCTTCACGAATTTTGCGGACAAATTCTTCAGAGCGATCCAGCTCTTCCAAAGAAAGCTGCCGTGGGTCAAAGGCGGTGTAAGGCCCTGCGGGGTCAAACTTGACTGCCGTAAAGCCTTGTTTTGCGTAATCTGCGGCGCGTTCTGCGGCAAGATCCGCATCCATATAAACATCGGTTGTGTCGCCGTCTTGTGGATAGAGGTAGGTATAGGATCTTAGTTTCTCATGAACCTGTCCACCAAGAAGCTCGTAAACGGGCTTATCCAGAGCTTTGCCAATAATATCCCAAAGGGCTGTTTCGAGGCCACTCAGGATACCCATCGTCGAAATGTCGGTTCGCTGTGTGAAGCCCCCGGAATAAACCCGACGCCAGAGTGTTTCAATTTTGAAAGGGTCCATGCCTTCGACGTGACGCGAAAACATGTCCTCGATCATGAGCTCGACAACTTTGGGGTGGAAGGGGACGGAATAAACTTCGCCTATCCCCTCTATCCCGGTGTCGGTTGTGAGTTTCGTGAAAATCCAGTACTTGCCACCAAAATGAGGAGGAGGATTGCCGACAACAAATGTTTTTAACTCGGTAATTTTCATTTTGGCCTCAATCTGATTGCGCTGATCGGTCAGTTGTCATTCTTGTTTCATCAACAATGAGCCTATCAAAAAAAAATCGCAATTGATGTTTTTAAGCCAAGTGGTTCAAAAAATATTCCAATTGTTTGTGTGCTGTGGGATTACTATCTGATTGGTTTTGTCTTGGGGTCATGATGACTGAACAGATAGATTTAAAAAAGCTGCCCCCTTTGAAGGCTCTAAAGGGTTTTGAAGCAGCAGCAAGGATCCTGAGTTTCAGGGGCGCGGCAGAGGAGTTAAATCTGACGCATACAGCGATCAGCCATCAGATTAAGGTTCTGGAAGAAGATCTTCGGGTTAAATTATTTCAACGGGACGGTCGGGGCGTAAAGCTGACAACTGAAGGGCAGCAGTTTTATCTTGTGATCCGAAATATTCTTGAGCAGTTGATTTCTTCTTCTGAATCTCTGCGGTCTAACAGACAAGGGCAAAAATTACGCGTTCAGGCTTTCGTGACTTTATCCATTCGCTGGCTAGCAAGGCGTATGTCCCGATTTCGGGCATTATATCCTGATCTGGATGTGCAAATCACATCCAGCATCCTCGATGGAACGTTTGATGAAACAAATGAAGATGTGGGGCTTATTTATAGTCCGGTCCCGGTAGCGAAACATCTGCACTGGATACCTTTGTTTGGCGCAGACCTTATTCCGGTTTGCAGTCCTGATCTTTTGTCGGGAAAAGGAGAAATCTCTGCAGAGGAATTGCTGAACCTGCCACTTTTAGAAGTTTATACCGCAGATAATCATTGGGAGGAATGGTTTCGGTCGCTTGGGATTTATGCGGAAGTATCCCGCAATTCAATTGCCGTTGATACCGTGGCAATCGCATTGGAAATGGCGCTGGACGGGGAAGGTGTGGCTATGGTCAATGGTCCTTTTGCAAATAGTGACCTAAAAGCGGGGCGTTTGGTGCTTCCTGTCGATCATACGGCAAAGGCGCCCGGCGGATGGGGGATTGTTTGCCGACACGACCTTAAGGATACACCCAATATAAAGGCATTTACGTCCTGGTTGCTTGAAGACGTAAATACTTATTAGTGCTGGTTTCAAATACTATTTGTAGGCTTTGGATATGGTAATCAGTCCCATGCCAGCAAGAACAATTACCCCCGCAACAATCATGTGCAGGGTCAAGGGTTCATCAAACACGGTTACTGTTGCAAAGACTGCCAACACAGGAACAATAAGTGTTAAGGGGGCAAGAAAAGAGATCGGTTGCCGCCGTAACATCCATGCCCAGGAGCCATGAGCGATAATGCTTGATGCTATGGCTGCATAGGCAATGCCAAGCCAGCTTTCTATGCTCGCTTTTTGTAAGGTTTCCGGGATTGGCGCTTCCATTGCGAGAGCCATTCCAAAGGAGAAAGGAATACCCAGGGCGGAAGACCAGCAAATAATCGCGAGGGGTGATATTTGATTTTTCCCGCGAACCAGAACCATATATGTGCCCATAAAAAATGCAGAGCCAAGACCAGCGATAAGGGCGTCAAGAGTGTCGAAAAAAGTTGGTTCATAAAACAGAAAAACGATACCGAAAAAGCCAATAATCAGTCCGCTGATACGTTTAATGCCGGGTGTGTCTTTGAAGAAGATCCAGGCGAGGAGTACGGAAAAGGCGGGACCAACTTGTATGATGACAGAGATTGCCCCGACACTGGCTGTATTCTGGATTGACCAGAAGAGTAATCCAAAATGACCGGGCACAAGTGCTGCACTGATTAACAATAAAGAGCGAAACTGACCTTTGGGAAATTTAACAAAAGGCACCAGAAGCAAAACGATGATGCTAAAACGAACACCCAGAGCCGTCCATACAGGAAATTCATCGACACTGACTTTGACTGCGATGTAGTTCAATGCCCAAAGCATGAAGATCATTGCCAGCACACTGTAGTCTATTAATCCAACAGGTTGATCTTTGCCGAATGGCGTTGTCTTTTGGGTCATCTTTTACTTTCATCACGATGCTGTCTTGTCTGATGTACTTTGAAAATCAGACAGGCTTAGTCGGCTTGGTTTCCCTCAAGATAAAGGTGATCAAGAGGCAGGCTGGTGGTATCGACAAAACGGGTTAGGGCTGTTGAAGAGCTAATTTCCTGAACGCCTTCGATTTGCGATAAATCTTGCCAAAAGAAACGTTCATAATCCTCAATATCCTTAACGATGATCTTTAGCAAGAAATCAACGCTGCCCATAAGGGTATGGCATTCAATAACCTGTGGAAACTTTTGCACTGCCTTAACAAAATCTGGCAAGGCATCCTTTACGTGGTGATGCATCTTGACCTGGGCAAAAACGGTAACGCCAAGGCCAATTTTCTTTTGATCAATGATGGCGACACGGTCCTTGATGACGCCTTCATCAAGCAGGCGCTGAATGCGACGCCAGCATACTGACTTTGACGATCCCAGTTTTTCGGCAAGCTCGGTCACCGGGATGGTAACGTCTTTTTGCAAGCATTCGAGAATACCTATGTCGAGTTTGTCCAGCTTAATGGTCATTTTTCCTGAAAATTTTTACTGATTCGGAATTTTGTTTCAAATAATAGCATGTTGAAAGTGTATTGGGGAAGAAATACCTGTCCCTTTCCGGGATACTGTTTTTATCTGGGGAAAGATTATGATCTTCACCTCTAATGAAGAAACGAGTGATCGTCAGCGGGATGAATTTTGTGCTAAATACACCAAGTGAAAATACACGGGTCGAGTTTGATATCGACGCGATGAGTGAGCCCAACACCCTGTTACGGGTACTGGAGTACTTTGCCTTGATTGGCGCGACGCCAAGTCATGTAAAGGCAGATGCTAATGCGGACGGTACTCAACGTATTTCTGTCATTGCCGAGGGACTATCACAGCAACGGGCCTATATCCTTGCAGGCAAGATCAACGAAATCTTTACAGTGAATACGGCAAGTTATGTCGTTAAGCCTGTTGAGGCACGAGATGATAATCCTGGCCAATCCGATATACGGATGTGTGCCTGATCATTGGGTCAGGAAACCAAACCCGGCCTTTCTCCCTCAAACAGAGCAGTATCCCAACTTTCTCCTTCCAGACATCTCGCGGCCAGATGGCCGTAATAAACTGCTGATGCCAAAGACCCCGGAGAATAGGCATCTCCTGTAACTTCCAGTGTCTTGATGCCGGCTTGTTCCAACCTGTCAGGATCATGTCTTAGCTGATGGTACAAAGTGTCATTGGCATCCCTTGCGGTCACAAGTAACATGCAGTCACCTGTGATGTTTTTGGTTTTGCCTGTATAGCTACACGATAGCTCTATCTGATTTTGGGCAATATTTGATACAGCCTGATTTGTGATGAGTTCTACACCAAGATTGATAAGCCTTGCCTGTATTTTCTCCTGTTCAAGCGTGTATTCACTCCACGCTGATACCTTTGCCGCTGGTGTAACCAGTGTTACCTTTTTCCCCTCGCTCACAAGCTTTTCAGCGAGTACGCCACCCATGTAATAGTGATCATCATCAAAGATGATAATGTGTCCCGTTGGACTTTTTCCGTTCATCATATCATCAGGGGTAAAGATTGGCAGACTATCCAGCCCCGGAATGGGGTGATGATGATGTCGTCCGGTACCATCGCGCCGCCAACGAGAGCCGGTAGCAAGCAGAACATGTGGAAAACCAAAATCCAGTATGGCGGTTTCATCAAGCGGACTGTCTTTGTATATTTCTACATTGGCCATCTGGGTGAGGAGATTGACACGGTAGTCCCGAACCCGGGCATAGCTGAAAAGACCGGGAAGCTGGCTTTCCTTTGTTGCCCGCCCGCCAAGATCTTGTCCTGCTTCTGCCAAGGTGACCTGATAGCCTCGGTTGGCAAGTTGCAGGGCTGCTTCAAGTCCAGAGGGGCCAGACCCGACCACAAGTACCGAACTGTTCGATGCCTTTGGTTCAATCTTTTCCGGGTGCCATTTTCGCCGCCATTCTTCACCCATTGTCGGGTTTTGTGTGCAGCGAATGGGAACACTGAGATTGTCGCCACTGACACAGATATTACATCCAATGCATTCGCGTATTTCATCAATGCGTCCCTGGGCAATTTTGTTTGGTAAGAAGGGATCGGCAATCGATGGCCGTGCGGCACCGATAATATCAAGAACGCCCCGCTTGATTTGGGAAACCATGGCATCAGGTGATGTAAATCTACCGACACCAACAACCGGTTTTGTGGTCAGAGATTTCACAAAAGATGTGTATTGTTCTTGATAGCCTTCGATTGGCTCGAAGCGTGCGGTTGACGAGTCATGGGACCATCCACTGATGTTTACATCCCATAGATCCGGCAGTTCGGCGAGAAGTCCTACGACTTCCTGTGCTTCACCCTCTGAAGTCATGCCGTGTTTGCCCATAAGTTCATCAACGGCAAAGCGAAAGGCTATGGCACATTGGTCACCAACAGCTTCTTTCACCTCGGAAATCACTTCACGGGTAAGGCGCGCCCGGTTTTTCAGGGAACCGCCATAGTCATCGCTGCGGTGGTTATAGCGTGCCAGCATAAAATGCATGAGGGTCGTCATACAGTGGCCCGCATAGACATAGATAATGTCATAACCTGCATCGCGTGCATTTAATGCGGCCTGACGATACCACCTTCGAAAATTCTTGATATCGGTTAAATCCATCGCGCGTGCATGAACCGGATCATAGGCATCGACAGGGATGGCGGAAGGGGCCATCGGGGGCAGTCGCGATGTTCTGTTGGGGGCATGGAAGCCATTGTGAACAAGCTCGATACCTGCAAGTGCGCCGTGTTCGTGGACAGCCGATGTCATTAACTGATGGGCGGGAATATCGGATTTATCCCAAAGTCGTCCTTCGATATAAGGCGATATTTCCGAAGAGGGGTGAATTTCTACCTCTTCTGTACAGACAGCCGCCCAACCGCCTTCTGCCTTGATCCCGCGCATGGCAGCAAGGCTTTGCGGGCGGGCATACCCCAGTCCATTACAATGTGGCACCTGGTAAAAGCGATTTTTAAGCGTAACAGGGCCAATTTTAATCGGCTCGAAAAGGATATCATACCGAGAATTGCGAACGTTCGAGGAGGACATATTAGGTTTCCGGATATCTGCTGACGTACTTGCGGCTTGTTGCTTTAAGCTCATTACAGTGATGATGTCAGAAGCCAGTAAGAGACACCAACAAGTTTTGTTTATGGTGCTTTTGTTTTGCTAATGGTGATTTCAGTGCGATGTTTGGGAAGCCGTCATGAAAAATTCATTTGCTTTATAATGTATTTCGAATATTTTCGAAATAATGTTTGTACGAGATTTATCTCAAGCGTGGAAGGATCAAAAAAGTGGCAGTACGTGTAGGTATCAATGGCTTTGGCCGTATGGGGAAACTTGTGCTGCGGGCTGCGTGGGACATGGAAGGTATCGATATTGTCCATATCAATGAAATCAGTGGCGGTGTCGAGTGTGCTGCACATTTGTTGGAGTTTGATACGGTTCATGGCCATTGGAATAAGTCCATTGATGTTGACGGAAATAACATCATTGTCGAAGGGCAGGCGATCAGCTTTTCCGAAGAAAAAAATATTTCGCATGTCGGGTGGGCTGACCGCGGTGTGGATGTGGTGCTTGAATGTTCCGGTAAATTCAAAAGCCGAGAAGTTCTAACGCCTTATCTTGATGAAGGGGTCAAAAAGGTTCTGGTGGCTGCGCCTGTCAAGTCCGAAGGAGTGCCCAATCTGGTCTATGGTGTTAATGACGCGCTTTATGACCCTGCGAAAGATGATATTTTGACGGCGGCATCCTGTACGACGAACTGCATTGCCCCTGTGATCAAGGTAATCCATGAAGCGCTGGGTATCGAACGTGGGTCGATAACAACGATACATGATGTTACCAACACACAGGTCATGGTGGATGCTCCGCATAAAGACTTGAGGCGGGCACGATCAGGACTTAATTCTTTGATCCCGACAACGACGGGGTCTGCAACCGCGATTACAATGATCTACCCTGAGCTAAAAGGGAAGTTGAACGGCCATGCAGTAAGAGTCCCCCTTCTGAATGCTTCGCTAACTGACTGTGTCTTTGAGCTGGCGCGGGATACAACAGCGGACGAAGTCAATCAGCTCTTCCAGGCTGCCGCCGACGGAGAGTTAAAAGATATCCTCGGGTTTGAAAGCCGACCGCTTGTCTCGACTGATTTTGTCAATGATCCCCGGTCTGTAATCATTGATGGGCCCAGCACGATGGTTGTGGATAAGCGCCATCTCAAAATCTATGCCTGGTATGATAATGAATGGGGATACGTCAATCGTATGGCAGATCTACTGTCCATGATCAGCCGTGATCTTCATTGATGCAAAAGGCCATGCGTCAGGTCCGTCAGAGATCTGAGCATTTGGTGCAGGAACTGACAGGTAAATTCTATGTCTGATTTGCGAAGCTATGGTGCAGTAACCGCCGCCTATTGGGGTTTTACCCTGACGGATGGTGCCTTGCGCATGCTGGTGTTACTGCACTTCCATCGTTTGGGCTTTACACCACTTGATTTGGCCTATCTGTTTCTACTTTACGAGGCGATGGGCATTGTAACCAATTTTGTCGGTGGTTGGATTGCGGCACGTTTTGGCCTTCGGCTGACACTTTTTTTAGGCCTTACCACGCAAATTGTCGCCCTGGGATTACTCTCTCAATTGCGTGCAGACTGGTCGGTAGATTTTTCTATCATCTATGTTATGGGGGCACAGGCTCTGTCGGGTGTCGCCAAAGATTTGACCAAGATGAGTTCAAAGTCTGCCGTAAAGCTCGTGGCTAAGGATGATGGTAAAGACAAAGGAACACTGTTCCGATGGGTAGCCATTTTAACCGGTTCCAAGAACGCCCTCAAAGGTCTCGGCTTTTTACTTGGTGGCGTTTTGCTGGAGTGGGTTGGATTTGAAAACTCTCTACTTTCAATGGCGTTGGGACTTGTCGCTGTTCTGGGGGTGACGTCGCTGGTGGTTAAGGTTGACTTGGGAAAGGCGAAACAAAAAATCCGCACCAAGGAACTTTTTTCAAAATCCAGAGCGATAAACATTCTCTCCTTCGCGCGTATTTTTCTCTTTGCAGCAAGGGACGTGTGGTTCGTGGTCGGGTTGCCTGTTTTTCTCTATTCTTCTCTGGGATGGTCTTTTGATGAAGTGGGGGCTTTCATGGCGCTATGGGTGGTTGGTTATGGTATTGTTCAGGCGCTGGTACCCAAGCTGACAAAAAAAGTGAAAGACCCCCGCTCCGGGGTTGAGGCTGCGCGTCTGTGGGGGGGCGTATTGGCGGTTTTACCTGCCGTGATTGCTATTGTCCTGTGGCAGGATTTATCTTTTTCAGGCGCTTTTCTTCTGATCGGGCTTCTTGTCTTCGGCTTTGTCTTTGCGGTTAATTCTTCGTTGCATTCCTATCTGATTGTTGCCTGTTCTGATGCAGACAAAGTGGCGCTGAATGTTGGGTTCTATTACATGGCCAATGCAATTGGACGCCTTGTTGGAACCTTGCTTTCCGGGCTGGTTTTTCAATACGCTGGTCTTGAAGCTTGCTTGCTTGCCTCAACGGTGATGCTTGTTATTGCAACTTTTACAGCTTTTTTTCTGGAACCGGAAAATCCCTCTGTTTCATCGATGGTTTAAGTGTTTTCAGTTCAAAGCGGGCCAAAGCTGCTTCGAAGTTATTTTTGTGTGATTGACCTTCTATGGCATTGCGTCTGATAGAGGAGAAGGTAAAGTGGTTTCTCGTATAACCTATGAGGGCCGCTATGACCGACAAAAAGATCACAACCGGAATTCGTAAAAATCAAGATCAGCAGTCCAAGGTTCTGGACCGCAGGCAAGCTCTTGGTGCTTTGGTCACAGCGGGTGTCGCGACACTTGCTGCCCCTGCAGTTGTTAAGGCCCAGGATACGATAACCTGGAAGATGGCCATGAGCTGGCCCCGTAACTCGCCCGGTGTGGGGATGAATGCCCAACGATTGGCCGAGATGATTACAACAATGTCCGGTGGTCGCTTGCAAGTTGACGTCTATGCAGGTGGAGAGCTGGTTCCCCCCTTTGAAGTTTTTGACGCGGTTTCAAATGGTGTTGCCCAGATGGGGCACGCAACCCCTTATTATTGGCAGGGGAAAGACAAGGCCTTTCATTTTTTTACGGGTGTTCCTTTTGGCTTGAGTGTTGCTGAATACACGGGGTGGCTTTATTTCGGCGGTGGTCAGGATCTTTGGCAAAAGGCCTATGAACCTTTTGGTGTTTTACCTTTTTATGCTGGATCTTCCGGGCCGCAGGCCGGGGGGTGGTTCCGTAAAGAAATCAACAGTCTGGAAGATCTGCAAGGCATCAAGATGCGTATTGCGGGACTTGGCGGTGAAGCCATGAGGAAGTTGGGTGTGAATGTTGTTTTGATGCCACCGGGTGAAATTTTTGCGGCTATGAAGTCCGGTACTGTTGATGCTGCGGAATGGGTTGGCCCCTGGAACGATATTGCCTTTGGTCTTTATAAAGTAGCGAATTATTACTACATGCCTGCCTTCCATGAAATTGGCCCCGCGCTGGAAGCAACAGTGAACAAAGCTGCGTATGATGCTTTGCCTGATGACTTGAAAGAGATTGTTAAGCGCGCAGTTATGGCATCGGCGAATGAAAGTTACGCTGATTTTACCTATGGCAATGTAAAGTCTTTTGAACCCCTGTTGGCAAAAGAAGGTGTTGAGCTACGCCAATTCCCGGATGATGTGATGAAGGCGCTCTATAAAGCGTCGGAAGAAACACTCACTGAAATCAGCGAAACAAGCCCGTTGGCAAAAGAAATTTTCGATAGTTTTGTTGCCTACAGGAAAGAAGCTAATAGCTATGCCAAAGCATCTGAACTTGCGGCGCTTAAAATGCGCGCCAAAGCTATGGAGTAGATGTGAAAATAGCCTTTTATTCTTGATAGGGGTGTGAAACCGATAACTTGTATTTTTAAAATGTTATAATATAACTATTGTCGTTTTGCCGTCATAATTTTATGTAACATGAAATGACGATTGGCCCTTAAAGGAAAAGGTTAGAGTGATTTTTTGCATACGCAAGAGCATGCGCTGGATTAAAAGAAGTTGGAGACAGGTATTTCGTACGAGTCTTTTGCTTATCTTATTTTATCCTTCTTATGCGCAATCCCATCCGCATGTTTGGGTTGATGCTGCGGTTATTATTCATCGGAATGATGCTGGTGAAATATCGGCGCTGGAACCTGTTTGGATTTTTGATGATCTCTATACAGCATCTTTGTTGCCTGATTTGGATCAGGACCAAAGTGGTGAAGTAGAGAAAGCAGAGCTATTGACCTTTGCTCGCGATGCTATTGGAAACTTGCAGGAGTGGGATTATTTTTTGAAGGTTAAAAGGGATGATGAATTCGGTCCTCTTTACAGGAAAGAAATAATCGCTGATGCAGATGTATTAAACAATCGCCTTTTGTTGAGGTTTAAGCTGGATCTTGAAAAACCGGTTGCTCTTGGAACTTCTGTCCAGATGCAAATGTATGATCCGTCCTATTTCATTGCCATGGATGTTATCGAAAATCATGCGGTTTCTTATCTTCCGGCGGCGATGAATGCCTGTACTCATAGTGTTACCCATCCAGATGATAATCTAGAGGACGGAACGACGCTTTCCGATTTGGTCTTCAGCGATGAAGAAGTGGCACAAAATCCTGATTTAGGATCAATTTTTGCCAAGACGGTGACCGTTACATGTTAAAATCATTTAGACTAAACACAAAGTTTGCCGCAGCTATTTTCAGTGTCTTGGTTCTCTTGTTCTTATTGGCTGGGATTACTGCATTACTTAATGTTTTTTCTGTCGAAGATCAGTCTTTAATTGATTTTGCGCTGAATGAAATTCGCCTCCAGCAAAGAAGTTTTTCAGACCTTTTGGGGCAGGGTGTACGGGCGCTTGGGGATGATATCGGTTTTGATTCTGTACTTTATCTTGTCTGGATTTGCTTTCTTTATGGAATATTCCATGCCCTGGGACCCGGCCACGGGAAAGCTGTTATTGCCAGCTATACCTTGACCACGGACACCAAGGTTTTACCCGCAGTATTATTATCCATGGCGTCCTCTTTTGTTCAGGGACTAACTGCCATAATAATCGTTGGGGCATGTTATTTTCTTTTGGAAACAAGCGTACGTAGTACATCGCTCGCAATTGAGGATGTAATGGAGCCACTTAGTTATGGTGCTGTTACGATTGTCGGACTTGTTCTGATTTGGCGTGGTATCAGGGGTGGCGGCCATGCAGGATGCGGGCACGATCATAGTGGAGATGATGCAGGAGGGCATCATTCTTGTTGCGGTCATAAAAAAGGTAAGTCGGAACCTGCCTCTGTTGAGGTGAAAGCAAGCAAACGGGATCTGGTTGCAATCATTCTCGCTATTGGTATTCGGCCTTGTACAGGGGCGTTGCTTGTTCTCATTCTCGCATTTGTTCTTGGGCATTGGGCGGGGGGCTTGGCCGCGGTTATGGCAATGTCTTTTGGTACTGGCATAACGGTGTCTCTTTTGGCGATTGGTGCACGTGGTATTCGCTTTCCGCTGATGAAAATCATGGATGAAATTGGCGTACATGTGGGGTATTTCGGACGCTATATTTCCCTGCTTGGGGGGATCGTTATCGTGGTGATTGGCCTGTTTCTTTTGGCTGATACACTAATGACACCCAAACATCCATTCGGCTAAAGGTAGCTGTCTTGCCTGGGCAGATGGTGTTGAACTTCGTGATATAACCATTCTGGGGTAAACTGCTGTTTAGAAAGCAAGATAAACTTTGACCGATGGGGTGACCCAAGAGGACGAGTATGTCGGATTTATTTAAACAGGCATTTACTGTTGCAGGTATGATTGGCTTCGTTTTTTTGACCTTTCTTGGCATGTCAATTATTACGGGGCACTTCAACTCTATTCTGTTAAAGCAGCGCAAATTCTGGAAAGATCTTTGCGGAGGCCGAGGGGATGCACCTGTTTGTATTCTGGCAATAACGGCCCTTGGATTAGTTGTTATCGGATATGGTGTTGAAAGCCCGTGGATACTGGGCGTTGGCCTGAGTACAACGGTGTATTGTTATATTAAATACAGGGAAACAACGGTTACTGATCCCTTCGATGATAAGGAGTAACCGCCTTAGTTAATCCCTGTGTATCATCTTATCCCGTGTATCACCTTACCCCGGGTATAATTTTTACCCTATGTATCATTTTTACTAGGCTTGACCTGGTTCTTTAAGGGCATAAGCTGGCCCCGAGACAATTCACTTGCGACAGACAAATTGATCAGGGGTGGTAATGGATCTAAGGAATATTAAACAGGGTGATCTCGCTGTATTGGGGTTACCAGTCGATCACAACTCATCTTTTATGACGGGGCCTGCCATGGGGCCACAGCGTATGCGCGAAGCTTTGCATTGTGGTTCTGCCAATCTTACCTGTGAAAATGGGCATGATCTGGGGAACGATAAAAGGTGGAAAGATCTTGGTGATTTGGTTTTTGAAGACACAAATACCGCAATCGCAGAGATTGAAACCCGGGCAGGTGAAATTATTGCCACGGGTGCAAAGCTTTTAAGTATCGGCGGCGATCATTCCGTCTCAGCGCCTTTGCTGCGGGCGCACAGTAAACGCTATCCGGACCTTAATATCCTTCATTTTGATGCTCATTCCGATTTGTATGATGAAATGCAGGGCAATAGGGATAGCCATGCCTGTCCATTTGCAAGGGCGATGGAAACGGGCCGTGTAAAACGCCTTGTCCAGGTCGGCATACGTACCTTGAACAAACACCAGCAAGAACAGGCAGAAAAGTTTGGTGTTGAAATTATCGCAATGAAAGATTGGCATCCGGGGATAACGTTCAATTTTGACGGACCTGTGTATCTGTCGGTTGATTTGGATGTTTTCGACCCGGCTTTTGCGCCTGGGGTTTCACATCATGAACCCGGTGGTATGTCTGTGCGCGATTTAATCAATACGTTACATAAGCTGGATACTGATTTGATCGGGGCAGATATCGTGGAACTTAATCCCCATCGGGATCTTGTTGGTATGACAGCGATGGTTGCGGCTAAGATGACGAAAGAAATTTCCTCAAAACTGCTGGCCGGCTAATTTTGATTTAAACAGATAAAAAAGGCCTGCAAAAATGCAGGCCTTTTCGTTGATAGAAGCTATTTCACGCTCTCAAGCGCTGCGCACTTCTGATACGAGCCTTGAAGCTTCTTCGTTCAGGGCCTGGACTTTTTTGTCCAGATTGTTGATTGTTTCAACAACAGAATGTGCGGCGGTATCGGTCTGGATTGATACCTCGTCAACACCGGAAATACTCTCCAGAATTGAACCGACACCAGAAGCGACCAGTTGAATTTTGGATGAAATATCCTGTGTTGCCGAACCCTGTTCCTCAACAGCACCAGCAATGACAGTGCTGATCTCATCAATTTTGCCGATAACGGTGCTGATGTGACCAATAGATTCAACGGCATTCTTGGTTTCGTTCTGGATAGCGATAACCTGCTGTTCGATCTCACCCGTAGCATTGGATGTCTGTGTTGCCAGTGATTTAACTTCACTTGCAACAACGGCAAAGCCTTTACCAGCTTCCCCGGCACGGGCGGCTTCGATTGTCGCGTTAAGTGCCAACAGGTTGGTTTGCTCTGCAATATCAGAGATGAGCTTTAATACCTCTCCGATGCGTTGAGCGGCCTGTGCAAGAGACTGCACATTTTCATTTGATCTACTGGCTTCAGCAACAGCCTCGCTGGTGATCGATGTGGCTTGACCAACTTGACGTCCGATTTCGCCCACAGAAGCGGCAAGTTGTTCAGACGCACTGGCAACGGCCTGTGCGCTTTGATTTGCTGTGTCTGACGATGATGATGCTTCGGACGCACGGGTTCGGGTCTGTTGGGACATTACGTTCATGTTGTCAGCAAAGGATTTCATATCATTTACCGAAGTCTCAATATCGTCGATCAAGGTACTAACACCTTGTTGGAACCGAGTTGCAACCTGATCCAGAGTCGCTTTCTTTTCAGCTGCGGCAGCTTTTTGCAGTTGTATCTGTTCTGCTTCTAAGCGCTGTTTGTCCAAGGCGTTTGTACGGAAAACCTCGACAGTTCTGGCAATTGCACCAATTTCATCGCTTCGGTCTCGCGCTGGAATCTGAATATCTGTCTCGCCCTCGGCAAGGCGTTGCATGCTATCGGTTACTTTTCGTAGTAGCGACATCGCTTTGGTCCCAATAAGACCATTGATCGCAATCACTGCGATGACAACCAAAAGAGAAAGAAGAATTGTCAGATTTCGTGAATCATTAGCCGATGCCATGATTTCACTTTCCGGGGCGGAGACGATAACGCCCCAGATCGCGTCACTTTTACCAAATGTGACGGGCTGTACCGACAGGTATCTATCACCGCCGACGGATGAATCATTTATGTTCCCATAAAAGCTTTTCCCCGCAGCCAATTCCTTGAGAACTGTCGCAAGGGCTGTACTTTTTTCGATGGTTGCCAGTTTTTTATCATCTGGGTGTGAAATCCACATACCCGTGGAAGTGATAAGAGAAACTGTTCCGCTTTCAAATAGTTTTAATTCTGACAGACGGACCTGAATGTCTTTAAGGGCCATATCGGTTGTTGCGACACCGACAGCCTGATCCTTGGCGTTAAAAATGGGAACGGTAGCTGTTGTCATAACAACATCTTCCCCGTTTACCGGATACACGTAGGGTTCCGTTACGACTTCCTGTTTTGTATTTTTGGGGAGATCATACCAGAGTTCTGATCCACTATCACCGCCAAGCGCGAGCGGTTCCCAAGCAACGCCGCCGTTGCCATCTTGATAAAAATAAGGGAGTAAACGTCCCGCTTTATCGTTGTAACCCTTTCCGGCAAAATCATTGTCATTGCCCCCCACGTTACTGTCAAAGCCCACGGCGCCGCCTACTAGATTGGGGTAACGACGAATCGTATTTTCTACGATTTGGGCAAAGCTATCACGATCGGTCGAACCATTTCTGAGAGGGCCTTCAATCGCATTTGCCATACCACGGGCTGCAACGAGCGCTTCTTCAATATCAAGCTGAACATCCAGTGCGTATTGTGCTGACAGACTGGATAGATAGCTTTTGGCATTATCCTGTGCATTTTGATATTGGCTGACTGTTGAATAGGAAATGACAGCTGCAAATCCAAGAATAACCATAATCGCTGTCAATCCAACAAGCCTGAAGCTCAGGCTCTGGAAGGCATTTTTCATGTTTTTTACCTGTGTTTGTCGATGGTCATCATCTTCTTCATTCTGTGCTGATCCATCTGTTCGGAAAGTTTAGGAACAGGCATTATTGAGGGCAAAAGACTAAAGAAACGTTTAATTTAAACGTAATACTTGTATTTATTTCTGTGCTAGAGAATTGAGAGTGGTTTATTCACATCACAACCCCGTATTTCGTCCTGTTTTCTCTTGGCTCAAAGTTGATTGGTTCTTTCAAAAATAAAATCTTGAAGCCTATCACTCTATCTTTGGTAGAGAGGATTTTGGTTCTTTTGGAACATAATTATTAATATAGGAGAATTCGATCTGATTCATTTAATATTAATTATTTGAGAACTTCATTGCTTCAAAATTTCATATAAGAGAGGCCGATAAAAGGTTGGTAACAGGATCTGATACATCAAAGCAGATCCTGTTAATACAATAGTCGAAATTACCAGTTTAAAATGATCCGTCCGCGCTTGCCGCTTTTTTGTAGGTGCGTGAGAGCCTCATTGTATTTGTTAAAGCGATAGACTTCTTCAACAACAGGTCTGAGGGCTTTGTTTTTTAACAGAGGTTCTACTGATTTCAGTCGGCTTGTATCGCCATGCATTACCATCAGGTAGGCGATGTGTTGGTCTTCTGATGTACCTCCATTCTGATCGTTTGGCAGTGCCGGAATAAACTTCCCTGAAGCGCTCAGGAGAAAGCGGCAGTCCTCAAGGGTAAAGCGAGTGGAGAAGTCCAGAATAAGGTCGTAATTTCCTTCCAAATCACTTAGTAATTTTTCGGTGTATTCGTATGCTTCATCTGCACCCAGGTCTTTTAGGAAATCGGTATGTCCCTTTCCGGCAAGCGCTGTAGTATGATGCCCCCTTTGTTTTGCCAACTGTGTTGCATAGACGCCCACTCCACCAGAAGCACCGATAATTAAAACCTTTAAATCAGATGCTTTGGGGGAAAGATCTTCATAGATGGAAAGGGATGTCAGAACACCGATTGGTAGGGCTGCTGCTTCTTCAAAGCTCAGATCTGACGGTATTGTCGATATATATTCTTCGGGCAGGGTGATATATTCAGCGTGGGTTTTACAGCCCGTTATTAAGTGTGCATAGCCGTAGACGCGTTCGCCAATGTTGAATTTTGTACCGCCTGTCTCAAGGGTTCCTGCGAATTCAAGACCTGTTTGGACGGGATGATCAAAGCCGTACTCCTTGAAATAACTATCATATATGCCTGCTGCGCTTTCCAAATCATAAGGATTAAGCGAAGCGCTATGTACTTTGATGAGGACTTCCCCCTTCCCCGGTTTTGGTTTTTTAAGACCATCGGTGAGAACAATGGTTTTTTCGTTGACGATTAAGCCTTTCATGACTTCCCTCATGGTATATGTTGTATCGAGAACATTATTTAGGTCATTAGACCTAAATTTCAATAGGGCTTAGAAAAGAACTGAAAAAGGTGAGGCCTGTGCCGACATCAAGAGAGCAGCAAAATAATTTGAAAAGGGCAGCAATTGCAGCGGCAACGCTCGCACTTCTTGAAGAATATGGTGGTGAAGGTTTGTCGATGCGACGGGTTGCCGAGCGATCCGGAATGAGCCTCGGCAATCTTCAATATCATTATAAAAACAAAGAAGAGCTATTAAGTGCCATCCTCCATAATTTTCTCACAGAGTACCTGGATGAAAATTGGGGAGAGCGAACGAATTGCTCTCTGGAGCAGATTTTTATAGAAATTCTTACTCACGATAGTTTTGATAGCTGTGCAGTTGTTTTTAAAGAACTCTGGTCTCTATCCACACGGCATGATGCAATTGAAGTCATGCTTGATACGTTTTATCAGCAAACACACAAACTTTTTTGTCAGCTATTAACCATGTCTTGTCGTGTCTCTGTCGAACATGAAAAAATTACCCGAATTGTAAATATTCTTTTGCCGTTTTTTGAAGGGTATTGTGTGACCCAAAAAGCTTTACGAGCAGATCCCAAAATCCTGGCAAAAGATCTGGCAGCTCTTGTGGAGAGTTTTATAGAAGCGGGTGAAAAATAAAATCAGATGAACGTGATCGCGATCTAACTAAGCAACCATGCCAGTCCGTCGTTGGTTGATTGATTCCAAAAGGTCTTTTTTTTCATCCCCAGTCATGATGACCCAGTCTCTGATCTCGTCGATTGTACGATGACAGCCAATACATAGTTGTGTCAGATCATCCATCTGGCAGACCGATGTACAGGGAGATGGAATAGAAGAATCAAGTTCTTGAAGAAGCTTTTCGCGCCGCTTTTTACGACGAGCGGCTCTTTCTTCTCTGGATAATCTTGATGTCACGATACTTGTTTCCTGCACTGGATATCATTCCTATTCCCTATTATCCTACTTATCTATTAATTAATTACTCGTTCTTTTCGCGACAAGAATTTATAACTAGAACGACAATAAGCCCGGATAATTAAGGAAAAGTGCATGTTTTTATTGCTGGACGGCCCTTATCTTTGGGGCAAAGAAATAATAAAGAGATAGAGAGAAGGGTAAAACTATATGGTTCGGACAATTCGTCTCTATGGTGGGCTTGTACTTTTTATTTACATACTAACCCATCTTTTGAACCATGTTCTCGGGCTTCACTCTATCGCAGCTATGGATGAGGGGCGCAAAGCTTTTTTGGCTTTGTGGCGTAATCCGGTTGGCACTTTGCTTCTGTACTTTTCTTTATCCTCACATATGGCTCTTTCTTTGTGGGGTGTTTATCAGCGACAGCATTTACATATGAAGTTTTGGGAAATGGCCCAGCTTCTTTCTGGTTTGCTTATTCCTTTTCTATTGATTCTGCATATCTTGGGTACCCGGTTTGCACATGAAATCTATGGTGTTGAAGATAATTATTTTTACGTGCTTTATGTCTTGATTGTTTACAATCTTGATACTGGCCTGCGACAGGCTGTATTGATGATTTTGGCCTGGGTGCACGGTTGTGTCGGTATTCACTATTGGCTCAGATATAAACCCGCTTATGAAAACTATAAATCGCTGGCACTTTCGTTTGCCGTGGTTATTCCTGTGCTTTCCATGGCGGGGTATTATGTTGCGGGCCTTGATATGCTTAAGCTGGCCGATGACCCCGAATGGTTGAAATCATTCTTTGGCGGTTACAATCTGCCTACGGCGGAAGAAGCACAGGAAATTTACGACCTGGAGAGAATTATTCAATGTGCCTTTGCTGTGGTGATTATTGTGATTGTCGTCGGGCGTTGGGCACGGTTTGCTATTCAGCGATGGCAAGGTACTTTTAAGGTTACGTACCCCAACGGCAAGTCGTTTCGCGCGATAAAGGGCACAAGTTTACTTGATGTAAGCCACCTGAATAATATTCCCCATGCAGCAGTTTGTGGAGGGAAGGGACGTTGTTCTACCTGTCGCGTTCGGGTTGGTAAGGGGTTGGACCATTTGCCTGAAAGTGAAGCCGGTGAACTGAAGGTGCTTACCCGGATCGCTGCGTCAGATAATATGCGTTTGGCGTGCCAGACCTATCCCATTTCTGATGTCGAGGTGACACCTTTATTACCTGCGAAAAGTGGTTTGAAGGCAGCCCGACGGGAGCACAGTTCAATTTCACAAGGGCAGGAACGTGAAATTGCCATACTATTTGCTGATATTCGTGGATTTACGACCCTTTCTGAAAAGAAGCTTCCCTATGACATCGTGTTCATTCTGAATCGCTATTTTGAAGCAATGGGAACTGCAGTCGAAGAGTCTGGCGGACGTCTGGATAAATTTATTGGCGATGGTGTTATGGCGCTTTTTGGCATTGATCGCGGTGTGGAAACGGGGTGCAAAAATGCTTTGCGAGCAGCACGACGAATGTCCGAAAAGCTGGATGAACTGAATGCACATCTTGCCCATGAATTGCCCGAACCTCTTCGTATTGGCATAGGTGTTCACACGGGACCGGTAATCGTGGGTGAATTGGGGTGGGGACAGGCAACATCTATTACGGCAATTGGTGATGCCGTGAATACCGCCAGTCGTCTAGAGGGAATGACCAAAGATTTGAAAGCGCAGCTTGTTGTATCTCAACCACTTGCAAAAATTGCCGGGGTCAATCTGGATGACTTTCCCCGGCAACATATTCAGGTCAGAGGGCGGCAGGACGGAATGGATATCTGGTCACTTGAAAGTGCAAAGGATCTACCCGCGGTCTGACGCAGAGTTTTATTTTGAGTTAGTTTTATTGAGTTTGTTCGTAAGCTTCGATAGCTTCTTTGAGTGATGTGTATTCATCGCATCCAAAGGTGCAGCTTTTATCCAGCACTTCCAAACGTTCTTTTGCTTTGGCTGGCTCATTAAGTTCCAGATAAAGTTGACCAAGATATTCATTTGCTCCGCGATGTCGCGGGTTCAAATCGAGCGCTTTGGTGTAATAGCCAAGGGCAACATCTTTGTTTCCCATTTTACGCTGGCTGTACCCCAGCATGTTATAGGCATCTGCATTATCCGGTTCTGCTTTTATAGCCTTTTGCAGCAAAGGTTGTGCGTCGCTGTATTTTTTATTTTCAATCAACTCAATCGCATTTTTCAGGTCTGTGTTTGAGTTATTGCTCCAGCTACCACTGCCCGCGGCCAAACTTGGACCGGTTATACTCAATAGGAAACCGAGAAGCGAAATTGCTAAGGTGATTGTCTTTATTTTCATGTGATCTGTTCCCCTTGGTAATATAATCGCGTTGGTTTTAGGGTTCTGTTGTCCTATAGTAATGATTGTAGGTTTTGAGCAGGTTTTCAATGATCTATTGATCACATTATTCTGACATAAAAATAATGAATAAATTTCTGCTTCAGGTGTTAAGGCTCTCTTATGCTTTAAATAGCAGGGCATTGGCGGACACCAACGCAATCAAACTTGCCATCCGGTAAGTTCGAGCTTTCAAGAATATTATTGATGGAAAAGAAAAATGCGGGAAATCGGGAAAGTAAATTCTGATGGAATAGATTTTGGAAAAACTGCTCAGGATTACGCTAAACACAGGGCCGGATTTCCTGCAATTGTTTTTGATCTTTTACAAGAGCGGGGGATCGCTATTCCGGGACAATCCCTTGTTGATTTGGGAACTGGGACAGGAACCCTTGCCCGTGGATTTGCGGCACGGGGCGTCGACGTGATCGGGGTTGATCCTGCTGAGGCTATTTTGGAACAGGCGCGATTAATGGCGCAGGACGAAGGCGTTAGTGTTACTTTTCAACGGGGGAGTTCAGAAGAAACAGGTCTTGAAAGTGGCCGTTTTGACGTAGTAACAGCGGGGCAATGCTGGCATTGGTTCGAAGCCGCAAGGGCCACAAAAGAGTGCCAGAGGATACTCAGGCCCGGGGGGTATCTGGCTATTTGCCATTTTGACTGGCTTCCTTTGCCAGGCAATGTTGTATCGGCCACAGAAAGCCTTATCCAAAAGCACAATCCGAGGTGGGGGATGTCGGATGGAACCGGGATCTATCCGCAGTGGACGATTGACATGGCAAGGGGTGGCTTTGAAGAGATTGAAACCTTTAGTCAGGATCTGCTCGTTCGCTACAGCCACGAAGACTGGCGCGGGCGTATCAGGGCTTCCGCAGGTGTTTCAGCTTCCTTGTCCCCTGAAGATGTTGTTGCCTTTGACAAAGAGCATGCCGATTTGCTTCATCGAGAATTCCCCAATGATCCCTTGTTTATTCCGCACCGGCTGTGGTGTGCTGTTGCCAGAAAACCTAGAGAATAAAACTGACTGGCAAGGTAAGTCCCGGTCGAAAGCTAGAGTCCTGCCTCGCTTTCCAGCTCTTCAATATCATCGGCGAGAATGACGCGTTCAGCGATGGCAAACGAAAAGCCTTTGCGGCCAAGTGCGGCAAGGTCCTTGTCGCGGCGTTCTTCCCGTTTATCATCTGTTCGGTAAGGGCCAAGGCGGCGTCTGCGCGCATAGGAAATCGCAGCTTCCAGATCGGGATTACTACTCTCTTCACGGATAAGGTCTATGGCAGTGTTAATGTGATGTTCGGGGACGCCTTTGACCGATAGGTCTTGTCGTATCGCGCGAAGAGACATGCCTTTGCGATGTAAACTGCCACTTCGTCCCTCGGCATATCGTGCGTCGTTCAGGAAGTTCAAATCACGAAACTTTGTGATCAGACCTTCAATGATCTCTGCCCCTTCTTGAGGGATTGTTCCGTGTTCTTTGGCCGAGAGGTTTACTTTGCGCATAAGATAGCGACGCAAGCCGGCCTCGGTCGTTGCGTAGCGTTCCAAATAGAACCTGGCAACGTTGCCCAGATATTTTGCTGTGGCTTTGCGCGGGACTTTGCGTTTGGGTTGTTCGCGGTTGTTTTTTTCTGGCCGTTCCATCATGTTCTTATACATGCCACGGAGAGGTTCCGGGGCCAATTGTTTTGTCGAAAATTTATTTCATAATGAATCCTGCTTCAAAAGAAGAGCTTCTTGCCCTGAAAAATCTGGGCCCTAAATCGGTTGCTCAATTGGTCGATATTGGCATTACGTCTTCTGATCAATTGATTGAGCTCGGCACAGAAGAGGTGTTCAGGCGGTTGTATTTTCGATTTTGCGATGAACAGCGACTTTCAGTGAACTATCTCTATGCATTGGAAGGGGCGATCATAGGCTGTGATTGGCGCTTAATACCTATGGACAGGAAGCAGGAACTCAAGAATTTGCTAAAAGGTTTAAAGTCCTAGATCGTTTATTTGGTGTTTCTTCATTGAGGCGGGAAATAAAAATGGCAAAAATAAGAAGTAATTAGGATCTTCCCCTTGAAGCCAGTGGAATGGTTGCGTAAATGTGTCGCATGGCTTTGATCGATCAAAAACTCACCCAAATCGCTCCCCGTACCATAGGTCGTGTGAACACCCTTGGTCTGTGGACACTCTACAGCCGTGAAGTAAAACGTTTTTTAAACGTTTTTACACAGACGCTTATGGCCCCGGTTATCACAACGCTGTTGTTTTTGGCAGTGTTTGCGCTGGCACTTGGTGGCCTGGGTCGAACGGTGGGTGGTGTTGACTACATTACTTTTCTTGCGCCTGGTCTGATGATGATGACCATGACGCAAAACTCTTTTGCCAACACATCTTCGTCCATTCTCATTGCCAAGGTTCAGGGGAATATTGTTGATATTCTCATGCCCCCTTTGGCGCCTTGGGAAATGGCGCTGGGCATTGCGGCGGGTGGAATAACCCGTGGTCTGATGGTCGGGCTCACAGTGTTTTTCGCCATGATGCTATTTTTGCCAGTTTCTATGGCGCACCCTTTATCAGTGCTGTGGTTTGCGATTAATGCCTGCATGATGTTGTCTCTTTTGGGTATGTTGGGAGGAATCTGGGCGCAAAAATACGATCATATTGCTGCAGTGACCAACTTTATCATTACGCCACTATCCTTCCTTTCTGGAACATTCTATTCGATTGACCGCTTGCCTGACACCTGGGTTGCTGTGGCGCATTTCAACCCTTTCTTTTATATGATTGATGGGTTTCGTTACGGTTTTATCGGCCATGCTGATGGAAATATTTTGATCGGGGCTATTCTGTTACCTGTGGTTAATCTTATTCTATGGTTTGTCACGCATCGCTTGATTGCCACCGGCTATCGTTTAAAGGCCTGATGGTATGAGTGACACAACGCCAGATCAAAGTAGCAATATTGTGCACAGTGAAGGCGTGCGTATTATCGCATTCTTAAGAATATGGACTTTGTTCTACCGTCGTGGTGTTGTTCGGTTTATGAGGTTTTGGGTCGAGAGCCTTCTGGGGCCGATGGTATCGACCATGCTGTTCATGACCGTATTTGCTCTGGCTCTGGGGCCAGATGGTGAAATGGTCCCAGGGCTTTCTGCCCTGCAGTTTATTGCCCCCGGCCTTGCGGTTTTTGTGCTGTCGCAAACAGCTTTTCAAAATGTCTGTTTCATGCTGATCATCGACAAGCAGGAAGGGGTGATAACCGATGTTCTTATGGCACCTCTGTCTCCTATCGAGCTCTTATTTGGCTACAGCTTGGCTGGTATTGCGAATGCGCTTCTTGTCGCGCTTTTACTTTTGGGGGCCATGACGGTCTTTACCGGACCGATGCTTTATAGCCTTGGTGTGACGCTTTTCTTTGCGATTTCTGCTGCACTGTTGTTTTCCATGATTGGTGTTCTTGTCGGTCTTTGGTCTGACAAGTGGGATCAGTTCTCTTTGGTGGATAATTTTCTTGTCCTCCCTCTTGGACTTTTATCCGGCACGTTTTTCACTTTGAATCGTATCCCTGAAAGCTGGCAATGGCTTTTCGAAGCCAACCCCATGTTCTGGATCATCAGCGGATTTCGCTATGGCATTACCGGCTATGGATCTGTTGAAGATTTAATCTGGCAGGGTGGAACGCTTGTGTGCTTGATTTTGATTATGGTGTTCTGCGGCTGGCTGTTGTTCAAACGCGGTTATAAAATCAAGAGCTGACGGGCTGCTTCGGCCTTATCTTTTAGACTGCATTTGATCTATTTTTCACTTTTTATAAGGAAGTGATTGTTAGGTTATTCTCATACGATGAGTGTGTAATCTGCACAGTATGAGAGCGTCCGATGACTTTTCGCTGCTATAAGATTCTAGTTATTCTTATCTTTGCCAGCCAAGTACTGCTTTTGGGTAATGCGTGGGGAGATGCAACTATTCCCTATAGCAAGGGATTATTCTGGAAAATTGAAAAAGGGAACCGTGCACCCAGTTATCTTTTGGGTACGATGCATGTCACAGACCCCCGTGTTCTCAAGATAAAAGACCGGGTTGAGCCATATATTGCAAATGCGGATCTTTTGAACCTGGAAATAGATCTTACGCCGCGTGAAGCTCGAGAATCATATAATGTCCGGATTAGAGATGACGGTAAAACGCTGGACGAGGTTTTACCCCAAGATCTGTATGAAAAAATAGTCCGTATCGCTAAAAAGCAAAATGTAGAAGAGGAGATCTTGCGAACCTTCGAGTTGTGGGCAATTTATCCGATTTTGAAGGCTCTGCCAAATGATCCTGATCAGGAAAAACGGGAAAGCGGCGATGCCGTACTGGATTTCCAGTTGGGGGCTTTGGCTCATGAGCAAGGGGTTAAAGTGAATGGTTTAGAGACTGTTCGAGAACAGCTTTCTGTTTTTAGAGATCGAGATCGTAAAATTTATTTGGATGCAATGATACGAGCGCTTGAAAAACCTGAAGCTGAACAAAAACATGAAGATTTGATGGAGCAGTACGTTCAAATGTATCTTGCTGAGGATACAAACAGCTTCTATCAGACCCTTCTGGATGATTTAAAAGAAGAGCCGCCTGAAATGTATGACATTTGGATAACGCGGCTTTTAGACAAACGAAACCTAAACATGATAAATGGTATGACGAAGGGGCTGATAAAAGGGAACTCGTTTACAGCTGTAGGAGCGCTTCATTTACCGGGCGAAAAGGGGATTTTAAATATGCTTGTGCAGCGGGGATACCAAGTTTCCCGAGTACCATGCAAAGATGGTGAAAAAAGTAGTTTTTGCCCAAATCAAGACATGTAATTTGCACGAATATCTGTAACAATGGCCTAAATTCAACGTGGTTTATTTAACTCATTCCTTCAGGAATCAAGATGGCTTTGTCGCAGATTGGCCAATACCGAAAATTGGCTGAAAATATGTTTTTTGATCGTTTCTTTCTCAGTGTTTTATTTTTACTTACGGTTGTTTTTACGTGGCAGTCCAGTGTTGCTGAACCATTAAGTAATGGCGATGCAGTGTTGTGGAAGATTGATAAACAAGGCGTTCAGCCAAGTTATATATACGGGACATTGAACAGCAGTGATCGCCGGGTTGTTGATGCCGGGGCTTTTACGCATACCATCTTGAAAAACGCTGATTATCTTATGGTTGATATCCTCGATGATGATGCGATCAAGCAAAAGCTGTTTAGCGTGATGCTGTATAATGATAACCGCCGATTAAGAGACCTTGTCTCGCCAGAAACCTTCGAAAAAATCAAGGTCATTGGTTATGAGTATGGATATTTGGCCCGACAGATGGATGTGCTAAAACCTTGGGCCGCGCGGGTTGTCTTTTCGTCCCCTCCGTCCGAAGCATCACGTATTTCGTTGGGGATAAGAACGCTTAATCAAACATTTCAGGATGCCGCCAAAAAGCTTGGAATAGAAATCTTGCAATTACAAACTATCGAAGAGCAGCTTCAAATTGCGGATGCATCAAATGAAGCTGATCAATTAAGATTATTGGATACATTACCCGCTGATATTCAAACTGTGGAAGCGATCTACCAAACCCGAATTAATAATTTCCTCTTGCAGTCATCCGGCGCTCTTTATCAGGAAGTTCTGGATGAGATATCTGTCTTGCCACCGGAATCACAGGCAAGCTATATGGAAAGTCTTGTTTATGGCCGTAATCTTCAAATGGTTTCACGCATGGGCGAGACCCTTGAAAAGGGAAATAGCTTAGCTGTGATTGATGCGGTCTATTTGCCGGGGCAACAAGGCGTTTTGAAGCTTTTGCAGGATAAAGGCTTTACCATCACACCAGTGAAATAGATTTATCTGCTAAAAACCTTGTGAATCCTGCTTGTTCAGGTTGACAGGGGGCATTGATATTGGGTTAATACGTTGCTCCGGGGTGACTGACTGTCGCCCCGGGCTTTGTTTTTTCAGCAGATATAAAAGAGAGATACCATGAGTGACGCAGTAATGCCCACCTACGCACGTATCGACCTCGCATTTGAGCGGGGCGAAGGTCCTTATTTATACACTGCTGAAAACCGACGATATCTTGATTTTGCTGGTGGTATTGCGGTTAATTCGCTGGGGCACAGTCATCCAAAGCTGGTTGCTGCACTAGAGGAACAGGGGCGTAAGCTGTGGCATGTCTCTAATCTCTACAGAATTACAGGCGGGGAAACACTGGCAGAACGTCTTGTTGCGAACTCTTTTGCTGACAAGGTTTTCTTTACCAACTCTGGAACCGAAGCGTTGGAAGGTGCCATTAAACTGGCACGCAAGTATCACAGCCATAATGGTAATCCGCAGAAGTACCGGATCATCACCTGCGACAGTGCTTTCCATGGTCGGACCATGACAGCTCTTTCAGCCGCCGGGAATGCCAAGCATCTTGATGGTTTTGGTCCGCAGACACCCGGATTTGACCACGTTGCTTTTGAAAACCTTAATGAGTTGCGTGCCGCTATTGGTGATGAAACCGCGGCGATAATGGTTGAACCAATCCAGGGTGAAGGTGGTATCCGTGCTGCATCCATGGACTTTTTGAAAGACTTAAGAACCGTTTGTGATGAATTTGGTCTCTTGCTGATCTTTGATGAAGTTCAGTGTGGTAATGGTCGTACCGGGAAACTCTTTGCGCACGAGTGGGCTGACATAGAACCTGATGTTCTGGCGACAGCTAAAGGGCTTGGCGGCGGTTTCCCAATGGGCGCATTCATGGCAACCAATAAAGCTGCTGCTGGTATGGTGCCGGGTACCCATGGCAGTACATACGGCGGTAATCCCTTGGCTATGGCGATCGGGAATGCTGTTCTGGATGTCTTGCTCGAAGATGGTTTTATGGAAAGTGTTATTTCCATTTCGGATTACACACGCACCAAATTAGAAAACCTGGTTGCTAATAATCCCGCGATCTTTGAAGAAGTAAGAGGCGCGGGCCTTATGCTTGGGTTAAAATGTCGTGTGCCCAATACAGATGTAATTGCAGCCATGCGCGAAGGCGGTCTTCTCAGTGTTGGTGCTGCGGACAATGTGATCCGATTATTGCCACCGCTTGTTATCGAGCGATCCCATGTTGATGAAGCTATCGCAATTCTCGAAGACGTCTGTAAAGGAATGTCCCAGGCAGCCTGATGAGGCGCCGGGACTTAAAGGTGTAATAACATGACAAGTACCAAACATTTTTTAGATCTAAATCGGTTTGAAACCAGCAAACTCCGGGAGATCCTGGGGTATGGATCCAAGTTAAAATCCGGGGAGATTTCCGGTCGCCCGCTAGAGGGTAAATCTCTGGCGATGATTTTCGAAAAACCGTCAACCCGTACCCGTGTTTCCTTTGAAGTTGGTATTAATCAGCTTGGGGGAAATGCGGTTTTGCTTGATCCCAGCAGTTCACAGATGGGACATGGCGAAACCATCGCGGATACCGCCCGGGTTCTGTCGCGTTTTGTGGACGCAATCATGATCCGGACATCGTCCGAAGAAATCCTTCATGAATTGGCCGAGTATGCGACGGTTCCTGTTATCAATGGCCTGACAGATGAATCGCATCCATGTCAGTTGATGGCTGATGTTATGACGTACGAGGAACATCGTGGTGCGATTGCGGGTAAAACAGTGACCTGGTGCGGAGATGGTAATAACGTTGCGACATCGTGGATACATGCGGCGACACGCTTTGATTTTGAATTGAAATTGGCTACACCGGCCGAGCTGGCACCGGATCAGAAAGCTCTTGATTGGGCAAAATCTCAGGGTGGGAAAATTTCGGTTACCAGATCAATAGATGAAGCTGTGGAGAATAGTGATTGTATTGTTGCCGACACATGGGTATCCATGGGCGATAAGGACGCTGCGAACCGTCATAACCTGTTAAAACCCTATCAGGTTGATGAACGGGTAATGTCCTTGGCTAAAAATGACGCGTTGTTCATGCACTGCTTACCCGCGCATCGTGGCGAAGAAGTTGTTGCAGATGTGATCGATGGCCCACAATCCGTTGTATTTGACGAAGCTGAAAACAGATTACATGCCCAAAAAGGTATTCTCTATTGGTGTATGAGTAACCTTTAAGGGCGTTGGAGACGAAAGATGAGTGACACCGTTGGGGAAAATGTTGAGACCGGGTTTTTAAGGGATGATGTTATTCAGCCCTTTTTGCTTGAATCAAGCGGGATCAGGGGGCGCGTTGCCCGCATGGGGCCGGCTATTGACGAGATCCTCAAACGCCACAACTATCCACAAATTGTGAATGAGTTGTTAGGCGAGGTTCTTGCCCTGACGAGTGTCCTTTCTTCGCTAATGAAATTTTCAGGCTGTTTTACTTTGCAAAGCAAAAGTGATGGCCCGGTAAAAATGCTTGTCAGTGATATGACGTCCGAAGGTGTTATCAGAGGATGCGCCGGGATAGATGAAGTGGCATTGAAAGAACTGCTTGATAAAACGGAAGATCATTCAACTCTGTCGCTCACCGATTTGACGGGCAAAGGCTATATTGCCTTTACTGTGGATCAGGGTGAGCATATGGAACGATACCAAGGAATTGTTGAGCTGGAAGGCGACAGTCTATCCGAATGTATTCAAGGATATTTCAAACAGTCTGATCAGATCAATACAGGTGTTCTTGTAAAGGTCGCTCAAAATGAGGGATCTTGGCATGCTGGTGGCATGATATTGCAATACGTACCGGGTGATGGCGGGATCAATCAGCAAGCTGACAAGGATGACGACGAAATTAAGGAAGATTGGCAACGATCCATGATTTTGATGTCCAGTTGTACAGAAAATGAACTGTTGGACCATGATCTTAGTATTTCTGATTTACTCTATCGTCTATTTCATGATGAACAGGTCAGGGTTTATGATCAGCGACCAGTGAAAGAAGGATGTCGCTGTTCACGGGAAAAGCTGGCCAATGTAATCAAAACTGTTTCGCCAGAAGAAGTTGATTCTTACAAGGTTGATGGCGTTATTGATGCTAGGTGTGAGTTCTGTGGTCGCTCATATGTTTTTGACGATGCTGCGATTGCTGAGATTCAAAACGAAACAATCTGAACGAAATTAACCTTATGAGCCAAAGGCCTTTGTCATGCCATATTGTGTTTGTAGGTATTAGGTTGATCTTGTCCTGTATGTTTTTTGGGTTCAGGCAGAATTCTCATGTTTGTGCAGAGGTGAAATTTCAGAATGTTAAGTCGACGGTCATTTGTTTTTAGTGGATTAGCCCTTGGTGGCGCAGTTCTATCGGGGTGCAAAACGGCTCCCTCTAGCTATGAATATGCCGAGCTTACCTATACACATTTGCCACCTTATAATCTTTTGGTGCAGGACGTCGTGGTTGATCAGGCTTATGTCAGCCCGGCAAAATCACCGAATGTTGAACACCTGTTTGATATTCCCCCGGCGCAGGCATCCGAACGTTGGGCGAGGGACAGACTGTATCCGCAAGGTAACAGCAATGTCCTGAATTTTGTTATTAAAAACGCGGCGGTGACTGAAAGTAAACTGGAACAGCAAAAGGGTATTACGGGATTGTTCACGTATGATCAATCCGAACGCTACACTGGTGTGCTAGAGGTGGAATTACAGGTTTTGAATGATCAGGGCTTTAAGGAAGCATCTGTGATCGCCAAGGCAGAGCGCTCTGTCACTGTTGCTGAAAACATCAAACTGCGGGATAGAGAGAAAGTTTGGTACAAGCTAACAGAAGATTTGATGATGGAAATTGACCGTCAGCTGCAACAGGGAATTGCTAAGCACCTTAGCCACTATGTCCTATAGTTGGTAAGAAGTTATTTGGTTTGTTGGAAAACAAAAAAGCCGCTGAAGTTTATCTTCAGCGGCTTTTTTTGATGTATCTTCAGGCTGTTTTATTTAGCCAAAGATGACTTTCGGTAACCATGTCGCGAGTTCTGGAAAGAGCGCCAGAATAAGTAAGGCGATGATCTGGATAAAGACAAAGGGAATGACACCCTTGTAGATCTGCATGGTCGTGACTTCCTTTGGTGCCACGCCCCTTAGGTAGAAGAGCGCAAAGCCAAAAGGCGGTGTGAGGAAGGATGTTTGCAGGTTCATTGCCATCATCACGCCGAGCCATACCGGGCTGATATCACTCATCAACAGGATTGGGGCAACGATAGGCACCACGACGAAGGTGATTTCAATAAAGTCGAGGAAGAAACCAAGGACAAACATCACCAGCATCACGATCACAAGCGCA
>NZ_LANI01000035.1 GCF_000982415.1 Kiloniella litopenaei
CTGGTGTCGTTTCAAGCATCTCAAAATAAAAAAAGTAAAATAGTTGTTGATAGCGACGGTGCGTTTTGGTAAAGAACGCACCGTCGCTTCTTTTTGTGACGAAATTGTTTAGATTTAACTCTGAAAGGGGTTAACTGCGTTCCAATGCCGCGAATGGTACGAACGGGTTAATCAAAGGGTGGCTGAGAATGTCCAGCCAGAATATTAGAATTCGCCTAAAGGCGTACGATCACAGGGTCCTAGACCAATCTACATCTGAGATCGTAGGGACTGCCAAGCGCACAGGTGCGCAGGTTCAAGGTCCTATTCCACTACCGACTCGCATTGAGAAATTTACAGTCCTTCGTGGTCCTCACATCGATAAGAAAAGTCGTGAGCAGTTCGAAATCAGAACTCACAAGCGTCTTATTGACATCGTTGAGCCAACACCACAAACCGTAGACGCGCTTATGAAGCTTGATCTTGCGGCTGGTGTTGATGTTGAGATTAAACTGAAAGGCTAAGCAATGCGTACGGGTCTTATTGCGCAGAAACTTGGTATGTCTCGCGTCTTCACAGAAGCTGGAAATCATGTTCCAGTAACTGTTTTGAAGCTAGAGAGCTGTCAGGTTGTTGCAGTCCGTAATCAAGAGACGGACGGCTATAATGCGGTTCAGCTTGGCTCTGGTGTAGCCAAGGTGAAGAATGTGAGTAAAGCTGAGCGTGGCCACTATGCCAAAGCTAAGGTTGCTCCGAAGAAACATACAGCAGAATTCCGTGTATCAGCAGATGCCCTATTGGACGTCGGTGCTGAGTTGGATGCGGGTCACTTTGTTGCAGGTCAGTATGTAGACGTTACCGGTACTTCTATCGGTAAAGGTTTCGCTGGTGCGATGAAGCGTCATAATTTTGGTGGTCTACGTGCTTCGCACGGTGTTTCCGTTTCTCACCGTAGTCACGGTTCTACTGGTAACAGTCAGGATCCTGGTAAGGTGTTCAAGGGTAAGAAAATGGCTGGTCACATGGGTGATCGTCGCGTGACTACCCAGAATCTGGAAATCGTTGCTACCGATGGTGACAATGGCTTGATCCTTGTAAAAGGTGCTATCCCTGGCTCAAAAGGCGGTTGGGTTTACATTAGCGATGCTGTGAAGCGTGCACTTCCTGAAGGTGTTCCGTTCCCTGCTGGTCTAAAAGCTGCTGCTGCTGAAGCTCCTGCTGCTGAAGAGAAGGATCAATAACCATGAAGATCGCGGTTACATCCCTCGAAAATAAAAAAGCTGGTGAAGTTGAACTGAACGAAGCTGTGTTCGGTCTTCCTGTTCGTGCTGATCTACTCGCACGTATGGTCAACTATCAGCTCGCCAAGCGTCGTGCTGGCACACACAAGGTTAAGGAACGCGGCGAAGTTCGCGGTTCAACCCGTAAGATCAAGAATCAGAAAGGTGGCGGCGCTCGTCACGGTTCTATTCGTGCGAACATCTTCCGTGGTGGTGGTGTTGTACACGGGCCTCGCGTTCGTGATCATTCACACGATCTTCCAAAGAAAGTTCGTCTTCTTGCTCTTAAAACTGCACTTTCAGCAAAAGCTGCTGAAGGTAAGTTGGTTGTTCTTGATAACACCGAAGTCAAAGAACCAAAAACTTCTGCATTGGTTAAGCAGTTGGCAGCATTGGGCTGGTCTTCAGCTCTTGTTATCGACGGCGCGTCAGTGAACGAAGGTTTTGCTCGTGCTTCTCGCAATATTCCATGCGTTGATGTTCTGCCACAGCAGGGCGCAAACGTGTTTGATATTTTGCGTCGCGACACATTGGTTCTGACCAAGGATGCTGTTGAAGCGCTGGAGGCGCGTCTAAAATGAGCAGAGCACGCGCACGTAACACCAAGCCGGTGACCATTTCTAAAGAACGGATGTATGAAATCATTCGTCGTCCGGTCATCACCGAGAAGGCTACACTTGGTTCAGAAAACAACCAGGTTACCTTCCAAGTACCGCTTGATGCTTCTAAGCCTGAAATCAGTTTGGCAGTTGAAGGTTTGTTTGGCGTTAAGGTTGAAGCGGTTAATACCCTTCGCGTTAAAGGCAAAACAAAACGTTTCAAAGGTCGTCCTGGACGTCGTTCCGACGTTAAAAAGGCTATTGTTTCCCTGTCTGACGGGGACAGCATCGACGTGACGACGGGAATTTAATCCGATGGCGTTGAAAACTTTTAATCCAGTCACACCAAGTCAAAGAAACCTGGTGTTGATCGATCGCTCTGATCTTTACAAAGGCAAGCCGGTTAAGAAATTGACCGAAGGTCTTACAAAGTCAGGTGGACGTAATAATAATGGTCGGATCACCATGCGCCGTCGTGGCGGTGGTCACAAGCGTTCTTACCGTATCATCGATTTCAAACGTACAAAGTTTGATGTTGCTGCTACTGTACAACGCATTGAGTACGATCCGAACCGTACGGCGTTTATCGCCTTAATCGAATATGCAGATGGTGAGCAAGCTTATATCTTGGCTCCTCAGCGCCTGCAGGTCGGTGATAGTGTCATCTCTGGTGCTAAAACCGATGTTAAACCTGGTAATGCTATGCCACTTAGCGCGATTCCTGTGGGTACTATTGTCCACAATGTCGAGCTGAAGGCTGGCAAGGGTGGGCAGATTGCTCGTTCAGCCGGTACTTATGTACAGTTGGTTGGTCGCGATGCAGGATATGCCCAAATTCGCTTGAACTCTGGCGAGTTACGTATGGTACGCGCCGAATGCATGGCGACGGTTGGATCCGTGTCCAACCCGGACAATTCAAACCAGAAGCTTGGTAAAGCTGGCCGTAATCGTTGGCTTGGCAAGCGTCCGTCTGTCCGTGGTGTTGCTATGAACCCGGTGGACCACCCGCACGGTGGTGGTGAAGGTCGTACTTCGGGTGGTCGTCACCCGGTCACTCCTTGGGGGAAACCTACAAAGGGTGCTCGTACTCGCTCCAACAAGAAGACCGATGGGTTGATTATCCGTCGTCGTCATCAGAAACGCTAAGTGAGGGGATGGCCATATGGCTCGTTCCGTTTGGAAAGGCCCGTTTGTTGACGCCTGTCTGTTAAAGAAGGCTGAGACCGTGCGAAGCGCGGGTCGTAACGAAATTATTAAGACATGGTCCCGTCGTTCCACCATCATGCCACAGTTTGTTGGCTTGACTTTTGGTGTGTACAACGGCCGTAAGCACATCCCAGTTCTAGTAACTGAGAATATGGTTGGCCATAAATTCGGTGAATTCGCGCCATCGCGTACCTATTGGGGTCATGCTGTGGATAAGAAAGCGAAGAAAGGCAGAAAATGAGTAAGTCAAAACGTGATCGTGCGTTAGCTGACAACGAAGCTCGTGCTATTGCTGTTAACCTTCGCACTTCACCGCGCAAACTAAACCTGGTTGCGGCAAGCATTCGTGGGAAATCTGCAGAATCTGCTTTGGCAGAGCTGACTTTCTCCAAGCGTCGTATTGCTATTGAAGTGAAAAAAGCACTTCAATCTGCAATTGCTAATGCTGAAAACAACCATCAGCTTGATGTAGATCGTCTCTTTGTATCTGAGGCTTTCGTCGGTAAAAGCTTTGTCATGAAGCGTTTCCGGGCTCGTGCTCGCGGTCGTGTTGGCCGTTTGCTTAAGCCTTGGAGCCAATTGACAGTTGTTGTCCGTGAACGCGAGGAGACAGCGTAATGGGTCAGAAGATTAATCCTATCGGCCTTCGTGTCGGTATCATCCGGACCTGGGATTCTCGTTGGTTTGCAGATGGTGACTATGCTGATCTGCTTCATGAAGACCTTGGCATTCGTGAGTTTCTGCGTGAGCGCTTGAAACAAGCTGGTGTTTCTCGGATCATCATTGAGCGCCCAGCGAAGAAAGCCCGTGTTACCATTTATACTGCCCGTCCGGGTGTTGTGATCGGTAAAAAGGGATCGGATATTGAAAAACTGCGTCGTGAGCTTCAGAAACTTACTTCTAGCGAAGTACATCTGAATATCGTAGAAATCCGGAAACCAGAAATTGATGCGAAATTGGTTGCAGACAACATCTGTAGTCAGTTAGAACGTCGTGTGGCTTTCCGTCGTGCTATGAAACGATCTGTTCAGTCAGCTATGCGTCTAGGCGCACAGGGCATTCGTATTAACTGTGCCGGCCGTTTGGGCGGTGCTGAGATTGCTCGTACTGAATGGTATCGTGAAGGACGTGTTCCACTCCACACACTCCGTGCGGAAGTTGATTACGCTGAGTCCCGTGCATCCACCACTTTCGGTATTTGTGGTGTGAAGGTATGGATCTTCAAGGGCGAGATCATGGAACATGACCCAATGGCCATGGATAAGCGATCTCAGGATTCACAGGCCGCTCGTTCGTAACGGGCTTAGCTTGAGGAAATAGTAATATGTTGCAGCCAAAGCGGACTAAATTCCGCAAAGCACATAAAGGCCGGATCCACGGTAATGCTAAGGGTGGCACCCAATTGAATTTTGGTGCCTACGGTCTTAAAGCCGTAACCCCTGGTCGTGTATCTGCCCGACAAATCGAAGCGGCCCGTCGTACCGTTACGCGTCACATGAAGCGTGTCGGTAAGTTATGGATCCGCATCTTCCCAGACGTGCCGGTTTCTTCTAAACCAGCAGAAGTTCGTCAGGGTAAAGGTAAAGGTAACATCGAATGGTGGGCAGCTAGGGTTAAGCCTGGTCGTGTCATCTTTGAACTCGATGGTGTTCCTTTGGACGTTGCTCGCGAGGCTTTCTCGTTGGCAGCTGCTAAACTACCAATTCAGACGAAATTTATTGTTCGTCCGGGTGAAGGAGTGAACTAATGAAATCAAGTGATCTCCGTACTAAAACGGCTGATGAGCTTAAAGAAGAGATGGTAAAGCTGCGTAAAGAGCAGTTTAACCTCCGCTTCCAACAAGCCAGCGGTCAGCTTGAAAACACGGCTCGTTGTCGTCAGGTTCGCCGCGACATTGCACGAGTTAAAACTGTCCTGCAGTCTCTGCAGGCAGCTTCTTAAGGAGTTTACACAATGCCACGGCGTGTGTTGCAGGGTGTCGTAGTTAGCGATAAGACCGACAAGACCATTACTGTTCTTGTAGAACGTCGCGTTATGCATCCGATCTACAAGAAGTTCATTAAGCGTTCGAAGAAGTATCACGCTCATGACGAGACCAACGCAGTAAAAGCGGGAGATGTCGTCAAGATTCGTGAATGCAGTCCAATTTCCAAGACTAAGTCTTGGGAAGTGGTCAGTGACGCTTCTACCGAAGCATAGTATTTAGGATATAGCCATGATCCAGATGCAGTCTCAGCTTGAAGTAGCTGACAACTCCGGTGCTCGTAGAGTACAGTGCATCAAGGTGCTTGGTGGTTCCAAACGTAAAACCGCCAGTGTTGGTGACGTCATCAAAGTCTCTGTCAAGGAAGCAATTCCACGTGGCAAAGTCAAAAAAGGTGATGTACACCGTGCCGTGATTGTACGCACGGCAAAAGAAATCCGTCGTCAAGACGGCACCTCGATCCGCTTTGATACTAATGCGGCTGTTTTGATTAACAAATCAAATGAGCCTATTGGTACTCGTATTTTCGGCCCGGTTACCCGTGAACTGCGTGCGCGCAGCTTCATGAAAATCGTGTCATTGGCGCCTGAGGTGCTGTAATGAGCAAAAAGTTTAAGATCAAAAAAGGCGACCAGGTTGTTCTTACAACCGGTCGTGACAAGGGTAAGAAAGGCGAAGTGCTTCGTGTACTTCGCGACGAGGATCGCGTTGTTGTACAAGGCGTAAACGTCGTGAAGAAGCATCAGTCTGCTTCCCAGACATCACAGGGCGGAATCATCGAACAAGAAGCTTCCGTTCATATTTCTAATATTGCACTAGTTGACCCTAAATCTGGGGATGCCACACGCGTTGGCTTCCGTACAGAAGGGGATCGCAAAGTGCGCTTCGCCAAGAAATCTGGCGAAGTAGTTGATGTATAAGGCGAGGTTGACCATGACACAGCCACGCTTGAAGGCACATTACAACAGTGAAGTTAGAGACGCTCTTAAGGGTGAATTTAACTACACTAACCCAATGCAGATTCCTAAGCTTGAGAAAATCGTGCTTAATATCGGTGTTGGTAAAGCCGTACAGGACACCAAAAAGGTTAAACATGCAGCTGCTGAACTAGAAGCAATTGCTGCACAAAAACCTGTTATCACACGTGCCAAGAAATCCATCGCGGGTTTCAAGGTTCGTGAAGATATGCCACTAGGCTGTAAGGTGACACTGCGCGGTGATCGCATGTATGAATTCCTTGATCGTCTTGTGACGATTGCTCTTCCACGTGTTCGTGATTTTCGCGGCGTGAAAGGCAATGCATTTGACGGCCTTGGTAATTATAACATGGGTCTCAAGGAGCAGATTGTTTTCCCGGAAATCGAATACGATCGCGTAGACGAAATTCGCGGAATGAATATTACCATCTGCACCACGGCGAAAACCGATGAGGAAGCGAAAGCTCTCCTTGCAAGGTTCGACATGCCGTTCGCTAACTGAACGGGCAGAAAGGAATAGTAAAATGGCTAAGAAAAGTGCCATTGCTAAGAACGAAAAACGCCGCCGTATGGTAGCAAAGCAAGCTGAAAAGCGTGCTGCGCTTAAGGCGATTGCAACAGACCGTTCTGCTTCCCCGGAAGAAGTCTTCCAGGCTAGCATGAAATTGGCTCAGTTGCCTCGTGACGGTGCAAAGATCCGCGTACGTAACCGTTGTGGCGTCACAGGACGTCCTCGTGGATTTTATCGTAAGTTCAAGCTCTCTCGTATCGCACTTCGTGATCTGGCCTCTGTAGGTCAGGCACCTGGTGTCGTTAAATCGAGCTGGTAAGGAAGGACCGACGATATGGCGATGAGCGATCCTTTAGGGGATATGCTGACCCGCATCCGTAACGGACAACGGGTTGGTAAAAGCGTCGTTCGCGCGCCGGCTTCAAAGCTGCGCGCCAATGTACTAGAAGTTCTGAAACGCGAAGGTTTTATTCGTGGCTTCAGTAAAGTTGACGTTCGTGCCGGTGTAAGTGAACTGGCTATCGAACTGAAATACGCAGATGGTGATCCGGCGATTTCTGAAATCAGCCGTGTGTCACGTCCTGGTCGTCGCGTGTACTCTAAAATTAAAGAGCTACCACGCTACTACAACGGACTGGGTGTCACCATTCTTTCTACACCTAGCGGTGTAATGTCCGATCAAGAGGCCCGTACTGCCAATGTTGGTGGTGAGGTTCTCTGCCAGGTATTCTAAGGGAGTTTGATATGTCTCGTGTAGGCAAGAACCCCGTAGAAGTACCAAGCGGGGTCGAACTAAAGATAGACGGCAATGTCGTCTCTGCAAAAGGGAAGCTGGGTGAACTCAGCTTCGCAGCAACGGATGATGTAAATATTACTCTTGATGAGGGTAAAGTTACTGTCACTCCAGCTAATGACAGCAAGCGTGCTCGCTCTATGTGGGGTACTGCTCGCAGTCGTGTCCAGAATCTGGTGACTGGTGTTTCCGAAGGTTACACCAAGAACCTTGAGATTAACGGTGTTGGTTATCGCGCGGCTGTTCAAGGTAACACTTTGAACCTGCAGCTTGGCTATTCACATGATGTTCTCTTCCCAATTCCGGAAGGGATCACTATCAAGTGTGATAAGCCAACGGCTGTTGCCGTTTCGGGGATCGACAAGCAGAAAGTCGGCCAGGTGGCTGCTGTCATTCGTGGGTACCGCCCACCAGAGCCTTACAAAGGCAAAGGTGTTAAGTACGCGGATGAAGTCATTCTGCGCAAAGAAGGCAAGAAGAAGTAACCCATGCGTAAGCTTAATTCATTGCACGATCGCCGCAAAAGTCGCGTTCGTACACAGCTACGGCGCACGGGTAATGGTCGTCCTCGCCTGTCAGTATTTCGTTCGAGCAAAAATATCTATGCTCAAGTGATTGATGACAAGCAGGGTGTCACTGTTGCCGCTGCGTCAACCCTGGACGGAGCTCTGAAAAGCGAATTGAAAACCGGTGCAGATAAAAATGCAGCTATTAAGGTTGGAAAACTCGTTGCAGAGCGCGCCGTCGCCGCCGGTATCACGGACGTCGTTTTCGACCGTGGTGGATACATTTATCATGGTCGCGTGAAAGCTCTTGCTGACGCGGCTCGTGAAGCTGGCTTAAAGTTCTAAGGGGACTAGTTTTATGGCACGTTCTCAAAAAGAAAATCGCGGTCGTAGAGACGATCGCAACCGCGATGAACCGGAACTGATCGAAAAACTGGTTGGTATTAACCGTGTTGCCAAGGTGGTCAAAGGTGGCCGTCGTTTTGGCTTCGCTGCTATTGTCGTCGTTGGTGACGGTCGTGGTCGCGTAGGTCATGGCACTGGTAAAGCCCGTGAAGTTCCTGAAGCAATTCGTAAGGCTACGGAAGCTGCAAAACAGAACATGGTTCGTGTTCCTCTTCGTGAGGGCCGTACTTTGCACCATGACATCAAAGGTCACTTTGGTGCAGGCCGTGTTGTAATGCGCAGTGCACCAGTGGGTACCGGTATTATATCCGGTGGTCCTCTCCGTGCCGTTTTTGAAGCTCTTGGTGTTCAGGATGTGGTCTCTAAGTCCACAGGTACTTCGAACCCGCACAACCTGATTAAAGCTGCTATTGATGGCCTGACGCGTTCGCGTAGCCCTCGTATGGTTGCTCAGCGTCGCGGCAAGAAGGTTTCTGATATTCTAGGCAACCGTGCTACAGGCACAGAAGCTCAAGGATAAATACCATGGCAGCTAAAAAAACGATTACTGTGGTACAGGTAGGAAGTCCAATCGGACGGACTAAAGATCAGCGCGCAACACTTGTTGGTCTGGGCCTCAATAAAATGAACCGCCGTCGTACACTGGAAGATACACCTTCCGTACGTGGCATGATCAACAAGGTTAGCCATCTTGTTAAGGTGGTGGAGGCCTAAGGGCCTCTCACTATCCTGACAAGAAGGAGAAACTGGGACCATTACGATGAAGCTAAATCAGCTTTCCGATAACCCAGGTGCTACGAAAGATCGCAAACGCGTCGGTCGTGGTACTGGTTCCGGCTACGGCAAGAATGCCGGTGGCGGACACAAGGGTCAAAAGTCTCGTTCCGGCGTAAGCATTAAAGGCTTCGAAGGCGGTCAGATGCCATTGCATCGTCGTCTGCCGAAACGTGGATTTAACAACATCTTCCGGAAGAACTATGTTCCTTTGAACATTGGTCGTCTTCAGGCAGCGATTGACGCGAAGAAAATCGATGCTAAAAAGCCGATCGATCAAGAAGTTCTTGTTACTTCTGGTATCATTACCAATGCTCGTGACGGCATTCGCCTGTTGGCGAACGGCGAACTGAAAGCAAAAGTGGAAATCACTGTTGCTGGTGCTTCAGCCGCTGCTATTGCAGCCGTAGAGAAGTCAGGTGGCTCTGTCACCGTTCCTGCGAGCAAGTAATTTTGTAAAGGCAGAAATCCCTTTCTTTTGATGGGGGTTTCTGCCTTTAGTATTCTTTAGACAATTTTTATATTACCGGGAATAGGCATATGGCATCTGCTGCTGAGCAATTAGCCGCGAATATTAATCTTAGTGCGTTTTCTAAAGCCACAGATTTGAAAAAGCGTATCTGGTTCACTCTGGGTGCGCTTATTGTGTATCGTCTAGGAACTTATATTCCTCTTCCCGGAATTGATCCTATTGTATTCCAGCAAGCTTTCAACGCACAAGCGGGTGGCGTGCTTGGGATGTTTAACCTCTTTTCCGGTGGTGCTCTTGAGAGAATGACAATTCTCGCCTTGAACATCATGCCGTATATTTCTGCATCCATTATTATGCAGCTGATGACCGCAATCTCTCCTCAGATTGAAGCTCTCAAAAAAGAAGGCGAGGCCGGTCGTAAGAAAATCAACCAATACACTCGCTACGGTACAGTGGTCCTGGCTGCTGTCCAGGCCTATGGTATTGCCCGCGGTTTACAGGGGGCTCAGGATTTTGGGGCTGCCGTTATTAATCCGGGACTGTTCTTTGAACTGACAACAGTCATCACCTTGACAGGTGGTACAATCTTCCTGATGTGGCTAGGTGAACAGATTACCCAACGTGGCATTGGTAACGGTATTTCTCTGATTATCTTCTCTGGTATTGTTGCAGGCCTGCCATCAGCTTTGGCGCAAACATTTCAGCTAAGTCAGAGCAATGGTTTTGTTGCCTTGATCATTCTGTTGGTTCCATTGGTTATTGCTGGTATTGTTTGTTTTGAACGCGCGCATCGTAAAGTGATTGTTCAGTATCCAAAGCGTCAGGTTGGTAACAAAATGTTCGGTGGCGATTCTTCTCACCTGCCAATCAAGCTGAACGTGTCTGGTGTGATTCCGCCAATCTTTGCATCTTCTTTGCTGTTGATGCCAATTACGGCTGCACAGTTTTCTGCCGGAAGTTCTGAGTGGCTGACATGGGTTACTGCAAACCTAGGTCGTGGTACTGTTGGATACATGCTTCTTTTCAGTACGCTGATCGCTTTTTTTGCTTTCTTCTACAAGACGATTGTCTTCAATACAGAAGAAACAGCAGACAACCTTAAGAAAAATGGCGGTTTTGTTCCTGGCATTCGCCCTGGAAAAAACACAGCTGCACATCTTGACTATATCATCAATCGGCTAACAATTGCTGGGGCTGCATATCTTGTAGCTGTATGTTTGCTACCTGAGATTTTGATCTCTCAATATGCTGTTCCATTCTATTTTGGCGGGACAAGTCTTTTGATTGTCGTTTCCGTAACAATGGATACGGTCGGACAGATCCATTCTCACCTGGTGGCTCATCAGTATGAAGGCCTAATTAAAAAATCAAAATTAAAGGGTAGGCGTGGATGAACATAGTATTGTTTGGCCCTCCGGGCGCGGGTAAGGGCACACAGGCAGCAATTCTGGTTGAGCAGCACAACATTGTGCAGCTTTCAACAGGGGACATGTTAAGAGCAGCGGTTGCTGCGGGGACAGAGCTTGGCAAACAAGCCAAGTCTGTTATGGATGCTGGTCAGTTGGTTGCTGATGATCTGATCATTGGGATTATTTCTGATCGTATTGATGAACCAGATTGCAAGAATGGTTTCATTCTCGATGGGTTCCCACGCACTGTTGCCCAGGCTGAGGGTCTGGATGTGATGTTGGAAGAGAAGGGTCTGAAACTCGACAGCACAATTGAGATCGTTGTTGATGAACAGATTCTTTTTAGTCGTATCGAACAGCGTGCAAGTGAAACACCCGAAGAAGAGCGCCGTGCCGACGATAATGCTGAAACACTAAAAAAGCGCTTGGCGGTTTATCATGAACAAACGGCCCCTGTGCTGCCTTATTACGAAGCAAAAGGCAATTTGCACAAAGTGGACGGCATGCAATCAATTGAGGAAGTCGCGAGTCAGATCGCTAATTTCCTTAAGTAAGACTTATCCATTGACAGGCGGACGGATTGGCATATAATCCGCCGCCGAATGGACATTTTTGTTGGGAATCCGAGCTTTTTTGCCGATTTCCAATAAAACGTATTTCGGGTGACTTTATCTACCACCCAATACAATTTCGGGTTTCGGCCTGAAACAAGAACTACACGACGTCTCTCATTTCACCTCTGGAGAATGTCGCGGATTAATTTAACCAAGGGTTTCCAAATACTTGGAGCCTGATCTGTGTTTGTGAGGAGAGCGTAGTGGCTCGTATTGCTGGCGTCAACATCCCGACGCAAAAGCGGGTACTGATCGCATTGACCTATATCCATGGTATTGGTCCTGCGATTTCTAAGAAAATCTGTGAAGAAGTTGGCATTCCGGCTGAACGCCGTGTTAACGAATTGACAGAAGATGAAGTACTTCGCATTCGTGAAACAATTGATAACAACTGCACTGTTGAAGGTGACCTTCGCCGTGAAGTTGCTATGAACATCAAACGTCTGATGGATCTAGGTTGCTTGCGCGGCCTTCGTCATCGTAAACGCCTTCCAGTTCGCGGGCAGCGTACTCGGACCAACGCGCGTACGCGTAAAGGTCCTGCCGTTGCCATCGCTGGTAAGAAGAAATAAGAGGGCAGTAGAAAATGGCTAAAGCTCAGCAGACGCGCGTTAAACGTCGCGAGCGGAAGAATATTTCTTCTGGTATCGCTCACATCAGTGCAACTTTTAACAACACGATCATCACGATCACTGACGTACAGGGGAATGCTATTTCCTGGGCATCAGCTGGTGGTCTAGGTTTTAAAGGTTCTCGTAAGTCCACTCCATATGCTGCTCAGCTTGCTGCAGAAGATGCAGGCAAAAAAGCTCAGGATCATGGAATGAAGACTCTCGAAGTTAACGTAAAGGGCCCAGGGTCAGGACGTGAGTCCGCTCTTCGTGCTCTGCAGGCAGTTGGTTTTACCATCACTGGTATCCGTGATGTAACACCAATTCCGCACAACGGATGTCGTCCACCTAAGCGCCGTCGCGTATAAGTGGATTTTGGGCAGGCTGTTTAACGGGTAGCCTGCCTTTATCTAACTCGTCTAAAGCCGGATTTTGTTTCCGGCTTTTGGCATATACATGACACTGCAAGAACCATTGTTACGTCCCGTTCGTAATCGATAGCTTGCACGTCAAAAGAGGTTTTACTGTGATTCAGACTAACTGGAATGCTTTGATTAAGCCTGAAAGTCTCGTTGTTGAGCCAGGTATTGATAGCAACCGTATTGCTAAAGTTGTTGCTGAGCCGCTAGAGCGTGGTTTCGGTCTTACACTGGGTAATGCGTTGCGTCGCGTTCTTCTGTCATCTTTGCAAGGTGCTGCTGTTACATCCATCCACATCGATGGTGTATTGCACGAGTTCTCATCTATTCCTGGTGTTCGCGAAGACGTTACCGACGTTATTCTTAACATCAAAACCATCGCTCTGCGTATGGAAGGTGAAGAGCCAAAGCGCATGCGTCTTCGTGCAGAAGGTCCTGGCTCTGTTACTGCCGGTCAGATCGAAACAACCGGTGACATCGAAGTGATGAACCCGGATCTTGTGATCTGTACTCTGGATGATGGTGCTCATTTGGACATGGAACTTACAGTTGATACTGGTAAAGGCTATGTTCCTGCTTCTCAGAACCGTGTTGAAGATGCTCCGATCGGTCTTGTACCTGTTGATTCAATCTTCTCGCCAGTTCGTAAAGTGTCTTACAAAGTCGACAACACACGTGTTGGTCAGGTAACTGACTATGACAAGCTGACACTTGAAATCGAAACTGATGGTTCAATCACACCGGAAGATGCGATTGCTGTTGCATCACGTATTCTTCAGGATCAACTTTCTCTCTTCGTGAACTTCGATGAGCCAAAAGTTGAAGAAGTTGATGATCGTCCAAGCGAACCTCCGTTCAACCGTAACCTTCTTCGTAAGGTTGACGAGCTTGAGCTTTCCGTTCGTTCAGCGAATTGCCTCAAAAACGATAACATCGTTTACATCGGTGATCTGGTTCAGAAAACCGAAGCAGAAATGCTACGTACACCAAACTTCGGTCGTAAGTCTCTTAACGAGATCAAAGAAGTTCTTTCTGGCATGGGCCTCCACCTCGGTATGGAAATTGCTGAGTGGCCACCAGAGAACATCGAAGAGTTGGCTAAGCGTCTCGATGAGCCTTTCTAAGAAGGCTTTGAGTTATTAAGGGGAATTCCTCCCCGTACCCTGGCGATTTCCTCTGATCACATAGATCAGGCGGCGTTGGGAATTTTAATCCGTCTCGTGCGCGAGACACTAGATATTAGGAGAACAGATATGCGTCACGGAATGAGTGGTCGTAAACTAAACCGTACTTCCAGCCACCGTAAGGCTATGTTTGCAAACATGGCGCATGCATTGATCAAACACGAACAGATCAAAACAACGCTTCCAAAAGCCAAAGATCTTCGTCCAATCGTTGAGAAATTGGTTACACTTGGCAAGCGCGGTGACCTGCACGCTCGTCGTCAGGCTCTGGCTGTTCTTCGTGATACAAAACTGACTGCTAAACTATTTGACGTACTGGCTGAGCGTTATAAAGATCGTCAGGGTGGTTACACTCGCGTTCTTAAAGCTGGCTTCCGTCATGGTGATATGGCGCCAATGGCTTTCATCGAATTCGTTGATCGTGACGTTGATGCCAAAGGTCAGGATTCTGGTCCTGTAGTTGGTGATGAGGATGAAGGCGAAGAGTAAGCCTCTTTTTCTTCACATTTAAGTACTATCAAAAGGCAGTCCTTGGGACTGCCTTTTGTTTTTGCGTTGAATTATTACGTAAAGATTTTCACAAAGAGATATTTTGGCACGGTCATAACTGTGCTAGATCTCAAGGGAACAAACTGCGAACTGTTTATTTCAAAGGGAACAAAACACCGATGCGTATTCTGCAAACAAATCTATTGCCAGCTTTCCTGTCAATCGTGGCGTTATTTTTGGTTCAGAGTAACTTGTCTGTCTCTTCTGTGCATGCACAGACGGTCCCGACAAGTCAGGCACAGATAAATCTAAGCTTTTCCCCGGTGGTGAAGCAGACTTCCCCTGCGGTGGTCAATATCTTTACCAAAACCTTGGTTAAAGAAAGGGCCGTTCCATCACTGTTCAATGATCCTTTCTTTCGCAAATTTTTTGGGAACAATTTACCCGGACGCGAAAGAAAGAGAATGGGCAGGTCACTTGGTTCAGGTGTGATTGTTCGTGAAAATGGTTTGATCGTTACCAATCATCATGTCATCGATTCTGCAACTGAAATCCAGGTTGTTCTTGCTGATCGTCGGGAATTTTCTGCTGAGCTTGTTTTGAGTGACAAAGATACGGATCTGGCGATCCTGAAAATCGATACAGAAGGTGAAAAGCTGCCTACACTCGAATTGATGGATTCAGATACAATCGATGTGGGTGATCTCGTCCTCGCTATTGGGAATCCCTTTGGTGTTGGGCAGACTGTTACCAGCGGGATTGTTTCTGCCTTGGCAAGAACCCAGGTTGGTGTTGCGGACTTTCAGTTCTTTATTCAGACCGATGCTGCTATTAACCCCGGTAATTCCGGGGGCGCTTTGGTTACTCTGGATGGTAAACTATTGGGTATCAATACGGCGATTTTCTCTTCGTCAAGAAATGGTGGCTCGGTCGGCATTGGCTTTGCCATTCCGGCCAATATGGTGCGCACTGTCGTACATTCAGCAGAAGAAGGCAGAGAGCTGGTCCGTGCTTGGCCCGGTATTGCCGGTCAGGACTTGAATGCTGATCTGGCATTGGGTTTTGGTTTGAATCGCCCAGGCGGCGTGGTTGTTAGTAATGTCTATCCCGGTGGACCTGCTGACAAGGCAGGTATTCGCGGGGGGGATGTTATTCTTTCTGTGGCCGGCAAAGAAGTTATCAATGTCGAATCTTTACGTTTTCGTATTGCGACAATTCCTGTTGGTGAAAAAGTTGAATTGGAACTATGGAGAGGACGAAAAGCCAAAACCGTTACTTATCTGGCAAGCCCAGCCCCAGAGACACCTAAAAGGAATGAACAGGAAATTCGAGGTTCTAATCCTTTGGCTGGCTCTGTCATAGCCAATTTATCACCTGCTTTAGCCGAAGAGTTGCATCTAGGAAGTTTGTGGGAAGGCGTCATTGTAAAGAATGTTGCCCGGCGCAGTCCTGCCCACAGAATAAGCCTTCAGCCACAAGATATTCTTCTTAATGTAAATGGTGTCAAAATCAACAGAGTGTCCGACGTTGAAAAGGCGCTGAACAAAAAGACAAAAAACTGGACATTGGTTATCAGCAGAGAAGGCCGGAAAAGAACGCTTGAATTAAAGCGGTAGTATCTGTTCAGCTCGTTTGGAAAATGAAGATGATGCCACAAGGAATATATTAGGTGGTTGGTTTATTTGAAGATCCATCATCAAGACCGTTGGCGGATCGGTTGCGCCCGCAAACCCTTGATCAGGTGGTCGGTCAGGATCATCTTGTCGGCGAAAATGGTCCCGTTGGACGCATGGTTCGTGCGCAACGTCTTGCCTCTATGATTTTGTGGGGGACGCCGGGCTGTGGAAAAACCACAATTGCCCGTTTGTTGGCTGATGTAACCGATATGCACTTTGAACCGCTATCGGCCATTTTTTCCGGCGTTGCCGATCTGCGCAAGATCTTTGAAAAAGCACGCGAAAGGAAGGCGATGGGGCAGGGGACCTTGCTTTTCATTGACGAAATCCATCGCTTTAACAGGGCACAGCAAGACAGTTTTCTTCCCTATATGGAAGATGGCACAATTGTTTTGGTAGGGGCGACCACTGAAAACCCTTCTTTTGAATTGAACGCAGCGCTGTTATCGCGTTCCCAGGTCATGGTCTTAAAGCGCCTTGATGAAAAGGGGATGGATGATCTATTGGTAAGGGCGGAGCAGGAAATGGGCTTTGAACTCCCCCTTTCGGATGAAGCTCGTCAATCGGTGATTGCCATGGCAGATGGTGATGGTCGTTATCTTCTCAATATGGCTGAAGAGCTCTTTACCTTGCCGCCGGGTGATGCGCTGGATACAGGGGATTTGGCAACTGTTATTCAAAAGCGAGCCCCGATTTATGATAAAGGACAGGAAGGGCATTATAATTTAATATCAGCCTTGCATAAGTCACTGCGTGGTTCTGATTGTGATGCAGCTCTCTATTGGTTGGCGCGGATGTTGGCGGGTGGCGAAGACCCCAATTATATAGCGCGAAGGCTTTTACGCTTTGCAGTAGAGGATATCGGTCTGGCCGATCCCAATGCTATGTCACAGGCGTTACATGCCTGGCAATCTTTTGAACGTCTTGGATCTCCAGAAGGGGAATTGGCACTTGCACAAGCCGTGATCTATCTGGGTACGGCTCCGAAATCCAATGCCGCATATTCTGCCTATAAAAGCAGTGTTCGATCCGCAAAGGAAACCGGATCCCTTTCACCCCCGATGCATATTTTAAATGCCCCAACCAAGATGATGAAAGATCTTGGGTATGGAAAAGATTACGCTTATGACCATGATGCACAGGATGGTTTTTCGGGACAAAACTACTTTCCGGATAATATGCCGCGGCATAATTTCTACCAACCCGTGGAAAGGGGCTTTGAAAGAGAGGTCAACAAACGCCTTCTCTATTGGGATAAACTACGCCAAGAGCGGCAGAAATCCTAAGGATTAACCAAGGAATGCAAAAACTGCGTGTCTGCCATGTATATCTGACGATTGCAGAGGTGCGACATTTTGGTGTTACCTGTAGCCAATAATCCTAAAACAAGTTCTTGTGTTTAGAACACAGACCACGTTCCAAGAGGGTAAAGCCAGCAATGCCAGATTATATTCGTCCGCAAAAAGATCATGTGGCACTCATTTCTCTATCTGCGCAGCGAGATTACATCCTCCCGAGTTCACCAATTCGTGCATCTGGTCTTTCCCGCGCTATTCCTGCGATGGAAAAGTTGGTTCAAGGTTTTCGCGATCGTTTAGCCCCGGTTTACCATTCAATCCGTCTTTATAAAACGGACGGATCAAATGTTGATCTCTGCCGTCGTACCGCCGTTGAAGAGGGCTTACGCATTTTTATGCCGGGAAGCCTTGGCGCGGAACTGGTGGATGAGATCCAGCCTGAAGGCAAAGAGGTTCGTATTAATCCCGATCTTCTTTTTGACGGCAAGTTTCAGGAAATTGGTGAAAATGAGTCTATCTTCTATCGTCCACGGTGGGGCGCGTTCCATGACACGCCTCTAGAAGATGAGCTTAGATCCCGTGGCGTAAACACACTTGTTCTGTGTGGCTTCTCATTCACCACGGCAACACGGGCAACAATTTATGAAGCAAGCGCACGTGATTTCCGGGTTATTGTTGTGCCTGATGCTTTGTGTAATGCGACGGAGCAAGGTCTTCGTGAACTCGGCCGTATGGGCGTGTACATGATGGAAACAGATGAATTGCTGTCCTGGTTGCGCGATCCACGTGAGAATGGCGAAAACGAAAAGGCTGCTTAGCCCTTACGTAAGTAAAAAGTCATTTCTCTTTTTTTGCCAAGCTGCTGCATATTTGTTAGTTAGAATTGAATACATTGGTGCTAATGGATTGCCTAAGCGCCTTCTGTAAAGATTCTTTCACGGTCATTCTGGCTTAGATTATTCTTGTTTGACCATCTTGGCAGGTAAGTAATGAAGATGCTGGCAGTCGTTGCTCTTGGTGGTGCTATCGGGGCAATAGGACGATATTTGGTCATTATCACGATGGGTTCTATGGTGGGGACTATGATCCCTGTTGGAACCTTGACTGTAAATATCGTAGGTTCTTTCGCAATGGGCATACTTGTTCCCTTAATTGGTGTTGGTGATCTTGTTTCGCAGGAACTGAGAGCTTTTCTTACGGTTGGTTTATTAGGCGCATTTACAACGTTCTCTACTTTTTCGATGGATGTCGTTGTTCTTTTCCAGCGTGATGCCATTGGATTGGCAGCCTTGTACTTGTTTTTATCTGTCTTTCTCTCTATAGCAGCCTTTGTTACTGGGTATTATCTAATGAGGTCTTTTGTCGTATGAGTGCCGTTACCATGGTTAAAGTTGGAACAGATGATGGCGGCGTGCGTCTTGATCGCTGGTTCAAAAAACATTACCCGGCTTTTAGTTATATTCAGGTCGAGAAAATGTTGCGCAAAGGCCAGATCCGTGTTGATGGTAAACGTGCAAAAGCCGCATCCAGATTAGAGCCCGGACAGGAAATTCGAGTGCCACCAGTGCCGGATCGTTCGGCAGAAAATCGACCGCGTCGAAATGAACCAACTATGAATCCTGAAGAGATCCAATATGTCAGGGATATGGTAATTTATCGGGATGATTCTGTTATTGCGTTGAATAAACCCGCTGGTTTGGCCGTCCAAGGGGGAACAGGGCAAAGCAAGCATCTGGATGGCATGCTCGAAGCTCTTTGCTATGATAAGCAAGAAAAACCGCGTTTGGTACACAGGCTGGATAAAGATACAAGCGGTGTTCTGTTGCTGGCACGAAATGCAAATTCGGCACGTATTTTGACCAAAGCCTTTAAAGGTAAAACAGCTAAAAAAGTTTATTGGGCGCTTGTTGCCGCTGTTCCTCCACAAAAAAAAGGTTGGATATACCTACCGCTGGAAAAACAGGCTGGGGCACAGGGCGAAAAGATGGTGATTGATTATGATACCGGGAAAGAAGCCCTGACATTATATAATATGATTGACAAGGTGGGCCGTAAAGCAGCCTGGGTTGCGCTGATGCCGTTGACCGGACGTACACATCAACTTCGTGCCCATTGCGGTGCACTCGAGGCTCCGATCCTTGGGGATGGCAAGTATGGTGGCAAAGATGCTTATCCCCTTGGAAATAAAATTCCAAAAGACATGATGCTACATGCCCGAGAGATTGCAGTTCCCCATCCCGAAGATGGAACAACACTAAGGGTAAAAGCGGACCTTTCCCCCCATATGATTGAAGCATGGAAGACGTTAGGCTTCAAGCAGGGTCATGGGGATGATGCCGTTGATTTGCTCGAAGGTTATGCCGGGGATCTTGCTCACTGTCCTCCGCGCGAATTAAGAGATTTTTACAAATCCAAAGAATATTAATTCTTATCGTATGAATTTTGGCGAGCGTTAAAGCTCGTATTTATTTGAAGTGAGGTAAAGGTGCTAGGGCAACCTTTTAAACTGGTTATTTTTGATTTTGACGGCACGCTTGTTGATAGCCAGTTCAATATTCATAAAAACATGGTTGAAGCTTTTATTGTAAATGGCCTTTCTGAGCCGACTTTGGAAGATGTGCGCCGGATCGTTGGTTTGAAATTGGAATATGCTGTGGCCGAGATGCTTCCTGGGGATGCTGACTGGGAATTGGCCTGCAAGGTTTCGGACTCTTATCGGGAAGCTTTTGTAAAGGCCCGGCAGAAGCCTTGTTTTGAAGAGCCTGTGTTTACAGGCGTTCGTGAAATGTTGCACCGCTTGGATCAACCGGAAACACTGTTGGCTATAGCGACGGGTAAAAATTTACGGGGCCTTAAAAAGAGTCTAGACCATCACGGTTTTAATGATCATTTTGTTACGTTGAAGACTGCTGATGACGGACCGAGTAAGCCGCATCCTGAAATTCTATATCAGGCAATGGCAGAAAATGGTGTTGATCCAGAAGATACCGTCATGATTGGTGATACGACCTATGATATTGAAATGGCACGCGCAGCGGGTGTTTCTGCGGTAGGAGTTTCCTGGGGATACCATGAAGCTCAGGCCTTATTTGATGCAGGCGCTCACTTGGTTGTGAATTCTTGCGAAGAACTTCCCGAACGCTTTGCTGATCTGATATAGTAGATATTGTAAAAAAAAACAGCTGCTTAATCCTAACTGATGAATAGATTGAACTGATGTCTTCTACTCTTGCTTTAAAACGATTTTATAAACAGGCTACTGCCGAAGCTGCTGATGAAGGCTTTGTTGTTCTTCTTGATGGGCGCGTTGTTAAAACACCAGAACAGCTTCCGTTATTATTTCCGACCTTGAAGCTGGCCGAAGCTGTTGCCGCGGAATGGGATGCACAGGAAAAGGAAATCGACGCAGCTAGCATGCCGATGATGACCCTTGCCTGTACGGCGATTGATTGGGTTGGTAAAGAAAGGCTTCAGGCCGAAGAGGGCATTGGTGAATATGCCGGGCATGATTTGTTGTGTTATTGGGATGATAGCATGCCAGAGCTTCAGGACTTGCAGAAAGAAGTCTGGCAACCATTGCTGGATTGGACAGCACTGACCTTTGATGCGCCTTTGGTTACGACCAGTGGTCTTTTGAGTGTTGAACAGCCCGAAAGTGCGGTATCTGCCCTGAAAAAGGCTGTGTGCAGTTTTCCCAATATGGAGTTGGCAGCCTTATCAACCATCGTCAGAACCGGTGGCTCTTTAATCGTCGGGTTGGCATTACTAAAAAAACATATTGATGTTGAAAAAGCTATAGAAGCCGTGCTTTTGCATGAGAAATTCCAGATTGAACGCTGGGGTGCAGATGAAGAAGCAGAACAGCGACATGTAAATATTTTAACTGAATTTCGCACTGCAATGAAATTTTTAAGTCTAATTCATGACTGACGAGTTACAGAGCACTAGTATCACTTAACCCTACGTGCTATCAATGACGTCCTGTTAAATATCGCAGTGCAAAACTGCGCCTCGGAATTGATGACATAACAACGTGGGGGAACACGTGCAGGATATCATACAAAAACTGGAAGCAAAGCGACAGGCTGCCAGAAGCGGTGGAGGAGAGCGTCGGGTTGAAGCGCAACATGGTAAGGGTAAACTTACAGCGCGTGAACGCATTGACGTATTACTTGACGAAGACTCCTTTGAAGAATGGGACATGTTTGTCGAACATCGTTGTATCGACTTTGGTATGGAACAACAGAGTGTTCCTGGTGACGGTGTCGTTACTGGAAGTGGTACAATTAATGGTCGATTGGTTTTTGTGTATAGTCAGGACTTTACCGTTTTTGGCGGTTCGCTCTCTGCTTCACATGCGCAAAAAATCATAAAAATTATGGACAAAGCCATGGAGGTCGGTGCTCCGGTTATCGGCCTTAATGATTCAGGTGGTGCACGTATTCAAGAAGGGGTTGATTCCCTTGCAGGTTATGCAGAAATTTTCCAGCGTAACGCAATGGCTTCCGGTGTTATTCCGCAAATTTCCATGATTATGGGACCTTGTGCGGGCGGGGCGGTTTATTCCCCGGCTTTGACTGATTTCATCTTTATGGTGAAAGACAGCTCTTATATGTTCGTGACCGGGCCTGATGTTGTCAAAACCGTAACACACGAAGAAGTAACCGCAGAAGAGTTGGGTGGTGCAATCACTCATAGCAGTAAGTCCGGGGTTGCAGACCTCGCTTTTGAAAACGATGTTGAAGCCTTGCTAGAGCTTCGTCGTTTCATGGGCTTTTTGCCATCTTCCAACAGAGAAAAGGCACCTTCAAAGCCATCAGCAGATCCTGCGGATCGTGATGAGTTTTCTCTGGATACACTGATCCCCGATAATCCTAATAAGCCCTATGATATGCAGGAACTTATTAGTAAAATTGTCGATGATGGCGAGTTCTTTGAAATTCAACCTGACTATGCTGGCAACATTCTGGTTGGTCTGGCGCGTGTTGATGGCGAGACCGTCGGTGTTGTGGCGAACCAACCCATGGTTCTTGCTGGATGTCTGGACATTGCGTCTTCCATCAAGGCGGCACGCTTTGTCCGTTTCTGTGATTGTTTTAATATTCCGCTTGTAACCCTGGTTGACGTTCCCGGTTTCTTGCCTGGCACCTCACAGGAATACAACGGCATCATCAAACATGGTGCAAAGCTACTTTATGCCTATGCTGAAGCAACGGTACCAAAGGTAACTGTTATTACCCGGAAAGCTTATGGTGGTGCTTATGATGTGATGTCATCCAAGCATCTGCGCGGTGATGTAAACTACGCGTGGCCGACCTCGGAAATCGCTGTGATGGGGCCGAAGGGTGCTGTTGAGATTATCTTCCGTCAGGATATTGGCGATACCGAAAAAATCGAAGAGCGAACAGAAGAGTATCGCCAGAAGTTTGCGAACCCCTTTGTCGCTGCGTCTCGCGGTTTTATTGACGATGTGATCATGCCGCACGGCACAAGACGTCGTGTTTCAAAAGCCCTGCGAATGCTTAAAAACAAGCAGCAGCAGAATCCTTGGAAAAAACACAGCAATTTGCCGCTGTAAATGATGGAGCTGTTTCCAATGCAAAACAGATCTCGATTTTATAGTGTCATCATAAAGCAGGGGGCTTGAAAACATGGCCTTGTTTGAAAAAATACTTATTGCAAACCGTGGTGAGATTGCTTGCCGCGTCATCCGTACAGCCCAAAGAATGGGGATTAAAACGGTTGCTGTCTATTCCGATGCAGATGCAGCATCTCTTCATGTTGAAATGGCTGATGAAGCCGTTCACATCGGTCCTGCGGCTTCTGCCGAGAGTTATCTCGTTATCGAGAAAATTATCGCTGCCTGTAAAGAAACAGGTGCACAGGCGGTACATCCCGGTTTTGGATTTCTGTCGGAAAATGCGTCCTTTGTGAAAGCATTGGACGAGGCTGACATTGTCTTTATCGGCCCGCCAACCAATGCAATCGGTGCCATGGGTGACAAGATTGAGTCCAAGCATCTTGCTAAACAGTCAAATGTGAGCACCGTTCCCGGACACATGGATTTGATTGAAGACGCTGAAGAAGCGGTCAAGATTTCCAGTGATATCGGGTATCCCGTTATGATCAAGGCCTCTGCCGGTGGTGGTGGTAAGGGGATGCGTGTTGCCTATAATGATGAAGAAGCACGCGAAGGCTATCGTTCTGCACAGAATGAAGCGCGTTCCAGCTTTGGTGATGACAGAATTTTCATTGAAAAGTTCATCGAAGAACCTCGTCACATTGAAATTCAGGTAATTGGTGACAAGCACGGTAACATTATTCACCTTGGTGAGCGGGAATGTTCCATTCAACGCCGTCATCAAAAGGTGATTGAAGAGGCACCATCCCCGTTTCTGGATGAAGCAACACGTGCGGCAATGGGCGCAGAAGCTGTCGCTCTTGGCCATGCTGTAAATTACCACTCTGCAGGTACAGTTGAGTTCATTGTTGATAAAGACAAGAACTTTTACTTCTTGGAAATGAACACACGTATTCAGGTTGAACATCCTGTAACTGAACTCATTACCGGGATCGACATCGTCGAATGGATGATACGTGTTGCTGCGGGTGAAAAACTTGGGCTGAAACAGGATGAGGTCAAACTTGAGGGTTGGGCCGTTGAATCCCGTGTGTACGCCGAAGATCCCTTGAGGAATTTCCTGCCTTCGATTGGGCGTCTTGTTCGCTATGAAGCTCCGGAATCAGATGAAGAGTATAATGGACGTCCTGTGATCCGTGTGGATACCGGGGTTGAAGAAGGATCAGAGATCTCTATGTTCTATGATCCGATGATCGCCAAGCTGTGTACTTATGGCCCAGACAGGCTATCTGCTATTGAGTCAATGCGCACAGCACTAGATTCATACTATATCCGCGGTATCAACCATAACATGGGCTTCTTGTCTGCTGTTATGTCACAAGATCGCTTTGTCGAAGGACGCTTGACCACAAATTACATTGCCGAAGAGTTTCCAGATGGTTTCTTAGGGCTTGAAGCAACGGATGAGCAAACAAAAATACTGGTTTCTGTTGCGGCCGTTCTGCAAACTAATCTTTCAGAACAAACGGCACTCGCTGCACATTTGAACGGTATTTCTGGCGTTGATATTCCGGTTGAACTTACGGTTTTTGTTGATCGTAAAGCGCATCCTGTCCTGATTGATCTACAGGATGATGGATACCTTGTTTCTGGTGATGGTTTTGAAACTTTGGTTCGGGGGGATTGGCTTGCGCATGAGCCCGTCTTTTTTGGGGAAGTGAACGGCAAAGAGACTGTGATACAGATTGATCGCAGAGGCCCCGCGCTAAAATTAACTCTGTCTGGCTTGACAGTTGAGGCGCTGGTTATGGAAAGCCGCCTGGCGGCTTATAATGAGCTTATGCCAGAAAAACTTCCACCTGATATGTCCAAGTTCCTTTTGTCACCAATGCCGGGACTACTGGTTTCTGTTGCTGTTGAAGAGGGACAGAGTGTTAAGGCCGGTGAAGAGCTTGCCGTCATTGAAGCTATGAAGATGGAAAATATTCTTCGTGCGGAAAAAGATCTCGTGGTCAGTAAAATTTCAGCCTCTGCTGGTGAAAGCCTTGTTGTGGATCAGGTGATTATCGAATTCGAGTAAAAAAATCTCCTCGATTTGATTGGAAAAGGGTCGTTTTATACGGCCCTTTTTATTGCGCGCTTTCTTGTGGTGTAAGCGGGAGGCATTAATGATAAGCTGTTGTTTCCTGAATAATTTTGTGCGTGATCTTTACAGGAATGAAATATGGATCAACTTGACCTTCCCAAGGATGTGATCTGGTCAGACCGTCGGTTCTGGTTTGAAGATCTGGAAGCCGAATACAGCCAATCCGGTGCGCAAGCCCCAAGTGAGCAAGCCTGTGCGCTTATGATTGATTTACAGGCAACCTTTTGCGTTGGTGCCTGGGCGGCGACGATTATACTGTGTTCGTCTATTATTCAGGCCCAAATCAAAGAACATGGCACACAACTATCCTGGATTGATCCAAAAGAGTTATCGTGGATGAACAAGCTCAGGAACCGGATTGTCCATGGAGATAAAAGAAAACCCGGGATAACCATTCAAGACCAATGGACCAGACGTGATGACTGGGAACAACGCGCCCGAAAAGCAGTGGAGTTAACATTCAAATCCTTGTATCCGGTTGGGGCTGTTTCGTTATTGGATTAATATGATCTGCAAGATGGTAGCAGGTTATCATCGTTATCAGTCATTACTGTAAAAAAAAGCCCTCACCATTAAAGTGAGGGCTTTGCGTCTGGCTTGCTTATTTATTTGGGAAGACGGCTTACTCAGACGCTTATAAAGTGTTTGTCGTTATTCTTATGCGCGTTCGAAACCGCGTGCGACTTCCCAGTCGGTGACGCGGCGATCAAACTCTTCCTGTTCCCATTCGGCAGCGCGGGTGTAATGATCTATAACATCATCGCCCATTGCGGCACGGAGCATAGTTGATTTGTTCAGTGCCTGGGCTGCACCGCGCAGGGTATTGGGAATGGAGCGTGCATTTTCGGATGCATAGGCATCACCCTTGAATTCAGCTTCAAGCTCGCGTTTGTTCTCAATGCCGTCAATTCCCGCGGCCAAAAGAGCAGCCATTGCAAGGTACGGGTTTAGATCAGACCCACCAACACGGCATTCAATGCGAATGGCTTTGGTGCCTTCGCCACACAGACGATAGCCAGCGGTACGATTGTCCTTGCTCCAGATTGCTTTGGTTGGGGCAAAGGTGCCTTCGGCAAAGCGTTTGTAAGAGTTAATATAGGGAGCGAGGAAATAGGTCAGGTCGCTGGCGTTGTGTAGGAGGCCGGCAACATACTGACGCATCAGTTCAGACATACCGTATTCACCATTGGGATCATGGAACAGTGCTTCTTTACCATCCGCAGACCAAAGAGACTGGTGAACGTGAGAAGAACTTCCCGCGGCATCGTTATGCCATTTGGCGAGGAAGGTGAGGGCCTTGCCTTTTTGCCAGGCGATTTCCTTACAGCCATTTTTGATGAATACGTGATTGTCTGCTGAAATCAGAGCATCGTCATATTTGACGTTAATTTCTTCCTGACCCGCAGAGGCTTCGCCTTTGGAACATTCAACAACGATCCCGGCGTCATGCAATCCATTACGGATCGCGCGCATAACATCTTCTTCCTTGGTGGTTTGGAAGATGTGATAATCTTCGTTGTATTTCCCTAGAGTTTCCAGAGAATGGTAACCGCTTTTGTGAGCTTCTTCGAATGAGTTTTCAAAGAGGAAAAATTCAAGTTCAGAGGCCATATAGGCCTTCATCCCCATTGCTTCCAGACGGGCGACCTGTTTCTTGAGAATGGCGCGCGGAGAATGGGGGACTTCTTCGTGGGTGTGGTGGTCGAGCATATCGCACATGACAAAGGCAGTACCTTCAAGCCATGGGACACGACGCAGAGTGCTCAGATCCGGTTTCATGGTATAGTCACCATAACCTGATTCCCAGCTGGTGGATTTATATCCCTCTACTGTTTCCATCTCCATATCCGTTGCCAGAAGATAATTACAGCTGTGGGTTTCTTTGTGGCCACCATTGACGAAGTAATCAGCATGGAACCTTTTGCCCATAAGGCGGCCCTGCATATCGGCCTGACATACAAGGACGGTGTCAATCTCGCCGCTGGAGACGGCTTTTTTCAGATCTTCAAAGGAAAGATTGCCGGACATAGCTAAACTCTTAATTTTAAATGTTTAAAAAGGTGTCACAGCCCGACAATCGGGCTGTGACATGGTAACGATGGGCTTAGCCGTAACGGTAAGGTTTACCAGCTTTTTCCATTGTCTTTGCGTATTTCTTGAGAATATCGACAACACGCTTGGAACGATCACTTTGCTCAGCAATCTCATCCCAGAACTTGTAAGCTTCCTGCTCAACAGTTGCCCACTCTTCATCAGGAATGGTTGTAAGCTCAAGCTTTGTACCCTCGGTACGAAGCTGTGCTTCACCGCCCCAGTACCAGTGCTGACGATAGTAGTGAGAGCTGTCCATGCAAAGCTTGAAGAGTGTTTTGAGGTGCTCAGGCACTTCATTCCAACGGTCTTCGTTCGCAAAGAAAGAGCCACACCATGCACCAGAGATGTTGTTGGTGAGGAAGTAGTTGGTAACGTCCGCCCAGCCAACAGTGTAATCTTCGGTGATACCGGACCATGCGATACCATCGAGTTCACCAGTTTGCATTGCAACTTCGATGTCTTCCCAAGGTAGGGATACAGGAACAACGCCAAAACGGGATAGGAAGCGACCAGCTGTTGGGAAGGTGAAGACACGCTTTCCTTTCAGATCGGCCAAGCTACGGATTGGGTCTTTCGTCGCAAAGTGACATGGATCCCATGCACCAGCAGACAACCACTTAACGCCGTCAACTTCGTCATAGGCTTCTTCCCAGATCTCATTCAGGCCGTACTGGTTGAAGAGTACTGGCACATCGAGGCTGTAACGTGTACCGAATGGGAAATAACCACCAAAGACAGACACATCTACAGGCGCAGCGATTGAATCGTCATCACTCTGTACCGCATCAATTGTACCCTTTTGCATGGCACGGAAAAGTTCACCAGTTGGTACCAGCTGGTCAGCATAATAAAGCTCAATAACCATTTCGCCATTTGCTGCTTTGTTAAAAGCATCAATAGCAGGTTTGATTACGTGCTCTGCCAATGCAGGACCAGCATAGGTCTGCAAGCGCCATTTAATTGTTGATTGAGCGTGAACGGCTGGTGCTGCCAGAGTGGATGCACCAGCGGCGCCGACTGTTGCTAAGCCAGCCTTTTTAAGAAAATCGCGTCTATTCGTCATCGTATAGATACTCCCTGTTTAACTTTCTATATGCCCCAGACTTATTGGGCGGTTTAAGCTCTTTCACTTGGTTAGTGTAGTTTTGTCTTCACTTTTTTGTTTTTTAACCTCCTGTCAAAAATCATTCCTTCGTCATTCCATTTTTAGCCTTTGACGTACTCTGGCAGCCAAAGGGCAATTTCCGGGAACGACATTACAATCACTAATGCGAAAATCATGATCAGGACAAAAGGAATTACCGAGCGATAGATATCGACTAGTGAAATTTCTGGCGGTGCCATGGCCTTCATCAAGAAGAGGTTGTAGCCGAAAGGTGGCGTCATGTAGGCAACCTGAACTGTGATGGTGTAGAGCACTCCATACCAAATTGGGTTGAAGCCAAGCGCAATAACCAGCGGAATGTAAAGCGGTGCTACGATCACCAACATTGCGGTGTCATCGAGGAACATACCCATCACGATATAGGATAGCTGCATCAGGATGAGAATTTCCCACGGGCTAAGGCCCCACTTTTCAAGGAACAGGCTTTCGATGGCTTTTACTGCACCCAAGCCATCAAACACGGCACCAAATGCCAAGGCGGCCAAAATGATCCACATAAACATACAGCTGATGTTCAGTGTCTGCTTGATGGTGCTTTCGAGAACTTTGAAGGTGAGGCGCTTTCTAAAGATCGCTGCCAGCATTGCCGATGTGGCACCAATTGCAGAGCTTTCCACAAGACTGGTAATACCCGCAACAAAGAAGCCCGTCATGACAACAAAGATTGCTAGCGGCAGGATGCCGGCTTTTAGCAATGAGAGCTTTTCGGCCAACGGCATCTGGCGTTCTTCTTTTGGCAACACTGGACCAAGCTCTGGCTGTAAGCGGCATCTGACAACAATGTAAACAACAAACATTGTCGCCAACATTAGGCCAGGAATGGCACCGGCCAGCCAAAGGTCACTGACAGGTTGGCGCGCAATCATGCCATAGAGGACAAGGACGACACTTGGGGGCACTAGAATGCCAAGTGAACTACCCGCCTGAATAACACCTGTTACCATAACCTTGTCATAGCCACGACGGAGCATTTCCGGCAAGGCAATGGTGGCACCAATAGCCATACCAGCAACAGATAGACCGTTCATGGCAGATATCAGAACCATAAGGCAGATCGTTCCAATGGCAAGTCCCCCATGTAGAGGGCCCATCCAAACGTGGAACATTTTATACAGGTCACTGGCGATCCCTGATTCAGAAAGCATATAGCCCATGAATACAAAGAGAGGCAAAGTAAGGAGTGGATACCAACTCATTAACTTGGATGCCGCTGTAAAAGGCATTTCAACACCGCCTTCTCCCCAAAGGAAGAGAGCAGCTACCGCGGCAACAAAACCGATGGCTCCAAACACACGCTGGCCAGTAAGCATCATGACCATCATGGTGGAAAACATCAGTAATGCGATCATTTCATAACTCATTACAGTGTTACTCCTCTGGCTTTGGCCAGATCTTTAAAGAATGCTGATGTTGCTTGTAAAAGCATTAGAAACACACCAAGAGTCATGAGAACTTTAATCGGTGTAAGGGGGTATGGAACCAATGTCCGTGTTTTTTGCCCGACTTCGATGGTGTACATTGTGCTGGATATTGCGCCGATCAAAAGAACAACGAGATAAAAGACCAGGAAAATCGAAGTAAAGCTGTCAGCTTTGGCTTTACCTTTGGGCGACCATCTGCTGTAGAAAAGATCCATACGAACATGCGCGTCTTCCTGCATAGAAAATCCACCACCCAAAAGGTAGTATGCAGACATTAAAAACTGGGATATCGTCACCACCGAATTGATAGGGGTATCAAATAGTGTACGTGATATGGATGAATAGAGAAGTAACCCTATCATGACGAAGATCAGGTGCATTGTTACCAGCCCTGTAAACCGGTTTAATGCGTCGACCCCTTTGACATATGATTTTATTACGTTGGGCATTTTAGTTTCCCAGGCTCGTTTGTTTGGTTGTTGAAGCAAACTGGTTTTGTTTATTGTCCAGAGCTTCCTTTGCATTTCTAATGGCTTTAACCAGAATAGAGGCCATTTTATCTTGTGTATCCTGATCAGCAATCAGGTCATTTCTGATTTCGAGCATGACATTCATCAAACTTCTTGGGAGGGCATGCTCTGTCAAGGTGTGGGTGACACCATCAACAGGTGCATAAGGTTCGTTTAACCTCAAAACATAGTTTGATGTTTCAGCCGCGAAAGATTGAATTAATTGTTCTGCAAAACGATTGTCTTTGTCATGTAAAAAACCGATCTCAACGTCTCTTTTCTGCCCTTTATATACAGGTGTGAAAGAATGAACGGTTATGATGACAGGTTTATGGCTGTCACTCGTTTTTTTATCAAGACATGCTGTTACAGCCTCTTTAAAGGGCTTGTAAACATTGTTGATTCTGTTCTCGCGCTCTTCCTGGCTAAGGTTGGCATTACCAGGAATTTCAAATATCTCGCTTTGAAAAGGCATGGCATTCCATGCTTCGGGCGGACGATTGCAGTCATACACCAATCTGGATACACACTGTTCTACCAAAGGCGCATCAAGTTGTTTTGATAGCTGTTGAGCAACGGCCAGTGCACCGGGGTCCCACGCGATATGCTGTTTTATATCGTCGTCTGAAAGGCCCAGATTGTTATATTTAACAGGAATATGGTTAGAGGCGTGTTCACAGATAATTACGTATTCTCCATGCCCTGAAAGGTTGGTTGTTTTGACCACGCTTTCAGCTGAAGAATGATTATCGGAATTTAATAACTCGTTCGACAAGAACCTTACCCCAGGTATTTTTTCGTTTATTTTTGAAATTATATTTTCAGAATTAAGAAATAAGTCAAGAAATTTTCTGAAAATATTGTTTCAGAAAAATAAAATGTGGAGAATTTTCTTCATTTGTGTTTAAAGTAGGTATTGATTATCAATCTATTGGTACATTTTCAGGGTGCCGATAAATTTATCTGTGGAATAGAAACTGACAATGGGTACAAATCAGAATCTGACTGTTGCGGAACGAATTCGTAAGCAATTCGATAGTTTGACCCGGGCAGAAAGACAGTTGGCAAATGCTATATTAGAGGACTATCCCGTTTCGGGGTTGGGGAGTATTACAGCTGTTTCTGAAAGCTCGGGTGTCTCCACACCAACAGTTGCCAGAATGGCGAAAAAGCTTGGCTTTGGTGGTTTTCCCCAAATGCAGGCACAGCTGCACACAGAACTGAAAGCCACGATATCCAGCCCGATTGCCAAGCATGATCTGTGGTCTGAAAGCGCGCCCGATACCCATATTCTTAATCGTTTTGCGGATGCCGTCACTGAAAATATGCGGCAGACTTTAAAACAGATCGACCCGGAAGAATTCAATTCTGTCGTGGATCTTTTATCTGATTTAAAACGTGAAATTCATGTGGTCGGCGGACGCATTACCCGTTCAATGGCGGATAATTTTTTCACCCATATGCAGGTCATGCGATCTGGTGTGACGTTGGTAGCGCCGAACTCTAATACCTGGGCGCATTATGTTTTAAACATGAACGAAGGGGATGTTCTGGTCGCCTTTGATATCAGGCGATACGAGCACGACATCCTTCGTCTGGCCGAAGTTGCCAAAGCTCGTGGAGTGAAACTGGTTCTCTTTACAGATCAATGGGGCTCCCCGGCTGCAAAACTTGCGACCTATAGCTTGAACTCACGTATCGAGGTGCCTTCGGCCTGGGATTCACTCGTGGTAACACTTTTCCTGGTAGAGGCGGTTATTGCCGGGGTCCAGACACAAACCTGGAATGAAACCAAGAGCAGGATGAAAACGCTGGAAGAGCTTTTTGATCAAACCAAGATGTTCAAAAAGTTTATCTGATAGCATTCCTGTCTTAATGATTTCAACAACCTGTAGCCGACGCTATCTACTTTGAGTGGGTTGGAAATTATACAAATGTCACGGCGGATGCGGCGCGTTTTGTGCAGAATGATGCGCAAGAGATTTCCTATATCCTGTGGGATAGCCTTTTTACCCCGAAGAAGCTTGTGGACAGTTCGGGCGCGGTTGTCTGGGATGCGGCGTTAAGACCCTACGGTGGAGAGGAATCTATCCTCGGTTCTGCGGTTATGAACCTGCGCATGCCCGGCCAATACGTCGATGAAGAAACCGGACGCGGCAGCGGATCAAGCCTGACCCACCCGCTCTACTACAACTACAACCGCGACTACGACCCTGCCACAGGCCGATACACACAGGTCGACCCCATCGG
>NZ_LANI01000036.1 GCF_000982415.1 Kiloniella litopenaei
CCCCTCAACCAACACTGTCAAAGACCTTTTTAAATTTTATTTACTTTTTTCCATCATCTTGCCCCCTGTTTACGACAATTTTGCCGTAAACCCCGCAGAAAAGGGGGACTTTCTTTAAAAAGAGAATCGAGTAAAGATTGACAGGAATCCATAAATACATCACTTTGTCCGAGCAGAGTTTTGAGATTCTACATAACAACAACATTAAATACGGCCGTATGTCGTCACGGATTCCGGAGCACTACGTGTGAAGAATAGATTCCACACACCTACTTTTATGGTTAATGCAGCACTAGGAGGCAGCCTGTCGATTCTCGCCCTTGGCGGGATCTATTTCTGGCTTTCCAGTAGTACCCCTATAGAAGAGCAGGTTACAAACAATAGCCCCAGCGCCTCTGTTGAAATGACCAACGATGAAAGCATCGATGCAAACATCAACACGCAAGACATTACCGTTGCCTCACCAGAAGTTGTCGCGACTTTAAAAACGGATTTACTGACGAGTGAATACATCGCTGTTGGAGCCGTACCCACGGAAACCGCCGCAGATATTCAGGAACCGAGTGATATCGAAAAGATGGTAACCGTTTCCCATGGCGATACACTCATGAGCCTGCTTGTTACAGCCGGAGCTACACGTTCTGAAGCGCATGGTGCGATTACTGCCCTGACAGATGTCTATTCCCCACGAAAGATCAGACCTGGCCTGGACATCGCACTTACCTTTGCGCCACCGTCAGCACCTGTGACAGAAGAACAAGCAAAGGAACGTAATGTCGGCCCACTGAGAGCGATGCAGTTTCAGCCAAGTGTAGAGCGCATCGTTAAGGTCAGTACCACCGAGGGCGAAGACAGCAAGTATATAGCTGAGGAAATTCAACGCCCATTGACCATGAGAATGGCACGCAGCACCAACGAGATTACCAGTAGCCTCTATCTCGCGGCAACAAATGCCAGTGTTCCGAATGATATCATGATCAAGATGATCAGAGCCTATAGCTTTGACGTCGATTTCCAACGCGAGATTCAAAAGGGCGACAGTTTCGAGGTTGTCTATGAAGCCTTTTACGATGAAGATGGTAATCTCGCCCGTACAGGTGAAATGCTATATGGCCGATTGAACCTCTCTGGAGATGATCTGCAACTGTATCGTTTCACCCCATCCAGTGGCTTTACTGATTACTTTAATGAAAAGGGCCAATCAGCCAAGAAAGCACTGATGAGAACACCTGTTGATGGTGCACGCCTTTCCAGTCGTTTTGGCAAACGCAAACATCCGGTTCTTGGTTATACCAAGATGCATAAAGGTGTGGACTTTGCCGCTCCGCGTGGCACACCAATTTATGCAGCGGGTGATGGCGTTATTCTACGGGCAAACCGCTTCAGCAGTTTTGGTAACTATATAAAGATTCGCCATCACAGTGGCTATGAAACCGCTTATGCTCACTTAAAAGGCTTTGCCAAAGGCATTCGCAAATCCAAGCGGGTGCGCCAAGGCCAGGTCATTGGTTATGTTGGCACAACAGGGCGTTCTACGGGCCCCCATCTTCATTATGAAGTACTTTTCAACGGCCGCCAGGTTAACCCACTGGGCGTTAAGCTGCCCGCTGGCGAAAAGCTCAAAAAGGCTGACCTGAAAAAGTTCAAAGTTGAACAAGCCAAAATTGACAAAATAATTGAAGAACTGGAAAAGCCAGCCGCAATTGCAAAGCTGGAAACCAATTAATCCCAGGATCTCATTCAGTCACAAAAAGGGGCCGCTAAAAATACAAGCGGCCCCTTTTTATTTTCATGTATTAATGACAGATCAGCAGGAAGAACCTTTACTGGACGGCCAGTTTTTGACCATTGATCGTAAGAACATCATCCTCGGCAGAAATATTCAGCTGTTCTCCGTCATGGATCGAACCGTCAAGCAACAGCGAAGCCAGTGGATTTTGTAGTTCTCGTTGAATGACACGTTTAAGTGGACGTGCCCCATAGACGGGGTCATAACCTTTTTCTGCAAGCCACTCCGTCGCATCGTCATCAAGCTTTGCCTTGATATCGCGGCCAGCCAGCAGTTTTTGTAGACGACCAAACTGAATTTCGACAATAGAGTTCATATGGCGACGCTCTAGACGATGGAACAAAAGAACCTCGTCCAAACGGTTCAGGAACTCAGGCCTGAAGGAGGCACGAACCACGTCCATCACCTGTTCACGAACAACAGAACTGTCCTCGCCATCCGGTTGGTTCGCCAGAACTTCTGATCCAAGGTTAGATGTCATGATGATCAGTGTGTTGCTAAAATCAACCGTGCGCCCCTGACCGTCGGTCAAACGCCCGTCATCCAGAACCTGTAAAAGAACGTTAAAGACATCCGGGTGCGCCTTTTCAACCTCGTCAAAAAGGACCACCTGATAAGGGCGTCTGCGCACAGCTTCGGTTAGAGCACCGCCTTCTTCATAACCCACGTACCCAGGCGGGGCCCCGATCATACGGGAAACAGCATGCTTTTCCATGTATTCCGACATATCCAAACGCACCATCGCCGTTTCATCATCAAACAGGAATGATGCCAGTGTCTTTGTCAGCTCAGTCTTACCGACACCGGTGGGGCCGAGGAAAAGGAAAGACCCGATAGGACGATTCGGATCCTGAAGACCGGATCTGGAACGACGAACAGCATTAGAAATCGCAACAATCGCTTCATCCTGTCCGATGACACGCTTCCTGAGAAGGTCTTCCATCTGAAGCAGCTTTTCTCTTTCGCCCTCAAGCATCTTGTCGACGGGAATTCCTGTCCAGCGGGAAACTACCGCCGCAATCGCATCTTCACGCACTTCTTCGTTCAGCATGTGACTGTCACCGGCTTCTTCAGCCTGGGCCAAAGCTCTTTCCAACTCTGGCAGGCGTCCGTATTTCAACTCACCGGCTTTTTCGAGACGACCATCTCGCTCGGCCTGTTCGAGCTCAATACGGGCTTGTTCAAGCTCTTCCTTGATCTTCTGGGCACCAGCAAGTTTGTCTTTCTCAGATTTCCACTGGCTGGTCAGCGTGTTGCTCTTCTCTTCCAACTCGGCAATTTCAAACTTCAGCTTGTCGAGACGATCTTTCGCGCCCTTGTCGCTTTCTTTCTGAAGGGCGGATTGTTCGATCTTCAACTGGATCAACTTGCGATCCATCTCGTCAATTTCTTCAGGTTTGGAATCCACCTCCATCCTCAGACGGCTTGCAGCTTCGTCGACAAGGTCAATCGCCTTATCCGGCAAGAAACGGTCTGTTATGTAACGGTTTGAGAGTGATGCGGCGGCAACAAGCGCAGAATCTGTAATTCGGACACCGTGGTGTAACTCATACTTCTCTTTCAGTCCGCGAAGGATAGATACCGTATCCTCAACATTCGGCTCTTCGACAACAACAGATTGGAAACGCCGCGCCAGAGCGGCATCTTTTTCGATATACTTGCGATATTCATCAAGTGTCGTAGCTCCGACACAGTGCAGGTCACCCCGCGCCAAGGCGGGCTTCAACATATTCGATGCATCCATTGCACCATCAGTTTTCCCTGCACCGACCAAGGTATGGAGCTCATCAATAAAGACAATGATCTCGCCGCTTGCTTCGGTTACCTCTTGTAAAACAGCTTTAAGGCGCTCTTCAAATTCACCACGATACTTAGCACCGGCAACCATTGAGCCGAGATCAAGCGACATCAACTGCTTGTTCCTGAGGCTTTCAGGGACATCACCGTTGACAATACGAAGAGCCAGCCCCTCAATAATAGCCGTTTTACCAACACCCGGTTCACCAATCAGAACAGGATTATTCTTGGTCCGTCTTGAAAGCACTTGAATCGTGCGCCGGATCTCTTCCTCTCGGCCAATGACGGGATCAAGTTTCCCTTCCCGTGCCAGACTGGTCAGATCCTGTGCGTACTTTTTCAAAGCATCATAACTGTCTTCTGCTGATGCAGACTGGGCCGTCCGTCCTTTACGCAGGTCATTTATTGCTGCATTGAGATTTTGGGCCGTTAACCCGGCATCTTTGAGAATTTTTCCGGATTCAGCTTCTTTCGAAAGCGCAAGAGCAATCAAAAGCCGCTCTACTGTGACATAGTTATCACCCGCCTTTTTCGCGATTTGTTCTGCCTGTTCGAAAACGCGCGCTGTTTCGGGGGCCAGGTACACCTGCCCCACATCCTGGCCACTTACCTTCGGCAACTTCGCCAGCGCACGATCGACATCTTCCCGTGCTTTTGTCGGGTTTCCACCTGCCGCAGTGATTAGATTAGCGGCGAGACCTTCCGAATCATCCAGCATTACCTTAAGCATATGTTCAGGTGTTAGCCGTTGATGATCACTGCGATGCGCAAGCCCTTGCGCAGCCTGAATAAACCCCTGGGTTCTTTCAGTATAACTATTCAAATTCATATTTTTAAAGCCCTCTCCGTCATGCCTGCATCTGCAGCACACAATCGTTGATGCCAATACCACCCATCACCCACAATAGTAGCATGATGGAACTCTGACGTTGATCGATATCACCCGTCAAAGAATATATGTGTATCAGATTAAACAGATACAAGGATTGAGTATCTGGATTTTTAAGCTAATACCCCCTTGAAATAGAGAGAATTTTTCCCAGACATTTCCAAACACATTCAATGGGCGCATTCCCCAAATTCAGGCAAAAAATTCAGGCAAAAAAAACCCTGCCCGAAGGCAGGGTTGGGAAATCCCATAGTTACGTCAGGAGAGATGAGTACATACCCAGAAGGAGCACAAACTATAAAGTGTTGGCGATATACGCCGAAGAGCCTGTGTTTTCTTCCTCGGTAGGAACTACAAGAAGGAAGCTAGCTCATGGAAAAACATTATGCAACTGAAAATCATTCTCATTTAAAAAATTTTTATTTATTTTCAGTATCTAAATTACATGCCCAAGATTTTTTTAGATGTTCGCACCTCGCATAATCGGCTGAAACGTGGGAACTTCGCAGATCAAACCATTAAAGGCTTGAAAAATAATATGCAGCCAACACAATAGAAAAAAATTCGGGAAAAAAGATGTCTGCTCATATAAAATCAATACATAGCTACCCAGTTAAGGGCCTCAGTGCTGAAAATTTAGATCAAGTCGATCTTCTCAAAGATGCACTTTTCCCCGATGACAGGCGATTCGCCATTGCCCATGGCTCTACGGAGTTTCCTGATGGCCCCACATGGCTTGCCAAAAAACACTTTGTGATGCTGGCAAAGAATCCAAAACTGGCTCAATTAACATCAAGCTTTGACAGGGAAACAGAGACACTCACCCTTTTTCGTAATGGCAAAAGAGTCTCCAGAGGAAAATTGACCGATCAGACTGGACGCATGCTATTGGAACAATTCCTGGCAAGCTTTTTAGAATCTGATGTACGTGGCGCACCTAAAATTGTGGAAAATAGTACCACTGCCTTTACCGACATTCCTTACTTACAAATCTCGCTCATTAACCTTGAAAGCATTAGAGATCTTGAAAGGGTTGTCCGAAGCCCTGTTGACCCTATGCGTTTTAGGGGGAACCTCTATATTCAGGGATTAAAAGCTTGGGCGGAAAACGACTGGGTCGGGAAAGAAATCACCATCGGTGACGTCGTTTTGGAAGTAAAGTCGCCTATTGGGCGTTGTGCTGCGACGAATGTAAATTTGGATACCGCCGAAGTGGACCTAAACATTCCCAAAAGCCTGCAAGCAGGATTTGGTCACAGAAACATGGGTGTATACGCCCAGGTCAAAACAGATGGACGTATCAAAAAAAATGCACCAGTGAAGATTGCTTAGTACAATCAAATCAGCTGGTGCATACAAATCGAACTTTTAAGACAGCAAAAAACTGGTAGTTAAACTAAGCTGTTTCCGTCGTATCTTTCTCGATCGGGTTTTTACGGGGACGTCCTCTTGGCCGTGGTGTTTTGACCTCGCCGGTATCCGCGACCTTACGCGTCCTTGTACGACGCTTGGGCTTTTCGGCTGGTGTCTCATCTGTCGCCAAAGGCAATTCAACAACAGCGGGTGGCGTTTCTGTAGAAGCTTGTTCTGTTTTAACTTCAAGCGTCATTTTTTCAGCAGGTTTATCCGCTGGCTTGGCATCATCAGAAGACTCGTAGCGAGGACGACGTGTCCGCACACGTCCCCGTGCGGCTGGTTTTGATGTTTCCTCTTCGGCGGAACCTTCATCGTTCAAGACAATTGCTGGCTGCGTATCGGCTTCATTTTCAGAAGCAACATTCCCATCAACAACTTTCGTTTCGCCATCAGACGAATTACGAGAATTTCTATTGCGATAATTATTATCAGACTGATTATTCCGACCTGAATTAGGATCAGTCGAATCATTAATGACACGGAAATAATGTTCAGCAAACTGATAGAAAGATTCGGCGGCAACACGATCCCCCCCAACAGCAGCGTCACGTGCCATCTGTAAATATTTTTCCTTTAGTTGTGAGGCATTTCCACGGATACGCCCCCCAGGTCCGTTACTATCGAAGACACCATTACGTGATTGCTGTGGTTTCCGATTATTATTGTTTGACCGGCCGCGCGGACGACGGTTCGAATTGTTTGAATTTTGCTGTCTCATCATTCGCAAGCTAAATTAAATGCTAAATCGTGGGTATCGACAAACGTCAAGAGTCTCAAACTCTGACGACTTATTTATCAAGTTGTCGGCAAATACCCCCGGGGCACCCCACGCCCCTGCTATTGGTATACCGTAAAGCTATATCCCCGGCATTCCAAGCCCTAAATGTTAATTTTATATTATTTATTAAATGCTTTTGCGCCCAACGCAGGCTCTAGCGATACCACCAAGGTCTTTTTTCGGCGGAGAAACAATAAGACCAGCATCAAACATCAAAGCATTTATATCCTCTGCTTGTCCTTGTCCGGCCTCAATAACAAGCAAACCCTCCACGTTGAGAATTGCTGCGGCCTGCGGAATAAGCGTCTGATAATCTTGCATTCCATTATTTTCAGCAAAAAGAGCCGTACTCGGATCATAATTTAGAACCTCTGGCGCCAGAGCATTCTTTTCATCTGAACCTATATAGGGCGGGTTAGATATAATAATATCCCAGCCAGGTTCTAACCCTTCGCACCAGTTTCCAGCCTGAAAAACCGCTCGGCTTGCGAGTCCTAAAGAAACTGCATTTTCCTCTGCAACAGCAAGAGCTTTGTCACTGATATCAATACCAAGCCCCTGAGCAGCACGATATTCACTCAAAAGGGCCAGCAAAAGACATCCCGTTCCTGTCCCAAGATCTAAGATTTGAACTTGCCGAGCCTTATCGGTAACATTTTCAAGAACAGCTTCAATGAGAGTTTCACTGTCAGGTCGCGGATCAAGGGTATCGCGCGTAACTTTGAAATTCAGGCTCCAAAACTCCTTGCGACCAATAATCTTTGAGACAGGTTCTCGCTTAATCCGTTTATCAAGCATCATCTGAAAACAGGAAAACTCTTCGTCACTCAAGATTTTTTCTGGATATCCGAACAGATAAGACGTTTCCTTGGAAATCGCGTCAGCAAGTAATAAACGGACATCCAGTCGGGAATTATCAATCCCGGCATTCCTTAACTGCTCGCTTCCCGCCATCAAGCAATCAGCAATCGTCTTTTTATTTTGCCCATTGGAAGCCATATTAATTTAGACGTTGCTTTCGATCATTGTATTTCAGCAAGACGTTCGGCCTGATCCTCGGCGATAAGCGCATTAATGACTTCATCCAGGGCCTCGCCAGTGATCACCTTATCCAGCTTATAGAGAGTCAGATTGATACGATGATCCGTCACCCGTCCTTGCGGAAAGTTATAGGTTCGAATTCTCTCAGAACGATCACCACTTCCCACCTGAGACTTACGGTTTGCAGCCTGCTCTTTTTCCTGTTCTTGCCGCTGATTGTCATAAATCTGTGTCAGCAACATTTTCATCGCCTGTTCTTTGTTTTTGTGTTGAGAGCGACCATCCTGACATTGAACCACAACACCCGTCGGAACGTGTGTAATTCGTACCGCAGAATCCGTCGTATTAACATGCTGTCCACCAGCCCCTTGCGCACGATAAGTATCGATACGCAAATCAGCCGGATTAATTTCCACATCAACTTCTTGCGCCTCGGGCATAACAGCAACCGTCGCTGCCGAGGTGTGAATACGCCCACCGGATTCAGTCACAGGAACACGTTGAACACGGTGAACACCGGATTCAAATTTCAAATTAGAGAACACGCCCGCGCCAGTGATCAGGGCCGTGGCCTCCTTTACGCCACCAATACCATTTTCTGAATAGTCCAAAGCCTCAAAACGCCATCCGGATGTTTCTGCATAGCGTTGGTACATTTTGAAAAGTTCAGCGGCAAAAAGACCCGCCTCATCCCCACCAGTTCCGGCGCGGACCTCAAGAATCGCGTTACGTTCACCATCCACATCTTTGGGCAGCAACATAATTTGGACCTGATGTTCCATTTCCGGCAGCTTTTGCTTTAATTCCAGAAACTCTTCCTGGGCCAAGTCCCGCATTTCAGAATCCGCATCAGGGTCATTCAGCATCTCGGCCAGATCAGCCATCTCAGTTTGTAAAGCACGCAGTTCCTGAACAGTCTCAACAACAGAGGTTAATTCAGATAATTCCCTAAGTAACTTGGTATATTCATTCGACCCCGGGTCCTGATGGGTAGAAATGACCGCATTCAGTTCGTCATAACGGGCAACAACAGCATCTAGCTTTTCATCGAACTTCACGTTCAGTCCTCTTTTCCATCAATTTTTTGGAGCTCAGAATTGTCTGCAGCACCACCATCACCATATAAAGCGGTCTCTATACCAAACAATCTGAACAGTAACTGTTCAAATTGCATCTGCCTCTCAGGATCTTCTCTTGCAATCTCTTTTAAGACCACCTGCGGATTATGCAATAGTCGATTAATTAACAATCGGGTCGCAGCATCCGAATTCCCTTCGGTTTCCAGTAGAACCTGTGACCGAAGTCCTTCAAAGTGCTTTCGAATAACTGTAATGGCAGGGACAGCTTGTCTTTCCGCTTTTGAACGGATGAAGCTTTGCATTTCATCGCCAAGAACCTTCCAAGCAGCCATCATCGCTGCTTCGCGATGAACCTTACCCTGTTTCGCAACGCTTTCCAGATCTTCCAGGTCATAAAAATACGCACCGCTCAAATTATTAATTTCCGGTGCAATATCACGCGCAGCAGTCGTATCAATAAAAAAGACTGGCTTGCGTTTTCTTCTACGAAGAGCAGCAGCAACATTTTCAGTCGTGAAGATACGATCACCGCCGCCATAGGCCGACAAAATAACATCACTTTGGTAAATCAGGTCATCAAGTTGATCCCAAGGGCATACAGATCCCCCCAGACGAAAACTTGCCGTTTGGCTACGTCCAATTTTTGGATGCGTAATAACAAGATTACCTATGCCTACGCCATTAAATTCCTGACAAAGAAGTTCGCCTATTTCGCCACTACCAATTAACGCAATAGTACAGCGCGTTAAATCGCCATGAATACTGCGTGCAACCTGCAAAGCTGAAGAGGCGAGCGAGATCGGCTGTTGCCCGATTGTGGTTTCTGTCCGTACACGCTTCGCAGAAACAAGGCTGGCCTCAAACACACTATCAAGAAAACCGTCCGTTAATCCCAACCCCTTTGAGACCCGATGACATTCCTTTACTTGTCCCAGAATTTGAGGTTCGCCAACGATCAAACTATCTAAAGAAGCCGCAACTGCAAACAGATGCCGCAACGCATCTTGTCCTGAATGATCATAGCTTTGCTTCTGAAGTGTCACCAGATCAACATTCGCCTCTTGCGCAATGATGTTCTGGTAAAAGCCAATATCATCGTTTTCTAACTGGCCTAAGATAAAATCAAACCGTTCACATGTTGCAATCAAAACAACACTTCGTTTACCACTGTCTTTGATCTTGTTCAGTATCGACACATAGTCCGGTTCTTCAACGAAAAGCGTATCCCGTAAACGCCGCCCTGCCGTTCTTGCGCTAACACCAACAATGGCAAGCTGATCAAATTGATCAGAGTGTTCTATCAAAGGGTGCTCAGGAACAAAGGGCGGAACTGAATTCATACGATATCACGATTGTAAGTAAGAGAGGCCATTTTAGGCCTCTTTTACCAGATCTGTACAGCTTAGCGATAAACCGTCAGCTTATCAGCCAGAGCATCCAGTTTAACAAGTTCCTGTTCGCCACTGGAAAGATCACGAAGTGTCGCGGAATTCGCAGCCAATTCATCATCCCCCATAATAATGGCAGCACAGGCGTTTTGTTTATTGGCCCGATTCAGCCTCTTCTTCAGATTACCACTAAAACCAACTTCGACACGGTAAGCAGCATACCTTAACTTATCTGCAAGAACTTGTGCCCGAGATTCCGCCGCTTCACCCATCGGAATGATAACAACTGGCCTTGGTTCTGCGACTTGCCGTGTCATCAACATGGCCAGACGCTCAACGCCAGAGGCCCAGCCAACGCCCGGTGTTATCGGACCGCCCATGGTTTTAATCAGCCCATCATAACGCCCACCTGCCAGAACAGTCCCCTGTGCGCCCAATGCCGTTGTCGTAAACTCAAATGCAGTGTGACAGTAATAGTCCAGACCACGGACAAGGCGCGGGTTTATTTCATAAGAAATACCCAAGGCATCCAGGCCACTTTTAACCTGCGCAAAAAAATCTTTGCTCAAATCATTGAGATAGTCAGAGAAAACAGGGGCATCAGCAACAAGCTTTCTGTCCCCTTCATCTTTAGAGTCCAGAATACGCAACGGGTTTTTATCGAGACGACTCAGGCTATCTTCAGAGAGTTGGTCTTTGAACGCAGAGAAGTATTCGATCAATGCCGTACGATAGGCCTGCCTGCTCTCAACATCACCAAGTGTATTGAGTTCCAGCGTCGTATTTTCATACACACCAAGTTCTTTAAGAAAGTGCACCCCCAAGGAAATAATTTCAACATCCCCCTGTGGTTTATCAACCCCCAGAAGCTCTACGCCAGCCTGGTGAAATTGTCTTTGTCTGCCTTTTTGCGGGCGTTCATGGCGAAACATTGGACCGCCATAAAAGAACTTCACCGGTAGTTGCTGGCTCAATCCGTTAGACATAAACGCACGCGCAACACCCGCGGTATTTTCCGGGCGCAGCGTAATCTCATCCCCTCCCTTGGTAGAGAAGGTGTACATTTCCTTGGTCACAACATCTGACGTATCGCCAAGCGTCCGCTTGAAAACTTCTGTTTTCTCAAAAATAGGTGTGATTATCTCGTCATACCCAAAACGATTGGCAACCTCGCGTCCAATGTTCAACACTTCGCGATGTCGACGCATATCATCGCCAAAAAGGTCATGCGTGCCGCGAACTGGTTGAAGAGAAGACATCGTTTGGGTTCTCCTGAAATAAAGGATTAAGAGTTTCGGTTAAAAATAACCGGAATGGTTATAGGGAATAGCCCCTTAAAAGTACATAGCCACAATAACGTGCCACGTACTTTTATAGAGGTTCCATAGAGAAAGTTATTAGTGCCCCATCTGTTGAGGTGTTTCACCCCGGGCAATGGCGTCTTCAATTTCTGCGGCTTTGGTTTCGATCATGCCCACCAAATGATCAACAATACTTTGATCTTTCAGACGATGGTCAGGCATGCCAGCCACATATACCTGATGCGTCCCCTTGCCGCCGCCTGTCAAACCAATATCGGTCATCGTCGCTTCACCAGGACCATTCACCACACAGCCAATAACAGAAACAGTCATCGGTGTCGTAATATGGCTCAACCGTTCTTCCAAAACAGAAACAGTATTAATCACATCAAACTGTTGACGGGCACAGGATGGACAGGAAATAACATTCACACCCCGATGCCTCAGGCCAAGTGATTTCAGAATATCAAACCCGACTTTGATTTCTTCAACAGGATCAGCAGACAGCGAAACCCGCAAAGTATCCCCGATCCCCGACCACAGAAGACTTCCAAGACCAATAGATGATTTAATCGTTCCTGTGCGCAGGCCACCCGCTTCTGTAACACCAATATGCAGCGGATAATCACAGACCTCGCCCAATTGCATATAAGCAGCAACCGCCATGAAAACATCCGATGCCTTACAGGAAATTTTAAACTCTCTGAAATCAAGGTCTTCCAGGATCCGGATATGACCAAGCGCAGATTCCACCATCGCATCGGGACAAGGTTCACCAAAACGGTCCAGCAGATGTTTTTCCAACGATCCGGCATTCACACCGATACGCATGGAGCACCCGTGATCCTTTGCTGCGCTGACAACTTCCAGCACTTTCTCGCGCTTACCAATGTTTCCCGGATTAATCCGTAAACAGGCCGCACCGGATTCAGCGGCTTCGATGGCACGTTTATAATGAAAGTGAATATCTGCAACGATCGGCACAGAGACTTCTTTGATGATATCCTTCAAGGCCCGGGAAGATTCTTCATCCGGGCAAGACACGCGAACGATATCAGCACCAGCTTCTTCCATCGCATGGATTTGTTCGACAGTCGCCTTTACGTCTGTCGTTAAGGTGTTCGTCATGGATTGAACGGTAATAGGGGCGTCACCACCAACGGGGACATTGCCAACCATTATCTGTCGTGATTTCCGGCGAACAATATCTCGCCAAGGACGTATACTCATCAAACTCTCTCTGTGCCCTAAAAAAGCAGAGGAAACATGCGCTTTCTTGAACAATAATTCAAGCTGAAACCCCTTATGTCATACCAGCTATTCAAACCTGCAATAGTGACAGAAAAAAGAAAAGGCGCAGTTTTATGACTGCGCCTTTCAATATTTAAGAACTAACCTAATGAAGTAAAAGGTTTATTCTGCCGTAATTGACTCCAAAAGGCCCTCTTCTGAAAGTATGATATCTCTGCGCACTGCCCCTAGCGCACCGAGCTTGGGCAAATCATTACCATTCAATTTAATCGTAATGCCACCTGCATTCCCTGTGGCCATAACTAGGTCATCCCGGTTCGGCACATTATAAACTGATCCTGCCCTGAGAACGCGGCTAAAGATTGCTTCGCCAGATCCATTCACAATATGCATCCACGTATCCCGTTCAGCATGAATAGAAATCGGCGAAGCTTCGACTTCATCGCCAAAAACTTCAGGTTCTGGCGGTGGTGGTGGTGTTACAGCAGCGACAGATGTCTCTATCTCAGACGCAGTGTTATCAGCTTCGGCGATATTCTCTGTTGCGATGCTATCTGATACAACATCCTCATCATTTGTTATCTCAGAAACTACAGCATCCCCCTGCTCAGCATTCCCGGTGAGAGAAACGTCAGGAACCTCGGGAACTGCCTGAGATTGGGCTTCAGCCGATACAGCCTCAGAACTTGTATCTGCCGATACTGTTTCTGTCATCTGGTCTGTATTTTGGTCGCCTGTATTTTGGCTCAGAACACCAGAAGCTTCATTTACAGATACGTCTTCAGTATTCGAATTCTCAGCTGTCTGAGTGTCATCGGATTGTGCACTGTTTGCAGAATCCACACTGTTTACAATGGCCGCATCAGGTTCGGAAACATTCTCAGCGGATGCTGACTCAACAGAAGCTGACTCAACAGGGGATGGGGTAACCTCAACTGGATCAGTTGCAGAGACCTCTTCTTCAACAGACGTATCGGTTTTCTTTTCAGATAAAAAAGGAACCCATTCTGTAATATCCACGTCAAACCGTGATATTGCTGTCCATCCGCCATAAGCAACGCCCAACAAAATGACCGAAATTAAAAGAATCGCCAGCCCTGGTGTTTTACTCTCAGGAACCGGTGTCGGGAAAACCAACTGCTTGCGATCACCATAATTTTGAACTTCCTGTTTGAACTGTCTGACAATTTCATCTTTGTCGAGGTTCAGGTAGCCCGCATAGGTCCGTACAAAACCATATGCATAGGTATCACCCGGCAAGCTGGCAAAATCGCCACGTTCAATGGCTTCTAGAAACACATATCTTATTCGAAGAATACTCGCGACAGATCGTAAATCCTGTCCACGTTTTTCTCGGCCAGTGCGAAGAATTTCCGCAACAGTAATAGTAGGCTCGTTATTTTCCGAGGTATCTTCCCCGGATGTATTTTCCCGTGATTCCGGCATCGCTTCCACAATCCCCTCCCTGCAAGCTGTGACTATTACCTAAGTATTAGGCTCTAGTCACCTGTGGCGCGTAGGGGAAAGTTGTAACAAATTCAGTAACAAACAACAAATAAATCTATTTTAAATCACAACGTTTGCTGTTTTGGCGTAGTTCTCTAATTCACTTCGCACACTATGATCTGGTTTCTCTAGCAACCCAGTTATAAATTCCTTGATGCTATCCACATTCAACGAACGCACCATTTTTTTTGCATCTGGAACTTGTTGGGCAGGCATCGACAACGATTTAAAACCGCACCCAATAAGTGCCATGGCTTCGATTGGCTGGCCCGCCATATCACCACACAAAGAAAGATCGACCCCGGCCTTATGTGTTGTTTCCGCAATATTCCGCATCATTTTCAAAACACCAGGACTTAAAGCATCATACCGTCGTGCCAACCTTGTGTTCCCTCGATCCGTTGCAAAAACGAACTGCAACAAATCATTACTGCCAACAGACAGAAAATCCACTTCTTTGCATAGCGGGATCAGCTGCCAGATCAGTGCCGGAACCTCTAACATTGCGCCGACTCTTATCTTTTCGGGCAGCGTACCACCAATAGTTTTTTCTCGCTCCAATTCACGATCAAGTAAAGCCCGTGCAGCCTTAAACTCTGCGGTTTCCGATATCATCGGGAACATCACATCAAGCTGACGCCCCGCACAGGCCCGAATAAGAGCACGCAACTGCTGACGTAATAAGGCAGGACGATCCAGCCCAATACGAATAGCACGCCATCCCATGGCCGGATTTTCTTCGGCGATACTTGACCAATAGGGCAAGACCTTGTCACCGCCAACATCCAGTGTTCGGAACACAACAGGCTTCCCTTCGGCCCGATCCATAGCTTTGCGATATAGTTCAGTTTGCTCGGAAACATCGGGCAAGGACTTGCGAACCATAAAAGGAACTTCGGTCCGATACAGCCCCACACCATCGGCCCCTGCCGCATGCATATGGGGTAAATCCATTAACAAGCCGACATTGACGTTGAGTGAAATACGTTGATTATCCAGACTGACAGGGGCTAATTCTTTGGCCGCGGACACCTCTTCCCAACGAAGTTTCTTGTCTTTGACACTGGTCCGTAAAGTTCTAAGAACATCATCTTTTGGGCGAACAAAAACTTGGTCATGCGAGGCATCCAGAACAACCATGTCCCCCTCGCGGACACGGGTCAAAACATCTCGGCAGCGCCCAATAATAGGAAGTTCCAAGGCTTGTGCCACTAAGGCCACATGAGCTGTAGGAGATCCTTCTTCCAGGATAACGCCTTTCAAACGGTCCCAGTCATAATCAAGTAGTTCTGCCGGACCAAGAGTACGCGCCAAAAGAACGAATTCATCGGGTAACTCTGGCTTATCTTCATCCAGGTCAAGTAAATGATGTAATAGCCGATTGGCGAGATCATCCAAATCCGCAAGACGTTCCCTCAGGTACGGATCACTGATCTTGCTCATGCGGGAACGGGTTTCATTCTGAATTTTCTGAACCGCCGCTTCTGCTGTCATCCCCCCAACGCGAATGGCCTCGGTAATTTTGCCGACCCATCCCCGATCTTCGGCAAACATCCGGTAAGTTTCAAGGACCTCGCGCTGTTCGCCCATCGCGGCAATATCGGTTCGGGTCAGCATCTCGTCTATGGACGAGCGCATTTCCTTGACGGTTTTTTCCAGACGCTCGACTTCTTCGTCTATATCATCCGCAATGATGCGGTTAATGACGATACCCCGGTTATGGAAAACAGCCTCACCAATCCCCATACCTTCGTTCAGGCAAAGGCCTTTTATCCGATCAGGTTTCTCAAGCTCCTCTTTGGAGCTCTCTGCTTCCAGTGCAGAAACAGAAAGCGCCCCCCCTGCGATAAGTTCGGCCAGAACCATGGCAATGGTTTCCAAGGCCTCGACTTCTTCTTCATCATAGTGACGGTGCGTGACATTCTGGACGGCGATAACCCCCAGAACACGTCCGCTCCGCAAAATCGGAACCCCTAACATGGACTGGTAAGGTTCTTCACCTGTTTCAGGACGATAGGCAAAATTAGGGTGACGTGGCGCATCAGAAACCGCCATGGGCAGGGCCAGTGCCGCGCACTGTCCAACAATACCTTCGCCTTTATGCAAACGTGTTTGGTATACGGCTTCGGGTTTCAGCCCCATAGTCGCCGCAAGTTCCAGATATTCTCCCCGGCGCATCACATAGATAGAACAAACTTCTGCGTTCATATCCCGCGCGATAAGGTTAACTGTTTGCGCCAAGCGTTCCTGATTGGTGGACTTGCCCTTCATCTGGTCGCGCAAGAGCTTCAACAAACGACGAGATCCACCCCAAGCCGATGTTTTGTCATTCTTGCCTGTCATCAGATTCAGCGTCCTCGCAACCAGTGAAATATTTCAGGTTCTTATAAATATTGGGTTATTAGCCCAGAGCCAATAGCCCGGGGCCAATAACCCAACACAATAATCCCATGTCGGTTTTAAAGTACTGCTTATCTACGAAAACCGATTACAGAATTAATACTATAATATTAATCTTCTGAATCAAGGCCGTATGCAGTGTGCAAACTACGCAATGCCAGCTCGGTGTATTCTTCGGCAACCAGAACAGAAATTTTAATTTCAGATGTCGAAATTACTTCGATATTGATCCCCTTCTCGGCCAAGGCAGAGAACATTTTTTGGGCAACACCCGCGTGAGAACGCATACCAACACCGATCACAGAGATCTTTGCAACCGCAGGATCTGAATCCAGACTGTCATATTTCAGTCCGTTGCTGCTGTCTTCTAGAACTTTGATTGCTCTGTCCAAATCAGCCTTGGCAACAGTAAAGGTCATGTCTGTGGTTTTTTTATCGGCTGAAATATTTTGAACAATCATGTCCACATTGATTGCATTGTCAGTCAAAGGACCAAAGATGCTTGCCGCAACCCCCGGTGTATCTCTTACGCTACGGAGTGTGATTTTCGCTTCATCACGATTATAGGCGATGCCACTTACAATTGCCTGTTCCACGATTTCTTCCTCGTCTACAACTAAAGTTCCGGGCTTGTCTTCGAAGCTGGAAAGAACTTGAACGCGCACCCCATGCTTCATAGCCATTTCGACCGAGCGGGTTTGCAAAACCTTTGCCCCCTGGGAAGCAAGCTCTAACATTTCTTCATAGGTGATTTTTTCCATCTTGCGGGCTTTGGTCACGATACGAGGATCAGTCGTATAGATACCATCAACGTCCGTATAGATGTCACACCGATCCGCCTTAAGAGCCGCCGCAATCGCTACAGCAGAGGTATCAGAGCCGCCCCGGCCCAATGTTGAAATGCGGCCATCAGGACCAACACCCTGAAAACCGGCAAAGACAGCAACCTGACCTTCACCGAAACGGCGAATGATGTCATCGACCTCAATGCGTTCAATCCGGGCGCTACCATGTGCTGCATTTGTCACAATAGGGCTTTGCCAACCAAGCCAGGACCGGGCATTGATGCCCATATCCTGTAACACGATTGAAAGCAAACCTGACGTCACCTGTTCACCAGATGATACAACCGTATCATACTCGCGAAGATCATAGAGCGAACCAGCATCTTGAACATAATTGACTAGCTGGTTGGTCACACCAGCCATTGCGGAGACAACTACCGCAACCTCGTTTCCTGCCTCAACCTCTCGCTTAACGCGCTTTGCAGCGTTGCGGATTCGGTCAAGATCAGCAACCGAGGTGCCACCGAATTTCATAACGACTCGGGCCATCGGAACTCATCCTGTGAGGAAATATATATTTAATATCACTGCCCCGAACACTACCGTTAAAAAACCACTTTCAAACGGTTGCTCTCAAGGCTCGACATATCCATACTCTGCACGGCACAGCGACGCAAGAAAATGCGTGTGAAAAACGAACGAAATCACACATGTAAATTGTGAAATAGTGTCAATGTGATGAAAATTCTCTCACCTCCTTACCCAAAGGAACGGTGACAAGGAAAGTGGCAAGAAAACAAGATGAATGCAGCTCAGGCTCCTGAAAAAGATGAAGCATCCGGCATTACTGTCGATCCGCAAGAAATATCAAAGTTTGCGGCGATGGCAGATGAATGGTGGGACCCTTTGGGTAAATTTAAACCACTTCATCAATTAAATCCTGTCCGCATTAGCTACATTCGCGATCACCTTGCCAAAAAACATAATCGCGATATTACGGACCTCACGCCACTCAAGGGCCTTACAGTTCTTGATATCGGATGTGGCGGCGGCTTGCTGTCAGAACCATTGACCCGGCTTGGCGCAAAAGTCACAAGTATTGACGCCTCTCATCGGAACATAGAAATCGCCCGCATCCATGCCGAAGAAAGCGGCCTTGAAATGGATTACCGGCATATGACCGCTGAAGAACTGGTGGAACAAGGCGCACAATTCGATGCTGTCATCAATATGGAAGTTATTGAGCATGTTGCAGATGTCGAGGCCTATACCCGGGATTGCGCAACCCTAGTGAAGCCCGGCGGCACGATGTTTGGATCGACCCTGAACCGGACAAAAAAATCCTATCTTCTCGCCATTGTCGGTGCTGAATACCTGTTGCGATGGGTACCACGCGGAACCCACGAGTGGGACAAGTTTTTGCGCCCGTCAGAATTCGTGGACCTTCTGCGTCGCAATGGGCTTGAAGCCGAAGATCTGATGGGAATTGTCTATAACCCACTGCAAGACAAATGGTATCAGGATGCCAAAGATCTGGATGTGAACTACATGCTAATTGCCGAGAAGCCACAATAACAGCTCAATCAGGCTTCACGAGAGAACATTTCTGCCAAAGAAACCCCGAATTAAGTTTATAAAGACCAATGCTTACAGTGGAACGCTTTTAAGCGTCCTCTTTTGTTTTCCAAGGAATGGTTGCAAAGGCAACACCTTCTTCCTTTAGACTTTTTGCATCTGTTTCGCTGGCTTCGCCATAAATATTCTTTTTATCTGATTCGCCGTAATGAATCTTACGGGCTTCCGAGGCAAAATCTTTACCAACATAATCAAAATTATTTTCGATGGCTTTTTGGGCTTCAGAGATAAATTTTTGCGCCTTGGCAAGCTCAGATGTTGAAGCCTGCTTCTTCTCACTGTTGGCAAGGCTGACGTTTGGCGCCATCAAAGCCTTTTTAACCTTTTTAGAAGAACAGTTGGGACACAGAACAATCCCCTTTTCGGATTGATCCTTAAAAGCTGCATTATCTTTAAACCAAGCTTCAAAAACGTGATCGTTTTCGCATTTCAAATCGAAAAGAATCATTTTAACCCTGCTTTATTCCTACTGTTCATCGTGCACGGGATATGGTTATGGCCGATGAAATCTGCAATGGTCAAGCCTAAGCTGCCAGAAGTTATTGCCAATAAAAGCATCAGACAGTAGTCAATATACATCAACACTCTTTAACAGACTGTTTCACTTTACGGCATCAAGGGGCACAGGTTATGAGCGAACCATCTTCATGGGTACTGAAACACGCAGGATACATCCCAGAAGGCAGTGATGTTCTGGATCTTGCCTGTGGTGCGGGACGCCATGCACGTCTGTTCTTAATGTCAGGACACTACGTGACCGCTGTCGATAAAAACATTGATGCCCTTGAAGACTTAAAAGATTTCCCTGGCGCCGAGATTATCCAGACCGATCTGGAAGATGGGAGTTCTTTTCCTCTGTCAGAAAGGAAGTTTGGCGGCATTATTGTGACCAACTACCTCTACCGCCCTCTCCTACCTTTGCTTTCCGAGCTATTAATCCCCGGCGGCGCTTTGATCTATGAGACATTTATGATCGGCAATGAAAAATTCGGGCGGCCCAAAAACCCTGATTTTCTCTTAAAATCCCAAGAACTTCTTAGACATTACTCTCCACATCTCAAGGTTCAGAGCTATGAAGAAACAACAACAGCAGAGCCAACCCCTGCTGTTGTTCAGCGCATATGCGCTGTGAATTCACTATAATGGGAACGCGATCAACTTAGCGTAAAATCTCGGTCATGATTTATGGAAGGGACCATATCTCGCGCTTGCTTCACGCGATCTAGATCAATATCGGCAACAATTACACCCGGTTGGTCACCTCCATCAGCGAGGATTTCCCCCCAAGGCGCAATAACTAGGGAATGGCCGTATGTTTCACGTCCTTCCGCATGAACGCCACATTGTCCGGCAGCTATAACAAAACAGCCATTTTCTATTGCACGCGCTTTTAAAAGAGTATGCCAATGTGCTTCCCCCGTAAACTTCGTAAAAGCAGCCGGGGCGGTCAAGATCGTAGCGCCTTTTTTAGCCTGTGCCCGAAACAGATAGGGGAAGCGAACGTCGTAGCAGATCGCCATACCCAACTCAGCCCAAGGAAGCTTGGCAACAACGGCTTGTTCACCGGGCCTGAAAGTCGCGGATTCACGATAGGACTGGCCATCGGGAATGACCACATCAAACATATGAATTTTGTCATACCGGGCCGCAATCTCGCCTTGCGGGGAAAATAAAAACGCCCGATTAGCCGCACGTTTCTCTTGTGTACCAACAATCAAAGAACCAATGTGCAGCCAGATCCCAAGCTCAGCGGCAAGCTCAGAAAACGCTTTTACCGAAGGATGATTTTTCTCTGGCAAAGCCTTTTCTAGCGTAAGCTTTTTATTTGGCTCCATCATCGTTGTACATTCAGGTGTCTGAACATACTCGGCGCCCAAGCCATGCGCCTGACGAATCAGATCACAAGCCGGCCCTAATGTAACGTCATCATCACGATCTGCTGTTAGCTGCACACAAGCCGCTTTGAAAGTATTCAAGAGGCAATCCTGTTTTCAAGTTTGCTGTCTAGTTTTCCAGCGCTTTCCAATGCCATGAGTTCATCACAGCCGCCGATATGTTCACCATCAATGAAAATTTGAGGCACAGAGGTACGACCACCTGCCTTCTCAACCATTTCGGGTTTGCGGCGGGGTTCCATCATTACGTCAATTTCGTTAAATGCAACACCTTTGCTTTTCAGCAACTTTTTTGCACGTATGCAATAGGGGCAAAGCATACTGGAATAAACAACAACTTCGGCCATAAAGAAATAATCCTATTCTAGCTGTGGTCACATACACAGACAGCGATATCAAAGCCCGTGCGTAACTCTATTTAGGCACTTACTAATAAATTACAGTATCTGGCAATAAAATTTTGTCTGCCAAACTTCATCACTCTTTTGTTACCCGAGCCAAAACAACCGCGCTAACAGTGCTGGCGCCAGCATTTTTGAGGGTCCGGGCACAACTGTCCAGTGTTGCCCCTGTGGTATAGACATCATCAATCAAGACAATATGTTTGCCGTAGATTTCATCTTTGAATTTACTGTTTAATACAAATGCATTCCGCACATTACGCCACCGGCCAGACATGGAAAACTGTCCTTGAGAAGATGTGTTTTTAGTTCTCAAGAGTAAGTCCGGTGTATATTTTTTATGATGAAGACGCGCAACACCTTGGGCTAATAGCCCTGCCTGGTTATACCGACGTTTTAACAAGCGTCTTCGATGGAGCGGTATAGGGATGATAAAGTCAGCTTCATTAATAATGTCTTGGCCACACAATGACAGCCATTGTGTAAAAAGAGCCCTCAGATAGGTTTTATCTGCATGCTTGAATCCAATGATCATATCTTTGCTAAATACATCATAAACCAGTGCGGCCCGACACTGATCAAATTTTTTGGGCGACTTAAGGCATTCGCCGCAAACCAAATCATCCCCGTGGGATAGTTCAAAAGGGTAGCCACACAACTTGCAACACGCGCCGGAAATAAAAGTAAGATCCTTCCAACAGTTGGGACAGATCCCGGCGTTGTCCCATATTGCACAATCACAGTTCCCACAGACAGGTGGGAACAGATAATTTACGCCCTTGTTAAAAAGACCTGGTAACAATGCCCTGATGATATGCATGGGGCATGTTAATTGATCTGGTCATCAAGAGGCAATCTGCTATAAGCAGAAAATTATCTCTTCTGTACTTTGATCTATGGGCTTACTGGGTTCCGCCATGACTGATATCTATATATTCGACCGCCAATCTGTAAATCAGCATCATCAACGCGCCCAAGACAAAATTGAAAATCATGACTTTCTTTTCAGAGAGGTCGCCGATCGATTGGGGGATCGGCTCATAGATATCGCCCGTGATTTTCCCAAAGCACTTGACCTAGGATCGAATCACAGAATTCTAAAGGAAACTCTTGGGGCCCGAGGTGGCATACAAGAATTTACATCTGCAACGTTCCTATCTGAAACGCAAACACTGCCGATGGAATCGCCCTCTAGCCGTTTAAAAGAAATCGGCATAACCGAAGAAATCTTACCGCAATCATCCCAGAAATACGACCTTGTCATCAGTAATCTGTGCCTACATTGGGTTAACGATCTACCGGGTATTCTTTTGCAAGCTCATCAAAACCTCAAAGCCGACGGGTTATTTTTGGCCTCTATGATTGGCGGGGAAAGCCTGAAAGAACTTCGTGCCTGTCTGATGGAAGCTGAAATGAATGTCGAAGGAGGTGTAAGCCCCAGAGTATCACCGCTTATTGATGTAAAAGATGCGGGTGCCCTACTCCAAAGAGCCGGATTTGCCTTACCTGTTTCGGATTTTGACCGTATCGAAGTCAGCTATACGAACGCCTTTGACTTAATGAAAGAGCTCAGGGGTATGGGTGAAACCAATGCCATTCATAACAGGCGAAAAACTTTTACCCGCAGAGAGACACTTTTAAAAGCAGCGCAACTTTATCAGGAAAAGTTCTCTGATTCCGAAGGACGAATTAATGTCACCTTTGATATCGTATATCTTGCGGGCTGGGCACCACACGCATCCCAGCAACAACCGTTAAGACCAGGAAGCGCAACAGAACGTCTTTCAGATTTTTTGGATACAGAAGAAACCAAAATTAATTAAAAACTGATTCTCAGTTGCTAGCTAGCTTCGCCCATAGCCCTTTGAGTTTCCGAAGGTTGCTCTGCCGCAGCCGCATTTCGAAAATATATCAAAATATACACACGAATTGCCGCAGTCAGTGAAGAGTCTTCTTTCGCTTCGTCGATTTGAGTACAGAGTTCACCGATCGGGCAATTCTCACGTACACAAATTTCAAAAAGTGCTTCCCACATATCCGGTTCCAGACGCAGAGAGGTTCTTCGCCCCTTAAGCGTGATGTTCCGGTTGACCAGTGTTGACATTAACCCCAATTGCGCCAGTACATGACACCGACGCACCCCTAAAAAGATGCCTGTTAATCCCCACGCAATTCAGAAATCAGACTTATCATTTAAAGCGCAAGACTGGTCACTGTAACTACTGCAATAAAGTTTATAGTAAATCTCGTAACAATGCCACCAAAGGCTCATCAGCTGGCGGCATCGGGTAATCCCGTAGCCGTACAGGGCGGACCCATGCAAATTCTTGCCCTTCAAGGGCCGTAACGTTTCCTTCCCAGATCCGGCACACAAACAACGGCATCAACAGGTGAAAATCATCGTAGCTATGGGAAGCAAAGGCAATCGGCGCAAGACAGGATGAACGGGTATCTATGTCCAGCTCTTCCTTCAATTCACGCACCAAAGCCTGTTCCGGGGTTTCACCCGGATCGACTTTGCCCCCTGGAAATTCCCATAGACCAGCCATAGATTTGCCCTCTGGACGCTGCGCCAACAAAACCCGCCCGTCACTGTCAACCAAAGCTGCCGCAGCCACAAGCACGATGGGCTTGTCAGTTTCAGACCTCTTTTCAGCGGCCCAACATCCCTGTTCTTCTTCAGAAGAGCTCATAAATATATCCTGAATTTTATCTGACCCCAGAATCTTATCTGATCCCAGAATCTTATCTGATCCCAGAATTTCATCTGATCAGCGTCATAGAAACTTTAACTACGATAATCCGCATTGATTTCAATATAGCCATGCGTCAAATCACAGGTCCAAACTGTTGCCTGTCCATCAGCAATGCCAATATCAACCGCAATAGAAATCTCTTGCCCTTGCATATGCTTTGCAACAGGAGCTTCGTCAAAGCCATCAACCCGTTGGCCATCTTTTGCAATCGTGACGCCCCCCATGGCAATGGAAAGCTTGTCGCGATCGGCCCGTTCGCCTGACTTGCCAACAGCCATGACAACACGTCCCCAATTGGCATCTTCACCAGCAACGGCGGTTTTCACCAAGGGAGAATTGGCAATTGCCAACCCGACACGTCGGGCGGCCTGGTCTGTTTCGGCTCCGGTCACTGCAATAGAAATGAATTTACTTGCACCTTCACCATCACGAACGACTTGGTGGGCCAAATCCTTTAGAACTGAATTCAGTGCCTGAATAAAATCTGCAAGCTCAGGCGCGTTGATGTCATTATAAATTGTATTTCCGGCTTTTCCTGTTGCACATAACAGAACCGTATCGCTTGTCGAAGTATCACTATCAACCGTGATCGCGTTAAAAGAGAGATCTGCGCCGCTTGAGATCAGATTTTGTACCATTGCCGGGGATAAGGCTGCATCAGTTGCAATAAAACTCAGCATTGTTGCCATATCAGGGGCAATCATTCCTGAGCCTTTGGCGATACCATTTATTGTTACAACCTTGCCATCAATCTGGGTTTTGATAGTTGCCCCTTTGGCAAAGGTATCAGTTGTCATAATAGCTTCGGCTGCATCGCGCCAACTATTCGGGCCTAGATTTGCTTTCAGATCACCCAAGGCAGATGTTATTTTCTCATCAGGCAAGGGTTCACCAATAACCCCAGTAGAGGCAATAAAAACGGCATTCTCAGAACAATTCAGTTCTTTTGCCGTTGCTGACACCGTCCGGGAAACAGACTCCTCGCCCAATCGCCCTGTAAAAGCATTTGCGTTACCAGAATTAACAACAATTGCTCTGGCTTCACCAAACTTCAAATGGTCACGACAACATTCAACTGGTGCAGAACAGGTAAGGGAACGTGTTAACACGCCGCCGATGGTTGTTCCTTCGTCAAAGCTCATCAAAAGAACATCTGCACGCCCCTTGTACTTAACACCGCAAGCTTTTGTTGAAAGCGATACACCATTAATTTCGGGCATTTCCGGAAAACTCGCAGGCGCGAGCGGAGATTTTTGCAGTTCCATAAAAACTAATCCTACCTATGTACAACCAGATTTCAGCAGCAATAAAAAAGCCCGGTAAAACCGGGCTCTTTATTATTATTCGCTGGCAGGTTTTTCTTCACCTTCTGGCTTATCTTCACCTTCTGCCGGCGCGACCTCTTCAGCCTCAGCACCAATTATTTCAATCTCTACCCCATTTTTGAGGTTCTCGACAATACCCTCATATGCACTTCTTGAAAGTTCAGAACGCAGCTGGCCATCTAACTGTTCTTTTGTTGGTTGCTCAGAATCACGTTCTGCATCAACTTTAATAACGTGCCAACCAAATCTGGTTTGTACAGGCGCAGTAGAATGTTCCCCTACCTTCATACCAAAGGCAGCATCAGAAAAAGGTTTGACCATCTGTTCAGCCTGGAAAAAACCTAAATCCCCTCCACCAGGGCCACTTGGGCCAGTTGAATGTTCTTTGGCCAAAGTGGCAAAATCAGCACCTTCATCCAATTGTTTGATCAAGTCTTTACCCGTTTCTTCTTCTTCCACAAGAATATGGCGGGCAGAAACTTCGCGTACCGGTGGATTTTCAGTCAAATAATCTTGATAGGCTTTTTCAACAGCGGCGTCGGTAACTTCTTTTTCCAGCGCTCTGTTCAAGAAAACCTCTACCAGAATTCTCTCTTTTACATCACGAACACGTTTTTGAACTTCCGGGTCATTCCCCAAGCCACTTGATGTTGCTTCTTTTGTAATCAGCTTCAAGTCAACAACCTGACCGACTAGCTCTGGCAAAATAAGCTCGATCTGTTCCTGGGGAATGTTTGGAATGCTTTCCGCAAACTTAACAACTTCTGAGCGGCGAATTTCAATGTCACCGACCTTGGCCATAACCGGGTCATCCCCAACAGGAGCATCTGATGCTACCTCAGCAGCCTGATCACCACCCAGGAAAGGTAGTGTTCCCCCTTTTACTCCATAGGAATAACCAGCATACGCAGCACCAGCGAGGGCAACGATACCGACAAGAGGAAAAATAATCTGTTTCGCAGACATATAAAGATAACTCCTTATTTATTACATTCTGGGGACAGCTTTTTACTGTCATTCCCATTTATCGATCAGCACCAAATCTCATGACTGTGTCAAGAGAAAGGCGATATGTACATTTTTAATTAATTCGACAGGCTAAGAGCTTAATCAATTAGCCGGAAAAACAGATATATCCGCGTCTTTTCGAAGATCCCGGACCATATGGGCCACTAATTCACGGCTAACCTGTTCTTTAATTTCAGATCTCATAGATTCAAACGTTGGTTGCTTAACGTCTCGCCTGTCTTCCAGCTTGATAACATGCCAACCAAAGTCCGTGGCCACGGGTGCTTTTGTGTAAGAACCCGGAACCAAAGAAAATGCAGCGGATGCAAACTCGGGGTCCATGTCTTTTTGTTTGAACCACCCCAGATCACCGCCCTTTTCAGCCGATGGACCTTTGGAGAATTTTTTAGCCAGCAAATGAAATTCTGCGCCATTATCCAAAGCAATGATCAAAGCCAAAGCTTCGTTACGTGTCTCGACAAGAATATGTCGCGCCCTAATCTCTGCGTTGACAATGTTCTCTCTTAACAAAGCGAAATATCTATCCCGAAGCATGGCCTCTGTAATCATTTCATTCAACTGTTGCTCCAGATAGGCATCGCGGATAATTTTTTCCTCTGCAATGGCCAGCTTTCTTTTTACATCTTCTTTTTCATCCATATCGGCATCTGCGCCAGCATGAGCCAACAACTTCAGATCAATGGCGCGATCCAGTAGAATAGGAAACATTGTTTCCAACTGTCCCTGATATTGCTCTGGCAACTTTTTTGCTGCTTGCGTTATGTCCTGCCAATAGATCTCGTCCCCTTCAACAACAGCAACGACGGGATTTTCTCGATCCAATCGTTCTAATTCACTTTCCGTTTTTGTCAGGGTTATATTGGGTGTTTCTTTTGGTGCAGTCTGAGTATCTTCCTGATTACCGACATTTTCTGGATTTGCCTTCTCAGAAATTGGCGCCGTTGATAACCCTTCAACAACAATACTGTCCTCGGGAGTAGTGTTTTCAGGTTCTTTCTTAGGACTATTTTCTATTTTTTTCTCGACTTCTTCGGTAAACCCAGGTGGTGGAGCCAAACCGTCCCTTTCCTGCCCGGGGACAACTTGAACCTCGGGAGTTTCAGGCACAGATTCGACTATCACGGGTGATGGTACAGGTGATGACTCGACCTTTTCAGTCTCGATTACAGTGTCATCAACGCTGTTTATATTTTCATCCTCAGAAGGATCTGAAGGATTATCCGTCTGTTTTACAGGCGTCACCTCTTCCTCTATCCCCGGATTATTCGCAGGATCAGAGTTATTCTCTGGATCTTCGTCCTCTTCGTCACTATCCCCAAAAAGAAACTTTAGAAGTTTGCCACCACTTTCTCGTTGTTCTTTTTTCCATTCATCTTCATAGCTTTGCTGTGCTTTGCCATTCGATGGAAAACCAACTGCTACCAATAGAGTGGACAGGATAATGACTTTGCAAAAATTCATTTAAGTTCTGGCTCCCGCTCAGAAGAAATTAAAAGTTTATCCTTACTTACAACAAAGTCACTACAACCTAAAGCAAGTATCGTGGAAATAAACACATTCAATAACCGCCAGAATCAAAAACAAGCTCTGTTGGTGATTTTCCTCCCATTGACTCCAGCTTCACATTGACATCCGGTAGCCTGCGCCCTATGTCTCACATTGACTTTTTATAACCAAATTTTGAACTGCGTTTTCACGCAAGGGGTAATCTATGCTCGGCGCGCTTGTGAAGCGGATGTTTGGCTCTGCCAATGACCGTTACCTAAAAGGCCTTAACTCTATTGTCCTGTCGATCAATAGCTTTGAATCAGAGCTTGAAAAGCTATCTGATGATGATCTCAAGGAACAGACAGAGAAATTTCGTAATCGCCTGCAGCAAGGGGAAACTCTCGACGATATTCTTCCCGAAGCATTTGCCACGGTTCGTGAAGCATCGCGCAGAACACTTGGTTTAAGACACTTCGATGTCCAGATGATGGGTGGCATCGTCCTGCATCGTGGCATGATCAGTGAAATGGCAACTGGTGAAGGTAAAACACTTGTTGCAACTTTGCCTGTTTATCTGAACGCAATCGAAGGCAAGGGTGTTCACGTCGTTACCGTCAACGATTATCTAGCCAAGCGTGACGCGGAATGGATGGGACAGATCTATCGCTTCCTGGGCATGACCGTTGGCTGTGTCTTCCCGGGTCAGGGCGAAGAAGAACGCGCCTTTGCTTACAATTGTGACATCACCTATGCCACCAACAATGAACTCGGCTTCGATTACCTTCGTGACAATATGAAGTTTGAAATCGACCAGATGGTTCAAAGAGAATTCAACTATGCAATTGTGGATGAGGTAGATTCGATCCTCATCGATGAAGCCAGAACCCCGCTTATTATTTCTGGCCCGGCAGAGGATTCATCAGAAAGCTATATCACGATTAACAAGTACGTTCCCTCCCTAAGCGAGGAACATTATGAGCTTGATGAAAAGACCCGGTCTGTAACCCTGACAGACGAAGGTGTCGATTTTATTGAACAAAAACTCATAAACGACGGCGTCATGCAGGGATCTCTCTACGAGATTGAGAATGTCAGCACACTGCACCATATCAATCAGGCCCTGAAAGCGCACAAACTATTCCAGCGCGATAAAGATTACATCGTCAAAGATAACAAAGTTGTTATTATTGATGAATTCACGGGCCGTATGATGGAAGGCCGTCGCTTCTCAGAAGGTCTCCACCAGGCCCTAGAGGCGAAAGAAGGTGCGGATATTCAGCAGGAAAATCAGACTCTGGCATCAATTACATTCCAGAACTATTTCCGACTTTATCCGAAATTGGCCGGGATGACAGGTACAGCGATGACAGAGGCCGAAGAATTCTCGGCAATTTATGCGCTGGACGTTATTTCCATGACGACCAACCTGCCCTGTATCCGTATTGACCACGATGATGAAGTTTATCGCACAGGTCAGGAACGTGACGCCGCAATTGTTAAACAGATCAAAGAATGCCACGAGCGTCAGCAACCTGTGTTGGTTGGTACCGTAACGATTGAGAAATCAGAATACCTTTCTGCCTTGCTCAAGAAAGAAAAGATTGAGCACAAGGTTCTCAATGCGAGATACCACGAACAGGAAGCCATGATTGTTGCACAAGCGGGTTCACCCGGCGCGGTCACCATCGCAACGAATATGGCTGGTCGAGGAACAGATATTAAACTGGGTGGTAACGAAGAAATGCGGATCGAGCAAGAAACGCTCGGCATAACTGACGAAGCCCAGAAACAGGCAAAAGCTGCGGAAATATCTGCTGAAGTTGCCGCGAACAAAGAAATCGTAAACAAGGCTGGTGGCCTGTTTATGATCGGTAGCGAACGCCATGAAAGCCGTCGTATCGACAATCAGCTTCGCGGACGTTCCGGTCGTCAGTCAGACCCCGGTGCTTCCAAATTCTTCCTCAGCCTCGAAGATGATCTGATGCGTATCTTCGGGTCCGAGCGCATGGATTCAATGCTCCAGAAACTCGGCCTTGAAGACGGTGAAGCCATTATTCACCCGTGGGTGAACAAGGCTTTGGAAAAAGCACAGAAAAAAGTCGAAGCCAGAAACTTTGAAATTCGTAAGAACATCCTCAAATTTGATGATGTGATGAATGACCAGCGTAAGGTTATTTACGAACAGCGCAAAGAGGTCATGTCAGCAGAGGAAGTTAAAGACACTGTCGCTTCCATGCGCCATGAGGTTCTCGAAGATCTTGTAACACGCACTATTCCGGCCAATGCCTATGCGGAACAGTGGGAGCTGGACAGCCTGCACGAAGAATGCTTGCGTCTTATTGCCATGGATCTTCCGGTTAAAGACTGGGCCGAAGAAGAAGGCATTGCCGATCAGGAAATTCTGGATCGAATTCTACAAGCCAGTAACGAGAAAATGGCAGCTAAGACAGCCAACTATGGCCCCGAAGTGATGCGCTCTTTGGAAAAACAGCTACTTCTCATGGTTCTGGACAAACAGTGGAAAGAACACTTGCTGTCCCTTGACCACCTGAAGCAAGCTGTTGGTTTACGCGCATACGGGCAAAAAAATCCGCTGGATGAATATAAACGCGAAGCTTTTGAGATGTTTGAATCCATGCTCGATTCCGTTCGTGACGAGCTTACAATGCTCATGCATCGTTTCGAGCTACAGACACCTGAAAACGCAACGGTTCCACGTCAGCAACAGGAAATGCACGAGTCAAGACAGGACCCGGCACAAGAAGGTGGTACGACGACCGTACAAGCAAAAGAATTTGATCAAAACGATCCATCTACCTGGGGTAAAATCAGCCGTAATGCACCATGCCCTTGTGGATCAGGCAAAAAATACAAACATTGCCACGGAAAACTCAGCTAAACTGATTTCTGGACAGGACACAGTACATAATAAAGGCGGCCTCTCTGGCCGCCTCAGACTGCTGACAAAGTCCTCGCAAATTGC